>NZ_JBEPRY010000002.1:0-689358 GCF_040548605.1 Bradyrhizobium sp. JR4.1
ATAGGCCGTCGTGTCGATGCCGCGATGCCGAAGGACGAGGCCGATCTTGTCGAGCGGCACGCCGTGGCGCAGCATCTCGGTCGCCGCGGTTTGCCGCAGAGCGTGGGCCCCTTTGACCGGCGCCACGATGTCGGCCCGCTTCATGATGCGCTTTACCACCGACGAGATGCCGTCGCCTCGTCGGAATGGCCGGCACGGCGCGATCGTACGCAGGAACAAGAGATCGCTCCGGCGGGTAGACGGCCGGCATTCGAGGTAGGCGGCGATCGCATCCCCGACGTCTTGCGGCAACGGCAGCCGGACCTCGTAGCGCGACTTGCCGCAGACCCGCAGCGACCCTGTTTGCCACTCGATATCGGTGAGGCGCAGTTGCGCCACGTCACCGGCCCGCAGGCCGAGGCGCACCAACAAAAGAACGATCGCACGATCACGCCGGCGCGCGCCGGCGTCGCCGTCACAGGCAGCGATCAGCCGGTCGACCTGCTCGGTCGACAGATACCGGGGCATGTCGGCAAGCTGCCAATGAGCGTAGGCCGGAACGGCGCCGTCGAGACCTGCCTGACAACGGCCTGCGACTGCGAGATACCGCAGGAAAGCCCGCAGGCTCGTCGTCATCTTCTCGATCGTGCCACTCCCGCTATTGCTCGCGCGCTCCAGGACGTAGCTGCGGACATCGTTCGGCCTCCAGCCGGCCGGGTCAGATCGAAGCTCCATCATCAGGCCCGCGGCGTCGCGGGCGTAGAGCCTGACGGTGGGATCGGATGCGCCGCGATGCTTGCGCAGCCACGTCTTGAAGTCGGCGACCAGCTGCGGCTCGGCGGGTGCTGCCCCACGGCTGCGGACCGGCAAAGGCCGAGCTCGACGAGGTGCCGACGAAAGAGCCTGGCACCGTAGATGGTGTGGTGGTTGCGCCGGCCGCCTTTGGCGCGTGGACACCGGCAAGTGCGCAGGTGCTCGTCGAACGCGGCGAGATCAATGTCCGTTAGGCCCGCGCCTTGCTCGGCCATGACATGGCCGCTGTGAGCCGCCGCTCGCAAATTGCGTACCGCTGTCTCGGGGCCATAGCCTTGCTGCTCCAGTGCCGCTGCAAACCCGTCAAGGTAGGGCCCGCTCGGCCCGCTGCGCAGATGCCCCAGCATCTTCGCCGCCGAAAAGTACGTCTCCAACATGTTCGTCTCCGTATGTGACCGGCCATCAGTGGCCGACCCAACGGGGCCGCACGGGCGACTTGTAATGGAGAGCTCGAGAGCGGCAATACACAGGAAAATACGGTGATCGCGATCGCCAGCTCCCCATTACCGGCTTTGCCCATAAGACAGGTAATGGGCGTCGCCCATTACCTGTCGCAACCGGCACTGTCCGAAGTGTCAGGGGCCAGACCGAGCCCCGTGGCTCGCCGCGCGAGAAGCCGACCTGCTGCCGGTTCCCTATTTCCACGCCGTCTTCACACTGCCGGCTCCGATCGCCGCGATCGCCTTTCAGAACAAGGCCATCGTTTATACGATCCTGTTCAAAGCCGCCGCCGAGGCAATGTCGACGCTCGCCGCCAATCCACGCCGGCTCGGCGCCGGGATCGGCGTCGTCGCCGTCCTCCACACCTGGGGGCAGGCGCTGACGCACCATCCCCACGTCCACTGCGTCGTCCCGGGCGGCGGCCTCTCGCCCGATAGCGCGCGCTGGATTGCCAGCCGACCAAAGTTCTTCCTGGCCGTCAAACCGCTCGCCCGGCTGTTCAGACGCCTGTTCCTCGAACGTCTGACCGCCGCCTTCGACGCCGGCCCCCTGAACTTCTTCGGCGATCTCGCATCCCTGGCCGAGCCTGCTGCCTTCACAGCTCACCTCGTCGCCATGCGGCGCATCAGCTGGGTCGTCTACGCCAAACGGCCGTTCGGCGGCCCCGCGCAGGTGCTGGCCTATCTCGGCCGCTATACCCATCGCGTTGCAATAGCCAACAGCCGGCTCGTCGCCCTCGACGAGGATCACGTACCGCCAGAACGGCACGACAAAGATCATGAAGCTCAAGGTCGACGAGTTCATCCGCCGCTTCCTTCTTCACACGCTGCCCGATGGCTTCCATCGCATCCGCCACTTCGGCTTCATGGCCAACAGCCATCGCGCTGCCAAACTCGCCCTTTGCCGCAAACTTCTCGATCGTGAGCGGACAGCGGCAAACGATGGCGAGCCGTCGCCTGTGGAGTCGGACGCTCTGACGTGGCCCAAGGCTCCCGCCTGTCCTGAGTGTGGTGGCGTCATGCGCATCGTCGAGCGCTTTCGACACAGCTTCAACCGCTCCAGTCCTCAAACATCCCCGTTCCGGTGCGATACATCGTGAGCCAAGTCATGCCGTGCAAACGATCGCCATTCGTCATTCCGCTCGCGGACGCTGTCGAATCCGTGCTGCCACACGGCGCGACAACAACCGTCCGATGCAGCAAAACGCCTGTCGCGATCTCCGGCAAAGCGCGCCTGATCTCAACTCTTCCCCGATGCACACATCTCGCAGCTCTGCCTCACGTGCCGAGCCGGCAGACCGGGCCTTGCGATCTCCAACAATCCCCATAGCTGCAAACCCGCGCATACCCGCCCGCGCCTTCGTTCAATCCGGCTTCAATGAGGTCGCGTAACTGCGCATGCCGCGCCAGCACGTGAGCGCGACCCTACAGAACCCTCCAGATTCCTTGCAAACTTGATTTGTGATTCACTCGCCTTTGAAGCTTTGGCGAGGGACCAAGAGGCAATGCGGCCACCGGAACGACGGGAGACGGGAGACGGGAGAGCAGGATCTGTTCCGCTCGCGGCTCGACCAGATCATCGAGATGAAGCATCCGCTGGTGGCGCTGACGGTGGATTGGGGGTGCCTGGAGGAGCGGTTCGGCGAGTTCTACACCGATGATCCCGGCCGGCCGCCGCTGCCGACGCGCCTGATGGCGGGGCTGGCGATTCTCAAGCACACCGACGACCTCTCCGACGAGGTGCTGTGCGAGCGGTGGGTCGAGAATCCTATTACCAATACTTCGGTGGCGGGGAGTTCTTCCATCACCGGCTGGTGTTCGACCGTTCGTCGCTGGCGCGCTGGCGCAACCGCATGGGCGAGAAAGCGGCTGGTTACGCTGATCCACGAGAGCCTGTCGGTTGCCACCAGGACCAAGGCGATCAAACCGTCCGAGCTGCCATGGGTGATCGTCGACACCACGGTTCAGCCCAAGAACGTGACATTCCCCATCGATGCCAAGCTTCTGAACCGGCCCGTGCGAAGCTGGTGCGGCTGGCGCAGCTGAACGGGGGATTTACGCCAGTCCTATGCGCAGCTGGATAAGATCGCCCTGATCCAGCATCAGCGCTATGCCCATGCCAAACAGTTCAAGCACGCCAACCGGATCCTGAAGAAGCTGCGCACCTATCTCGGCCGCTTCATCCGCGACATCGGTCGTAAGATCGGGGGGGAATGGCGGGCTCGAAGCGGCGTTCGCAAAGCTGCTGGCGCTGGCGCGGCGCGTGCGCGAGCAGCAACGGCGTCAACCCGGTCCGAAGGTCTACTCTCTGCACGCGTCGGAAGTCGAATGTATCGGCAAAGGCAAGGCCCATCGGCTTTACGAGTTCGGTGTCAAAGTCTCCGTCGCGACCACCCTCAGCCAGCCAAGGGTTGCCGGTTCGTCACCCATGTGAAGGCGCTGGCAGGCAATCCCTACGACGGGCACACGCTGGCCACTGTGATACCGGACATGGAGGCGCTGGTTGGCAGCACCATTGCGCGCATCCTCGCCGACAGGGATACCGCGGCCACACTCGGCCCCCATGGCCGCGGCCCGACTAGCTCGAATCCTTCGAAGCGGGCGAAGTCCATCCGCCGCGAAGTCAGACGGACATTCCGAACGTACATCTCACTCTCGAGGAGTTTGCACGATTGTGATCTGCGTCAGTCATCTGTGCAGAAGAAACCACCGGCTAGGCAGCTTGCGCGATCAGTCGAGATCGTGCTTAAGATTCTCTAGCCGCTTGGATCCAAAGATCGTGGGTCGGGGAGCGCGTCTTGTTCCTGACTACTCGGTCGAATTTGGCCATTACTGGCGACCACGATCGGCGTCCGCCGCGTGGACCGATGCAATGCGATCTTTCGATCACAATGCCAATCCTGGCTGCACAATGAAGAATGACCTTGAATATATCCGCAACTGCCGCTAGTGCCGACTGGTTGGTTGAGTACAATGACGGGGCGTGAAGTGGAAATCAGGCAGGACGATCCGACGGCGCCATATGTCGCCGACTTGTTAGCATATCACTTAAGAGAGCTGCGCAGCGTCATGGGCGAGCACGCGCGAGCGCTGGACGCGACTGGCCTTTCGGGCGCGGCCGTTACTTTCTGGACGGCCTGGCAGGGTCATGTGCTGGTTGGATTCGGTGCTCTCAAGCAACTGGATCGCACGCATGGAGAAGTGAAGTCGATGCGCGCTTCGCCCGCCGCACGGAGGACCGGGGTCGGTCGCGCTATTCTGCACCACATCATTGCTGAAGCCCGCAACCGAGGGTATGCACGCCTCAGCCTCGAGACCGGTACCGCGGCGCTGCACGCTCCTGCGGTCGCGCTCTACCGCAACGCGGGCTTCCTTTCCTGTGAGCGGTTCGCCGACTATCAGGAAAGCCCGCACAACCAGTTCATGAGCCTCGACCTCTCCACTTGAATGCCCTCAGGTTGCGGGTTGGTCGGGAGCTTGCCCATGCACCTGAGGAGTGGTCGCGTAGCCTGATTCGACGTGCTGACAAGGGATCGAGAACCCACGACGAGAACCCGATGCCGGTGATCCCTCCACCCCAGGATGAGCTCGATGAACGTACGCTCTCCTCAGAGAGCAACGGAAGCGTTACAGATTGATAGTGCCTGAACTACCAGAGGAGATAGGAAGTGTCACAACAGCCGAGGGCAACCAGCGAGCAAGCGCGAACCACATGATCGCCCTCGTCAGCGTTGAGGGATCAGTCCTTGGTGAACGCGCAGACCAGCACGTCACGGTAAGCAACAGATTTTTTCCTGTTAATCATTTGGATCGGGCTCACACCGTGCATGACGATGTTGTCATCAGCAATCATAATATCGCCCGGCATCTCCAGCGTGAAACGGACCAGTTCATTTTCGTTCGCATCAGTTATAACTGTTTCGCCGCCGTTGACATTGCATTTCCGCACCATGAACGAGCAGATGTAGTCGACGCCGTCGCGATGCAGACCCTCGGGACTCGGCTCCCCAGGCCTCTCGGTCGCGACAATACGGTACGGGTGCAGTTTGATATTCCAGTTGAGATGGCCGGCGGCCGCACTGTAGCTAGAGCCCATCCACCGCATCAGACCTTGGAAAAACCTGTTCTCCAGAAATCGCCCGTCGATCGCCTCGAAGTGCCGTTGGAAACCTCCGTTGAGCCGATTGATCATCGCCGACTGTTCGTAGGGAGCGTGAGGAAGCAGAGCTAGATGGCCATCATTCGCGCTGTAGAAAAGCTGGCTATAGCGGCGAAAGCGATATGTTCCCCCGTCTCGCATATACTCGTCGAGCGGAAGATCATCCCAGCACGTCGCAAAATCATGCCAACTCTGAGGATCGTAGAAGTCCCAGCGTTCGAAGTTCTTCGCGCCGCGTTCTACCCAGTACCCATCGCTAGTCAATGCATCGACAAGCGGGGTGCCAACCTTTCCGGTAGCCATAGAAGCCGATATCAAGCGAGTTTCAATTGAGCGCGACTTTGGGTTTCTTTTGGGAGTCTCGTCGAAGTAATTCCGCAAAAAATCAGCCCGCGAACGCGTGCCGCGCTCGCGGGCCTTTTCGATTTCCCAAGTATCACGATTAGTGAGGTAAAGCGGGCGGTCAGCGCGAATTGAACTTGGCAGGCACGATTGATGATCGATGTCAAAGCGGACCGTTCCGGTCACGCGTTGAGCGAGCGACAATATGCCTGCTTCCGCGGCCGCCTTTACGTCCGAGTTCCATCTCCCTTCCACGGCTTCGAGCGTCCAACTTCTCTCCAAGGCTTGCTTCAGAATCATGGAGTTCGCAGACAAGGTTGCGGTTTCCAGGTGCCGAAGGGCCTGCATCAAGATGAACGCAGCTGGGGCCTCACGCACCTCCAGAACCTTCTCGCCTTCGTCCAGGTGCTCCAATCCTAGGAATCGGCCAAAGCCGTAGGAGCCGACCAGCGCATTCAGGTGAGCAATTGCATCCGCAAACGCCACAGCTTCACCGTCGACCTGGACGAGTTCACCCTCCTCGATGCCGAGGGAAATTGAGCAAGGGGCAACGTCAGGTTGGCGCCGTGACCAAGTGAAAGCTTCCTCCGGGAGCGTAAAGGCTTCGGGGTTATCCAATGGGCCCGATTCAAATTCTCGGCACCAGATGTTCGCGTCACCGCTAAGCTTTCGACCGGCGTAATACGTCAAACCGTAGCCCGCCAACGCCCTCGCCTTGTCTTCGCGCGACAAGGCGCTGTATTCGTAAGGGCTGCCGAAAAGCCCTAAAAAGTCTTCGGCAGATATCGCCGTATTTAAGCGCCGCAAGCTGTTTTGAGACTGGTTCGCGGTGTGCAGCACGGCGCCCGCATTGCGCTCCAACGCGACGCAAACCGCGCGTTGCGCGACCAAGGGGCGAGAGAGAGATGAACTCACCGGGTAGATGTCGAGGTATTTCGCGTGGGCCTTAAGGGCCGGCTTCACGTATCGGTCTGCAAACTCCACCCTACGGTCTTCGATCAGCAATTCCGCGCCAAATCGCTTGGCGGTCGTCTCCAGCGCCTCAGCTTCGACAGCCTCGCCGAGGTCAACACAAAGCGCCGTTACACTCGTAAAGCCCGCCTCATACAAGAAACAGAGGAGGTACGAACTATCTAGGCCGCCGCTGAACAATGTCACGACTGGCGCACTCTTGTCGGGAATAGAGATGAGGTCTTGGAAACATCGAATTTTTCTGACGGTCATCTGTGATCGCTCTCATTTTGACCAGCAGCGCAGCAGCTACAAGGGCTGTTCTGGTGTGGAACGTCGTTGATCGAGGCAACGAGCAAAAGCTCCAAAGACCGGAGCCGTTGGCTATATCGCACGACAAACGTTAGAAATCGTCTCGCAGCGAACTGCACAATCCCAGTATCCCGCTTCTTCTGTGTGCCGATCGACGTAGGAAAGTCTCAGTCGAGACTCCACAGAGAAGGATATCTGCCTGGTATTATTGTCATGCAACCTACCAAAACGCGTCGTTTGACTCGAGAGGTCATCTCGTCAACATGCACCATTCAAAATTGAATGCACGACGCTTCTATGACAGCTGCAACCGACATTTCAATTCCTCTCGATGAGCAATTTTTTATAGACCATCGCCTCAATATGAGGAGACTGCAAAAGACCTACGTCAACAACAGGGACTGTTCAGATGGGCGAATAGGGCCGCAAGTTCGGGCCGCAGTTATGGCGCGAGCTACGAGCACCGATTCCAAACGGAGAGGCGATTTACTGGGGCAGTCCGTGCTTGAGCTGTTGAAAGGCTTGAGGGCTGAAGTCTTTTCCTACGTACCGATTCGGTCTCGAGCTAACGCCGAGTATCGCACGATCGCTGATGTTTCCGCTTCCGTTGGCTTGCGCTCGCAGGACGTGCGAACATGATACTCAAGCGCAGTGCTTATGCAGGCGCAATTGGGGCTGCTGGCTTATGGGGCGGCAATTTCGTCGCGGTGCGACTTGCACTTGACCACTTCGATCCATATCTGCTGACCGCGTTGCGGTTTTCGATCGTGGCGATGCTGGTCCCTCTTGTCGGTTGGCCGCGTGTGCCTGCCCGAACTCTGCTCACGTACACTCTAGGCTCTGGCATCGGCCAATATCTGCTGTCGACATTGGCAATTGATCTGGGCTTGTCCCCCGGTCTCGCGGCGTTGCTGATCCAGTTTCAGGTCTTCATATCCTTGGCTCTCAGTTTGCTGATGCTCCGGGAACCGGTGCGGACTACCACGATGGTTGGAAGTGCCTTGGGCGTAGTCGGCCTTATCGGAGTGCTGGCCACGGGTGGCAGCAAGGCCCCGTTGGTCGCGAGTGCCATATGCCTGCTCTCGGCTGCCGGCTGGGCCATCGCAAACATGACGCTCAAGCAAACGTCTGAAACGGTGATCCGTTTGCAGTGTGCGAGTGCGTTGATCTGTCTGCCTGCCGTCTGGGTTGCGCGTGCGCTGATGCGGCCCGCTGCCCCAGCGGTGGGCGAAGCGCTGACACAAGCGCCGCTCGCCGGCTGGCTGGCCGTGGCTTACGTGGCTATTGCGTCATTCGCCATGGCACAGATTCTTTGGGGCCGAGCCATTACTTCCATTGGTCTGGCTTCGACCTCCCCCATCGCACTCTTGATCCCAGTGTTCGGGGTCGCTCTGGCTGGGTTAGTGCTAGGAGAACATCTGAATTTTCGGGTACTGACATCGGCTGCGATCGTTCTCGTGGGCGTAGGCCTGCATGTCGTGCCAATGGCGTTGAACAGAGTGCCAGTCGCACGCGATTGAATTTCGGCGTAGGGGCTTCGCCCTCGACCTCGACTGAGCGACCCGCGCGCGGTGCTACCTAAACCTCGCGAGGAGATCGGCGAGAACGAGACGCCAGGAACATGATCCGCATCGTAACGCAGCCTTTTTGATGGGCGGACGAAAGGGGCCTTTGGATAAGGCTTGGGCCACCTCGCGGGTTGACCGGGGGTCAGTCAGCCTGTCACCACCGGTGACTTTCGCCATAAACACAGGGCCGCCACTCAACGCCGCCGATGATCGCGATCTGGTTGCGAGCACCCCAAGAACGAGATCATCGCTTCCGGTCAACAGCTGACCAGTCTCAGGCTTCATTGGCAATTTGCGAGCTGGAACGCTCGGCTTGAACAGGCGATCGCGGACGGTTCGAACGGGGTTGCCGAGGATTTCTATAAGGAGCAGGGTGGCGTACCTGAGATCCCTTTCGACATCGAAGATTACCAGGCGCTCCTCATCCCGCTGATTACGTTCATGGCGAATCCCAGGGCATTCAGGAGAGAGGACAAGGACAGCACTCCGACAGACGATAAGAACGACACCAAAAAGGCGGAAGCGAAGCAGGAGGAGGCCAGGAAGGAGGGATCGACGCGAGTTTTCATGGCCCTTGCCCGTCGGCAAATGCAATCCTGTCGTTTGGCAGAATCGGAAAGGGCGCGGATTGGACAACGGGTGAGCAGGAGAACGGTAAAGTAGCAATCTCGGCGCGCTTTGTTGAGTCCGAGGGCAAGCGCTACGGCAACACCTGACCGCAGGTCAAAAGCGAGTCCGGCCGCTCCGAAACCGGGAGAACCATCAACTTACGAGATTGATTGGGATTTTGACCCGGGCACTTTGGCCGGTCTTATCGACCACAGAATTCCGGTCGTTGTGCCCACCGCCAGGCGTCCGATGATTCTTAAGGTCGCAATACTACACGGTGGCGTCCTGCTACCTTTTCAGGAAGGGCAATTTCGGTCTATCCGAGGTGGAGCTAAGGATCGGGCGAACCGCAAGGCGCTGCATTTCAAGCCTGACGATATCAGCGACATGCGACCGTCTGTAATCGTCAATGGCTTCGACGATATGCGATCAGCCTATGGGCTCAAGCGCGCGTATGGCGTCGACCTCAGCAACGACGACTATGAAGTCGATTCCGGGTGCACCATGCTCGAATTTGAGCTGTCCTGGGCGCAGAGATTCCGGCGTGCGAGCGCGCGCATTGCCCTGGAGAAATGCCACCCGGGCAGCGCGCGCATAGCGACCCAGAGGGGCATGCAGGAGGAGTGCAGCGACGAGACCGGTTTGAGCACGGCAATCCTTGTCACCCACAACTCCTAAAAACGGCATGGGAAACGTATGTACCGATCACGCTTATCCAGTAGCGGAGAAGGGGAGTGCTGCTGGCGACATCACAAAGAGCTGCAGGATGTGCGTAGCTCAGCCTCAGACGGGAATTTTGCTCAAACACGCCGCCCACGTCAAGTCAATCCTCATTGGAGCAGCGGAAGTCGGCTGGTTCACATTCCTTCGACAATCTGTGATATGCGACGGCGTTTGACCCACCTCAGGGGAATACACGAGAAGCGACCGACGGAAGAGCTGCTCGTATGGACGAGATGAGCCAACGGCTTCGACACTTCGAAACGTCTCGCTTTGACTTTCTCGTGCGGGCAACGGACCTCTCACAGCGTCTTGAGATACTCGACAAGTGCGCGCCGCTCGGCGTCGGTCAATTCTGGCCCGATGACACCAGGCGGCAGCTTCGCTAAGTCGGTTTCCTTGCCTTCAAACGAATGTCCACGATTGCTGTTCCCAAGCAGCGACACGTTGAATTCCGTCAGACCGGCCGCACAGGCGTCGCTCGCTTGTGTTTTCGTAACAAGCCCAACATTGACTGGATCGAATTCGCGGCTGCCAACGCAGAAGGACGTTGGCCGCTCCTTCTGCGGCAACAACATGTGTCTCAGCGTCGGCACGGACCCGTTGTGCAGATACGGAGCTGTCGCCCAAACACCATCCAACGGGCGCGCCCGATATTGAGGTTCGAGCGCAAGAACATCTTCGTCCTTTCCGTTATGGTTCGCTCGGGCCCCAACGTAGACTCGTTGGTTTTGACAATTCTTCCTGGGTCCCCAGATCTGCTGCTTGGCTTCTTCGGAGGTGCCGTTCGCAATCATCCATTGGTCGATTGTCTTTCCGACCACGTCCATGAGTGCGAGTACGAAAAGAGGATCTGCCCCTTTGTTCGCTGAAAGGCCGCAAGCCCAGGCTTTGTTGAGGTCATCGACTGGACTCAATCCAAGTGACTCGGGTAGGTGAACGCGGCGCGTGGTGAGGACATCGGATTGTTGACGATCGGTACCGATCGCCGTGACCGGCATCTGGACCACATTGAAATAGTGGCGTCCCCCTATGTCCACCCAATTCTTCTCGTTCTTGGCGGAGCGATCGGGGTTCTCCGGCTTCCAGAACGAATCCGCCGGCCATCTTTTGTCGAAGGCAGGATCGTTGACCGGGCCTCGGTGGCATTCAAAGCAGTGCGCGCGATAGAGATCGCGGCCTTTTTCAACGAGCTTTTCGTCAATGCCCCATGCTGGGTCGCTCCGGAATTTTTCCTGAGCGTCCTTCCACTTGGGCGCTACGAGCCCGGTAAATTTTCTGCCGCTTGCATCGGCCGCCGAAAAAGGATCCGCGCCGCGCAGAAGCTCTTCGAACCGCGCGATGTCGGATAGATGTATCGATGAGGCAAAAAGCGGTCGTCCGGGCGCGGGCGCGGCCATATTGATTTTCGCGCTGACACCGAGCGCCTCGCCTGAATTGCGAACAAGTTCGTTGAGAACGGAGGCGTCATACTGCGCCCACAGGAAATACGGCGTGTCCCAGATCGGCGGAAAGCTCACGGGCGCATCGTGGCGGGCTAAGTTGCCCTTGAGGAGTGGATCGGCGAGTTCGCCGGTCAGGGGATCGACTAGGTTGCTATAGAAAACCTGGTTCCCGATCCGGTTCAGCGCGTCAAGTCGACCGAAACCTTCATCGAGATCCGCAACTCCCTGTTCCGTCAAAAGCCTATCGCCCTGCGCCTTTTGTTTTTTGATCTTTTGAAGTGCAAGGTCCAGATCGCTTCGAAGCTGCTTTCGATCAACGCCTTGACCTTTGATCTGCTCCAGCCTGCTGGCGAAACGTTCAAACCGCCACGGCAAAATCAGCGTGTAGCCGATAGACAGCCCGACGACTCGTTCAACCTCCCCGAGATTGACCATCGCCGGCCCACCGTCGAACCTAAGGCTGACATTTTTGTACTCCAGATGCCCCGTATGACAGGCGGCGCAGGTCAATCCGATCTGATCTTCGTACGAGCCTCCCGTCGCCGGGTCGACGCCGCCCTTAAGGATGGCAAACCCGACAGGCAAGCCATTTGGATTGTCGGGTAGGTTTGGAGTCCAACCGGGGCTCCCGCCGCCCGCATTCGACCGATCTTCGTGATAACCGTATGAGGGCGCGTTACGGGCGAAGTCCTTTGAGCTAGGACTTGGGATAAAGCCAAGGCGGCGCAGGTAGTCGTCGTCCGTCAAGCTCGTGTAAGAGAAGGACAGCTCTGGGCGCTCCAACGCCAGGAACCATTGATAAGGAACAGGTATGGTCGCCGTCCCCTGCGAGGTGTGGTGAAACCAGTAACGCTGGCGCGAGCTCCAATTCTGCGGCAGCCAATAGGCGCTTTCGATTTTCGACGGCTCCGGCAAGGTAGCAGGCAGCAGTTGAGCGAGCAGGTTTGCGTCGTTCTTGGTTTTAAGAGCTGCATCGCGAACCTTCTCAGGCGCGAAATACACCGAGCCGACCGACACAATCGCGACGACGACGATTGCGAACAACAGCCCGGCGACATGAGGCCAGCGCCTCACCCAGGAATAAAGGCGAGAGCCGAAAGAACGTCTCCCCATAGCAAGTACTCCATCTATCTCTTTCGCGCGTTCAGCCCGGCCGGCCGGCAGCCGGAAACGGCGACGGCGTCTGTTACTTGTTCAGCAATTGGCTATTGATGAAGGCGACCACGTCGGCCGTCTCGGCTGCCGCGCGCCGCGTTATCGTCGCCGCCGCCGGTCCGCCCTGCAAGAACGATGGGAACCAACCGAAATTGCGAACATTCCAGTTTTCCTTTGGCAAGACCGCTCGGTCCACGCCCGGCACTGCGAAGTTTGGAACTTTCCTGACGAGTGGCTGCGCCGTCTCGGTGTGACAGCTGACGCAATCCGTATTGAAGAAGTGGCTTTTCTTCGGGTCGGCAATGATATTGACGATTTCGAGTATGCGACTGTTGGGCACGTTGCCATCAATGAACTCGGATGTCGAAACACCCTTGCGATCGGCCACTGCTAAAGGCGGATTCTGCAATGCCGCGTGACGACAGGTGATCGGACTCTGATTGTTGGTAATCGGCTGCGGGATGACGTGTTTTCCGCCAATGATGCTGAACATCTGCGCTGCGTGTACGCCATCAAGCGTCGGGCCCGGCACGGGTATTAAGCCAGCCTGCGGGACCCTTAACATCGAGACGAAAATCCAGGGCTCGGGCGGCGAGATGCCCATGACAGCCATGGTGTTAAGGCGCTGCGGTGAAAGATGCTTCTCGAGCAGGGCCTTGAGTGCATCACGAAACGCCTTTGCCGATGCCCCAACAAGGCCCGGATGCACGTTCAGATCACCAGCAGTCGAGATTTTGACATTGCCAAAATGTCCGGCTGCAAGTTGATCGCGCAAGGTCGCGATGTCACGAATGATTGCCTTGAAAGCTTCATCATCCGGCTTGAACCGCGAAAACGGCGCACAACCGTCGAGAGGCGGATCCGGGTCGAGGCTAAAGTTAAAGATGAGGTGGCCGGCGGTGTCATGAACTTTGAATCCGTCTGGTCCATTGGTTACCGGCTGAATGATGAGGCGGATTTGCGGTTGTCGGCCAAACTGGGCAATGACATCCGGCGACAATCCCGGCGCGCCCGGGTCGATTCTGATGCCGGCAACAAACCAGGCGTCGATTTTTTTCACGGCATCGGGCAGCTGGATGTGGCGTACGCCTGAGTCTGGCACTCCTGGATGCTCGGGATGCTCGGCGTTGGCGATAAAGCGTGCAAAGTCTGCGTCGGAAAAAAGTCGCTGCGGAGCTCCTATGCGGCCGGCGAGATCGGATGCCGCGATTAGATTGGCCAGGTCAGCCGACGACTGCGGTGAAGGGAAGAGGATGGACACATCGTTGGGCGAAAGCGGCTTTGCGGCCGTTTGCGCCGGAGCCGCTCCCACCCCCAAAGCCGTGACGAACACTACCCCCGCCGCAAACAGTCTTGCAAGCCGTCGACGAAAACTTGAGCCGCACATTTCACCCCTTGCCGTCATTGGCAATCCTCCGTTGAGACCTAAAACGTTCAAACATCAGTCGTCGAAATCTCGGCGCAACGTTCACTCAACAAGCAAAACGGACCGGCGGCTCAAGCTTCTCATTCATCACCGTAGAACTGGCTTTGCAGGGTCTTGATTTTCGTCGGATGCAACGCCTCCTCGATACAGCCGAGGAACATCTCACTCCTTGCATTGACGCGCGCGCCGTCAGCCGGGGCATGTTCCATGTCCGTCTGCAATGCACGCACGGCCGTCCAATCCTTCGCACGATCTTTCAGCAACTCGAACAGTGTCTGATGGTTTTCGTAAGGATGGAGTCGAAAGTGAGCGAACGTCACCTTGGCTGCAATCTTTGCATCCCTTAGGGCGTCGGGAAGCGTTAGCAGATCAAGTCCTTCCAGCTCGTCAAGCTGTTGCGTTTGCCTCTGTGCTTCCAGATATTGTTCGCGCCCGACCAATTGATACATTCCTCGCGGACGAAACAGCCATCCGTCATCCGTTCCGGGCTGATTTCCGAACGGGTTGCCGTCGTAGCCAAGAACGAAGTTGGCCAACTCTTTGGGATGGTTAAGCAATGAATTCGCGTCGACGGCCGGCCTGTTTGCGGCCACAAGCTTTGCGTTGTTCTTGTCGATGCGATCGTGCCATTTCTGCGGGAGTTGAGACACCGCGCTGTAAGAGAAGTTCTCGCTGCTGCGCGTAAAGTCGGAGCTGTCGTAGGAGACTGATCCCAGAATATAGGCCAGGATCCGGGGATCCGTCTCCTCGACGCGATCCCATTCTTGCAACAAGGCTTTGACCTGCTCGGTCTGAAAATATGCCATATAGCTCTTGCGATATGGCGGAACAGGTGAAGGGGCCGGCGAATGGTCCTTGCTCGATTCAGTCAGCTGGTGCGCGTAGGATGCGACTTTATCCTGATATTTCTCATAACCGCGCTTTTGCAACCAATTGCTCTCATAACAGGCAAGCAATGGCTGTGGCTTGATCTTTGGAGTTGGTCGATATTCCTTGGCTAGCTCGTCGGCGTAGGCAGCCTGTGCGAGTTTGGCGTCTTTGAGCGTTTCAAATGCGGACGCGACCGATCCATTCAGAAGATGAAACAACTTCACTTGCAGGCAATCAGCGTTGCTCTGCCGCTGGCGGGACTGATCGAAGTCGTCCTTCGGCACGCAGTCCCAAAACCGGCCACTGCTCAGTGAGATGATATCTTCGGTTTGCTGGGACAACGTCCACCCGAGCGGAAGGCTATAGAACAAGCCTGTTATATCGGTTCGGCCGAAGGCTGGAAAACGCTGCACGCTGGGGGTGACTTCCGCGTCGGGCCGACGATCGATGCTGGTTGCATGATGGAGCGCGACATAGGTTCGGGAGCTTCGCGTGCTCAAGAGCGCGCGTACCGGCTCCATGAGCTCACCGAACATGAATGAACCATGATCACCGAATTGCCCGCTCACCAGGGACAGCAGGTAGATCCGGAATTTTGGCGCATCAGAAGTGCCCTTGATGCTGTTAAGCTTCTCAACCAGGTCGAGCGCGGTCTCGATCCCCGAATTCTCCACATATCCGCCATCCACCAGGCGCGCCTGCGGGTTGCTGGTTATGCAGTCATTCTTCAATGAGACGGTCGCTGCCGGTGTCACCCATGGAAACCGCGCGCTCGTGAATGCGGCTGTGCTGAGCGGAATCCGAACTGAGTGGCTCTTGACCGTTTGGTCGGCCCCCGTTGTCACGCGTTCGAGGCTCGCGAGAATACACAGGTCCGTGTCATTCGGGTGTAGCGGATCGAAATCGAAGGGAGAGATGACGGCCCGTTTGCCGCTGCCCGCATCTGTCGTGTTGAACAACAGCGCCGGCATGTTGTTGCCGGCTGTCCAATGGGACTGAAAGTCGGCCCTTAGCAGATTGGATTGATCGCCGGTGCCCTTGTGGCTGTCGAGCATTCTGTCGCCGGCGTTCTCCAAAGTGTATTCCAGAAAACGCGCGCGATCGAAGGCCGGGATCGCGACCGGAGAGAACATCTGAGTGAAATCGGTAAAGAGGAAGCCGGCAACCAAAGGCGACAGAAAATCGGTCGCCAAGACGCTTGCAACGCGCTGCTCTACTGGGCCGGGGGCATCAATATCTTGGACTCGTCCGACACCGGCCAGAAAGTCCGCGATTTTCGGGCATGTCTTTCCGTCGTCGGCATTCGAATCAAGGGACGCATTCTCGGCGTGGAGCGCCGCGGCGAAGATGGCGGAACCGACGCTGCCTCCGGAGACAGCGCTTATCGCAAACAGGTGCTGTCGAAATGCCGGACAGAGATCCTGCATCCTCGCAAGAAACCGCGCCGCATTATTGGCAGCATAGATACCTCCTCCTTGAGCCGCGACAATGAAGACGGGATATTCGCCGAGCCTCCTCGCTTCTTCCAGCCGCGGCTTCTGTAAGAGCCACTCACGGAACGCCGCGACCGCAGACACGCGCGCGTCTTGCGGCAGGCTGTTTGCTTCAGCGACGGTGCGCAGTTCGTGGTCGTCGCCTCCCGACAAGGAGGCAAGCAGAAACAAGCCGCCAAAGACAACCGGTATAAATGGAAAGGTAAACTTGATCGTCAGTAGGGCGAAGTGGACGGTGAGACCAACGACGCAAACCGCAAAGAGAGCGATCACGCCGAACGATCCAAAAAATTGTGCGAGCCTATCCGGCAGCAGGATGAATGCTGTTGTCAACAGGACGATGCCGCCGATCGTGAGCGCGAGAAACCTGTAGCGGATGAAGTAGCTATTGTTGGCGCGGCTCGCGAGATCAATCGATCGATCTCTTGATCCCATCCGCCACGTAAATATCACGAAGCAGACGAGCATGATCAGCATGGTTATTGCGAGGATGAGCAGCACGTTACGCTCAAACGCGAGCGCCTGGTCCTGAATGCGGAAGATACTTCCGACTTCCTCGACCTCCCCGACCTTTTTCGCTGGGCGCGACGCCAATTGACCTGCCGTCGCGGCGATTATCGGCAGCGCTCCGAGCAAAACGGGCGCAAGTCTTATGTAAAAGGCCAAACGGCCCGTAGCGTGGGGGATTTCCGGCAGGGACGCAGTTGTGAGCTGAAACGCGCCTGCCCAGATCATTACGGCAATCACGCCCAAGGCGGCGAACTCCCTGACGGTCACCCAACCAATGTCGTCAGCGGCTATCCGATAGAGCTCCTGGATCTGATCTGGCAGATACAGCAATATTGAGATGGATACCGACAGGACAATCATCCACCGAAGGTTGCGTAACAGGGCAAAGAGCTGTTCGCGCACAGTCATCGCATCATTTCCCTCAGAGGTTCGCGGAGATTACTCACGGAGTTAGTGAAGCAGACGCGGATTGCGGACATTCGTGCTGCTGGTACCGAACAGGATCGAGCCCCGTGGCATACAGGGGACCTGCAACAAAATAAATATGGCGCGCTTGCGAGAAGAGCGTCGAAATTGATGACTTAACCTACAGTAGCAATCCGGCTTTGTCGACGGTGGATCGAGGTTTTTCGACGCGGATACCCGAGACTATGACGAACTCGTTGGCTACATTGCCAGTCCACGCGGCAAGCACACGCCTTTGTGCGTTGCCTACAACATTCCTCGGTCTCCCCTCGATAGATCGTCTTCGCTTACTCGCCGTCGGACATGCCCGGCGCGGTCAACGTACCGTACCTTGGAGTCAAAGTTTCTCAATTTAATCCGACTAGAGTTTGAATTTATGCGCCCGATTCGCTGACTGCGCAGTTTTTGCGCGCACTCAAGTGTCGATCCTAATCCTTGGTCTACGCGAGCGATGCGCGATAGGTGAGCCGATCGAAACGACCTCAGCGGATTAAGATGCGCTCCGAGATGGCGCCCATTGGGCACGAGCGACAGTCTCGGGCGGTATCGCCCCGATTGGATCTGCGCAAATCATTACAAACCTGGTGCTGCCGGCTCGAAATTTACGCAGCTATCGAGGCCCTCGCGCCGAAACGACGCAAGATCTGCTCTACCTAAGCAGTAGGCTTGGCGCTGGGTGAATGAGAATCCTTGCACCCCGTTGCAGCCCTCCACGCGAAGCCAATCGAGCTGCTCGGCACTCTCCACGCCCTTTTCGGTCATAGTGATGTTGAGGCTACGCCGGAAGCCCGAATCGCGCGCACGATGGCGACGCAGTCGGAACGTTTCGCAAGGTCCTTCACAAAGCACCGATCGATCTTGATCTTGTCGAACGGAAAGCTGCGCCTACCACTTCTACCGGCGCGTAAACGGCAAGGATGAGGCAGACGTCTGAAGTGATCCACGTCACTTTGCGGTTCCTACCGAAACGGCTCACGCGCGATTCCGCCTTCATCATTGCACCGGCTAGCATGAACGTAGGCTTAGTTGATTCGGGATTACTCCACTCTGCGCCGCCGTGACATTCCGCCATCAATGCGTGTCGGCATTCCTCTGCAGCGGCGCCGTCGGAACGACGTGAACGACGTGATAGCCGTTGTCGTGCAGGTACCGTAGGAAGGTGGGCATCATCGCGGCGGTATGTGCCTTGGCGTCGTGAAACAAAATGATCCCCTTCCCCTCGGCATTGAGCCGGCTGGTGATCAGCTTCAGCTCCTGGTCTGGCGTCATTTCCTCCCAGTCGCTGGCCCACAGGTCCGCTCCGAACACGACGATGCCCCGAGACTGGAGTAGCTCGAGCGTCTGAGGGGTCGCATCGAAATAGGGGAAGCGGAAGAACGGCGTCGAAGGCGCCATTGTCGATACGCCATGGAGCGCCATTTCGTCGGCGGCAATCCCGCGATCGATGTCCTCTTTCGCCTTCTCGAAGCTGGTCTTCGACGCCATCGAATGCGACCAAGTGTGGTGCGCGATGGTATGGCCTTGCGCGGCCGCGCGCCGCACGAGCTCGGGAAATTGGACTGACGACTTACCGACCAGGAAGAACGTGGCTCGGACGCACTCCTGCGCGAGCGCCGCCAGCACCTTTTCCGTGTACGGCGGCCGGGGCCCGTCGTCGAAGGTCAGCACGACCTCGTGGTCGGCTAAGGGGAGAGTTTGGGGAAAGTTCTTCAGTCCAACCCGCGGATGAGTCTTGGCGTCAACGGCGAGCACGCGCGAGGTCCCTAGTGCGTCCTTGCGCGGACAGTCGGCCGCCTCCGCAGCCGTGATGCCGGCAAGCACCGCCGTCGCGACGCTCACAAGCAGCAGGGCCGCCCATTCTGACATCGAGGTCGTCCCCGAACAGGTGTCTGGTTGCGGGCTTGAACAAGTTAGTCTTGCCGTCATGGCTGGAGTTACATCATCACGCCGATGGCATCAGCCGCCTCGTTTCCATTTCGGACTAGATGATCCGTCGCGGTGGACCTGCGCTCAAATCGGACTATGTCGCTGCCGAGCGCATCAAATTGTCTGCAACCAGATCACTTTCTGCTTCGTCCAATTGGAATTGGTTTGGCCGCCGCCATTCTACTTCTGCCGGTCTCCACCAAAACCGTACTGTGCAATCGTCGCGTTCGCCCCTGCACAGTACGGATATGGCGATACTGATTCATACAATGGCGCGGCACTGACGCCTGAAGTCGGCGTTCTGATGCCATTTATCGACGGATTTCATCAACGACTGTTGGCCTGTGCCGACGGCGCTCCAGCGATCGACAATTGCAGCGACTGACCGCAATACCATCACCTTCGCGAGGTGACGTTCTTCCTCCAGAGGACATAAAACCGCTTACAAGCGGCGGCTTTGCCGCGGAGCCGCCAATGCTGCACAACGCCTACCGAAATGCCAACGCTCAGCAATCTTCACCGCAGCAAGACCACCGGCTCATAATTCCATATGCTCGATGTCGATCGGTTCCTCGTCATCGGATGCAGCCGCTAAGCGAAGACAAAGACGAGTAGGCTCGAGCAGAACAGCACGAGGCCGGCCGCGGTCGGTCCAGGAAGCTACCGGGAACAAGCTCATGATTGCGCATAAAATATCGTCGATTGCACCGCAGAAAAGAGAGCAGCAATGGCTGCGTTGCGCCGTTTGACGGTTAGCACATAAGTTAATATTAAAAACCAGCGCATTATTCCTGCTGTTGTGAGGAGTGAGAGCATTTTTCCAGCTTGGTTACGGCTCGTTCCGCCCTCTTGCGGCAGAGAGGTTCGCGATGTGCGGGCATGCTCCTCATTCTCTACGGGAGGATCTGTCACGCCGCTGTCCGGGCCGGGCTTGTGGACGGCGCAACGCATCTGGACGAAGAGGTCGGGCTTCAAGGCGCCTTTAGCCGCCCGCCATCATC
Source organism: Bradyrhizobium sp. JR4.1 (assembly GCF_040548605.1). NCBI lineage: Bacteria > Pseudomonadati > Pseudomonadota > Alphaproteobacteria > Hyphomicrobiales > Nitrobacteraceae > Bradyrhizobium > Bradyrhizobium sp. JR4.1. Next base: position 20,185 of record NZ_JBEPRY010000002.1, read on the forward strand.
GCGGCGGCCTTGGCCACACGAGAATAGGATTGCCGCAGCCTGACGCCGTGCCTTCTCGCCAGGCGGTTGCGTCCCTTGATGGCCGCATGAAGCAGCTTGGCATCGGTCGGAAAGGTGATGGCCTTCGGCTGCACCGTGGTGTCGACCTGACGCGCTTGAGGTCGTGGCCGCGTAACGCGCCGGCCTCGTGCGCCACCCGCAGGCTCTCAGCCAGCAGCAGCTCCGGCTTGTCGCCGAGCGGCTTGCGCCAATGGCTCAGGTCCGTCGTTCGTGCGGGAAAGCGCGCTGGAAAAACTCTTCGCCGGTGAACAACTGGAAATAAGGGTCGTGGACCCAGCGCGAACACCCCCTCATCGGACAGCCCGTAGATATTCTTGAGCAAAAAGAGCCCGATCATGAAGCGGGTCTCGATCCAAGGCCGGCCGTTCTCGCTGTAGAGCGGCGCGACCGCGCCGTCGATCCAGTCCCAATCGATCTTGCCAGCAAGCAGAACCAGCTCGTGCTTCAGATTGATCTGGTCCGGCCCGCGCCCGGAACAGATCGTTCGATACTGTCGTCTTGAGCTTCTTCGGCCACATCGTTCCCTCCGATGCACCACAGAATCATGGGCCGAAGGGAAGGGAAATCCAAAAGCGAAATTGCACGGTATGGCGGCCTCAACCTCCCATTCCCCGCAATCTCAAATCGCTCGAATCCGACGACCTAGTACTTTTCAAATCCGACCATTTTCATCCGCCAGCGGTCGACGCCGCCCTTGTCGTCGCGGTGAATAAACGTCTTCCGGATCGAGGTCTCAAGGTTTCTGCGCTCGATGCCAAGCAGGAACGGAATGTCCAGTTGACGCGTTTGCGCGAAGTTCTCAACCACCGCCTCAGTTAAATTGCAGGGCGGTAGTCTTGCGGCAATCCCGTGCGTGGCATGCAGATCCTCGATAAAGTAAAAACCTCCAGGCTCGACGATGGGAAAGAGCTTTGCTAGAGCAAGCTGTTGGTGGTAAGCGGCGTGCGAAGCGTCGTCGATGATGATCCTTACGGGCGGGAGTGAGCTCGCAAGGCGTTCCAGGGCTCGCGCATCGCCCATATCAACACGTTCGAAACGGAACCGGTCGGTCTTAAAGGCACTAAAGTCGGAGATGTCGCAGCCGACGACTTCGGCTTTGGGAAAGAACTCCAGCCACATCCTAATAGACGGAATGTCAGAGACCTTACGAGTCAGCAGTGCATCGGGATCGAGAGAACCGTGCCCGTGCTGCAGTCCAATCTCGACAATCGTGAAGGCCTCCTGGCGAAATTCCTCGAACAGAAAAGAGTAGAAACTGGTGTAGCCATGGGCGTCGCCAACCTCATCACCCTTGTCGGTTCCCAGGGTATTTGCTCGTTTCGTCAAATTAGGGACGCTCATTCCAAGATCACCTATTCTTAAAACCCAGAACACTCGGTGGATGTGGTTTCAAGAAGCGTGCCAAACGGCAAATACTGATTCGTCTTGCGTATTCCTATTTAGCGCCTGTCGCAGTTCGACAGAATGTCAGGACTCCGACGGTCGCATGAGCGAGCATGACGATTTCGAGCCGCGCTAGGCGTTCTGATCCAGCAATCGAGTCCTGATCGAGCAGCTGCTTCAGCCTATCGCCTTTTCACAGAGGAGCACGATCGAATCAGATGGTCCCGCCACATGGCAAGCGGGACCTTTGGACCCGCGCGGCGCCCTCTTCAATTTCTGACTGGGATGCGAGTGGACGAGCCGCATTGAAGCCGACCCGACGATCTCATCTGCCGATGATCAACGTTCTTGACCGCGCCGAACGGTTGTCCTTGAGTTCGACGAAACGAGCAGACTTACAAGCGCTCGCAACAGGGCGAGGCGGTTGCGACGTTGCGCTCGAGTACCTGCCGCACCAGCGCTTCGTTTTCGTCCGAGTTCGGATACCAGAATACGCGGCCGAGCAGGAAGTGTGAGAGATCAGCTAGCATGCACATCTCTGGAACCTGATCCGAGTAGATCCGTCGTCATCCTATTGCGATGCGTTTCGGAGTAGATCGGTATGCCCGCATCGCGCGTCGCCCTGATCCCACCTTCCCGCAACGGTATACCGTCGGCGATACGGCGCGGGCGGATGTCAGGCTGGAGATGGAAGACCTCGAGCTGCCGAGCGAGATCAATGGCAGCTTTCAAGTGATCTATCGTGAAAGCACATGCACTCGACTGCAAGTCCTGAGCCGGCTAGGGCACGCGCAATCGGGGCGACGCGCGGGATCAGTGCATCAGGTGCTGATGCCGTCGAGCCCGCCTCCCGGACCATCGCGATACTATGGTCGAAGAACGTTCGACCCCATCGGGCTGGCGCAGTTCCATGGCCCAAAGTGACTGTAGCATAAAAACTCTGCTTCGACATTGTCTTGCATTCCGGCCTTTGGCTACGCTTAGATGAAGACGGTGCCGTTTTCGACCTTTAGCTCGTAGCTGCGCAGGTCGACGCATGGTGGCAGTGCACGCGACTTGCCGGTTCGGTAATCGAAGGTCCCGAAATGCTTAGGGCACCCGATGATCCCCCACCGCAAGATGGACTTTCTCGTGAGAGCAATGGCCGTCGATTGCGGAATAGTCTCCTCCCGGAGAGCGAACATACAAACGTGCGGCTGCCAGCATCGAAGCGAACGGCCTCTTCCGGCAGTGCCAGCTTCTATGCTGAGCTGATCGCGCTCAAGCACGAACGTTCTGGCGTGCGCATCGAACCAGGCGCTGTCGCCGAATGTATCGATGTCAGCGAAGGACGTTCCAACGTGGTGATTGCAGGTGGTCGCTCGCATCTGGCCCATTTGGCGATAGTTGGGGTCGGTGCGACGCCGAATATCGAGCTTGAGCAAACGGCCGGATTAGCGGTCGACGAAGGCATCGTTCCGGGGAGATGCTCGCGGCTTCGGTTCCGCACGTTTTGGCGGTGGCTGACTGCGGATCGCCTCTATAAAAAGCGCATCAGGCTGGAGGCATCGCGCAACGCGCAGCGGCAAAAAGCAGCTGTGGCAACGAACTTGCTAGGCGAGACCGTCCTTACGAGGACATTCCCTGGTTTTGGGTCAGATCAATACGACCAGACACTGCAAATCCTCGGACTCTGTCCGGAACGAGAAGTGCCCGTCATCAGAGACCTCGGCGCAAGGCGCCAGATCTTGTTTTACCTAGCCGCCGACGGACGCCTCGAGGCCGCGTTCGGATTCGGGAGCCGGGCTCTGTAGCGAGAGGAATACGTTTTGCCGAGATTATGAGTAGGAAGCTCAGCCCCAGGGCAGAGGCTCTCGCAGACCCCGCGATAAACATGAAAGCTCTACTGGGTTAGCAATTCAACGTTCGACACGGCCTAAGGCCGCCACGTTGAAGATCGTCGCGTCGGCCGAAAAGAGATCCCGCTCGGGCCCCGCAGTATTGTGCAAAGGCGGGAAGACATGGGCAACTATAGTACTCACAAATTCAGGTCCATGACCCGGAGACGTAATGGTAATGCGCGGAACGTTATGTTGGCTAGATACTCTGAACCACCATTGATCTTCGCATTCGCCTCAACCAACTCACGCCGCCGCAGGCATCGCTGTCGGCACCCGCTGCGCCTTCGCTCGCTGAGGAACTCACAGCACGTTGGCCCTGTTCGCAATTGACGATGCGATATCGTAGACGAAATGCGCGCAATTCGGCGGCAATCGCCGAGGACGGCAGGCCGAGCGCGCCGCGATGATGCGGCGCGCTCGAATAGGTCCAAACGCCTAGTCTCCGACGTAGACGCCGCCCCGCTTCTTAGCGATCACATACACCGCGATGCTGAGCAGTGCGATGGCCGTGCCATAGACCGGAAACATCCAAGAGAGATTCGAGCGCTGAAGCCAAAGCAGCAGGAATGGCGTTGTACCGCCGAATATCGTCGCTCCGACGGCGTAACCCAGAGCAACTCCGGTAGTCCGGACGTTTCTCGGCATCAAGGTAGTTGCAATGAAATTGTACAGCGCCATGTTGCAGCCGACCAGTGTGCCGCCCACCAGCATGATAACGGAATAGACCACAATGTTCTTCTCAGAATAAAACAGCGGCAAGAAGAACGAGGGAATAAGCAGCAACCGCATCATGATGAATGCGCGCGAGGGCCGGATCCTATCCGCGAAGGCGCCGATCGCTGGCGAGAACACCATCCAGATGGCGCCCATAAGCGTCACGATGCCGTACACGTAGGTGCTGTTCTCCTTGAACACGCCGTTAGCGATAGTGGGCAGGCCGAAATTGTATGTGTAGTTCGCAAGCTGCACGCTGCCGACCACCAGAATTGCCGCGAGCAGCGACAGCCGCGCCTTCCAGAGTGCCTTCCAAACTCCTCCGGTCGTATCTTGTATACGCGAATCCTCGTCCGCATGATGCATGGCGCGGGCAATCAAGGTTTCGGGAAGGGTTTGACGAAGATAGATGATCAGCAGACCGAGAACGCCACCAACGCCGAACGGAACTCGCCAAGCCCAATCTTTCATGACTTCCGGGCTAACGGCGGCGCTGACGAGGAAGGCGACCAAGCTGGCTCCGATCGAGCCCACCATGATGAAGGTGCCGTTGATCAGGCCGAGGTAGCGCCCCTCCCGTCCGGGCGGTGCCAATTCGATCGCGATCGCATTCGCGACACCTGCTTCGGCGCCGACGGCCAAGCCTTGGACCAAACGGAGAGTGACCAGTATGATCGTGGCGGCGATGCCGAGGTCCTTGTAGCCCGGCAGTAGTGCGATCAGCAGCGAGGAAAGCGCCATCGCCGACACGGCAACCATCATCACTGTCTTATGGCTGATGCGATCCGCGACCGGGCCGAGAATCGCTGCACCGATAGGACGAGCGGCAAAGCCGGCTCCGAAAACTGCGAGCCCGGCGAGCAGAGATACGACCGGATCGGTAGCGGGAAAGAAGTGTGGCGACAGAAACGCCGCCATGAAGCCGTAGAGCTGCCAGTCGTAGAACTCGAGAGCGACACCGCCGCCAAGCCCAAGGGTCATCGACTTTGTCGCAACGGGCTTTTCCAGTTCAATGGAGTTGTCGTCGAAAGTTTGTACAGAGGCTTGCATCGATGCCGCTTCCGATTGTCAGAATGAATTGATGAGGCTCATCGAAGAGCCGGATGCGGAATGAGCGGTCATCGAACGTCGGCGACGTTCGCTCCGACAGGCCGGGAGCGCATTCGCGCGTCGTCCCGCCGCTCTTGGCAAATCCTTTTGAAGTTTCCAGGACGAGCGCCGTCGAGGCGATTCTTCCGAACTTGGCAAAAAGTAGGCGCGTGCAGGCCCCTCGCCAGAGTCATTGTTCCTCTCCTTCTGCTCACGCGCTTTGCGCGTCGTGATGGTCTTTTTTGTTGGCGGCACATTGCTGCGGTCTGCTGCAAGTCCGCAGTAGGGAAAGCGGAAACGAACGTCGCTCTCGCGATCCTGTCGAAGGCCGGGCGATCTGATGCCCTACCCTTTCGCTTCAAGAGCACATCACGCATATAGCCCAATGTCAATATTGAAGTGTCTCAATATTGTCTTGCTACATTTCAAGTCGGAAATCGAAGTTCATCCGCTTCTCCAGCGATAGTCCTCAGCGCCTTAAGTGATTGATTACGCTAGAGCAAATTGGCCGCAAAGTTCGTCCTTTCTAGAAATTGATATATCTCATTCGATCCGCTGCTCCGAGGGACATGCTTTCGTTCGCCTCTTCCGGAGAATTCACTCGCTCCAGGCGCGAGCGGACCTCACGGCGCCGATCGGGCCGCATCGCGCAACGCGAGATTCTGATTTCGAAAAGGAGGCGCCATGAAAGGCAGATCTTCGCTGGACAAGCTGATCGGAAGATCCGTCTCCATCGAGAATCGGAGAGGACGACGTGATCGCGTTCGCCGACATCACACTGGACTCTCATCAATCATCTCGACGAAGCGTTGCCCAGCCCACAACGGAGTGGGCGGTCGCGTCGTCCAGGGCGAGTTGCTGGTTAGCCTGATGGTGGGCGTCGGAACGGCGATGCGCTCGTCCCGTTCTGTCTTACGTATACGATTGGCTGCGATTCTTGCGTGGGGTGCATCTCGGCGAAACCGTCGCCGCGACCTACACGTTCACGAAAGCGATCAACGAGAAATCAAACTGCGCGGCGGAGGTAAGCATCATCAATGTGCGCGAGATCTTGTGGCCGAATGACTTGTCGCTGACTTCCCGGGATAAAGCGGCGCCCTGCGTCTCGGACCTAGAGCGTTCGGTTTGAAGCGCTCAGCGTCCCCGATAGTCCGGGGACCGCTTCTCGAAGAACGCATCCATCCCTTCCTGCTGGTCCGCGGTCGTGAAGGCGACCCGGATGGCTTGGCGCTCGAACTCAACGCCGGCGTCAAGGGGCGTCTGGTAGGCAGCGAGCACCGCCGATTTCGCGAGCTCGACCGAACGTGGCGGCTTCTGCGCGATGATGCGGGCGATCTCGAGGGCGCTCGCCGTCGCCGTCCCGGTCGGGACAATGTCCGCAACGAGTCCGGCCTGCAGCGCGGTCCGGGCGGAGATAGGCTGGCCGCTGAGGACCATCAACATCGCCAAAGATTTTCCCGCCACACGCGTCAGGCGCTGCGTACCCCCATCCCCGGGAATGACACCGATGTTGATCTCCGGTTGCCCGAACTGAGCGCTCTCGCCCGCCACGACGACGTCAGCGAGCATGGCGAGTTCGTTCCCACCACCGAAACAGATGCCTTCGACCGCCGCGACCATCGGCTTCACGCAGTTCGTGATGTCCCGCCAATCGTTCCGCCTGTCCGGATTGTTGATGGCTTCGAATCCACGCTGCTGCATCTCCTTGATGTCTGCGCCGGCGCAGAAGAACGCGTCGCCGCCCGTAAGAACGATGCAACGGATATCCTTGTCGGCGACGGCGGCTCGGCAAGCGCCAGCGATCGCCGCGATGAGCTCGTTGCTCAGCGCGTTGCGCTTCGCGTGTCGGTTCATATTCAACAGTCGAACATGCGGAGACGGCGTTGTCGCGATGACGAGGTCCGACGTGGTCATTGGGCGTACTCGGGTTCCAATTGGATTTTCATTGAGTCCGATCGTGTGAAAGGACGGTGCCAGATCAACCGAAAGCTTTCTTGCCGCGCGCCTCGGCGATGGCCTCGACACTGAATCCGAACGAGCACAGAACTTCGTCGGTGGCCGCGCCGATTGGCGCCGGATGAATGCGCACCCCGGGCGGAGTTCGCGACAGACGCACTGGAAGGCCGACGAGAGGCACGGTCCCGCGGCCCGGCACTTCCACGTCCCACATGATGCCGTTGTGTGCAGTCTGCTCCTGAGCGACGGCGTCGGCAATTTCATTGACCGGCATGCAGAGCAGATCGACCTCGGACAGCTTTCGCACCACTTTTTCCGTCGTGAGCGCCGCAATCGTCTTTTCACAGTGTGCCTTGACGACAGAAAGGTGCTCAACCTGCCCGCTCAGAGACGAAAGCTCCGGTCGCGTGCTGATGTCCGGCAGTTTCAGCGCTTTGCACATGAGGCCCAGCGGGTTGTCCCGAAACAACATGACCACGGACACCCAACTGTCCGACGTCTTGAAGAATATCGATTGCTTGATCCAATTGGTCTTCGTGCCGTAGATGCTTTCACTCGCGACCTCGCAAAGCTGCATCGCGAGCGCTACGTCGTACAGGCACGTCGAGACGATCTGGCCGCGGCCCGAAGTCTGCCGCTCGATGAGAGCGGCGAGAACCCCTTGTACAAGAGACATGGCCGCGCCGTAATCGACGATGGGCGAATTGGTCAGGTGAGGCGGCTCGTTGTCTTGCAGCCCACCGCGGGCCATTCCGCTGAACGCCTGAGCCAACATATCCTGGCCTGGTCTATCAGCAAGAGGCCCGCTCTCGCCGAAGCCGAAGCCCGCGGCGTAGACCAGTCGCGGATTGCGGGCGCTCAGTTCGGCGTAGCCGAGGCCTAGGCGTTCCATGACGCCCGGCCGGAAGTTGTGCATGAGGACATCGGCCTTGTCGACCAACTGAAGCAGGATCTCCTTCGCCGCCGGATTTTTGAGATCCAGCGACAGCAACCGCTTGTTGCGCCCCATTGCCGCGTAGTAAGAACTCATACCGCCCAGGCGCGTGGCTTCGAAGTCGAGACCGCGCGTGATGTCGCCTTGCGGCCGCTCAACCTTGATGACGTCCGCCCCGAGGTCGCCCAGAACTTGGCAGGCCAGCGGAACCTGCATCACCATCCCCACTTCCAGCACGACGATGCCATTCAGGGCACCAGCCTTGGCGGTGAGCGATTTGCCGTTGGGTTGAGCGTTCATTGGGCATCCTCTCCTAAAACGGGTTCTTGGCCGACCGAGCGACATCCGAACGCTACTGCACAGCTTCCGGGCGGTCAATTATTACTACAGCTCAATTATACATTGATATATCCCAATATGTGTGAAAGCAGAATTACACCGGAATTTGGTTTTTGCCCAGTTGCTCGTCCCCGCAGGGCGCCCCCTCCCACATGGATGGACACGAGATGACATTGAATTACATCGCCGGAGAATGGACCGCCGCAGCGGATGCTGCTGCCAACGTGAACCCTTCGAACACGAACGACATTCTCGGGGACTATGCGCTTGCGTCACCCATCGACGTCGAGCGAGCGATCAACGCAGCATCCGAAGCGTTCCGGAATTGGTCACGATCGACCATTCAGACCAGGCACGACTGCCTGAATGCGATCGCGACCGAGATCCTCTGTCGCAAGGAGGAACTCGGGCGTCTGCTCTCCCGTGAGGAAGGCAAGACACTCCCGGAAGGGATAAGTGAGGTCACGCGCGCCGGACAGATATTCCAGTTCTTCGCCGGTGAATGTCTGCGCCTCGCAGGTGAGAACGCGCCGTCGGTTCGTGCGGGCGTGGGCGTCGAAATCACGCGAGAGCCGTTGGGTGTCATCGGGCTTATCACGCCCTGGAATTTCCCGATCGCAATCCCCGCCTGGAAGATCGCTCCTGCACTGGCCTACGGAAACACGATCGTATTAAAACCGGCGGAATTGGTGCCGGGATCGGCACACAAATTAGCCGAGATCATCGCCCGCTCGGGGATCCCGTCGGGAGTGTTCAACCTCGTGATGGGGCACGGCTCGATCATAGGCGAAGCCATGCTGAAGAGTTCCAAGATCGCGGCCATCTCGTTTACGGGTTCGGTCTCGACGGGAAAACACGTCGCCCGAGCATGCATGGCCTCCGATCCAATGAAGAAAGTTCAACTCGAGATGGGCGGTAAGAATCCCATGGTCGTGCTGAACGACGCTGATATCGACGTTGCCGTCGAATGCGCGGTGAACAGCTCCTTTTTCTCGACCGGTCAGCGTTGCACCGCCTCGTCTCGCCTGACCGTAACGGATGGCATCCACGACGCTTTTGTTGCTGCGATGACGAAACGCATGATATCCCTCGTCGTGGACGACGCATGTAAGACCGGGACGCATATCGGTCCGGTCGTCGATCAACGCCAGCTCGACCAGGATCTACGCTACATCCGCCTCGGCCAGGATGAAGGAGCGAGGCTCGTCACCGGAGGCGATCTGTTGAAACGAGATGCGCCCGGCTTCTACTTGTCTCCCGCGCTCTTCACGGACGTTGACAACGGAATGCGCGTCGCTCGCGAGGAGATCTTCGGGCCGGTGGCGACGGTGATCCGCACTAGAAGCTACGAAGAAGCTCTCGAAATTGCGAACGATACACCGTTCGGGTTGTCTTCCGGCATCTGTACGACGAGCTTGAAATACGCGAGCCACTTCAAGCGCAACGCTGAGGCCGGGATGATCATGGTGAACCAGCCGACGGCGGGCGTTGACTATCACGTACCGTTCGGCGGTAGAAAGGGCTCGTCCTATGGGCCGCGCGAGCAGGGCCGCTACGCCGCCGAGTTCTACACGACGGTGAAGACGTCCTATTCCTTCGACGGGACCGTCTGAAGCATAGCGATCGCCGACATCGGCAATCGGACCGGAGTGCGCCCGCCGCATTCCGGTCTCAGATGATGGACATATCCGCTGCGTGGCCGATCTCAAGCGCACTGGCCAACTGCCGCAAGGCCCATTCGAGGTCTTCGAGCCGCTCGGGAACGCCGATCGAGATCCGCAAGCCGGAGATCAGCGTCGGATCAACAAGGAGAGCGGACGTGGGCGTGGTGATCACGCCACGCTGCAGCGCGCGTGCGGCAACCTGTTCGACGGATTGGCTCGGAAGATCGAGCCAGACATGAAAGCTTGTCGGATGACCTGCCCGGACGTACGGACGCAGAATCTGCGAAGCGAGCTTAACCCGATTTTTCGCTTCTTGGATCAGAGACTGGCGAACCCTCGCAGCCGTGCCGTTTTCGATCCACTCGGAAGCGATCATGGATGAGATCGGGGAAGCCATCCAACAAGTTGCCCGCATGGCCTGATGAATGCGGGGAATGTATTGCTCCGGCACCACCAGCATGCCCAGCCTGAGGCCGGGCGCCAGGCATTTGGAGAGGGTGTTGACGTAGAACGTCCGCTCCGGCGCCAAGGATGCCAACGGAACGCTGGCCTCGTCAAGAAAGCCATAGGCATCGTCTTCGATGATCAGGATATCGTGCTTGCGCGCGATCCGAACGATTTCCTGCCGACGCGCCGCACCCATGATCGCGGCGGTCGAACTCTGCACGGTCGGCATCGTGAACAGCACGCGCGCGACGCCGGACGCCGCCGCCTTCTCGAACGCGTCCGGAACGAGGCCTTCCTCGTCCATAGCAAGCCCGACCAAATCGAGCTTGGCGAAATGAGCGTAGGATTTCATGCCGTGATAGGTGGTCGCCTCGACGAATACCTTGTCTCCGGGCTGGCAAATCGCGCTCAGAGTCTGAGAGATACCGTGCAGCGCGCCATTGGTGATGACAAGATTGTCGGGTGATGTGTCGAAGCCCGTCTCGCGCAACAACCTGGCAAATTGATTGCGGTGGTCGAGTACGCCCGATTGCGAAAGGTAGCCGACGTAATTTGAGATGTCGCTGGGAAAGGTCCAGGTGCTCTCGGCAAGGACCTTCGGCAAGATGGAAGGACCCGGTATGTTCAGGCTGAGGTCGACGACCCGCCCGCGCGCCTGAGAGTTCTGTCGTTGTTCTGCGACGAAAGTCCCTCGGCCCACGTGACCGACGAGCAAGCTCCTGCGCTGCCCCTCCGCGTAGGCCTTGATCACGGTACCCACGCTGAGACCAACACGCTCGGCCAAGTGGCGTTGCGTCGGAAGCTTCGTCCCGCTCGCAAGCGCCCCTGACGAAATGTCCTTCTCGATCGCCTCAAGCAAACGGAGAAAGGCGGGGGCGTTGCCGGGTTGTATTTCGGGGTACCATTTTTGCATTGTAGTCGCTTATCTTACAGGACCTCCACTTCCGAAGCCCAGCTCGCGATCGCGAATTTGGGCGAGAAGTTGCTGATTTTCAACAGATTTGAGAAAGCCGGCCGGCCTGGCCATTCCCGAAGTGAAGTGGCCGGCCGGCTTCGCGAACGCCCCACGTACCCCGCTACAAGACCTTAACAGCAATAAGCTCCGTCTTTTCGTCGGCGATCATCGGATTACGCAGCGGCCGACCGAAGGCCTCGGCTTCCACCTCGAAGACGTCGCCGCTCTGCGGCATCACTCCTGAAGCGAAGCTCAAGACGCTCGCACCGAAGAAGTGCACGTGCACATCGCCGGGCCGACGAAAATGACGGTACTTGAAATGATGGTGCTCGAGGTTGCCTATCGCGTGGGACATGTTGTCCTCGCCCGAGATGAACTTGCCGGACCAGACCGTCGAGCCCGACCGCGTGACGCGGACGCTGCCGTTAACGTCATTCGGCAGTGGACCGAGAAGGACCTCTGGGCCGTAGGAGCACTGCCGCAACTTCGAATGGGCGAGATAAAGGTAGTTGCGCTGCTCCATCACGTGATCGGAATATTCGTTGCCAAGACTAAAGCCCACGCGCAACACTTCTCCGCGATCGCCGATGACGTAGAGGCCCACGACCTCCGCTTCGTCTCCGCCATCTTCAGCCCATGACGGCAGCCCTAACGCATGTTCAGGAGGCACTGCCCATGAACCGTCTCCTTTGTACGCCCACTCGGGCTGCGCCCCGATGGTGCCAGGGCTCGGCTTGCCGCCGTGGAGGCCGAGTTTGAACATCCGCATCGTGTCGGAGAGATCGGCAGCGGCCAACTTCGCATGCATGGCGTCGCGCGACTCGGCGCTTCCGAGATGGGTCAGACCCGTCACCGAAATGATGCAGCGGGAAGGCTCCACATGATCAAGCGGCGGGAGCAGTCTCTTCTCGGCGATGAGTGTATCGTAGTCGACTTCTCCCTCAAACCCGCGTTCCGAAACAAGTTGTTCCAGAGACGCGCCCCTACGCGCGGCTTCGAGTGCGAGGTCGCGGACGCCCGCCGCATTCCTGACCACGATCGGCTCGGCACCATTCTTTAGGATGGCGCCCACCTGCCGACGTCCCTCCGCAGTATTGAATTGAAGCAATCGCATTACCGGGCTCCCTAAACGTCGGACGGTCGCAGGCGACCGCTAAGGATGTGCAGCGCCTCGAATAGGTAGTAGCTGCCGAAGATCAATTCGGCGTTGTTGATGAAATCCTCGGGTCGGGAATCTTCTCTCTTGTTGAAGCACCCCTCGACCAACATGCCGAGGGACCTTCGGTCGTCGGACCGTACCGGCGTGAGATAGCCTCCCACTAGCGCAGTCGCGGCCTTCTCCGCGGCGTCGCGATATTTCCGACGCAGGCTCTCGGACGGCGCGATCGAGCTCAACTTCAATAAGGTCGACGCCATGAAGGCGGTAGCAGCGGTGTCCCGTTCCGTGTTCGGAGCCGCGGGGTCATCGAAATCCCAGTACGAAACGCCGTCGGCGGGGACGTGGTCTATCCACCAATCCGCCCCCTTCGTTGCGGCGGCAAGCAAGCGCTCGTCAATGCCGCCCGAAAGGCAACTGATCGTCGCGCCCAACACGCCCCATGCCTGTGCCCTCGCCCAAACGCTGTTTGCGCCGTAACCCTTGTGGGTGTAGCGCTCCAGAAGCTCTCCCGTCTTCGGGTCGAGTTTCGAGGATTGGATGAAGGCGCCATCCTCGCGTTGATGAAGCGCGAGCACCCTGGATGTGTGACGCGTAGCGATGCCCTTCATCTCCTCGTCACCGGATTCCCGCGCCGCCCAGAAAAGCAACAGGGAAACCACTAGGCTGTCGATGCTGCTCGCCGTCGCGCCGACATGCGCGCCCTCTTCTGCTTGGGCTCCCAACGGAACCAGACCGAGCGAAGGATCGAAACGTCGCTTGAGGTCGTTCGCCGCAGCGAGACCCATTGCGCGAGCGGACTCGCTCCCCGCAAGCAGCGAACCCAGTCCGGCGCCATAGTAGAAGGTAGCGGCTTTGAAGGCCGTGTCGGCGGTCACCCGTGGCGCGAGGCGCGCACAAACGGTCTCGGCCAGGCGACGATATCGCTCACCGCACCCATCTCGGGAAATCAGCCACAGCATTCCGAGCCAGTAACCACCCGTCCAATCCCCATTTTCGGTCGTCCGCCATATGCCGGTATTCGGATCGGCCCAATGAGGAAATCCCTCGCCTACCTGTCGGGCCGTCCCATCGATGCGCTCTTTGATGAGGTTGATCGCCTCATCCCAGCTTCTAAGCATTTCTCGTCCTCATAGATCGCATTGGCGCTGTTCCCACTGGAGCGGCGCATGGCAATCCTAAGCTTGCATGAATTTTGAGATAGTTCAATTGTAATTTGATCTAGTCCATATGGCGGACTTAAACTGAAATACAAGAGTTAAATTGGCTGCACCACTAATGGGGACACAAGGTGGGGAGCCCGTCTCAGCCGTTGAAGGCGCGGCCCGATGGACACCCGTACAGGCGTGGCCATGCCCTCAAGCACCTCCAGGCAGCCGTTTGAGAATCGCGGCAGAAATCCAAAAGGTGGTGCCAACGCGCTACATTGAGGACCCGCGCGAGGGCATGCATGTCGATCAGTGCAGTTCCGCGCTCCTCGCTCGCGAGTCGCGACCGCTACATTTAGGACCGACATAGTTCAACTGCGCATCCTGCGGAGCTCCGGTCGTTCTTTCGTCATCAGCAACGAGCTGGTTTTGCCGAGACGAATTCTTTCGACCGCTCGTGCATTCCTGCCGATTAGCACGCAGCAGGCGGTTTCGAACTGACACGTCCGCCCCTTGTCCATGTGATCCGGTGCCCCTTGTGGAACCTACGCGGTGGACGCCGGATCTTCTTTCTCGCCGCTTGCTACGATCCTTGGCGCACGCGGCACAAACGCGCCCCGAAATGCCACCAGCGGCAGATCCCAGATCTGAGTTGACACGGTTAACAGGTCGACCGCAGACGAGGAGCTTTCAAGCGGCCGCACGCACCATCGGCACTGGTGAGATGGAATTTGCGCTTAGGATCTGTTGAGAGGCGTTCTTCCTAAGGGGAACGTCCGTCACTGTTTGGCATCGGTCTTCCGCTTCATCTATGATTGATCCCGATTTGAATGACCGTCATCGCCTCGAACTCTTCGTTCGGCGCAGGCGCGTCTTCGCGGGGAAGGTCGTTTGCGAACAACTGTCCCTAATATCCATTTTCTCTTGCAAAGACACGCGATGCAGCGGAGCTACCCGCGATCAGAGGCTAAATCCCGAACCTTGGCCGCATAAAATGTCGCGACACACGTTATGGATGGAGCGCCTCAACGGCGAGATCAAGCGGCGGACCGAGGTGGTCGGCATCTTCCCCAATGAGGATGCGATCGTCCGCCTCATCGGAGCCATCCTGCTCGAACAAAACGATGAATGGGCCGTCCAGCGCGCCCGCTACATGACGCTGGAAACCATCGCCCCCATTGAGCGATGATCCAACCGTCAGCCTTCCGGCCATCGCCAGCTGACCGGCCCGGCCCTTGCCGGCGAACGCGGTGACCCACCGCCAGCTACACCACGCCAGGGGACACGATCCGCGGATAGAATAGCGTCTCATCCGCGGTGGGATCAAACGACCGTGTGACCTTTAGTTCACTGCCCGCCTTCCGCGGGGCGGCGGTAAATCCCTGATCCGTGAGCTGCTTAAATCGCCGTTTAGCCTCGGCGAGCCCCTTCGGATCAGTTTGTTCAAAGAAATATCTGCTGTCGCCCGTCTGGTCCATACGATCTGGGTAGCCATGGAAAGAACTCCGCAATGCCTAGGGCTCTGATGAAGGAAAGAAATCTCGCAGCACTAAAAAGTGCTCCTAACTTCGGCGCGCCTTGGCAGTTCTTCTGGCGACGCTTGAAATCCATAAATACCTGATCCGCCGCCACCTAAGCCGGCACGGATGGGCGAAGGCCGCGGGAGCGGTAGGCGCGAACCGGAAGGGGCCGCGGCGATACCGCCGCCAAAACGGGACCGCTGAACGGTCGATCTGCTGCGGAGCGACCCGCGGCCAAGGCTCTGATCTGGATCGTTTCAAGACGTCGCGTACCAGCCGTCAGGAGATGGAATGAAGGGCGAGTGCGTGTTTTCGGCACTGTCGTTCGCGGCGGCGGGTTCGCTCGAAGGTGTAAGATCGGAGGAGCAGTCCTCCACCTCAGCCACCTCAGCGTCACTCGCCAGGCTGCGCGCGGCCCACCTCAAATCGATTTGCATGAACAAAGCTCCCCACCGGAAGCGCGATCACATTTGCAGAGTTCTCAAAAATCGACATCAAGACAAAATATCGGGTCGCATTGGCTAGCGATAGGAGCGCGAACCTGACCTAGTTGGCGGCCAGCGCTACTCAAGTGTTGCCGCGCTGCGAAACGGAGTTTCAGGAAAACACGTGGAGATCGCCCTGAAAGAACCGGCCGGATCTCTCTCTTGAACGAACCTGGATGTGAATTGAGTGCCGCTTAGTTGCCTCGGTGAAGGACCTTTGGCGACGCGCTTCTTGAGCGGTTCGCCGGTTGCGGTTGCAAGCTTCTGGGTAAGGTCCCACAAGTCCTTGCTTTGGACGGATGCGGTATCGAAAGTCTTGCACGTTTGCACCGCAGACGAAGTGACGACATCCGCTGCCGACTTGCCTTAGACGAAGAAATCGATCGCAGAGGCGGTATTAAGGTTCGAGATCTGGATGACCTTGAGCCCGTAGTGTGTCGCGCTCCTGGCATTTCCCGAATAGGTCTCGCGCAGCGCTTCAGCCATATCCTCTGACGCGGCTTTGATCTTCTCGCAGCCCTCTCGCGCGTGGGCGACGCCCTGCTCGGAACAATCACGGAGCATACCGAGCAACGCAAGATCCGAACGGTGGCATCGCGAAGCCGTTTGTTCCGTTCACTTCAGCTTTCACTCACAGCTGCTGTCTCCAATCCTCAACTCGAAGGGATTTCCCGAAAGGCTGGTTGCGCCACAGTAATTCGTAGTGGAAGTTTTTCCGCCTCAAAGACCGTTCAATTTTGATGAGCTTCAATCCAGTCCCGATACCACTATGTCCAACGACAGGAGAGCTGTCCGTTCGCCTTGCGACTCTCGACAACAAATCTTCGGAGGATGTCAATACACACGATCGTCCGATCAACAGTATGCTTGCAGCGCCGTCGCGTGCGAGTCACTATGTTTCCACGATCACGAGCCAGCCCTCGATCATCGCCGACGAGCTGCGCCGCCAGGCCGACGTGTTCACCGGTCTTGTCGAGCTCCAAGCCAGTATCGGCCGCAATCCCTCTGAACGCCCGGTTCCCCGTGAGCGCGAGTCGCGCTATCGCCCGCAGCAGATCCCCGAGCGTCAGAGCATCGCGGGGCCGAAGGAAGGGAAAGCGTTCCTGAGGACTAATCCTGAGCGAGACTGCTGCGGCAATTCAGAAATTGCTAAGACTTGGTAGCCAGCGCACTTGGTCGTTCGTTCAATCTGTGTGCCGCAAAATGAGCTTGATGAATGAGCCCGGCATTTGCGCCGGGCTGATCGCCAGTAAAGTTCAGGTGCTGGGCAAAGGACCAACTGGGGAGGAACCTGAGCGGTCGTCGCTTCGGTTTCTGACAGGCATGCCTACTCAGGGCCCTTCGCATGCATGTTGCTGGGCCCAGCACGGCTCATGGCGCTGCACTCGCTCACGCGGAACTGCGCAATTGCGCGCGCGACACGCCGCACAGAGTAGCATTCGAAGCTGACGTGAAGCCTAAAGCGAAGCTAGTTCCGCTTTGACCCTCTGTCGGAACTTAACTCGCTGCCGCTGAACGACAAATTTAGTTATGCCCAGTAATCATGATGACTCCACCGCAATATTAAAAACTAGGGTTGGGGAAAACCAGAAGCAGGGAGTTTTCGATGGAAGCTAGGCGCCGCTTTCGTGCGATGGCGTTGCTATGCCGACAGGCCGCCGTGCGTGATCCCGAGAGAAGCTGGAAGCTGCTCGCAGAGGCAGAGTACTGGGAGCATCTGGCGGCTTCGGCTCTAGCTCACTGAGCTTCGGCGTAGCGAATTGGCCGACTACTTAACAAACTAGGGGCAGGTAATGTCAGGTACTCGTCAGGTTTATAATTGTGCGGTTCTGCGTGAACGTCTGCAAACGATACTGGCGGAGCTTAGAGAAGTCGAGAAGCTTCGAAACAGAGTCCGAGATGTACAAGCGAGATCACTCGTCAGGAGACGGCGTGCCAAACTGAGCGGCAGATCAAGAGCGGTTTGAAGACGACGCTAGGTCGCAACCCGAACATTGGGCTGGTTGGGCTCGCACGCGTAAAGTCGATATGCGGATTGCGAGCCATCATGAAAGCTAACATCCTTTGGGAGCAAGGCTTGCGTCTCCATCCCCGCGAGTAAGACGAATGCTTGCAGGAGCTGGTCCGCATCGTTGATGCTCGTGCGAGCCCTGCCGCAACGGCGACGACAGCTGTTGGTACACGAATAGATCAGGGCGCCGTTCTCCAGGAGAACCATCTGAGCGCCAACCGCTCCCAGTCAGAATTGCGTCCTTTCATCCTAGCATTCAGCGGGTTTGAGTATCGTTGATGCGCTACGTGGCGTACGCCGTAGATTTGTCCGGAGTGGCAGTCGGCATCTACGAACTGGAACGTGCGGGCGATGATGGAGCAAGGCACCGAGCGGAGAAGTTTCTCGACGCGGATCCGACGTAGAATGGGACGGAGTGCGGCGCATTGCGCGGCTCACCGGTCCAGCAGCCGAAAGCGGCGACTGATTGCAATTGAGACGACGAGCCCCTCCGCCCCCAATCAGTGAAGCACCTGTATCGAGCCGGCATCGTTGATAACGAATAGCTCTCAGGTTGCAACCCTACTTAGGGTATTGAAGAGCGGCTCATTTCAAGTAAGTAGTGTTTTCGAGGCGTACGACCGACCTTGATCAGATCGACCATGCATTGATGGCCGCGGCCTTGTTTGGAATTGTGCTAAAAGGGCCTGCCAAAGCCGGAAGGCTCTTGTTGGCCAGGCGCCCGCAGTGCCGCCGACATGGTTCGGTTTTGTTCGAGGGTTTGCAACGGGTGGGCTCAGCCGCTGGTCAACCAGAGCAGTGCTGCGCTGCTATTTCTGGAGGTGACCCCTGTGATTTTCTCTCCGCGACCAAGCAGTTCATTCAGTTGAAGGATAGGCACTCCTCAGCGCCGATCAATCTCTTATGGGTTCAGGGCGTCGTCTCGGCTGAGTCCTTCGTGCGTGACGAGAAGTTTGGGGTCGATCTCCGTAAGGAAGTCAAGAAGCGGCAAGTGAAATTCAAGAACATAGGTTTTGATGCAATCTTGCCCGACGGACGTTCGAAGCCAATTCCAAGCGAATTCACTGTGGTGTTTGGGATCATGCGGGACAGGTACAAGAAATCCGGAACTCTCAGCATCCCATTCTTCAGCAAAGTCAGTCCTCGGGCAGTTGCTGATCGGGTGTAATTGATCGGATTTCCGGTTGAGGTTCATCTGATCGAAAGACTTTGAAAGTGATCAAACCGTCCGCTCGAGTTCTCGGCGTTATCCGGCCGTCGCCGCCGGCTTAGTTCAATCGCAATGCTGATGACAGCACATTGGAGGCCAGGATGAAGTCTCAGTCCCGAGCGGAGGAACTACGCAGGGATCGCGAAATCGTAGTCATCGGGGACTCAGGTGCAGGCAAGACGGCCCTGTTTAGGAGGCTTCGCAACGCGGAAGACCCATTCCAGGAATACAGCACGCGGAGTATGATAACAGCTGACATTGGATTGCCTGCCCTAGAGGGCAGCGTTTCAATCCACGACATTCCCGGCGACTATGCGGCGTCGCGGCTGAAATCCAGCCTAAACGGGAAAGAAGCCATCGCAGTCGTGGTCGCCGTGGATCTGGCGCATCACCAAGATGGATCGTTGGGTGATTCAACACGTGGTTGGCTCGAGGCCTTTTCGGCAGCTTCAGAACACACATCGGTATCGGTTGCTCGCAGAATCCTCGTCTCGACGCGGGAGGATATGGGTACGAGCAAACACAACGTCGACCGGCTTGAAAAGCTGGCGAAAGAACTGGGGTTCGATTTTGTGTTCCGTACTAGCGCCAAGACGGGAGAGGGCGTCAACGAACTCCGGAGCGCTCTCGCAGAGGTCGTTGCCCAAATAGCCAAACACCCGGACGCCGAGATCGCTTCTCCCGTCGCGCAAGTAGTTCGCGCGATGGCTGCTTGTCTATGCGAACTTGTTGCACGAAATCCTCGTATTCTGGAGCAAATTGAGTGGCGCGATCTAGAAAGGGTGATTGCCACCGCTTTAAGCGGAATCGGGTTTTCGGTGGAGCTAACGCGGCCTGCTAAGGATGGCGGCAAGGATGTCATTGTACGTTGCGTCGCTGGAGGCATCTACAAGGTATTCTACATTGAGATCAAGCATTGGCTACGCAACCGTTCTGGAATGGATGACGTGACCTCGTTCGTTGAGGTCAATGCGCGTGATGCCACCGATGGGGGATTATTCCTGTCGTCCTCAGGCTACACGCAAGAGGTCTTCGCTCAGTTGGGAGAGATCTCACGTCAGCGAGTGAGACTTGGCGACAGCCCAAAAATCAGCTCGTTATGTCGTTACTATGTAAAGCAGAAAGGTATATGGCACTCGGAGCGCCCACTTCCGGATCTCTTGTTTGAGGAAACATTGGGTTGACCGGGATGGGCTCGCGGCCGCCAATCAGCGCCCGCTTGTCGGCCAAGCGGCTCATGACGGTCCGCATCCCTGGGACGAAGTTTCACTGCCGCGTCTGCAGGGACGCCATGCCGAAGCTACGTCCAATCAGATATTGCTGCAGCCACGCGTGACGATGTGGGCTTTTTGAGCGCACTCGACCCGATGCGCGGTTGGCAAAACAGCCCCGATAGCGGTGTAACGCACCCATTGTGCGATCGTGAGTAACTGGCGGGCAGCCGCTCCGCATCTCCTGGATGTGTCATTCGGCTTGCAAAATTGGCTCTGACGCAAATTTGGTGCAGCACTGGTCATGTGGCGCCGATTAGCCGAGCCTGTAGCCAGTCGAGCTTGGGGCGTCCGTACATTTGGCGTTTGACCAGTTTGAGCTTGGTGATCTGGCCCTCGGTCTGTCCATTGGACTATGACGTCGTGATCGCTGCGCTGACAGCGGCCTTGTCCTTGATGACGCCATTGGCAAAAGACATGACGAGGCTTGCGCGCGCTCGTTCCAACCATGGTTCAAGCTCTACGTGAGCCTTCTTGCGGATCATCGCATGGAAAGCAGCTATGATCTCTCGAACTTCCACCAGAAGAGGAACGCCTTGCTCGATGGCCGCAATGTGACGGTTTCTGAGTTTGATTGCGTATCGCGGCCATCGGTCATCAGGCGAGCGATCGTTGTCGCGGACGGTATGCGCTGCAGGCTCTGAGCATGGGGCTTTTCGGCACGTCGACGGCGTGTCGTCCATTCGGTAACGACCCGCAGCGAGCCTCTAAATCCCTGCGCCTTGAGGCAACGCCAAAGCTCGGCGCCATTACAATGGCCAGCAGCCCACTGGGCGTCGAGCCACGGCAGGTAGTGCTCGAGCGAGCTCTCGCGCACCCTGAACACGTCGGATCGCTGACCTCGCAATACCCTGCGGATGAGGCCCCGGCTATGACCGGTGAGCCGTACGATCTCCTTGATGGAGATGCCCGTCTCAGCCCTTTTGAGGATCGCCGCGTTGGTGTCTTCTCGCCGATGATAGGCCCTCATACTGAATGCGCTCCGCGGCGGTCCGCAATCGTACAGATTCTTGATCTTACGTGTCGTAAGCAACTCGCGGGACGGGCAGTCGCGGAGGGTGACCGCCGGAAGGACGAGAAGATCATTCACAGCATATTCTTCCCGATGCGGAAAGACAGCACTGAGGTCGCCTCTCACGACATTTGCTTCTGAGAAGAATACCATTACTACGACTACATCGCCTCAGACGTGCCGCTATCCAGGATCCGCTGGAATGACAGCGAACGTGTTTGCGAAACTGACATCGACCAGGAGCTTCAAAATCTGCTTACGAGCGGGCAGATGACAATGGCAGAAAGCGGCCAGACATTGCTCTCTTCAGCAAAGAAGGCTCAGCCATCATCGTCGAATTCAAGGCGCCGGGAGTGTCAATGGACGTCCATGTCGGCGACCTTTCCGAGTACGCCCATTTGCTTGCGGCCAAATCAGGGGGCCGGCTCAGGAAATTTTCAGGATATCTTACGGCGACACTGTCAATCCGCTGCGACTGAGCGGAACTTGGACTCCGTTTTCAGTTGGCCAGGGATGGTTTCAATCGAGCGCCCTCTTGGATCCTCGTACGCGGCAGCCATTGGGCGAAACCTATTTTGAGTTACTCCTCTTTGGCGACGCCACCGAGCGAGCAAAGAAGCGGATTGGCGTGTACCAAGACAAGCTCAAACTGAATCTGCATGGGGACGATTATTGAAGCCGCGATAAGCGCGAAGCAATGAGCTGGGCGAGCGCGCACCATGTGGTCTTCCGAAGCATAGTGCATGGCTACTGGTATTGGGGTTTGTCCCCCGCCAATGAAAGCTAATCCCTGAGTTGCAGGCCGGCGCTGGCCCCTTAATTCGCGCCCCTGTTCTCGTCGATCGTTCGCGGTCGTTGGACTTTTCGCGCCACTGCTTCTGGCGGACGAAAGCTCTCATGCGTCAGCGCCTTTGCTGCCTGCCGCCAAACACCTTCTCATGCCCGGGTGTAAAGTTAGAACGGCGATCGATCATCCTTCTTCCGGCGGGAACGACGCACCTGATACTCGTTTGTCGTGAAGACGACGCCCTCCACATGGTGCACGCTAACGCTGTCCGGCATCACGCGAAGGCTTGGCTCCCGCGGATCGAAATCGACCCGTTCTCCTGCCAACGCCGGCACGGCATCGAAGTCGGGCCATGTTGGCGATTTCACCTTTTCCTCATCAACCATTGGCGGCGGCGGCACCTCCTCAAACACAGAGTAATCGACTTCCCATCCCTCCTCGGTACTTTGCCCCGTCCTGGCTCTGATCTCGGTCCCGCTCGGAATTTCCATCGCCTCAACGCGCGCAGCCTTGTGGAATAGGACGACGTTGAGCACGTCTCCGGCGACCTGAACCGACGGGAAGATAATGCCATCGATAGGCACCGAGGATTCGGTTGCGAGAAAATCGGCGATGGCTTGAGTTACCAGATACTCGAAAGGCTCATCGTCGGGCATGACTGGCTGGGTGATACGGCTGCTCAGAGATTTCAGAAATTGCGCTCGTTCCAGCCGGCGCGCAAAATCGACGTCAAAGATGCTTCCACGCATCTGGATATTCTTGAGCGCCGTCAGATCTAGCAGCCGGAGTTTTCGGATGATCTCGAATTGGGCCACGGCAACCTTGCTTCCAACCGGAGGCCGCACCTCGGCGATGGCGGCCTTGGGATCGTTAGCGCCGTAGAACACGGAAATGCCACGCGCGTTCATGCGGCCTGCCGCAGCCAACAGCGCTGGCGGCGACCCGAGCTGGACGTCGGGCCGACACATCGCCGCCTCGAGTTTGTCCTCTGAGTGGAAGACTCGGGCACGAGAGAGTGTATGGAAGCCTGTTCCGGGCCCCGCATCTACGACAAGAGGCTGCCCCTGCCGCGTCCGCAAAGCATCGATCGCGCCGAAGATTGCCGCTAGATGCGCTGCTGCAGTACGGCTGAAAAAGCGCGCCTCGGTCTTCAGAGAATTCTCAAACCGACCCCATTCCTCGCGCCAAGCATCATCGCTGACTTTTTTCTCCTGATAATAGCTATCGCTCGCGAACTCAGTCTCTTCACCCATAGCCGCGCTATTGAAATCGCTATGTTCCTCCTCCAGGGGCCGGCTCAACCGGTCGACGCAACACAGGCATTAAATCTCTCTGCTGGCGTTTCAAATTGCAAGGTCTCACGTGGTCGTTCGTTTAGCTGACGAGCCACTTTGTTCAGATGGGCTTGCGAATGCACCGACAAGTCGGTGCCCTTTGGAAAGTACTGTCTGAGCAGGCCATTGGTATTCTCGTTCGACCCGCGCTGCCACGGGCTTTGCGGGTCGCAAAAATAGACATCGATGTTGGTCGCCATCGTAAAGCGCCGATGATCCGTCAGTTCCTTGCCCCGGTCCCAGGTCAGGGACTTATACAGCTCTTTAGGTAGCTTCTTCGCCTGCTTGATGAGCGCGTTGACTACAGTCCGGGTGTCCTTGCCTGCCACCCTGGCCAACATCACGTAACGCGTTTGACGCTCGACCAAGGTCGCGATGTAGGTGTTGTTCGGCCCGGACAACAGATCGCCCTCCCAATGGCCAGGCACAGCCCTATCTTCAACCGCAGCCGGTCGCTGACGGATTGAGACGGCATCCTTCATGTGTCCCCGTCTATCGCCATTCGGATCAACCGGCCTAGAGCGGCGCATCGAACGCCTCGATCGAAGATGACTAAGCAGCTCTTTCTTGAGCACGCCACGCGCTTGGACAAACAGGCTGCGGTAGATGGTCTCGTGTGACACCTGATTACACTCGTCTTCAGGATACGTTCTCTTCAGCCAACCGGCTATCTGCTCGGGTGACCAATCTAATCTGAGCTTCCTTGCCACTGCCTGCCGAAGCCGCGGATTGGTCGCCAGCTTACAACATTTTGGACGACGGGATCGTGCCCAGGCATTCTCGTCCGCAAGTGTCGCCCGGTAGCGGTCATAGCCGCCATTGCGGCTCATTTCCCGGCTCACCGTCGATGGGGAGCGGCCAAGTAATTTGGCGATCGACCGGGCCGATTGATGTGCCGTAACGCCTCTGGAAATCACCTCGCGTTCCGCAAGCGTCAATGCCAGCCTGGAGCGACGCCGCTCCGCAGGACGAAACCCTCCATGCGGAGCAACTAGAAAATAGATCGACGATGACTGCTTACCAAAAGCTCGCCCGATCGCCTTCAGTGACTCCCCGCGCTTCCACCGGTCCCATAACTCCGTCTTTTCTGCCGCAGTGAAACCTCTATGAAATCTCCGTTCCATCCAACACTCCATCTTTTCCTCTAAGATAAAGTGTTGCGTCGATCAGTTGAGACCGCCAGGATTGACTGGACATTCTGGGCTGCGTATTCCGGGATTTCGGCGGCGTTTTGAATGGCGTACACGACATCATCGCCATGCCGATTCCATTCGTAACTCAGCTCCTTGTCGCGCTGGAGCATATGTTCGTAGTCGTTCGGTTGATCTGAAGTTCGATCGTAGTGCTGCTCGAACGCAGTCGCCACACGCTTGGCCAGCTTGTCAAGGCTGAAGGTGCGACGTGTCTTTTCGCAATAGCTGCATTTGCCGCGCTTACCGTTTGCGCGAACTTCATCGCTTAGATACTGCTCGCCAATGCAGGCGTGGCATATCTGTTTCGCTTTGAGATCCTCACTATCTACGGAATGCACGATATTTTTCACCTTGTCCCGCCATCGTCTCCTACCAAGTCGCTGCCCCACAGGCAGTCTGGTCCCGTCCGCAATCTTCGACTCACTTGATTGCGATACAGAATGCGTCAAGCGCTGAGATACGCTGCTGGCATTGCTTCAAGCTGAAGAGAATATCTCCGGGAACAAAGCCAGCGCAATCTTTCCTGACACGCTTTGGCGATCGTCTTGCGCCACTGTGCGTGCTTTCACGATCTTGTTGCGAACACTCTCGATTTCAAGGAGAGCGTCCCTGTTGGTCAGTTGGGCGAAGGTGCGAATGAGGCGCACATAGCGCTGTCGCAGCTCGACCTTGAAGAAGGAGTTCAGCACCTCAACAAGATTCTGCTGCCGCGAGCCTACCGGTCGACCGTCGACCAGCGACAGCATGCAGTTGATCAATGCATCCACGTCGAGCGCATGCAGCTCGTTGACATCGCTCCCCGGAATCGCCACTTTGGCCAGGAGTTCGCGAAACAGGATCTCACGCTCTTTCCATTTCGCACCTTTTTCTCCGAGCGCGCCGCGCCAGCGCGACAGAAAGTCATGATGCCAAGGCGACCTCGACGGAACCACGTTTGCGCGCCCTCCCTCGATCCAGTTGAGGTCGGAAATCGTGACCAATTTCGAGCGCCATGCGTCTTCATCCAGCCAGAACGCGCGCAAGATTACTTCTCGCCGCTGTCTGGAAAGGGCTATCGTTTCATCGTCCATTGAAAACAGGTTCTTGTCGTGGGAGTAGAAAATGCCCTCAAATGAACTGAGTAATCGGCCGCTCGTGGGTGGCTCAAAATTCCAGGTAAGCCAAATCAGGCGAATGGACGCGTTCTCATAGAAATCTTCGCGTTGCACGATGATGGGGATTTGCGTAGTTGCAAGTTGAACCTCCACGACGAGTGGCACGCCATCATAGATCGCGCGTACGTCCGGCCGCCGTCGTCGTCCATTCTCTAGGATGAGATACTCATCGACAACGACGCTTCCTGCGGTCGTGCGCGGATCGTTGGTCAATAGCTCACCGACGATATGTTTCATTTTAGCATGCAACGGGCTTTCCTGCGCTCCGTCAAATTGCTCCGCGCTAACGATATCGACGCTGGCCGGCGTCCCCGTCCACCAGGGACAAAGTTGTAGGGCACCCGGGTGGTGTTTCCGGTAGGGTTGGCCGGTCCGGCCTTCGCGCGGAGCATAGACGGCATGTCCGCATTTCGCGCAAACGAAACGCGCTTTCCTGTCGAGCCGCGCCCGCGTCGCCTCGCGACGGAGAACCTGATAATCGTCCTTGGTCATCGCTATGAGCGCATCACTCGTGATGCTGTGCATCGATGCAAGGTCAACCACTCTCTTGAGTGTCCTTCGGAGAATCGCCTCGACCATCTACCGAATCTCCCTTCCTCCGGCGTGATCATTGAGCATTTGCGGATCGCGTGCTATGGAAAATCGCTTGGCGTCACGGAAGTCGAGCCGACGGCATGACCGTCGGCGGGGGCGAAGCCGCAACTCGCGGCATCACCGATTGTCAGCCCGGCATGGCGGCGATCAGGTGTCCGCACCGGGAAGAATGGGCTCTTCGCCGAAGGGGCGGTTAATGATCGATAGCGCGTCGGGTGCGGCGAAGGCGCGGTTGCGCGCATCAAGGCGATCGCGCTGATCAAGTGGACCGAGTCCAATCCGGATTGGGCTGAGGAGCTCAAGAACGCACTGCGTGATCCCGATCTATTTGTTCGGGTCGTCGAAGGCTTCGCCTCTGCGATCAAGAAGGGTGCCGCCGCTCACTAGATCTTCGACGAGGAAACCGGCGCCGTTTCAAAAAAGCGGCGCCGGTTTCCTTGTGACTCGGATGAGCCTTCACATTGAATGCGCCTTAGGGCGACTCGCCTTGCCATGCTAGACTGGGCGATGCCCTTTCCAGTCACCCCCGCAAGACGATCCCCGCCAGTTTCTGATTCAAGACCCGCCGGGGATTAGCCATCCGATTATCTCCTTGCTGGCAATCGACAACCACAGACCAGGCCTCTGGTGTCGGCATGGCGTTCCGGATCGACCCCTTCGGAGGATATCCGTCGCGCCGACTGTTAAGCCTCTCCGCATCCCTCGAGTTTCTTAAAAAAATTGTTCCCATCAGGTGCACCTGAAGAGCTCGCGGTCTTCATTGACTAGCTGCTACGCCAGCCTTGCGCCGGGGCGCCTTAACTTCCGGTCATTACTGGCCGTGCATTGGGGATAGCTGCGCAACGGAGTAGGCACGAGGCCAAGCAGGAGCCTGTTAAACGCGGTTTGTCGTCGGATGTGATAGGTAGCCCCGGAGCGCGGAGCGTGTCGCCGGACTCAGGGCTCTATAGCGTGGTCGCTGAGCCGCCCGCTACGCTCGACGAATGTCGAAGCCGAATTCGCCGAGACCGTTAGTCGCCCCATGATGTGGGCATACTGGTAACAGCGGGAAGTAATCTGGCTGTTGGCTTCGCGAGACGGTTTGAGCATTACCGTCGAACTCCAGCCACGTATAGTTTTCTTCTGCGGAAAACCACGGCGTAAAGAGCTTTGCGAATGCACCGACAGCAAACGAGGCTAGCATGCCATTCGTCCAAACCACTTGCGGGTTGATGCCCACGTCGCCATAGCGATTCTCCTCTTGCGCCAACTTGTCGGGAGTCAGGAAGCCCAGGCAGCGCATGCACGGATTGCCCGGTAAGGTCATGATCATCTGCCCTGCCACCGCAAAACTGGCATCATGCAGTCTGGTCACGTCCATTCCGATATCGATGTATGGCAGACCAAAACGTCGCGCGGCGGTCTCCAAATAGTCGCGCTGCTGATAGCCGTCGACGCACCCGAACAGGACGTGCGCATCACGGATCAGGTCGTCCGCCTCCTGCCACTTCGCTTGCCTGGAGGTTACTTCCGCCCATGGCCGGATGCCAAGGATCATACGGGTGGCGATCTCTACTTTAGGGAGCTCGTGATCGACATCGTCCTGAGTGCCGCCAATCAGGCGGTTTAGGTTACTTGCTTCGATCTCATCAGGGTCAATTAGCCGGAAATGCCCGACGCCAAGATGGGCGAGCTGCTGCGCGATGTGGGAGCCACCTCCGCCAAGTCCGACGATAGCCACTCGCAAATTCGCGAACAGCGCTTCGGAATGTGCACCGAGGAAGCTCTGGCGGCTAAAATCGCGGTCGTTTGTCATGCGAACAAATCTGTGCTGCCATCGGCCGCGGCGCGCCCCACAGTTGAGCGCGTGCCAACAATGTTGAACTCATCGATGTTCTTCACTTGGGTGGGGGCAGTCCATATGCGTCCGGCGACAGTCTTGTCGTTGAGAACGACTGCGCCATGCGGCATCTGCGGGCAAACTTTAAAGAAGTCAGGCACGAACTTGGCTTGTTCGCGCAGATCGGTGGCGCTGAACCACAACCGCGCCGAAGGGAAGTGCATATGCACATGGAAGACGCCGACGCCTTGCAAGAGCGCCAGCTCTAGCGCCTTGCGGAGTGCTTCCTGGCCGATCATCGCGCCGACAGTATTGTCGCGCACATACTCGTCATCAGCGACCGGATAATAGTTCTCCGCGAGCAAAACCAGGCCATCCGCACCGGACGCCGCGCGCACGGTAATGAAGCCGACCCGCTCATGCGCGAATGCATGGGGCCGGGATAGATCGCGCCTTACCTCCTGAATAAACGAGCTCGTGGCCCGAAATGTCGCGTATGCGCGACGTTCAACCTGCCTTTGGTCTGCAGGCGACGGGGATGAACGACCGAATAGGCCGGAGAGAAGCCGCCACATGCTAGGCTGCCTTTCCCTTGCTCAGCGCTGAGAGATGCGCGGCAAGAATATCGACATATGGCTGGTCTGCCGGCACGTCCTTCCAGGAAAAGGTCGGCCAGTTGCGGCCGAGCAGGTACGCCTGCTCGTTCCAGTTCAGGCCTTCGCCGCCCACGTTCGCGGCTAGATAAAGCTTCGTGGGATATGCAGGGTTGTCGTGGTTGAGGCAGAGGATCGCATCCATGACGTGACTGCTTGAACCGACCCTGAAGCGAAGCTTCTCCATATAGATCAACTTTCGCCATCCCTCGGTTTGGAAAGACACCACCCCATCGCACAGCTGCGCGATGGGCCGGAGACTTTCATCGAGGCCGTCATTGGGCGCCCCGGTGCTCATGATGAACCGCCCTTACGCGCATGACTCATGAAGCGCATGCCTTCCTTCACGTCGATGCGAGCCTGGTCATCAAGATCGACGAGCCCTGTCGGAGTAATCTCCGCCAGCACCTTGGCGGGGTCGACACCAACTTTATCCTTGAGGTCGCTAACGAGCCAGTCGCCCTCCCGTACCGACTTGTTGTGCCCATCAACCTCGATGTGGACGTTGGGACCGCCGTGACCCGGGTTTCCGGAGCCGCCGGGATTGCCTCCGCCTCCGGCGTTTCCGCCACCGGAATTCCCGCCCCCATGGCCGGAAGTGTTGTCCTCGTTGCCGCTCATGACTGATTCTCCATCCAGTTTATACGTCCCGCGCTGTCTCGGGCGTCAATCAGCGGATACGCTGATTGACGTATCATAAGTCCGGCCTGCAGGAGAGTCAATGGTAGCTAACGCATTGATCAGGTGAACAGATTGCCGATTGCCTGCTCCCGACCGAGGTGGCCAAGGATCTTCAGACGAACCGTTGCCGCCTCCCGAGAGACGGCGAACTCACTCACGACAGCCTGAATCAGCGCTTCACCATTGGCACCGCCAGGCTCGCACGCGCCGTAGATGTTGCGTGCGTACTGAACGCCAGCAACAATCTTCTGGAGGTAGGATTTCGGCATCAGCGCTGCCCCGGAAACGTATCCTGCCTGCCATTCCATCCAGTCAGTCTTGCTCGCGGAAATCATTGTGTCCCGCTTGCAATAGATAGCGTTGGGCTTCCGCTTGCCATCCACCGCTAGCTGGCGCTGCTCCAGCCCAAACAGGTAGGCGTGCAGGATCACATGCCCATATTCGTGGGTGAGGGTGGTCCGCAGCCGGTTCTCGAACCTGTGGACGTCATTGGAAATCGAGACCCTTGGCTTTCCAGCGCCGGCAAACTCGGTGACGCCTTCAACGCCGGCGCCATACATGGTCAGGTCCGCATATTGGTCCAGATCCGTAACGTCCCGCTCAATCAAGGTCGTGATATCGTCAGTCGAAATAGGAAACTCGACCTTGCCGTGCTTGCTCCGCAGGTGGTCCGCCACGAGCTTTTCAAACATGGTATCAAGTTCGGCGGGCTCGTAATGAGGCCTCTCCCGAAAACCATGCATCGTGTCGCGGACGTACCTCAAGCTGCCTATTCCTTCAGTTTCTTTCGAAAGGCGACAAACGCCTGATTGATCTGGTCCGGTGTCGATTTTCTTACCAGTTTTCTGTCCTGCTCCGGCAGCATCCCGATCACGCCGTACAAGGCAAGCGGATCCATTTTTAGAACCTTTGCAAACTCGCCCACCAAATGGTCCGAGGACGGGCTTCTGCGATCGTGTTCGATGTCGTTCAAGTACTGCGGCGTTATCGCCTCGCCATCCTCCTTCACGATCTTAGTGGCGAGTTCCTTTTGGCTCATGCCCTTCTCCTTGCGCGCGGAGGCAATGGCACGTCCAAAGGACGACATATCTAGACCCATACTGTAGAACCTCTTCGATTTTTTGGAAGCTTATCAGCTAATTAGCTGATTGTCACCCATGAAATAGCGTTGGGAGCCGCAGATGCTATCGCTAGAGTGACATTTTGGGTATGCTGCCAGGTGGCCCCGCTCGTATTGCGACCGTGAGAAATTCTCAGTGGAAAGAACAATTTGTAAGCGCAGCAATTCGATATGGGTCTTGCGAAAATGGAGACATACACCAGAAGGGGCAGGGAGAGTATGCTTCCGCTCTCCATCGCGGACACATTGCCGAAAGCTTTCGCTGAATGGCGCTTCACGGGTCTGACTCATGACCATGACGAGATTGCGAAACTTGCGGCCTCTGCGGGCAGGAAGGCCTGAGATATCATTTCGAGATTCAAAACGGCTTCACCAACCATAGCCTTGATGTCGGCTCGCACTGCATTCTTCAGTTTAACGTTGCCGTCTACGAGAATGGCCGTCGGTTAACGCCGGCGGACGCCAAACGGCAACTCGACAGGCTTGTTCAGAAGATGCGGTTGGATTCCTGCATCCGAGCGCTGGAGAGACTGGCTCGGGCGGAGAACTCGCAAATCCTTACCGGTGCGCTGGAGTATTATCGAACCAACAAGAAACTGACCCCGGGAAGCAAGCCTTTGTCGTGTTTTGGCGATTGCGCAGGAACCGTATCGACCACGCCCCTTCGTTCTTCAACGTCACGCTAACAAAGAAGCGGTACATGGACGATCTGGCTGCCATGGAGACAAACAAGGCACATTATTTCTGGCGCGCTCTTACTCCAAGCCAGCGTAAACATGCCGTCGCGTTGGGGCATACCGCGCCGATAGGCTAGATCTCAATTGGAACTTCAATACCCACCTGCACGGCAACAGGCGTATAGATGTCTATTTCCTGCTGAGGCGTGTAAATCGAGACAATCAAGGAATAGCGGACCGATTTGCCATAGCGCCCTTCCTTTTTTCGCGTGCGCACCAACCCACAGTCGGATGGATGGCGATGTGTCCGCGACGCGCCAGCTCAGCCGCACTTCCGTGCCGAGCGTTCGAATGGATAGAGCCGTTTGTCGGCTTTCCGGTGCCCAGCTCCCAAAATCCTGTCTCTCCTGCGTGGTCCTCGTCGTAGTCCTCGTCGCGGTCGTAGGTAGTCGTCCGTTAAGAAGCCGTATCGAGCGGGAGTGGACAGGCAAGTGTATGCGATAGCTGGATCAGGAAGAGGCACAAGAGTTCTCTGAGCCAGGCGAGGATACGGCGGAAGTTGTGGCCGACTGCTGAGAGCACGACGTTGGCGGCGTCGCCGGCGCGGCCTTTGAGATAGCAGCGGCCAAGGTGACCTTCGGCCTTCAGATGTCCGATGATGGGCTCGATGGCGGAGCGGCGCCGGAGCTCGCGCTTGATGGCGCCGAACACGCCGCGCTTCTGGCCCGAAATGAAGACGCGACGGGGATTTTGCGTGTCGTGGCCGCGATATCCCTTGTCGACATGGGCCCGCTCGATCGGACAGCCGGTGAGTGCCTCGGTGCGGTCGATGACGTCACGCAGGGTATGACCGTCGTAGGGATTATCAGGCAGCGACCTGGCGTGCAGCACGATCATGATGCCGCCTTCTAGCGCTGGTGACCGAGTCGGATTCCAAGCTTGACCGCCTTTTGGCGGAGTGAGCCTTCGGAGCGCTTTGTGAGCTTCGCGATTTTCGCAACCGGAGTCTTCGCTTTCGAATGAGCGCGCAGCTCCTTCTCGTCAGCCTTCGTGTATTCACGACGCACAGGTTTCTTCTTCGTAGCCGTCTTCTTTGCCTTCTTCGCCACTCTTAGCTCCTCGATTCGAAAGTGGGCGTACTAGCACAGCTACATTAAGGCGCAACTCTCCATCAGTTGACCCTATCCGCTGGTCCGATGCGTGAACTCGCTCAGATGTAAGTTTTGCCGGCGATTTGATGCCGGAGAGATTCGTTATGTGCCCGAAGTTCAAGCACGCATTAATGCGGTGCTGGCGGCGGGTATGACCACCGGTGCTGCCAAATTCATCCACGGCGAGCGCGGCATCCAGACGTTTGGAAAGGCCCGGGCGCTGGCGCGCCTTCACGCCAACCTTCGTCTTTTCTTTGCACACGGGGCCAAGTGAGCACGGGCACGGCGTGCTGCCAGCTTGCCCACAGCGCATCCGGTCTGTCCGATTTGCACGCTCCAGCGCAGAGGAGTTATGCGCCTCCGATCCGCGGCGCGACGCACCTCTCCGTTTGTCGCCGGACGGCCAAGGCTTGAATTACGAGCAGATTTCATTTATGCCCTTCTATAGCAAGCCGCAGCGCCTTCGGGATACGCTGCGCTTTTCCGCATGAGATAAACGCCACACGTACACGCGCCGTGACCAAGAGATCCTCTGCGCGCCTGCATTCCAGCAGTAAGGTAATTGACGCGCCTCTGACCTCTTGCGGGAGAGTAACGACGTCAAGCACGTCGTCCAAGACTGCCGGCCTTAGAAAATCGATTGTCATCGACCGGACGACAAAGGCAAAGCCGGGCGCATCGTTCCGCGCCTCTTGCAGCAGCGCGTGCTGACTGGTTCCGAGCAGGCGCAAGTAATTCGTCCTGCCGCGTTCCATGAAGCGTAAAAAATTTGCGTGATACACAATTTGGCCGGAATCCGTATCTTCGAAATAGACGCGGACCTGCATGTGATGGCGTCCATCGCGAATTTCGCCGTCAAGAGAGGCTGTCACAGTGCGATTCCCCTTGTTGGGTTTTTGAGAACTCGTTCTCCGGCACGGACGCTCTTTTCCAAGCAATCATCAAAATCTTGGGCATTGCAGCGCCCTCTCGTTCGCGCTGTGCGCATCGGGCGGGCAAGCGCCGAAGGGGTTCTCGCCCGCAGTGCTGGTACGTTGTTCGATATGATATTTGGAATGTTAGGGCAGGTCCAATAGCAGTCAGCTGCTTTGGCGTCGTCTCCCGCAGCGGTGCAGATGACCGCTCCGATGGTTGCCAGGAGTTGGCAGAGGATTCGCAGTCGCAGGCGCGCGAGCAGTTAGATCCATCCGGTCCCAGAGTCGCAGGCCAGTGGGTCGGTGCGACTCCGACATGCCTTGCGTCCCATTCAATGACGTTCGTCGTGTAATGACTGCGAAAACGGATCGTCATGCCTATGAACCGGATCAATCGGATGTCTCGCACCCTCAGACACAAGTATTTCTACTCCGCTTTGCTTAGCAAATTCCCTCCGGCTTACGATTAGCTTCGCAGCGACGCGCTCGCGCCCTGCATTCGAAGAATCTCATTTTCATTCACGACTGCAACAGTCAACATGACTAGACTCGCCATTGCCAATTGAGACTTCCATGAGAGCTGCGGGAGCAAAAGTCATCCGTCGCCCTGTCGTGACTCTTGTCAGGTCATGGCGCTTGCCGACTGAGGCTGCTGCCGGATGGCGATCCGCATCAGGCGAAAGCCGAATGCAGGGGCTTCGATCGAGCCTCCGAACGGAGCATGCGAACGCCGCACGTGATCCCAGCCGCCTATTCATAGCGCGCGGTAGAAATTTACGGTAGCTTGTGAAGGCTTGGCTGCAATGCCTATCCGAATCCGCTCGCCTCGGGGCCAAAAGGCGATCATGCGACCGCTTGATCCTTCTCACCTGCAAAGTTGGGACAATCCCAACAATGAGGAAATTTGGCTTGAGCTGGCGCGTGCCATTGGACGGCAGCTTGCGCGGGATGAACAAGGCGTTTCGGGGCAGTCGATAGGGGAACGGGATGGCGACACGATCACAACAAAAGAGGGCCGCGATATACGCTCGCTACTCGAGCGACATGCAAAAAGTGACCTCGATTGACGGTCAGCTATTACTCTGCCGGAAGGTCGCCGCACGCAATAGCCTCGATGTCGTTGGTGAATTTGTCGACGCTGCAAAATCTGGCCTTACCGAAGACAAGCGCGATGGCTATCAGCGCTTGCTCGAAGGTGTGCGAAAGCAAGACTTCGACGTGATCATCGTCGAGCATTTCGACCGCTTGTCGCGCGATCCCGCCACAATCCAGCGGCTCAAGCAGGTGTTTGAGTTCAACCGCGTTGAGCTGATGGATCAGAAGGGCGTTTATGCGACGGCGACTGACATCAGCATCGCAAGTCTCTACAATACGATCTACAAGCCACAGCTCGCCGACAAGGTTCGGCGCGGGCACGATAACGCTGTCAGCAACGGAAGAATTCCCGGCTCATACGCCTATGGTTATCGGCCAAGGCCGGGCGCGCCTGGCGAGCGGATGATCGATGAGAGCGAAGCGAAGATCGTGCGCCGTATCTTCATCGAGTATACGTCGGGCCGTTCAACGCGAGATATCGCCGCCGATCTTACCCGCGAAGGCGTGCCCACGCCTGGGGCCACTCGTCATAAGAACAAGGCTGGTCGTACCACCTGGAATCATCAGTGCATCACTGGCGGCCGCCATGGTCGCGGCATTGTCGGCAACGAACTGTATATCGGCGAAATACATTGGAATGTTCGCTCAACAATTCTCAATCCGGAAACGCAGAAGAAGCAGAAGCGCCGCAATCCTGAAGAACGCCACATCATCGTCAAAAACGCCGAGCTGCGGATCGTTCCCCAAGCGCTCTGGCAGAGAGCGCAGAAGGTTCGCAGTGAGCGCGCTATCCACCTGTTCGGACCGACCGGCAAGCCGCGGCGCCGACCCGTGGTCCCGCGCAACAACGAGCATCCGCTTGCAGGAGTCCTTCGGTGCGGCGTTTGCTATGGCCATATGCGAATCGCTCAGTCCTCCCGGAATGGTGGACCACGCGCCGCATGCGCCAACGCGCATCAGCGAAGCACCTGCGAGCATACCCGCAGCTTTGATATGGACGTTCTACTGAAGGACGTTGCGGAAAAAATGGAAGTAAGATTGCTTTCTCCGAAAGCCATTGAAGAGGCGATGCGTGCCTGGAAGGAGGAGCAGAAGAGCAATCCGCAAAAGACCAGCGAACGCTCTAACCTAGAGCGTCGGTGCCATGTGCTGAACACTGAGATCGAACGCTTGTCATATGCGATCGCGAACAGCCGTCGCAAGCCGGATGAGTTAGTCAAGCGGATAGATGAATGTGACGCGGAGCGGGAAACTCTCGAGGAGCGCCTGCGGTTGCTCGGCAACGGTGGCGAAAACGTGATCCCGTTCGATCATCCGGGGTTTGGTGACCGATATTGTTCGGAGGCAAAGAGACTGGTCACCGCGCTCACGACAAATCCGAAGGCGATCGAGACTCGTGTCGCTTTCCGCAACCTGCTCAACTGCATTATAGTGCATCCGGCGCGCAAGCGGATGCCCTACGAGTACACCCCGTACTTGAACGCCGCAGCCCTTTTCAGCCCGCAGCTTTTCCCAGAAAACTGTCCCAAAACAGGGAACATCAGCACGTTGAGCTGTTACGACAACGTCCAGTCTGAGAAATCCGTGTCCTCGTAATAGACGCGGACCTGCATGCGGTGGCGGCCGTCGCGGATCTCGCCGTCGAGATGAGACATCGGCGTACTCATTGGATATCGGCAGCCAATTTCAACGACCGAGCTGCCGCAAGCAATCGCTTGTCACGTGTCCAGATTGTTGCCTCGACTGTCAACATCGTCGATGCGAGCAAGTGGGCATCGACACACCCAATGCCCAATCCGGACAACTTTCGCTTAACGATAAACTCTAAGACTTCGCTATTGCTGGCGATCGTCGCCTTAGGGAGGAGGTTCAGTTCATCAAGCATGTCAGAAGCCTTCGACACGCGCCCCAGGAGCAATTCGCCGATCACGAACGGATGAATAACGATGTCACCGTGATCGAGGAGGCCAGCAAGCCGTCCATCCGTGCGGCGGAAGTGGTCGATCCAGATCGACGTGTCCGCCAGGACTTTCACTTGGGCCGGCGGCGCGGCGGAGCCTTGGCGTTGGGTTCGGTACCTCCCATCCGCGCGAGACGGCGTGCGGCCTCCCGTTCAACGAAGGCTATCAAGGCTTCCCTAACGACGGCTGCCTTTTCGCTGACGCCAGCAAATTCCTGCGCCTTGGCAAAAAGCTCGTCGTCTATCGCGATCGTCGTTCTCATGGGGCACCTCTACATCGAATATAGCATCATTTGATGCAGAATTCCATGCCTTAGATCACCACCGGCCCCCGCCCCAGCGTCACCTCGACGATCTCCGGCGGCACGCCGACGCGGACCGGCATAAGGCTGCAACCGAGGCCGCCGGAAACGATGAGGTCGCATTTGAGCCGGAAGTGACCATAGGCGAGCCGCAGGCCATGCTGCCGCGAAACTGCCGGCGACCAGCCGAGCAGGCGGATCTGGCCGCCATGGGTGTGGCCGGACAGTTGCAGCGCGACGCGGGCGGGCACGCGCGGCGCGATATTGGGCTCATGCGCGAGCAGGATGATCGGCGCATCGTCGGTGGCCTTGGCAAGCGTCGCGTCGAGATCGTCAGCGCCGAAGCGCCCCGTGCTCCGGAGGCGGCGCGCCGGCAGAAAGGCGAGCTGATCGCCGAGGCCAGCGAGCCAGAACGCGCGGCCGTCCTTGGCGAGCCGCACGACGTCGTTCTCGTAGACAGGAATGCCGGCCGCCTCCAGCGCGCGATGCGCGACCGTCGGCCCGTGCCCCACCTGCTGCACGGTCCTGTCCGCCCAATAATCATGATTGCCCATGACGGCATGGACGCCGAGCGGCGCTTTCAGACCGGCCAGCACCTTGGCCCATTCGTTCGCCGGAATGATGCGCGTGACCTGGTGCAAGCCGGCGACATAGTCGCCGAGCAGCACGATGATATCCGCGTTCAGTGCGTTGGTGCGCTCGACGATGGAATCGATCCGCTCCAGCGACATCCAGGGATCGCAGGCATGGATGTCGGCGATCACGGCGATCTTCAGCGGAAAGTCCGCGGGCCATTGCCGCGGCGTCGGATGATAGCGGGTGACACGAAGCCGCAGGACCGGCTCGACGCCGACGCCATAGGCCGCGGTCGATACGCCGAGGGCGGACAGGCCGCCGATGGAACGGAAGAAATGACGGCGCGTGATCATGGCAGCCCGATCGTGATGCGGCTTCTTGATGCGATCCTATTGGAGCGGAAATGGGGTGGGTTTGTGCAGACCCTCTGCACGAGATCACCGGAAATTCATGACGGCGCGAGCAGTCTGCAGTTGCGTAGATCAGTCGTCGCTCTCGTCGGTGCCGAACAGGCCGATCTGTGCCGCCGCATCGCGCGAGGGCTCGCTGATGCCGAGATGGCGGAAGGCGTGCGAGGTGAGCAGGCGGCCGCGCGGGGTCCGCTGCAGATAGCCACACTGGATCAGATAAGGCTCGATGATGTCTTCGATCGCATCGCGCGGCTCCGACAGAGCGGCGGCCATCGTCTCGACGCCGACCGGGCCGCCGCCATAGTTCTGCGCGATGGTCGTGAGGTAACGGCGGTCCATGGCATCGAGGCCGGCGGCGTCAACCTCGAGCGCGCTCAGCGCGTGGTCGGCAATCTTGCGATCGATCCTGTCGGCATCGGCCGCCGAAGCAAAATCGCGCACGCGGCGTAACAGCCGGCCGGCGATACGCGGCGTGCCACGCGCGCGTCGCGCGATCTCGTTGGCGCCATCCGCGCTCATGCCGACGTTGAGCACGCGGGCACCACGGGTGACGATGCTCTCAAGCTCCTCGATGGTGTAGAAATTCAACCGGACCGGAATGCCGAAGCGGTCCCGCAAGGGATTGGTGAGCAGGCCGGCGCGCGTGGTGGCGCCGACGAGGGTGAATTTCGACAGCTCGATCTTGACCGAACGCGCCGCCGGGCCCTCGCCGATGATGAGGTCGAGCTGGAAATCCTCCATCGCGGGATAGAGCACTTCTTCCACCGCCGGGCTCAGGCGATGGATCTCGTCGATGAACAGCACATCGCGCTCTTCGAGATTTGTGAGGAGTGCTGCGAGATCGCCGGCCTTGGCGATCACCGGGCCTGATGTGGCGCGAAAGCCGACGCCGAGCTCCTTGGCCACGATCTGCGCCAGCGTGGTCTTGCCGAGGCCCGGCGGGCCGACGAACAGCACGTGATCGAGCGCCTCGCCGCGCTTGCGCGCCGCCTCGATGAAGATGGACAGATT
Organism: Bradyrhizobium sp. JR4.1; assembly: GCF_040548605.1. NCBI lineage: Bacteria > Pseudomonadati > Pseudomonadota > Alphaproteobacteria > Hyphomicrobiales > Nitrobacteraceae > Bradyrhizobium > Bradyrhizobium sp. JR4.1. Next base: position 58,850 of record NZ_JBEPRY010000002.1, read on the forward strand.
CTTGCGCGCCTGCTGCTGGCCGACGAAGTCGGACAGCGATTGCGGGCGCAGCGCAGTGTCGCCGACATCATCGCTGCGGCGCTCGGGCGTGACCATGCGAGGGGGAGTGCTCATGCGGGCAGGATAACACGATGCAGTGGTTTCGCGAGCCACCAGCACAGGCTCGCCGGGATGACAGCGACGATGGCGAGCATGGCGGAAAGCTTGAGCGCCTCAGGCGCGGAACGGACACTCGGCAAGATCACCGCCGAGGTTTCGGAGGGCACAACGAACATGCCAAACCCGACGAATCCGGCGGCGGCCACGGCCGCGGCGAGCCACGCCATCCAGATCATGTTGAGGTCGGCGTAGACCGCAGCCAGCGCGAAGATCAAGCCGGCGGCGACTGCAGGAAGGAACGAGGCGAGAACCGTGGCGATGGCCAGCAGCACGATCGCGATCGAAACCAGGGTGCGCAGTGCTTCCAGCTCGACGAGCGCAAGAAACATCTGCAGCACCGCGGCCCCGAGCGTCGCCACCATCACCGAAACCAGCGTGGCGACCGTCAGCGGCCCCACAACGGAGAAGATCACGACGATGCCGGCCACGCGCGAAAGGCGGCGAAAAAGACCGGCGACGGGATTGGCGCGGGCCGCATTCACTTCGACAGCTCCTTCAGGCCCAGCCGGATGAGCTGCGCGGTCTCGGCGCTCTCGCCCGCGCTGCGCGAGGCCGATGCGATGGCGGCTGCAGCCTGCGGCTGGCCGTAGCCGAGATTGACCAGCGCGGAGATCGCATCCGCCACCGGCCGCGGGGCGCGCTGGTCATCGACAGCGCCGGCGAGGTGCACGACCGCCGGATCGACATTGGAGAAGGCCGGCGCCTTGTCCTTCAATTCGGTGACGATGCGCTCGGCGACCTTGGGACCGACGCCGGGCGTGCGCGCCACCGCGGCCTTGTCGCGCAACGCGATGGCGTTGGCGAGGTCGGACGGCTGCAGCGTGCCGAGCACGGCGAGCGCGACCTTGGCGCCGACGCCCTGCACGGTCTGGAGCAGGCGAAACCATTCGCGCTCCTGGTCGCTGCGGAAGCCGAACAGTTTGATCTGATCCTCGCGAACATAGGTCTCGATCGACAGCACGGCGGCCTCGCCCGGCGAGGGCAGATGCTGCAGCGTGCGCGTCGAGCAATGCACCTGATAACCGACACCGCCAACATCAAGGATGACGAAATCCTCGCCGTAGGAATCGATCAGGCCCTTGAGCTTGCCGATCATAAGCCTGCCACCTTCAGCCGCAGTGCGGTGCTCTGGCGATGATGGGCGTGGGTGATGGCGATGGCGAGCGCGTCGGCGGCGTCCGCGGACGGCGGATCGGCCTTGGGCAGCAAAATCTTGAGCATCATCGCGATCTGCTGCTTGTCGGCGTGGCCGGCGCCGACCACCGTCTTTTTCACCTGGTTCGGCGCGTATTCGGCAACACTGATGCCGAACATCGCGGGCGCGAGCATGGCGACGCCGCGGGCCTGGCCGAGCTTCAGCGTCGCGACGCCGTCCTTGTTGACGAAAGTCTGCTCGACCGCGGCCTCCATCGGCTTGTGACCGGACAGGACGGCGGCGAGCCCCTCATGGATCGCGAGCAGCCGGCTCGCCAACGGCAAATCGTCCGGCGGTTCTACCGAGCCGCAGGCGACGTAGATCAGGCGGTTGCCCTCGGCCTCGATCACGCCCCAACCGGTACGGCGCAAGCCAGGGTCGATGCCGATGATGCGAACGGGGCCACGAATCGGGAGCGTCGTCATGGGCCAGTGATAGCGGCTGGCTGCCGTGGGGGAAACAGAAACAGAACGGAAGTAACAGGGGAAGTGGCCCCTACCCGCCCATCTTCGCCAGCAGCGCGTCCGACACCTCGAAATTGGCGTAGACGTGCTGGACGTCGTCGTGCTCGTTCAGCAGGTCTATCAGCTTGAGCAGCTTCTCGCCGGTCTCGTCGTCGACCGCGACCGTGTTCTGCGGCTTCCAGATCAGCGCGGCCTTGCGCGGCTCGCCGAACTTGGCCTCCAGCGCCTTGGCGACGTCGCGATAGCCTTCGGTCGAGGCGTAGATCTCGTGGCCGCCTTCGCTCGAGATCACGTCGTCGGCGCCGGCCTCGATCGCGGCATCCAGCACGGCATCGTCGGAGGCGACGCTGCGGTCGTATTCGACGATGCCGGTGCGATCGAACATGAAGGACACCGAGCCGGTTTCACCGAGATTGCCGCCGGACTTGGTGAAGAAGGAGCGGATGTCGGAAGCCGCGCGGTTACGGTTGTCGGTCAGCGCCTCGACGATAACGGCAACGCCGCCGGGGCCGTAACCCTCGTAGCGGATTTCGTCGTAATTCTCGCCGTCATTGCCGAGCGCCTTCTTTACGGCGCGCTCGATATTGTCCTTCGGCATGTTCTCCTGGCGCGCCGCGGTGATGGCCGCACGCAGGCGCGGGTTCATGTTGGGGTCGGGCGTCCCCAGCTTGGCCGCGACGGTGATTTCCCGCGCCAGCTTGCCGAACAGTTTCGACTTCTGGGCATCCTGCCGCCCCTTGCGGTGCATGATGTTCTTGAATTGGGAATGTCCGGCCATGCGTGATCTTCTCTAGGGGAATCGTGCGCCAAGGTGAGCGTGGGAAGCGCGGCCTTATAGGCCGCCACCCCACTGGAAAGAAAGAGGCTCTACGACTTTAAGGTAACACCGTACGGGCCCGTGCCTAGATGTCAGGCATCGTTAACCCTGATTTCATTCCAGCTTGCGAAAATAGCGCCCGACCGTCCCCCGACAAGAGAGAGCTGATGGCGTTCGGACTATTTCGGAAGCGTCTGCCGGACATGGCTGCAACTGCGGCCGCCTCGCAGGCTGCGCAGCCGGCGGCCCATTCCGAGTCTGCCGTGGCCGTCGAAAGCGATTCGGCCAAAGAAATCCTGGAACTGCTGGAACTCGAGCTGGGCGCGATGATTCGCCAGCTCGAGCGCGCCGCCAATTCGGTGGCCGGCGGTGCCGAGGCGACCGCCACGACGCTTGCCGCCATTCGCGACCGTACCGACGCCCTCACCGGCCGGACCAACGCCGCGCAATCGAACGCCTCCACCTTCGCCCATGCCGCCGACAAATTCACCCAGTCGGCGCTGGGCATCGGGGCCCAGGTTCGCGAGGCCGGCAAGCTCGCCGACGAGGCCAGCGCCGCGGCACAGGAAGCCCGCGCCAATGTCGATCGCTTGCGCGAATCCTCGGCCGCCATCGGCAACGTCGTCAATCTGATCGCACAGATCGCACGGCAGACGACGCTGCTCGCGCTCAACTCGACCATCGAGGCCGCGCGCGCGGGCGCTGCGGGAAGAGGCTTTGCGGTCGTCGCCACCGAGGTCAAGGCACTCGCGGTGCAGACCCAGGGCGCGACTGAGGAGATCACCAAAAAGATCGACGCGCTGCAGCGCGACGCCGCCGGCTCCGCGGATGCGGTGCACCGCATCTCGCAGGCGATCGAGGCCATCCGCCCGGTCTTCGAGACCGTCAACGGCGCGGTCGCCGAACAGAACGCCACCACCAGCGAAGTCTCCGGCAACGCGACAAGCGCGTCGGAGTTCATCATCTCGGTCGGCGAAAGCGCGGCCGAGATCGATGCCGCGACCAAGGCGGCCGAGAGCCACGGCGAGAACGTCGCCAGCGCAGGCAAGGCCGTGACCGCCTTCGCACAGAAACTGAAATCGCGCTGCGCCGTGCTGCTGCGCCAGAGCGAGCACGACGACCGCCGCAAGACCGAACGGCTGCCCTGCCATCTCAAGCTCGAAACCGCCCGCGGGGTGCTGCCGGTCTACGAGATAGCGATGGACGGCGTGCTGATCGGCGGCGCGGACGCGGGCCGCCTTGCATCGCAAGCCCTGATCGAAGGCACCCTCGAAGGCGTCGGCGCCTGCCGCCTGCGCGTAGTCGAGCAATCCAAGGCTGGCGCCCGCGCGCAATTCGTTAGTCCCAATGCCGAGCTCCGCGAGAAGATCGAGGACAGGCTCTGGTCGATCCACGAGGAAAATACGGAGTTCGTCACCCGCGCCATGGAGGCCGGTAACGCGCTGACCGGAATCTTCGAGCAGGCGGTTGCCCGCGGCGAGGTGAAGATCGACGAGCTCTTCGACACCGATTATGTCGAGATCGCCGGAACCAATCCACAGCAGTACCGCACCAAATATCTCGACTGGGCCGACCGCGCGCTGCCGGCGTTCCAGGAAGCCTTTTTGGCAAAGGACCCGCGCCTGGCGTTCTGCGCCATGGTCGATCGCAACGGGTTCCTGCCGGTGCACAACAGAATCTACTCGCATCCGCAGCGGCCGGGCGATGCCGCCTGGAACACGGCCAATAGCCGCAACCGGCGGATGTTCAACGATCCGGCGGGGTTGGCCGCCGCGCGCAACCTGCGCTCGTATCTGGTGCAGAGCTATGCGCGCGACATGGGCAACGGCAATACGGTGATGATGCGCGAGATCGACGTTCCGATCCGCGTGCAGGGCCGGCACTGGGGCGGATTCAGGACGGCCTACAAGCTCTAGTGCGCGCTCAGGCAAGACGCCAACGCGCGAATCACCTCTTAAGACCGGAATTGGAATGGGAATGCCGCGGGGAGCCGGCGAACGGCTCTGACTGGAGGACTCTCAAGACATGTCCGTCGTACAACTTGCAGTACTGGACACCGGCTCCAACCAAACACTTTCCGAACGGCTGATCGATCAGCTCGCCGACCGCATCGGCGGCCTCGGCGTGGAACTCGCTGACATCGCCGGCAACGTCCAGGAAGTCGCAAGCCGCGTCGCGAACCAGTCGGAGCGGTTCCATCACCTCCAGGAAACCGCCGAGACGATGGTCTCGGCCAATCACGACATCGCCAATGCGTCGCAGGCGGTGCAGACGACCACGTCAGCGGCGGTCGGCGAGATCGCGCAGTCGCGTGGCGCGGTCGATGCCGCGGTCAGCCACATCTCCGAGCTCGTCGCGGCGGTGGAGCGGATCGAGGCGCGGCTCAGCGCCGTCGGCTCCGCGCTGGCACAAGTCGCAAAAGTGTCCGGCTCGATCGAGGCGATCGCGAAGCAGACCAACCTGCTCGCGCTCAACGCCACCATCGAGGCGGCACGCGCCGGTAATGCCGGCCGCGGCTTCGCGGTGGTCGCAAGCGAGGTCAAGAACCTCGCGGAAGCCACCCGCCAGGCCACACACCAGATCTCCGACACCGTGCGCGATCTCGACGGCCAGATCGAAGGCCTGATCGGCGAGAGCAGCGACGCCTCGCAGCGCGCGAAGACGGCCGGCGAAGGCGCCCAGCGGATCTCCGGCATCATCTCGCGGGTCCAGCAGGGCTTCGCCTCCGTGGAGGCGGAGATCGGCAGCGTCACGCGCGCGGCGACCTCCAATCTCGGACATTGCGACACCGTCATCAGCGAGCTCAACGAGCTCGCCAAGGGCGTTGACCTCTCCTCGCGCGATCTCAAGAACGCCGATCAGCGCGTGACCAAACTGCTCGACACGTCCGAAGGCCTGATCGCGCTGATCGCCGACAGCGGCGTCGAGACGTCGGATGCGCCGCTGATCCGAATCGTGGTCGAGACCGCCAAGCGGATCTCCGACGAGTTCGAAGCCGCCATCGGCCGCGGCGAGATCACGCTCGACCAGTTCATGGACGAGAATTACCGGGAAATCCCCGGCACCGATCCCAAGCAGTACAACACCAACTATGTCGACTTCACCGACCGCGTGCTGCCCGCCATCCAGGATCCGATCCAGAAATCCGATCCCCGCATCGTGTTCTGCGTCGCCTGGGCCAAGGGCGGCTATCTGCCGACCCACAACCCGAACTACCGCCTGCCGCAGGGCAAGGACCCGGTCTGGAACAACGCCAATTGCCGCAACCGCCGCCTGTTCACCGATCGCGCGGTGCAGAAGGTCGCAGCCAACACCAAGCCGTTCCTGCTGCAGACCTATCGCCGCGACATGGGCGGCGGTCAGTTCGTGCTGATGAAGGATCTGTCCTCACCGATCATGATCCGCGGCAAGCACTGGGGCGCCTTCCGGATGGGCTTTCGGCAGAGCTGAGGACCGCTCCAGCGGCCCTTGGGTCAAAAAAACCTGAAAAACAACCCCATGCACAGTAGCCGGGGCGAGCGGAATCAATGGCTTAAGTGCCCGATAATCCGTGGGCTTAGGCGCTCGTAAAGCGGTTGCGCCGTCGGGCAAAACAGGTGCATACTGCTATTATTCCGAAATCTTCAGCCCCTCTTCTCCCCTTCCGAGAGAAGCCGATTTCGATAGGCCGCGCGCTGTACGGCCTTCCGGGCCTACGCTGAGGTGGCCCGGTAGCTGTGCTTGGCAATGAACGGACTACTTCTTTTGCTCGGTGGTCGTCGTGGCGGCCGGGGTGCCGTCGCGAGCGTCCCGTCGCTCGTCGCGTCCCGTACGCCGTGCTTGCCGCCGCTCCGTGCGGCCGGCGCGGCGCTCCTGCCGCCGCTCTGTTCGCCCGCTGCGCCGCTCCTGGCGGCGTTCCGTACCCGACTTAGGCGCGTCCGCTGGCGGCGTAGTAGGCGCGGCGGCTGGCGCGGTGGTTTGAGCAACAGCCTCTGAGGCCGCAAAAATTGAGGACGAAGCCACAAGCCCAAACACCCCTGCGTATCCAAGGAAGGTGAGTGCGTTGCGACGACAGACCTGTTTCGGCTCCGAACGTTCATTCATGTTCAGGCTCCCGGTTGCTGCCCCGTCAGAGCATGTCACCAGCGTCCGTGGCCTAGCTATTGATCTGGATCAACTTGTTTCGGTGCTTCAAGCCACGTTGGGATTTCGGTCGATGGGATCGACACTCTCGGAAAGTGAGGGATGATAGTCCCTGCAGTGACGATCAGTCCGTCGTTGAATTTGGTTCGCGCAAAATCCTTGGCTGCTGCTTCGCTTTCAAACGTGTTGGTTAGGCGCGGATGTCGCCGTCGTGACAATGTGCCGTCCGGCGGCACTTCAAAAGTGACGTACCAAGTGTGTTTCATGCCGTAATGCCGCCCTGGCGGTACCGGTGGCCTATCCCCGCCAGACCAAGAAAAGCCGCCACCGGGACGAAACGATGACGGCTATCTTGCTGGCTTGCGAAACCGGCCTTTACCGCCCGGCTCCAACGCGATTGACGCCACCATTCGCATTGCCACCGGCGTTGTGGCGGACGGCGGCGCGCGCCACCGGGCGCGGCCTGAGCACGACGCCTGCCCGGGCAACGCAACCCGCCGGATATTCTACGTACTGGCAGTAAATCACCGCCTTGGCTGGGGTTGGACTAAGCGACAGGGTTGCAAGCCCAAGCAGGCCGCTGGCGGCAATGCCCGCGACCGTCGCTGACTTGATCGAAAGAAGCTTCCTCGGATGCATGGCGGACCTCCCTCTTCGCACTTGCGTCACCGAAAGGTGACGGAAGCCGCCTCAGGTGCGGCTGAACATAGCGTAGGCGTGGCAGTGCGCGGGTTCGATTGATCTACATCAACCTCACGCGCACAGTGAGCCGCAATCTCGCGAGCGGGGCTCAATGAATTCATGGAAGGGTTCCATCATGCTCCGCTATATTCTCGCTCCTCTTGCCGCTTTCGTTTTGCTCATCGTCTGCTTGATCCCCGATGACGCCGAGGCTCGGCGCGGCGGAGGTGCCTATCGGGGCGGCGGCGGTTACCGCGGCGGTGCGGTCGCGGTTCGAGGACCGCGGGGCGGCGGCGCTGTTGCAGTGCGCGGCGCAGGCTACCGTGGCTACGGCTATCGTGGCGGCTATCGCGGCTACGGCTATCGAGGCTACGGTGTAGGAGCGGCAGCGGTCGGCGCGGCTGCCCTTGGCACTGCTGCGTACCGCCGCAGTTGCTACGATGCTTACGGGAACTATATTTGCGCCTATTAATCCGTGGCGACGCGGCGATAGCGCAACTTGGCCCTCTGTGCGCGCAAGCAAGCGCTGGCGGTGACCGTCCGACGATGGCGACCCTGCGCCATCGGTCTGCAGGTACTCTGGGCGACGTGGCGTATCGCGGGGACCGCGCGACGCCCCGCTATGAAATCTTGCGGACTGTTCGTGTCAGAATTGCCCCGTAGTTTCCCTTGTCTCCGCTTGTTGATAATCTGATCGAGCGGATACGGTACTCCACTTGGATCGGGGCTCGGAGTGCGATGCTTTTCTGGCTGTCTCGCTCATGGCGAACCTGTCGCGTGCGGAGCTTCACCGCTGCGTTGACCATCGCATTGTTGATCGCGACGACAGGCCAAAGTGCGGCAGCTGATCCACAGGCAAAGCGAGTACTGATGCTCCATTCATTCGGTCTGAGGTTCAGACCTTGGACTGATTATTCGGAAGCCCTTCGCGCCGAGCTAAGCCGACGGGCATCCATTGAATTTCAAGACCAATCCCTGCTGAATGCCCGGCGAAGCAGCGACAAGTCAGACGCCCCCTTTGTCGAGTATCTTCGTTCCCTCAATATAGACCAGCCGCCCGACCTGATCGTCGCGATCGGTGCGCCTGCCGCCAATTTCGTGCAGGCGCACCGCAAGGACCTCTTTCCAACTACGCCGATGCTGTACACTCTGGTAGAGCGACGCCGCGTGGACTTCGATAAATTGACCAAGTACGACACCGTCGTGGCAATCACGAACGACGATGCTGTTTTCTTTGAAAATATCCTGCAGGTCCTACCTCAAACGACTACGATTGCCATCGTAGTCGGTGCTTCGCCGAGCGAAACTTGGTGGCGTAACGAGGTCGGCAAGTCCACCGCGCGCTTCGCGGATCGTGTCCAGTTTCGATGGTATAATGAACTTTCCTTCGAAGACATGCTCAAGGATGCGGCCAACCTTCCGCCGCACAGTGCGATTTTCTGGATCGGATTGAATGTCGATGCGGCGGGAGTGGCGCATGAGGGTAACACTGCGTTTACCCGATTTTACAGCGTAGCCAATGCACCCATCTTTTTTCACGACGAAAGTTTTTTTGGAGAGGGCATCGTCGGTGGACCAATGCAGGTCGTCGCCAGACAAAGCAAGCAGGCGGCGGAAGTCGCGCTTCGCATCCTTAACGGCGAAAATGTTGCCGATATCAAGCCGACCTTTGTCCAGCTGGCCCCGCCTATGTTTGACTGGCGACAACTGCAGCGCTGGGGAATTTCCCAAAGCAGACTGCCGCCTGACAGCACGGTTTACTTCCGGGAGCCCACGTTGTGGGAGCGATATTGGTTGCAAATCGCGTTCACCATCGCGCTTGTCCTCGTGCAAGCGGGAATGATCGCACTTTTGCTGTTTGAGCACCGTCGTCGTCAATTCGCCGAAGTGCAGTCGCGACAGCGCATGACTGAACTGGCCCACGTCAACCGCTTCGCGACCGCTGGCGAACTGACGGCCTCAATTGCTCACGAGATCAACCAGCCGCTGGGGTCTATTCTGACGAACGCTGAAACCGCAGCCGCGATCCTGCAATCGCAGCGTCCCGATATCGCTGCACTTTCCGATGTTGTTGAACTCAGGGAAATTGTGAACGATATTTTACAGGATGACCGGCGCGCCACCGAGGTCATTCGCAGGATGCGCAGCCTCCTAAAGAAGGCGCCGTTCGAATTGAAGCAACTGGACCTCAACGAGGTAGTGCAAGAGACGGTCAGATTTCTTTCGGCGCTAACCGTCAGCCGAAAATTCGAAATGGTCAACGTGATCACGTCCGATGCGCTACCGATCCTCGGCGACCGCATTCAGCTTCAACAAGTCATTTTGAACCTTGTGCTGAACGGGGTCGAGGCTATGAAGGACACGTCTCACGAAAGCCGCACTATCAGCATCCGGACTGCGCGCGCCGATCAGTTTGCCGAGCTATCCGTATCAGATCGCGGACCCGGCATTCCAGAAGACAAATTGAAACAGGTTTTCGAGCCGTTTTACACCAGCAAAGCGGAAGGCATGGGCATGGGCTTGTCCATTGCGCGCACCATTATCGAAGCGCACAACGGATTCATATCAGCGAGTAATCGGGAGCACGGCGGTGCCTCGTTCACGATCAGGCTCCCCTTTGTCGGTTGATCCACAACGGCGCCCATACGCGGACAGAGACCCCTCACCCGAGTGAGCCTGCGTCTACCGGCGTCGCTGCGTCCGTCCGGAAGGGAGTAGGCTGTCGCGATTGAGCTTGGCGGGGCCCGAGCAAGCGCCTCGTCCTTCGAGACGACCGCTTCGCGGTCTCCTCAGGATGAGGCCAACCGGGATCGGTGCTCGTCAAAACGACGGCCGCACACTCGGTCCTCATCCTGAGGGCCCGCCATCGGCGGGCGTCTCGAAGGATGGCCGCAAGCAAGGACGTGACGTCGCGCGTTTTACCCAATCGCACGAATTTCGTCATCGCATGGTTTTGCGCATTCGCACGGTCATCTGCGGCAATCAATGACGCACACGACGAAAATGCGTCAAAACATGACGATTATCATATCAATTAGCCCAAAATCACCGCAGCGATCGCCGCACAAATTCGTGAACGTCATGGCCTGACCCGCTCGCTGCGCAAATATGCATTGCCGGAAATGTCGACGCTTCATCGTTTCGCATCGATATGATTATTGTGCGCGCAAATTCGCTGACTAGATCGCCGTAAGCGATCGCGCGAGCAAGGGGATGCATATGGCAACTGTTCTCACCATCAATGGCGAAACGAAATCGTTCGACGCGCCACCTGACATGCCGCTGCTGTGGGTCCTGCGTGACGTCCTTGGGATGACGGGCACCAAGTTCGGCTGCGGCATCGCTCAGTGCGGCGCCTGCACGGTGCACGTCGATGGCAAGGCAGTACGCTCCTGCGTCTTGCCGATCAGCGCGGTCGCGAACCGCGCCATCACCACGATCGAGCATGTCGGCAGCACACCGGCCGGCGCAAAGGTGCAGAAGGCCTGGCTCGATGCCGAAGTGATCCAGTGCGGCTATTGCCAGTCCGGTCAGATCATGGCGGCCGCGGCACTGCTGGCGGCAACGCCCAGCCCGGACGATTCCGACATCGACGCCGCGATGGCCGGCAACATCTGCCGCTGCGGCACTTATGTGCGGATCCGCGAGGCCATCAAGCTGGCCGCCTCCGGCCGTCAGTCGTGAGGTCCGCCATGATCACCGACAAGACTTTTCCTGCCGTTTCCCGCCGCTCAGCTCTAACTGGCGGTCTCGCCACCGGCTTCCTGCTCGCCTTCCACCTGCCGCTGCGCGCCGCCGTCAACGAGCCGGAGCAGCCGCGCGACACCACTGACGGCAAGTTCGCGCCGAACGCCTTTATCCGAATCGAGGAGACTGGCCGCACCGTGCTCCTGATGCCGCAGGTCGAGATGGGCCAGGGCGTCTATACCTCGATTTCGATGATCCTGGCCGAAGAGCTCGATGCCGATTGGGCAAAGGTCGCGGTGCTGCACGCGCCGCCCAACGACCAGCTCTACGCCAATCCCGCCTTTGGCCTGCAGGCGACCGGCGGTTCGACCTCGATCCGTGCCTGGTGGAAACCCTTGCGCTCGGCCGGCGCCAGCGCGCGAGCGATGCTGGTGCAGGCCGCAGCGACGCAATGGCAGGTCGAGCCCGCAAGCTGCACGACGTCGAAAGGCGAGGTCGTGCATGCCGCAAGTGGCCGCAAGCTCGGCTATGGCGAACTGGCACTGGCCGCACAGGGCCAGACGCCGCCGAAGGACGTTTCGGTCAAGGACCCCGAGGATTTCGTGATCATCGGCCAGCCGCTGAAGCGGCTCGACACGCCGGACAAGGTCAATGGCAAGGCCGTCTACGGCATCGACGCGATCCTGCCCGGCATGAAGATCGCCGCGATAGCCAATTGCCCGGTCTTTGGCGGCAAGGTCGGCAAGGTCGACGACAGCGCGGCGGTGAAAATCCCGGGGGTGCGCAAAATCGTGGTGCTCGAGGACACGGTCGCCGTGATCGGCGATCACATGTGGGCCGCGAAGAAAGGCCTCGATGCGCTCAAGATCGAGTGGAACGAGGGACCGAACGCGAAGCTCAGCACAAAGGATATCTGGCAGCATCTGCGCGCCGCCAGCGAGAAGGACGGCGTGGTCGCGAAATCGGTCGGCGACATCGCCAAGGGGCTCGCAAGCGGCGACAGGTTCGAGGCGAGCTTCGAACTGCCGTTCCTTGCGCATGCCTCGATGGAGCCGATCAACGCCACCGTTCACGTCAGGCCTGAAGCCTGCGAGATCTGGACCGGCACGCAGATTATGACGCGCGTGCAGTCGGAGGCGGCGAAGGCCGCGGGCCTCCCGGTCGACAAGGTGATCGTCAACCAGCATCTGCTCGGTGGCGGCTTCGGCCGCAAGCTCGAGCCGGACATGGTGGTGGCCGCCGTGAAGATCGCAAAACAGGTCGACTATCCGGTCAAGGTGATATGGACCCGTGAGGAGGACATCCAGCACGACGTCTACCGCCCGGTCTATCGCGACCAGGTCACGGCATCGCTGGTCGACGGCAAGGTCGCAGCGTGGAAGTACAAGGTCGCCGGCTCAGCCGTGCTGGCGCGCTGGCTGCCGCCGGCGTTCCAGAAGGGTATCGACATCGACGCGGTCGATGCCGCCGTGGATGCGCCCTACGACTTCGCCAACTTCCATGTCGAATATGTCCGCGCCGAACCGCCGGCGGTGCCCACCGGCTTCTGGCGCGGGGTCGGTCCGAACAACAACGTGTTCGCGGTCGAATGCGCGATGGACGAGCTGGCGCGCAAGGCCGGCAAGGATCCGGTCGAATTCCGCCGCGCGATGCTGACCAAGAATCCGCGCATGCTCGCGGTGCTCAATCTCGCCGCCGAGAAATCCGGCTGGGGCCAACCGCTGCCCCCGCGCGTCGGTCGCGGCGTCTGCGTTCAGCCGTCATTTGCGAGCTTCCTCGCCACCGTGGTCGAAGCGGAGATCGACGATATCGGCGAGATCGTGCTCCGCCGCATCGTCTCGGTGGTGGACACCGGCATCGCGGTCAATCCTGACACGGTGAAAGCGCAGATCGAGGGCGGCCTGGTGTTCGGCCTCACCGCCGCGCTCTACGGCGAGATCACCATCGAGAAGGGCCGCGTGCAGCAGTCGAATTTCCACGACTATCGCATGATGCGCATCAACGAGATGCCGAAGATCGAGGTCGTCGTGGTCAAGAGCGGCGAGGCGCCCGGCGGCATCGGCGAGGCCGGCGTCAATGCCGGACCGCCGGCGCTGCGCAACGCCATTTACGCGGCAACCGGCGTCGCGCTGCGGCGGCTGCCGATCGATCGGAAACTGCTGGCTGCGGGGAAAAAGGCATGAGCGGCAAGATGCGTATCCTCACTGGCATCGTCGTGATCGCAACTGTCGTGGCGGCGCTCGGCGTCTGGTTCATCCGCGGGCCCGGTCCGCTCGACTTCGCCGGCGGCACCAAGGTGGCGCTGGCGGATTACCGCGCCGGCAAGCCGGCCGGCGTGCCGGCGAAGTTCGAGAAGGCGAGCCTGGTCGAACGCGGCGAATATCTCGCAAAGTCGGCCGACTGCATGGTGTGCCACACCAAGCCCGGCGAGAAGGAGTATTCCGGCGGGCTCGGTTTCAAGCTGCCGTTCGGCACGCTCTATTCCACCAACATCACGCCGGACAAGGACACCGGCATCGGCAATTACAGCGACCAGGATTTTCTCAACGCCGTCCAGCGCGGCAAGCGCCATGATGGCGCCCGGCTCTATCCGGCGATGCCCTACACGTCCTACACCTATATGACAGACGAGGACGTGCTGGCGGTGAAGGCCTATCTGTTCAGCCTGCCGGCGGTGCGCGCGAAGCCGCCGGAGAACACGCTGTCGTTCCCGTTCAATCAGCGCTGGGCCATGATGTTCTGGTCGGCCGTGTTCAATCCCGACACGCGCTTTGCGCCCGATACGTCGAAGAGCCCGGAGTGGAATCGCGGCGCGTATCTCGTGGAGGCGTTGGCACATTGCGGCGAATGCCATACGCCGCGCAATCTCGGCTTTGCGCTGGACAACCGCAAGAAATTTGCAGGCGCGATCACGGCCGGCTGGCGCGCCTTCAACATCTCCTCCGACAAGGCCACTGGTCTCGGCAGCTGGCGCGACGAGGACCTGATCTCCTATCTGTCGCTCGGCCATGCGCCGGGCCACGGCTCGGCGTCGGGTCCGATGGGTGAAGCGGTCGACCACAGTTTTAGCCAGTTCGCGCCTGAGGACATAAGCAGCATCGTCGCTTATTTGCGCAGCGTGCCGCCGCAGCCCTCGCCGGACCTGCCCGCAACCATCGCACCCATTGCGCCCGCCTCGCACAAGGACGGCGTTACGGCGGACGCGCGCGGCAAGAAAATGTTCGCCAGCGCCTGCGCCAGCTGTCACGGCTGGAGCGGCGAGAGCCCGGTCTCGCCGATGGCGACGCTGACCGGCACCTGGGCCGTCAACGACCCCGCCGCCACTAACGTCGCGCAGATCGTGCTGTCAGGCACCAAGCGCCACACGCCCGACGGCGCGCTGTCGATGCCGGCGTTCGGTGACGCGTATAGCGACGACGAGATCGCGGCGGTGGCGAATTATGTCACGGCACGGTTCGGGACGAAGGGGTCCAAGCTGACGGCGAAGGATGTGGCGGGGTTGAGGGAGCAGACGGCGGAGTAGGCCCCATTGTCGTCCTGGCGAAAGCCAGGACCCATTACCCCAACTGTCTGTTTGGCGCGATGCCCTCGACCGCGAGCCTGCCCATTACCACGGCCGGTGGTAATGGGTCCTGGCTTTCGCCAGGACGACACTGAGTGTGTGGCGAGCTACGCGAGAACTCAGCTCAACCAGAATTTCGGCGTCGCCGGCTCCAGCCGGCCGCCCGCGCGCACCGGTGCAATCCGCAGTGCGAGCCCTGTCGCGTCATCGGTCTCCACGACGACGCCGCTGAGCGTCGCCGCGCCCGCCGCCGGCTCGAAGCGGCCTGACGGGATTCCGGAGGTGAACCTCCGCAGCGGCTCTTCCTTCTGCATGCCGATGATGGAATCGTAGTCGCCGGTCATGCCGGCATCGGTCATGTAGGCGGTGCCGCCTGACAGGATCTGGTGGTCGGCGGTCGGCACATGGGTGTGGGTGCCGACGACGAGGCTGGCGCGGCCGTCGCAGAAGAAGCCGATGCCCTGCTTCTCGCTGGTCGCCTCGCAATGGAAGTCGACGACGATGGCGTCCGCAGCGATGCCGAGCGGGCAGGCGCCGAGCTCGCGCTCCAGCGCTGCGAAGGGATCGTCGAACGGGGTCATGAAGACGCGGCCCAAAGCGTTGACGACGAGCGCATGCTTGCCGTTCTTGGTCTCGACCAATGCGGCGCCGCGGCCGGGCGTGCCGCGCGGATAGTTCGCCGGCCGCACCAGACGCTCGGCGCGCTCGATGAATACGAGTGCTTCGCGCTGGTCCCATGAGTGATTGCCGAGCGTCACCGCGTCGGCGCCGGCATCGAGAAACTCCTGATAGATCGCTTCCGTGATGCCGAAGCCGCCGGCGGAATTCTCGCCGTTGACGACGACGAAATCGAGCGACCAGTCCTTGACCATGCCGGGCAGATATTCGGCGATGGCATTGCGCCCGGCACGGCCGACGACATCACCCACGAAGAGAATGCGCAACTTCAGAACTCCGGAAATCGAATACGTCGGATTCCGTTAGCACATAATCCAGCGCGACGTCGTGGGATAGTGCCGGAACCGCCTTGATCTCCTGCGCTGCAAAAGCGAGCCCGATGCCGACGATGGTCTTGGCTTTTCGCAGATGCGCGAAGGTGTGGTCGTAGTGCCCCGCGCCATAACCGATGCGATGGCCGAGACGATCGAAGGCAGCGAGCGGCGTCAGCATGATGTCGGGAATGACTTCAGCGGCCCCAGGCGACGGCTCGGGAATGCCGAGCGGGCCGAGCATCAGGCGATCGTTCGGATGGAAGATGCGGAAGATCAGCGACTGGCCGCGCGCGGTGACGCAAGGCAGCGCGAGCCTGGCACCCTGCTCTGCGAGCGTCTTCAGTAGCGGCATCGGATCGATCTCGCTGCGGATCGGCGAATAGCCTGATACGATGCTGCCAGGCAGGAGCTGGAACGGCAGCCCGCGCTTGGCGAGATTGGCGGCGGCGGCGGTGCGTTTCTTTTCGCTCAGCGCATCGCGCGCCGCGAGGGCTTTGGCACGGAGTTCGGCTTTGGTGTTGGTCATGCGCGTTTGCTCCGAAGGCGAAGTCTTGCTCCGCTGTCATCGCCCGCCTTGTGCGCCCTTGCGCACTGGGGCGGGCGATCCAGTATTCCAGAGACGCCAGTAATCAAATTTCGACGCCGCGGCGTACTGGATGCCCCGGTCAAGCCGGGGCATGACACCTGTTGAATTGGCCGCAGTCGTTTCAACAGGCACAAACCAAGCAAACAAAAGTGCGAAGCCGCGAACGCCGTTGAAGCACTCGATCCCGGAGTTCCCTACGAAAGTAGGTGGGCACCATATGTCCGAGCCCACGGGCCCGGCCAGGGACAGTTCCCTAAAGGATCGATAAGGCCCCGGGGATAATGGCTCCTGACGCGCGTCGCAGCCCCGCTCGGGCAATGTAACAACGATGCTGACGAATCGCCAGCCCGGTGAAGGGTCAACCGATGGCGATCCCGTTGCCGACGGTCCGGTTCAGGACCTGGGTCGATTTCTCGATGCGCTCGGCCGCGGAGTTCAGTGCGTTCACGACCGCGGTCTGGGTCAAACGGGCGCGCTCGACGGCGGCGTTGCGGAAATCCCGCAACTCGGTCAGCTCCTGCTCCATGGTGCGGATGCGATTGCCGGCATCGACCAATTCGTCGCAGACGGTCAGCGCCGCCATCACGGTGAGCCTGGCATCACCGATCTCGCCGAACTTTCCGCGCAGCGACTGAATCCGCGTCTCCAGGCTTTCGGCGAGCTTGAGCAGCCGCACCTCCTGGCCCTCCTCGCAGGCCATGCGGTATTGCCGGCCGTTGATGGTGACGTTGATGTGGCTCATCCGTCCTCTCCGGTATCGAGCACCGAACGTATCGTGACGATCGCGGAATCCAGCCGATCGGATATCTCGCGGCTGGAGCGCTCGAGCTTGCGAGCCTTCACCAGCGCGCCATCGAGCTCGTCGGCAAGCCGCGAGCGGTCCGCGCCCAGCGCCTGGATCCGCGCCGCGAGCTCGTTCTCGTCGCGATCGGCATCGCGCCGCCGCTCCACCGCGCTTTCGAGCGAGTCGAGCGCCGCCATAAGCCTGCGGGTCGCGATCTCGATCTCGACGGCCGAGGACTCGGTCATGGCAGAGCTGTTGGATACGCGATCGTTCATGCAGTCAGCGGCGGAACCTGTGGCCTATCCCCGGGGGGCTTGCCGTCCGGCAAAAGACTCGGTTCGGCAAGCGGTTAGAAGCAGAAATTTACGTGGCAAGCTAGCCAAGCGCAACGCCGCCACGAAACTATGCACTGCTAAGCAACTTTTGCGGCCAAACCGGCGTTTGATTGCCTTGGCCTGTCGGAACCGAGATGCTATCCCAGCCGCGACCCCAGCGGCCGAAAGGCTCCTTCCGGCGCGGCCAAATCCAGCCACAAGCGCCTCATTTCAGACGGATTTTCAGACATGACGCAGGTCGATCACAACCGTATGGCCAATGCGATCCGCGGCCTTGCCATGGACGGCGTCGAGAAGGCGAAATCGGGTCATCCGGGCCTGCCGATGGGCGCCGCCGACATGGCGACCGTGCTGTTCACGCAATTCCTGAAATTCGACGTCGCCGCGCTGGACTGGCCGGACCGGGACCGCTTCGTGCTCTCGGCCGGGCACGGCTCGATGCTGATCTATTCGCTGCTGTATCTGATCGGCAGCCCCGAGATGACGATCGACCAGCTCAAGAATTTCCGCCAGTTGGGGTCGCTGACGCCGGGACATCCCGAGCACGGCCACACCAAGGGCATCGAGACCACCACCGGTCCGCTCGGCCAGGGCATTTCCACCGCTGTCGGCATGGCGCTCGCCGAGAAGATGCTCGCCGCCGAGTTCGGCAAAAAGATCGTCGATCACCATACCTATGTGATCGCTTCCGACGGCGATTTGATGGAAGGCGTGTCGCAGGAAGCGATCGCGTTGGCCGGGCACTGGAAGCTCAACAAGCTGATCGTGCTCTACGACGACAACGGCATCTCGATCGACGGCCCGACCTCGCTTTCCGATTCCGTGGACCAGGTGAAGCGGTTCAAGGCGTGCGGCTGGGCGGCCGAGAAGATCGACGGTCATGACCAGGCTGCGATATCAGCCGCGATCACGCGCGCTCAGAAATCAAACAAGCCGACGCTGATCGCCTGCCGCACCACCATCGGCTTCGGCGCGCCGCACAAGGCCGGCACCAACAAGGTGCACGGCGAAGCGCTCGGTGCCGACGAACTCAAGGCGGCCAAGGAGAATCTCGGCATTTCGCTGGAGCCGTTCTCGGTGCCCGACGACGTGCTGAAGGCCTGGCGCGCGGCCGGCAGCCGCGGCGCGGCGGCACGACAGGAATGGGAAGCAAGGCTCGGTGAACTCGGCAGCCGCAAGCGCGCCGAGTTCGAGCGACGGCTGCGCCACGAGCGCCCAGCGGCGCTGGCGAAGGCGTTCAAAGGCTACAAGAAGGAGCTCTTGGAAAAGCCGATGAATGCGGCGACCCGCAAATCCTCCGAAGCCGTGATCGAAGTGATTGCCGGCGCGATGCCGATGGAATTTTTGGCGGGCTCGGCCGACCTCACCGGCTCCAACAACAACAAGGCGAAGTCGGCAACCGCGTTCTCGGCCAAGACGCCGAAGGGCCGCTTCATCCATTACGGCATCCGCGAACACGGCATGTGCGCGGCGATGAACGGCATCTTCCTGCACGGCGGTTTTGCGCCGAACGGCGCGACCTTCCTGGTGTTCACCGATTATGCGCGGCCGGCAATGCGGCTCGCCGCGTTGATGGGGACCGGGGTCGTTTATGTCATGACCCATGATTCTATCGGCCTCGGGGAGGACGGCCCGACCCACCAGCCGGTCGAGCATCTCTCGGCACTTCGCGCCATTCCCAACATGCGCGTGTTCCGCCCCTGCGATTCCATCGAGGTTGCCGAGTGCTGGGAGCTCGCGCTCAACCGCATCGACGGCCCGACAGTGCTGGCGCTGACCCGGCAGAACCTGCCGCAGCTGCGCACCACCGCACCGAACGAGAGCCCCTGCCGGTTTGGTGCCTACGAGCTGGTGGCCGCCCAGGGCGAAGCCAAGGCGACGCTGTTCGCCTCCGGCTCCGAAGTGGAGATGGCCGTGGCCGCCCAGAAGCAGCTCGCCGAGCGCGGCATTCCGACCCGGGTGGTTTCGGTTCCCTCGCTCGAGCTCCTGTTAGCGCAACCAAAGGAGCGCCGCGACGAGATCATCGGCAACGCCCCCATCAAGGTCGCGATCGAGGCCGCCGTGCGCTGGGGCTGGGACGCCGTGATCGGCCAGGATGGCGAATTTATCGGCATGCACTCGTTCGGCGCCAGCGCCCCTCTCAACAAGGTATTCCAGCACTTTGGCATTACCGCCGAGGCCGCGGTTAACGCCGTTCTGAAACGCGTTTCCTGAGAGTTGAGATTGCCGAAAAAAAGGACTACCTAACTCCCATATGATCAAGCCCCGCCCGGCCGAACCGGGCGTCCGCCCTAAAAAAACCCTCGCAGGCGCGCTAGCGCGTTGTGCGGGATGACAACGGTCATTGAAGGAGACGAAACATGGCAGTCCGCGTCGGAATCAACGGTTTTGGCCGCATCGGCCGCAACATCCTGCGGGCCATCGCCGAGTCCGGCCGCAAGGACATCGAGGTCGTCGGCATCAACGACCTCGGCCCGGTCGAGACCAACGCGCATCTGCTTCGCTTCGACAGCGTCCACGGCCGCTTCCCCGGCACCGTGACCGTCGATGGCGACACGATCAGCCTCGGCGGCAACAAGATCAAGGTGACCGCCGAGCGCGATCCCTCGAAGCTGCCCTGGAAGGATCTCGGCATCGACATCGCGATGGAATGCACCGGCATCTTCACCTCGAAGGACAAGGCCTCCGCGCATCTGACCGCCGGCGCCAAGCGCGTTCTCGTTTCTGCGCCGGCCGACGGCGCCGACGCCACCATCGTCTTCGGCGTCAACCACGACACGCTGACCCGGGAACACCTGGTCGTCTCCAACGGCTCCTGCACCACCAACTGTCTTGCGCCGATCGCCAAGGTGCTGAACGACCTCGTCGGCATCGAGACCGGCTTCATGACCACGATCCACGCCTATACCGGCGACCAGCCGACGCTCGACACCATGCACAAGGATCTCTACCGCGGCCGTGCGGCTGCGATGTCGATGATCCCGACCTCGACCGGCGCCGCCAAGGCGATTGGCCTCGTGCTGCCGGAACTTAAGGGCAAGCTCGACGGCGTCGCGATCCGCGTGCCGACCCCGAACGTCTCGGTCGTCGACCTCAAGATCGTCGCCAAGCGCGCCACCGATCCGAAGGAAATCAACGAGGCGATGAAGCGTGCCTCCGAGCAGCAGCTCAAGGGCATCCTCGGCTACACCACGGCGCCGAACGTCTCGATCGACTTCAACCACGACCCGCACTCCTCGACGTTCCACATGGACCAGACCAAGGTGCAGAACGGCACGCTGGTGCGCGTGATGTCCTGGTACGACAACGAGTGGGGCTTCTCGAATCGCATGGCGGACACCGCCGTCGCGATGGCGAAGGTGATCTAACTCCGCTCTCGTGTCCCGGACGCGATGCAGCGTGAAGCGCTGCGTCGCAGAGCCGGGGCCCATTCAACCGCGGGACTCGCCGCAATTTGGGTCCCGGTTCTGCACGGCGGCACTCCGCGCCGCGGTGCGCCCGGGACAAGGGCCTCCGATGACCAACAAATTCCGCACCCTCGACGACGTCGACGTGAAGGGCAAACGCGTCCTGCTGCGCGTCGATCTCAACGTGCCCATGGAGAACGGTCGCGTCAGCGACGCGACCCGGCTCGAGCGCGTCGCGCCGACCATCACCGAAATCTCCGACAAGGGCGGCAAGGTCATCCTGCTCGCGCATTTCGGCCGGCCGAAAGGGCGCGATGCCAAGGACTCGCTCAAGCCCGTTGCCGAGGCGCTGTCGAAAGTCGTGAAGAAGCCCGTCGGCTTCGCCGACGATTGCATCGGCGAACCCGCGGCCAAGGCCGTTGCCGGCCTGAAGGACGGCGACATCCTCTGTCTCGAAAACACCCGCTTCCACAAAGAGGAAGAGAAGAACGATCCGGCCTTTGTCGCGGAGCTCGCAAAACTCGGCGACATCTGGGTCAATGACGCGTTCTCGGCCGCGCACCGCGCCCACGCCTCGACCGAAGGCCTCGGCCACAAGCTGCCCGCCTATGCCGGCCGCACCATGCAGGCCGAGCTGGTTGCGCTGGAGAAGGCGCTGGGCTCACCGACCAAGCCCGTCATCGCGATCATCGGCGGCGCCAAGGTCTCGACCAAGATCGACCTGCTGGAAAACCTGGTGACCAAGGTCGACGCGCTGGTGATCGGCGGCGGCATGGCCAACACCTTCCTGCACGCCCAGGGTGTCGGTATCGGCAAGTCGCTGGCCGAGAAGGATCTCGCCGCGACCGCGCTGCGCATCATGGAAAAGGCGGAAGCCGCCAATTGCGCCATCATCCTGCCGGTCGACGCCACCGTCGCCTATCATTTCGCGGCCAACGCGCCGTCGCACGCCTATGGCCTCGACGCTATCCCGGCCGACGGCATGATCCTCGACGTCGGTCCGCAATCGATCGCACGGGTCCATGCCGCGATCGACGATGCGGCGACGCTGGTCTGGAACGGACCGCTCGGTGCCTTCGAGATGCAGCCGTTCGACCGCGGCACGATGTCCGCCGCCAAGCACGCCGCCGAGCGCACCAAGGCCAAGAAGCTGATTTCGATCGCGGGCGGCGGCGACACCGTGGCGGCCCTCAACCAGGCCCATGTGGCCGGTCAGTTCACCTATGTCTCGACCGCCGGTGGCGCATTTCTTGAATGGATGGAAGGCAAGCCCCTGCCCGGCGTCGAAGTTCTGCGCACCAAGTAATCGGTCGGCAAGTCGTCAGCCGCCTTCAAGCAGTGGCCTTGCAGGCCCAAACGGGAGAAAAACACAGATGGCTCGGATCACGTTGCGTCAATTGCTCGACCATGCGGCGGAGAACGATTACGGCGTCCCGGCCTTCAACATCAACAACATGGAGCAGGCGCTGGCGATCATGGACGCGGCCAACCAGGTCGACGCGCCCGTCATCATCCAGGCTTCGCGCGGTGCGCGCTCCTACGCCAACGACGTCATGCTCAAGCACATGATGGACGCGGTGACCGAGATCTATCCGCATATCCCGGTCTGCGTGCATCTCGACCACGGCAACGAGCCGGCGACCTGCATGACCGCGATTCAGGCCGGCTTCACCTCGGTCATGATGGACGGCTCGCTCAAGGCTGACGGCAAGACCCCCGGCGACTGGGGCTACAATGTCGGGGTGACCAAGACCGTGACCGACATGGCCCATCTCGGCGGCATCTCGGTCGAGGGCGAACTCGGCGTGCTCGGCTCGCTCGAAACCGGCATGGGCGACAAGGAAGACGGCCACGGCGCCGAGGGCAAGCTCAGCCACGACCAGCTCCTGACCAATCCGGATGAAGCCGTGAAGTTCGTCCAGGAGACCCAGGTCGACGCGCTCGCGATCGCGATGGGGACGTCTCACGGCGCCTACAAATTCACCCGCAAGCCCGACGGCGACATCCTCGCCATGAACGTGATCGAGGAGATCCACCGCAAGCTGCCGAACATGCATCTCGTCATGCACGGCTCCTCGTCGGTGCCGCAGGACCTCCAGGACATCATCAACGCCTATGGCGGCAAGATGAAGCCGACCTGGGGCGTGCCTGTCGCCGAGATCCAGCGCGGCATCAAGAACGGCGTGCGCAAGATCAACATCGACACCGACAACCGCATGGCGATGACCGGCCAAATCCGGAAAGTGCTCAAGGACAATCCGGAAGAGTTCGATCCGCGCAAATACCTGAAGCCCGCGATGGAAGCGATGACCAAGCTGTGCAAGCAGCGGCTCCAGGAATTCAATACCGCAGGCCAAGCCTCCAAGATCAAGAAGGTGCTGACCACGGCCGAGATGGCCAAGCGCTACGCCAAGGGCGAGCTCGCCCCGAAGGTGGCGTGAAGCTGCTCTATCCTCCTCCTCTCCCGCCCTTCGCGGAGAGAGGGTTGGGGTGAGGGGCTCTCTCCGCAGATGAGATGACTGCGGGACCTGTACCCCCTCACCCGGATCGCAAGGGCGATCCGACCTCTCCCCGCAGGCGGGGAGAGGTGAACAAGCCCTCCCCCTTACCCTGCGACGAACGTTAACTCGGCATTTGCCCGAGAACGGTCTATTTTCACCGGCAAGGGCAGAATCGTTTTGGGAGGACATCTCGATGAATCTGACTGAGCTCAACAGGATCGCGACCGCTCTGGTCGCGCCCGGCAAGGGCATCCTTGCCGCCGACGAATCCTCCGGCACCATCAAGAAGCGTTTCGACGCAATCGGCGTGGAATCGACCGAGGAGAACCGCCGCGACTATCGCGAGATGCTGTTCCGCTCGAACGAAGCCATGAGCCGCTATATCTCCGGCGTCATCCTCTATGACGAGACGATCTGGCAGGACGCGAAGGACGGCACGCCCCTGGTCAAGCTGATCGAACAGACCGGCGCCATTCCCGGCATCAAGGTCGACGAGGGCACGCAGCCCCTGCCGATGTGCCCGGGAGAGCTCGTCACCGTCGGGCTCGACAAGCTCGCAGAGCGCTTGAAGAAATATTACGAGCGCGGCGCCCGCTTCGCCAAATGGCGCGCGGTGATCGACATCGGCAGCGGCATCCCCTCAATGACCGCGATCAGCGTCAACGCCCACGCGCTGGCGCGCTACGCAGCGCTATGCCAGGCCGCGCAGATCGTGCCGATCGTCGAGCCCGAAGTGTTGATGGACGGCGATCACGACATCGATCGCTGCTATGAGGTGACGAGCCGTGTGCTCAACAAGACGTTTCAGGAATTGCGCGTGCAGCGCGTCGCGCTCGAGGGCATGGTGCTGAAGCCGAACATGGCCATCTCCGGCAAAAAATGCCCGAAGCAGGCTTCCATCGAGGAGGTCGCGGAGAAGACGATACGGCTGCTTAGGGCGTGCGTGCCCGCGGCGGTACCCGGCATCGCCTTCCTCTCCGGCGGCCAGTCGGATGAAGAGGCAACGGCGCATCTCAACTCCATGCACAAGCGCGGGCCCCTGCCCTGGGGCCTGACCTTCTCCTACGGTCGCGCACTGCAGGCCGCGCCGCAGAAGGCCTGGTCGGGCAAAGCCGAGAACGTCGCGGCCGGACAAAGCGCATTCAGTCACCGCGCGCGAATGAATGGCCTCGCCTCCAAAGGCGAATGGCAAAGCAGCCTGGAACAGAAAGCGGCCTAGATCTTGTCGAACAAATCTCCTCCGCCGCGCCCGGCGCCGCGCCTTTATCTCGCGACGCCCGTCGTCGACGATCCCGCTTTGCTTCTGGCCGAGCTGCCCGGCCTGCTTGCCGCCGCCGACGTCGCGGCCGTGCTGCTGCGGCTGAAGGAAACCGATCAGCGCACCATGATCTCGCGGGTCAAGGCACTCGCGCCGCCGGTTCAGAAAGCGGGCGCGGCGCTGCTCGTCGACGGCCATCCTGAGCTCGTCGCACGCGGCGGTGCCGACGGCGCGCACCTGCCCGGCATCGCCGCGCTGAAGGAGGCGCTGCCATCGCTGAAGCCCGATCGCATCGCCGGCGTCGGCGGGCTGACGACGCGGCACCATTCCATGGATGCGGGCGAGATCGGCGCCGATTACGTCTTGTTCGGCGAGCCCGACGCAAAGGGCCAGCGGCCGTCGTCGCAAGCGATCGCCGAACGGCTGGACTGGTGGGCCGAGCTGTTCGAGCCGCCCTGCGTCGGCTTTGCCCTGTCGTTGGAGGAGGCCCGCGAATTCGCCGCCAGCGGCGCCGATTTCGTGCTGGTGGACGACTTGATCTGGGCCGATCCGCGCGGACCCAAGGCCGCGCTGGTCGAGATCGACGCTGCGATCAAGAATGCTCATGCGACGGCGCTTGCGGGCCAAAATCCTGCGGGTCAGGAGCACGGCTAGCGCCCGTCATGAAGCTCCCGCGCATCACCATCCTGGCCACGCTGCTGCTCACAGTGCCCGCGGCCGCGCAGCTCCAGATCACGCCGCCCGTGGCAACGCCAAGCCCTTCGGCCGAGAAAACCAAGGACAAGCCGAAGGCCACGCCGCACACCATCACCAAGAAGAAGGAAGCGGCCAAACCCTCGGCGTCGCCCAAACCTTCAGCCTCCCCAAAGCAGGCTCCGGCCGCGACCGTGATCCCTGCGCCTCCGACCGACAATCCCAACGTCGATCTGGTGTACGGCGCCTATCAGCGCGGCCAGTACAAGACCGCCTTCGAACTCGCCACCGCCCGTGCCGAAACCGGCGATGCCAAGGCGATGACCATGCTGGGTGAGCTCTATTCCAATGCCATGGGAATCCGGCGCGACTACGCCAAGGCGCTGCAATGGTACAAGCGCGCCTCCGACGCCGGCGACCGCGAGGCGATGTTCGCGCTCGCCATGCTCAGAATGTCCGGCCGCGGCGGCCCGGTCGACAAAAACGAGGCGGTCAAGCTGATGGCGTCCGCCGCCAAGCTCGGCGAGCCCAAGGCGGCCTATAACCTCGCGCTGCTCTATCTCGACGGCCAGACCCTGCCGCAGGACGTCAAGCGCTCCGCCGAGCTGCTGCGCCAAGCGGCTGATGCCGGTCTGCCCGAGGCGCAATACGCGCTCGCGACCTTCTACAAGGAAGGCACTGGCGTGCCGAAGGATCTGGAACGGGCGGTGCGTCTGCTCCAGGTCGCCACGCTGACCGACAATGTCGATGCCGAGGTCGAATACGCCATCGCACTGTTCAACGGCACCGGCACTCCGAAGAACCAGCCGGCGGCCGTCGCCCTGCTCCGCAAGGCGTCCCGCCAGGGCAGCGCGATCGCGCAGAACCGGCTGGCCTGGGTGCTGATCAACGGCATGGGCACGGCCGTGGACAAGGTCGAGGGCTTCAAATGGCATCTGGTGGCCAAGAC
Organism: Bradyrhizobium sp. JR4.1; assembly: GCF_040548605.1. NCBI lineage: Bacteria > Pseudomonadati > Pseudomonadota > Alphaproteobacteria > Hyphomicrobiales > Nitrobacteraceae > Bradyrhizobium > Bradyrhizobium sp. JR4.1. The sequence continues at coordinate 85,042 of NZ_JBEPRY010000002.1, forward strand.
CGCCGGCAAGGGCGATCCGGAGCTGGACAAGCAATTGTCCGATTTGCCGGCCGAGGACCGGGCCAAGGCCGAGGCCGCCGCCAGGAAATGGCTCGGGGCCAAATGACTTGACGTTGAGGCCCCCGCAGGGCACCCCATCCCTCAAACAGGCGCGATTTCGCGCCATTTCCCCCGATCAAGACCGGAAGCTCATGCTGTATTCCGCAACTATCAACGTCATGGTCAAGGCCGCGCGCCGCGCCGGCCGCAGCCTCAAGCGCGATCTCGGCGAGATCGAGCATCTCCAGGTCTCGCTGAAGGGACCGGCGAATTTCGTCTCGCTGGCCGACAAGCGCGCCGAGGAGATCCTCTACCAGGACCTCGCAAAGGCGCGGCCCGGTTACGGCTTCATCGGCGAGGAAGGCGGCACGCGCGAGGGCTCCGACAAGAGCCACACCTGGATCGTCGATCCGCTCGACGGCACCACCAACTTCCTGCACGGCATCCCGCAATTCGCGATCTCGATCGGGCTGTCGCGCGAAGGCACGATCATCGCCGGTGTGATCTACAACCCCGCCAATGACGAGCTCTACATCGCCGAGCGCGGCAAGGGCGCCTTCCTCAACGACCAGCGCCTGCGCGTGGCCGGCCGCCGCCAGCTCAACGAATGCGTGGTGGCCTGCGGCCTGCCTCATATCGGCCGCGGCGACCACGAGGAATTCCGCCGCGAGATGACCGCGATGCAGGAGCGCGTCGCCGGCCTGCGCCGCTTTGGCGCCGCCTCGCTCGACCTCGCCTTCGTCGCCGCGGGCCGCCTCGACGGCTATTGGGAGCGCAATTTGCAATCCTGGGACATCGCGGCAGGCATGATCATGCTGCGCGAGGCCGGCGGCACGATCACCGACATCGACACGCCGGGCGATGCCCTGGTGACGGGCAATGTCGTGTGCGGGAATGAGTTCGTGCACGGGGAATTGGCGAAGATTTTGCGGAAGTAGGCCGCAGTAGCACGACAGCTCGATCTACGACGGTTAAGAATCGTCGTCCTCGTCGGATTCCTCGTCGTCCTCGTCGTCGCGATATTCACCGCCGATGGTCAGGCCCTCGATCGCCGTGGCGCCCTTCGACTTGATCACCCGGCGAAGCGGGACCGAACTCTCGCTTCGCAGTGCGTCCATCAACTGTTCCGAATGGGTAACGATCCAGATGTCGGCGCGGCGTGATGCCTTGGCGATGAGCCGGGCCAGCGGCGCCAGCAGCGACGGATGCAGGCTGGTCTCGGGTTCGTTCAGCGCAATGAACGGCGGCAGCCGATAGCCCATGAACACCGCGAGCAGGCAGATGTATTTCAGCGTCCAATCGGATAGTTCATGCGCCCTGAACGGCCGCGGCATATCCGGCAATTGCAGATCGAATTCACACCTGCCATTTTCTTCCCATGCGCGGAGTTCGGCACCCGGGAATGCATCCTGGATCGCGTCCTGCAGGTCGTTGGCGTCTTCCCGAATGACATAGAGGGTCGCCAGGGTGGCCGCCAAATCGATTCCATCGGCGCTGAGCGAGGGCGTCGCGATCGCGAGACAAGGCTTTCGTATCGGTGACGCCGGATCAGTGCGGAAGTCATGATAGAATCGCCAGCCCAGCATCGCATTTCTGATCAGGTCGATTTCCGGACATTGCTTGCCATCGGAAAAAGCCGCAAGCGCGGTCTCTGACGGCAGCACCGCATCCTTGTGAGCGTTCCAGGCGCCGCTCTCGCCACGGACGCTGATGAGCGAATTGATCCGCTCCATCAGCTTGACCGTGCGTTTGCCGCGTGTCGTTTCGATCGTTTCAGCCTTGATCATCGGCTCGCCGGAAAACGCGGCCTGAAGCGGGCTCGGAAACCCGAGTTCGATGGAATACCTCATGCTGTCGAATGTGGCCGACAGCCGCAGCCGCCCGTCTTCGCCCTTTTTGCGAATGCCGGACCAGCAGACCGAATTCAATCCGCCTTCATCGGCGATCGTGCGGGTGATTTGACCGGTCGCAGCGTCGCGCAACAGCGACAAGGACTTGTAGAGATTGGATTTGCCGACGCCATTTTCACCGACAAACACCGACAAGGGATGGATGGGTATGGAGAGCCGCCGAATGGAGCGATAGTTCGAGATCGCAATTTCGCTCGGACGCATGACGTGCTCTCGATCGGCGGGTGCCTGTGCATTCGCGGGCAGAGTGCGAATACGTTGTTTCAATCCAGGGATGCAGTCTGGATTGAGGCTCCGGAGAATGCAAGCCGAGGGATCCGGCGTTCAGTCAGGGCAATCGCATATGGTGCACGAGGACCACGCGGCTTGCTCCGCCTCTCCCGCTTGCGGGAGAGGCCGACGCGCCCCGGGCGATGCGAAGCATCGTCCCGCGCGCGGCGGGTGAGGGCTCTCACCACACGGGGGCATCCTCCGCAATTCTCGACAATCCCGACGCGGAGACACCCCCACCCCAACCCTCCCCCGCAAGCGGGAGAGGGAGCCCACTGCCGATGCCGCCGCACGTGCGCGCCATATGCGATTTCCCGGCCGTTCAGTGGCCGGCCCTTGCCGGCGCGGGCGGCCCATACATCTCGGCCTCCTTCGCCACCTTCTCCCGATCCCCGCCCAGCACGCGTTGCACCGAGACGAAGAACACCGGGACCATCAGCAGCGCCAGGATCACCACCGCGATCATGCCGCCCATCACGATGCTGCCGAGTGCCTGCTGGCTGGCGCCGCCGGCGCCATGGGCAATCGCCATCGGCAGCACGCCGCAGATGAAGGCGAGGCCGGTCATCAGGATCGGGCGGAAGCGCAGGCGGCAGGCCTCGATGGTGGCGTCCACCAGCGGCTTGCCCTCTTTCCGCAGATCCTTGGCGAACTCGATGATCAGGATCGCGTCCTTGGCCGCAAGGCCGATGATGGTGATCAGGCCGACGGTGAAATAGACGTCGTTCGGCAGGCCGCGCAGCATCGCTGCAACCACCGCGCCGACAATGCCGAGCGGCACGGTGAGCAGCACCGCGAGCGGAATGGTCCAGCTCTCGTAAAGCGCGGCCAGACACAGGAACACCACGAACACTGACAGCCCGAGCAGGAACGGCGCCTGCGAACCCGACAGTTTCTCCTGGAGCGACTGCCCGGTCCATTCATAGCCGAAGCCGCGCGGCAGCTTGCCTGCGAGCCGTTCCATCTCGGCGATGGCATCGCCCGAGGTGAAGCCGGGTTTCGCCTCGCCCGAGATGCGCACCGCCGGATAATAATTGAAGCCGGCAATCTGCGTCGGTCCGCGCGCCCATTCCACGGTGGCAAACGACGAGAACGGCACCAGCTGGCCGCGGCTGTTCTTGACGTTGTAATTGAGGATGTCCTCGGTCCGCATACGGTCGCGGGCATCGGCTTGCACCACGACGCGCTGCATGCGGCCGCGGTTCGGGAAGTCATTGATGTAGTTCGAACCGAGATTGGTCGAGATCGTGTTGTTGATGTCCTCGAAGGTGACGCCGAAGGCGCCGGCCTTTTCTCGGTCGATCACGAGATTGACCACGCCGGCCTCGGGCAGGCCTTCGACATAGACCTTCTGAAGCACAGCGCTTGCATTGGCCTCCGCGATCAACTGATCGGCGGCGCGCATCAAGGCCGGATAGCCCTTCTGGCCGCGGTCCTGGAGCCGGAACGAGAAGCCCGAGGAATTGCCGAGATTGTCGATCGGCGGCGGCTGCAGCGCGGAGATTTTTGCGTCGCGGATCGACGACGACAGATCGCGGTTGATGTCGGCAACGATCGCCGCTGCCGAATCCTTCGGCCCGCGCTCCGACCAGTCCTTCAAGGTGATGAAGGCCTGCGCGGTGTTCATGCCCTGGCCGGAGAAGCTGAAGCCGGTAAGAAAGGTGACGTTGTCGACGCCCGGCCGTTGCGCCAAATATTTTTCCACTTTCTCGATCACTGCCTCGGTCCGGCCATAGGACGAATCCGACGGCGTCTGCACGTCGGTGGTGACGAAGCCCTGGTCGTCGACGGGGAGGAAGCCGCCGGGCAGATTGACGAAGGCCCAGGACAGGCCGGCGAGCAGCGCGACATAGACCAGCATCAAGCGGCCGGTGCGCTTCAGCGAGAAGCCGATGGTGCGGGAATAGCCCTCCTTGCCGCCCTCGAGCATCCGGTTGAACCAGCCGAACACGCCCTTCCTGGCGTGACCGTGGCCGGCAGCGACGGGCTTGAGCAGCGTCGCACACAGCGCCGGCGTCAGCGACAGTGCCAGGAAGGCGGAGAAGCCGATCGCGGCGACCATGGTCACGGAGAACTGGCGGTAGATGATGCCGACTGAGCCCGGGAAGAACGCCATCGGCACGAACACGGCCATCAATACCAGCGTGATGCCGATGATGGCGCCGGTGATCTGCGACATCGCTTTGCGCGTCGCTTCCTTCGGCGGTAGCCCCTCCTCGGCCATGATGCGCTCGACGTTCTCGACCACGACGATGGCATCGTCGACCAGGATGCCGACCGCGAGCACCATGCCGAACATCGAGAGCATGTTGATGGAGTAGCCGGCGAGCAGCAGCGTGGTACAGGCGCCCAGCAGCGCTACCGGCACCACGATGGTCGGAATGATGGTGTAGCGGATGTTCTGCAGAAACAGGAACATCACCACAAACACCAGCACGATGGCTTCGACCAGCGTCGACAGCACCTTCTTGATCGAGGCCTCGACCACGGGCGTGATGTTGTAGGGAATCTCGTAGCCGATATTGGCCGGGAAGAAGCGCGACAGCTCCTTCATCTTCTCTTCGACGGCGCTCGCGGTCGCCAGCGCATTACCGGTCGGCGACATCAGCACGGAGAGGCCGGCGGTCGGCTTGCCGTCGAGACGGGTGTTGAACTGGTAGCTCAGGCCGCCGACCTCGATGCGCGCGACATCGCGCAGCCGCACGGTCGAGCCGTCGGCATTGGCGCGCAGGATGATGGTGCCGAATTCATCCGGGGACGAGAGCTGGCCCTTGACCAGCACCAGCGCGGAGGTGCGCTGGGTCGAGGTCGACGGTTCGGCGCCGATGCTGCCGGAAGCGACCTGCGCGTTCTGCGCGGCAATGGCCTTGTTGACGTCGTCGGCGGTCAGGCCATAGCCGACCAGCTTGGCCGGATCGACCCAGACGCGCAGGCTGCGTTCGGTCGAATACAGCGTGGCGCGGCCGACGCCGGGGATGCGGCGGATCTCGCCGAGCACGTTACGGATCATGAAGTCGCCGAGACCGACCTCGTCGAGGCTGCCGTCGGTCGAGTTAAGCGTGATGATCTGGAGCACCGCGCTGGAGGCTTCCTCGATCAGAATGCCCTGCTGGATCACCGCGCGCGGCAGCCGCGCCTCGACGCGCTTGATGCGGTTCTGCACCTCGACCGAGGCGGCGCTGGTATCGGTGCCCGGTACGAAATTGGCGATGATCTCGACCTGGCCGAGCGAGTCGCTGGTCGATTCGAAATTGAGGATGCCGGAGGCGCCGTTGAGCTCCTCCTCGATCAGCCGCGTGACGCTGTTGTAGAGGTTCTCGGGCGAGGCGCCGGGATAGCTGGTCGAGATCGAAATCGAGGGCGGCGCAATGATCGGATATTGCGCGATCGGCAACAGCGGAATCGAAATTGCGCCGACCAGACAGATGAACAGCGCGACCACCCAGGCGAAGATCGGCCTGTCAATGAAGAAGCTCGCCATTACCGCTTTTAACCTCGTTGTTTCACTAGTCCCTCATGGTGAGGATCGCGAAGCGCGTCTCGAACCATGAAGGCCCGGCTCTCGCCCGTGGCCATCCTTCGAGACGCCCGCTTTGCGGGCTCCTCAGGATGAGGGATCAAGACAGTCGCGACGCCCGAACGTTACCGCATCAGCTTCTGGGCGTGCCGGTTGTCGGCGGTCGCATCCGCTTCCGACCAGGATTGCGGCTTGACCCTGTCGCCGGCGGCGAACTTCTGGAAGCCTTCGACCACGACCTTGTCGCCGGCCTTCAGCCCGTCGGTGACGAACCAGATTCCGTCCTGCACCGAGCCGGTGCGCACCGGCTGTACCGCGATGTGGTTGTCGTCCTTGACGACGAACACCTCACTGCCGCCGCCGCCATTGCGCTGGATCGCCTGCTGCGGCACCGCGATCGCATCGCTATCGAGGCCCTGGTCGATGCGGACGCGGACATACATGCCCGGCAGCAATTCGCGCTTGGGGTTGCGGAACTCACCGCGCAAGGTCACCTGACCGGTATTGGCGTCGACCTTGGCATCCGAAAACAGCAACTTGCCGTCGAGCGAGTAGAGCGTGTTGTCGTCGAGCACGAGATGCACCTTGGCGGCGTCAGGCGCGATGCGCTCGAGGTCACCGCTCTCGAAGGCGCGGCGGAGCTGGTTGAGCTCGTTCACCGACTGGGTGAAATCCGCATAGATCGGATCGAGCTGCTGGATCGTGGCCAGATTGGTCTCGTTCTGGACCGCGAGCGCGCCCTCGCTGACCAGGGCCGCACCGACGACGCCGTCGATCGGCGCGCGCACGGTGGCGTAATCGAGATTGAGCTTGGCGCGCGCGAGATCGGCCTTGCGGCCCTCGACCTCGGCATGGGCCTGGCGCTCGGCCGCGATCGCCTTCTCGTTCTCGGCTTCGGGCGCGGCGCGCTGGCTGGTGAGCGTGGCGATGCGGCGCGCCTGCTGCTGCGACTGCATCAACGCGGCCTCGGCCTTGGCGACCGCGGCATCGTTGGCCATCACCTCGACCTCGAACGGCCGCGGATCGATGCGGTACAGCGGATCACCGGCCTTCACCTCGCTGCCCTGTCGGAACAGACGCTCGACCACGATGCCGGACACGCGCGGCCGCACGTCGGAGACGCGCGTCGGCGCAATGCGGCCCGGCAGCTCGCGCACAACGGCGCGCGGCTGCGGCTTGACGATGACGATGCTGACGTCGGGGTCGTTGGGCTGGGCGGCTGAAATGGCGGAACTGGATTCGTCGCAGCCTGCCAACAGCGGCGTAAAGGCCGCGAGCATCATTGCAACGCATGCCGATCGCGCGCGAAGTCCTGACATGAAGTTAAGTGCCCCGATATTGTTGAAACTGATCACGGTCCGCGCGAGGCCCGTTCTGGGCCATGACACGCGGCTGATGCCGCCAAAATAGAGGGGACGTGCTGCGACGCAACGCACCTTGCGGGCGGCCCAATGTCACACGGTCTATGGTGCTGACTTCAGTACGCTTTTCGCGCCTCACCCGATTGTGAGTCCGGTTCCACCGCCGCATGCTGCGACGGAACATCGCAATTACGCCGCCGCCCTCATCCGGTAGTGGCTGACGCCCCATTCGTTGCCATCGGCATAGCCGAACAGGCCCGAGGTCGCGAGAAAGAACCAGCGCCAGCGCCGCATTCGCTGGGCCGTCTCCTCGCCATGGACGTTGCGCAAGGCCGCCTCGATGGCATCGCGATGCGTGTCGAAATTGGCGAGCCAGTCGTTGGCGGTGCGCTGATAATGCGTGCCGCTCCAGCACCATTCCTTCTCGACCGTGAAGATATCGTCGAATTGCCTGACGAGGTGGTGGCTCGGCATCAGCCCGCCCGTGGAGACGCGCTGCGCGATCCAGTCGTCGCGATCGGCCCGGTCGAACAGGTGAGAGCCGGAGCGATGGGCGACGATGTGCATGAAGAACCGCCCCTCCGGCGTGAGCCACGCGCGCAGGCGCGTCATCAGCTTGCGCCAGTTCATCACGTGCTCGAACATCTCGACCGACACGATGCGGTCGAATTGCCCGTCGGGCGCGAACACGTTGATGTCCGCGCAGATCACGCGCAGGTTGAGGAGACCGCGCAGCCGCGCCTCTTCCTCGATATGGGCGCGCTGCGCCTGTGAGCTCGACACCGCGGTGACCTTGGCGTGCGGAAACTGCCGCGCCATCCACAGCGACAGCGAGCCCCAGCCGCAACCGAGCTCGAGGATGGTCTGGCCGTCGGCGAGAGCGGCATGCTCGGCGGTCTGGCGCAGCGCCTCCTCCTCGGCCTCCCGCAAAGTGGTCGCGTCGGTCTTGTAGAAGCAGCAGGAGTATTTGCGGTTGGGGCCGAGCACCTTCGCAAAGAACGAAGCGGGCACCCCGTCGTGCCCGACATCGGCGTCCTCGGCGATCGGCCGCAGCATCATCCGCCCGGCGAAGGCGGCATCGTCGGCCCCGCCCAGCGCGGACAGCCGCGTCACCGTGCGCGAGCACAGGCGCTGGATCGCCGCGCGGATCACGACATCAGGCAAAGGCACCCGTTCGGCAGTCCCGATGATCGCGGACACGACGCTCATGCGACGACTCCGTCTTTGGGCGGCAGATCTTGGACGGCAAGTCTTGGGCGCCAAGGGGAAAAGTGCGAACTGAACCTGTGGAATGCCGACGATTTGGAAAGTATGTCCTTACCAAAGCCCGGTTTCAGCTTTGGGTTCCCCAGCTCTCCCCGAAATCGGCGCATCCGGCGCTTTTTTTGGGCGGGCGCTGTGCCATAGTGCGCCCCGCAAGCAAGTTAACGGATGATACCGGCCATGCCGCCAGGCGCCTCGCCCCGCTCCTCCCTCGACATCGAATATACCAAGCTATCGTCGCCCAGCGTCTTCCTGGTGCGGATGCTGGTCTTCCTGGTGCTCTGCACCCTGGTGGGGGTGGTGCTCTACAAGCAGATCATCCAGGCCTTCTTCGCCAATCCCGGGCTCAATGCGCTGATCGGCGGCGTGCTGTTCATCGGCATCATCCTGGCCTTCCGCCAGGTGATCCGGCTCTACCCCGAAGTCTCCTGGGTCAACAATTTTCGCATCGCCGACCCCGGCCTTGCCCCCGCCCGCCACCCCAAGCTGCTGGCGCCGATGGCGATGATCCTCGGCGGCGAGCGCACCGGGCGGATGTCGATCACCCAGACCACCATGCGGCACCTGCTCGATTCGATCGCGACCCGCCTCGACGAAGCCCGCGACATCTCCCGCTACATGACCGGGCTTCTGGTCTTCCTGGGACTGCTCGGCACCTTCTGGGGCCTGATCGAGACGGTCGGCTCGGTCGGCAAGGTGATCGACGGGCTCAAGGTCGGGGGCGATTCCGGCGCCCTGTTCGACACGCTGAAGGAGGGGCTGGCCGCCCCGCTCGGCGGCATGGGCATCTCGTTCTCGAGCTCGCTGTTCGGTCTCGCCGGCTCGCTGATCCTGGGCTTCCTCGACCTGCAATCGAGCCAGGCGCAGAACCGTTTCTACACCGATCTCGAAGACTGGCTTGCCACCACCGTGCGCGAATATGGCAGCGGCGAGATGGCTGTCGCCGCCGGTGGCGGCGGCATTGCCAGCGGCGAGCTTCAGGCCGTCGTCGAGCGCTTGCGCACGGTGCTCGAGGAAGGCAGCGGCAGCCGCGGCACCACCGCGGCGATGGCAAGCCTCGCCGAAGCCATCCAGGCGCTGGTCTCGCATATGCGGACCGAGCAGCAGATGATCCGCGAATGGGCCGACGGCCAGGGCGAGCAGAACCGCGAGATCCGGCGCCTGCTGGAGCGCATCGCGCGTCAGCCCGAGAAGGGGTAGCGACATGGCACTGGCGCGCGGCCGCCGCGGCGATACCTCCTTCAACTACTGGCCCGGTTTCGTCGACGCGCTGTCGACGCTGGTGCTGTCGATCGTGTTCCTGCTGTCGGTGTTCCTGGTGGTGCAGTTCTTCCTGTCGCAGGAGGTCACCGGCAAGGACAAGGCGCTGGAGCAGCTCAACGCCAAGATCGCGCAGCTCAACGAATTGCTGTCGCTGGAGAAGCTCGGCAAGCTCACACTCGACGACCAGGTTTCGTCGCTGAAGGCCGGCCTCGCTTCGGCGGAAAGCGAGCGCGACCGCATCAAGGGCCTCTATGAGGGGCTGGCGGCCGCCGGCAACGACGCGCAAGGCAAATCCTCCGAGCTCGGCAAGGCGCTGGACTCCGAGAAGGCGGTTTCGGCCCGCGCGCTGGCGCAGATCGAGGTGCTGAACCAGCAGATCAACGCGCTGCGGCGGCAATTGGCGGCACTGGAAGAAGCGCTCGACGTCTCCGAGAAGCGCGACAAGGAATCGCAAAATCGCATCGCCGATCTGGGGTCTCGCCTGAATGTCGCCCTGGCGCAGCGCGTGCAGGAATTGTCGCGCTACCGCTCGGAATTCTTCGGCCGCCTGCGCGCCATCCTCGGCAACCGCCCCGACATCCGCATCGTCGGCGACCGCTTCGTGTTCCAGTCCGAAGTGTTCTTCGACACCGGACAGGCGGTGCTGCTGCCCGAAGGCCGCGCCGAGCTCGACACGCTCGCGACCGCATTGATCGATCTCGACAAGAAGATCCCGAACGAGATCCCCTGGGTGCTGCGCGTCGACGGCCACACCGACGTACGTCCGGTCAACGGTCCGAACTTCAAGTCGAACTGGGACCTCTCGGCCGCCCGCTCGATCTCGGTGGTGCAATACCTGATCTCGCTCGGCGTGCCCGCCCAGCGCCTGGTCGCCGCCGGCTTCGGCGAATTCCAGCCGCTCGACACCGCCAACACCGAGGAAGCCTACAAGCGCAACCGCCGCATCGAGCTGAAGCTGACGGAGCGGTAGTGAGCGCCCTCCAGCTCCGCCCTTACCGACCCGAGGACGAGGCCGCCTCGATCGAGCTCTGGCATCGCACCTGGCAGCAGGCCTATCCGCAGATCGACTTCGCGGCGCGCCTGGACTGGTGGCGCGAACGCTGGCGCAAGGAGCTGGTGCCGAAAGCCTCGATCGTGGTGGCGGAGCAGGACGGCGCACTCACCGGCTTCGTCACCATCGACGGCGACGGCTATCTCGACCAGCTCGTGGTCGATCCCGCGCATTGGGGCTCGGACGCGGCGCGGCTGCTGGTCGACGAGGCCAAGCGCCTGTCGCCTGCGGGCGTGACGCTGCTCGTCAACAAGGACAACAGCCGCGCCATCCGCTTCTACGAGCGCAACGGCTTTGCGCGTGCCGGCGACAAGGTGAACCCGACCTCGGGCCGGCCGGTGCTGAAGATGATTTGGCAACCTTAGATTCTGGTGACCTTGATTCTGGCGGGCGTGACGCCCATCACGTCGGGATCCCGGGACGTCAGCTAGTCGTTGTGACCGGGAGTTGCGCCGGCAAGCGGATGGAGATGACCGATGAAACTGAGCGATCTGGCCAAGGGGTCTTCGGTCCTGCTCGGCGTCATCGTCGCCGGATATGTCTCGACGAGCTATGTCGACCAACGCCTCGCCACGCCGGTCAAGACGACGAGTGCTCCGACGCATGGCCTTGAGCCATCGGCCTGCGTTGATGAGGACGGGAGCTGGAAGAACTGGCCATGGCCGAATGTGCCGGCGCTGTCGCCGAAGTGTCGATAAGCGGCGCTGTCGCGTAACTCGCCGCGAGGCGCTCTCGGCTCAAGCGGAGCTCAAGATCGAAATGCCAGCTTTCAGCCTGGCGGAGCGCGCGGTGGCTGTCTTCGCGGAGCCGGATCGACTCATCGATCGCTCGCTGCGCCCGCTCCAAAAGCTCGAGGGTCTCTTTGCTGTACGGCTGGGCCATGAGGCGCACTCCCGTTGAGGCGGGAGCACAAATCATCTCTCAGGCACCGACGCCTACGGACGAGCCTTTGGCCGGCGATACCTGATTAGGCGCCACATCTGGGGGAACTGCAAGGTTCATCCACTCATCCGCTCGCTACGAAGGAAGACGATGTTGCGCGAAGCGCCTGCCAAAATCTCCGCTGTCATTCCCCGCGGAGGCGGGGAATCCAGTACGCCGCGGCCTCTCCATTGATCACTACCGTCTCGGAGTACTGGATCGCCCGCCTGCGCGGGCGATGACACTGTGAGTGGGGCGGCAGTCCGGACTGCCTCGCCTCACGCCCCCTCGAACTGCAGCCTCGCCAGCCTGGCATAGAGCCCGTTCGCGGCGACCAGCTCCGCATGCGTGCCCTGTTCGACGATCCTGCCCTGGTCCATCACCAGGATGCGGTCGCAGGACAAGACGGTTGCGAGGCGGTGCGCGATCACGAGGGTGGTGCGGTGGCGCATCAGCTCTTCCAGCGCGGTCTGCACCAGCGTCTCGCTTTCGGCATCGAGCGCGGAGGTGGCTTCGTCGAGCAGCAGCAGCGGTGCATCGCGCAGGATCGCGCGCGCGATCGCGATGCGCTGGCGCTGGCCGCCTGATAGCGTCACGCCGCGCTCGCCGAGCGGGGTGTCGAAACCTTCGGGCAGGCGGCGGATGAACTCGGCGGCATGCGCGAGCTCGGCGGCGCGCTCGACCTCGGCATCGGTGGCATCGGGCCGGCCGAAGCGGATGTTGTCGCGGGCGCTTGCCGCGAACACGTTGGATTCTTGCGGCACCAGCGCGATGCGCGAACGGAATTCACGCGGATCGGCGGATTTGACCGGCACGCCGTCGAGCGAGATCGCGCCGCTGCGCGGATCGTAGAAGCGCAACAGCAGATGAAAGATCGTGCTCTTGCCGGCGCCGGACGGACCGACGATGGCAACCTTCTCGCCGGGGCGCACGGTGAACGACACGGCATCGAGCACATTGACGTCGCGCCGCGCCGGATAGGCGAAGCTGACCTGGTCGAAGCCGACTTCGCCGCGCGCCGGCACCGGCAGCGCGCGCGGCGACGTGGGCGCGGTGATGTCCGGCTGCACATGCAGAATCTCGAACAGGCGCTCGGCAGCGCCGGATGCCGCCGAGATCTCGCCCCAGACCTCGCTGAGCTGGCCGAGGCCAGCCGCGGCGAAAGCCGCATAGAGCACGAACTGGCCGAGCCGGCCCGGCGTGATGGTGCCAGTGAGCACGTCGTGCGAGCCGATCCAGAGGATCGCGACCACGCTTGCGAACACGATGAAGATGATGATGGCGGTGAGCACGGCACGGGCCTGCGTGGAGGTGCGCGCGGCTTCATAAGCCTGCTCGACCTCGCCGCCGAAGCGCCTCTCGGCGAGGCTCTCGCTGGTATAGGCCTGCACGGTGCGGATCGCGCCGACCAGCTCGCTCGCATAGGCGGAGGCCTCGGCCAGCGTGTCCTGCGCATTGCGCGACAGGCGGCGCACCCAGCGCCCGAAGGCGACCAGCGGCAGCACGATCAGGGGAATCGCGAGCAGCACGAAGCCTGACAGCCGCGGGCTGGTGATCACCATCATCGCCGCGGCCCCGAAGAACATCATCAGGTTGCGCAGCGCGATCGAGACCGAGGCGCCGACGGAGGATTTGATCTGGGTGGTGTCGGCGGTGAGGCGCGACACCAGCTCGCCGCTGCGCGCGGAATCGAAGAAGGCCGGCGACAGCGACAGCAGATGGGCGAAGACGTCGCGCCTGAGATCGGCGACGATGCGCTCGCCGATCGTCATCACGAGGTAGTAGCGCGCGGCGCTTGCGAGCGCGAGGACGGCGACGACCGCGATCATCACCGAGAAGTAGCTGTTGATCAGCTCGATGCCCTCGGGCGTCAGGCCGAAATCGATCATCCTGCGCACCGCGACCGGCACCAGCAGGGTGGTCAGCGCCGCGATCGTCAGCGCGACAAAGGCCAGCGCCGCCCGGCCGCGATAGCGCGCCACATAAGGCGCAAGCGCCAGCAGCGGCCGCAGCTTGGCGCGGCTCTTCGCCGGCGCCTCGATCAGGTCGGCCTCGATCGACGGGGCTTCCGCGGGCCCGGTTTCAAGCCGTTCAACTGCGCTCATGAGATCCGACCAAAAGACAAAGAGAGGTGCTCCGCTCCAGATAGGCCGGGCGAGCGGGAGTGGCAAATCCGGGATGTCCCTTAGGGGGCCGCCCGGTCCCCTACCAAGGCCCTGCAATGGCTTGTTTTACAGGGCCTCGTGGGGTATAGACCGCGCCAAATCCGTCATTCGATAGCCACTCAAGTGAGGCGCCGGGGCGCCGAGGAATTGCCATGAAAGCCGAAATTCACCCGAACTATCATACGATTAAGGTCGTGATGACCGACGGAACCGAGTACCTGACCCGCTCCACCTGGGGCAAGGAAGGCGATACGCTGAACCTCGACATCGACCCCAAGTCGCACCCGGCCTGGACCGGCGGCAACGCGCAGCTGATGGATCGCGGCGGCCGCGTCTCGCGCTTCCAGAAGAAGTTTTCGGGCTTTCTCAAAAAGGATTGATCCGGCCGCAAGGCTGGAGACGAAAACGCCCCCGGAGAGCCGGGGGCGTTTTTTGTTTTTGGGGCGATGTGCTCTCGACCAGGCCGAGAACTCGTAGGGTGGGCAAAGCGTAGCGTGCCCACCAACCTTGATTGCGATTCTGAGAGAAATGGTGGGCACGGCGCTGCGCGCCTTTGCCCACCCTACCGCACCTGCGCTTACCGCTCGAACGCTGCCTTCAGCGCGTTGAGATGCGGCACCAGCGGATTGCCGATCGAGGAATGATCGACGGGCGGGGTGTGGATGGTGGTGTCCAGGCGGCGCACGCGGGTCTGGAGGCTCATCGAGCGATGGATCAAATCCTGGAGCTGCGACGGCAGCTTCTCGATGCTGTCGATTGAGCCGGGATCGGCGGCGGAGAGCTTGACCTTGGTTTTTTCGCGGTTGGCCTGGCCCAGCGTCATCTCGCCTTCCTTCACTGCGCGGTGCAGCAGCAGCCACGAGGCGAGTTGCATCAGGCGGGTGGTCAGACGCATGCTCTCGGTCGCATAGGTGAGGCTGACGGCGCGATCGAGCGCCTTGGCCTCGGTGCGGCCGGCGCCATCGAGATAGGCGGCGGTCTCTTCGACCAGGTCCATGCCCTCGCGGAACAGGACGCCGAACGCCGCAGAATTGGTGAACCGCTCGCTGAGTTGAACGAGAGCACCTTCGGCTTGCAAACGTTCCATGGTTAACGCCCCTTACGCAACTGTCTGACTGCCCGGCTTTGGCGCCGGCTTATGATGAACAAATCATTGCGCGGGCGCGACGCCGAGTCCAGTGACAAGCGCGGATATGGTTTCCGCGGGTCTTTGCCCGGAATTCAACCGCGGCGAGATGCAAAAAGGCGGAGCTGGGCGCAAAAAAGAGCCGCCGGAAAACCGGCGGCTTTGAAAGTTGATAACAGGGAGGCGTCAAACAGAGTGGACAGGAGCCACTCGGTGTCCAAACAAGGACAGTTCCCAGTCATAAACTCGAAAGCTTAATGTGGAGTAAACGAGCGATTATTTTGAGGGTTCGTTAGCCATGTCGGTCAGTGGCCGAGTGGGCGGTGGAACGAATTCTTCACGCGCATCCGCAGCGAAGGCCGAAACCAGACCCTCATGGTGAGGAGCGCGCTCTTCGCGCGCGTCTCCGGACGATGCTTCGCATCGCCGGGACCATGCAGGCCCTGCTCTCGCCCGCGGCCATCCTTCGAGACGCGCGTGCCGCGCTCCTCAGGATGAGGACCGTGTGTGAGGCCAGCCCCGCTCCAGCGTCGGACCCTACGACTTGAAAACGCTGTTGGCCGCATCGCGCGAGGCGCGCTTCTTTGTTGTGGCTTCTTCCAATCTTGCGATCTCGGCCTTGAGCAGCGCGATGCGTTCGGTCAGTTCCTCCACTGACAAGAGTGAGAGATCCTGTCCGATGTCATGGCTGATCTTTTTGCGCGGACGGTCGTCGTCTTCCATCGCCATCCTTGTTCCTCCTGCGTTCGCATCACAAGCGGCTGAGGCGGTTGCCAGCCTGCATTGCGCTGGCTAAGCAATGGCCTCGTTCCATCCCGCACCTTTGCTCAAGGACACATCATGGACAAGCTGCCCGCGCAAATGACCGTGGTCGCCATCTCCAGACCCGGCGGACCGGAAGTGCTGGTGCCGGAACAACGGGCGCTGCCGCAGCCCGGTCCCGACGAGATCCTGGTCAAGGTGCAGGCCGCCGGCGTCAATCGGCCCGACGTCGCGCAGCGCTCCGGCGCCTATCCGCCGCCGCCCGGCGCCAGCGACCTGCCCGGCCTCGAGATCGCCGGCGAAGTGGTGGCCGTCGGCAGCAACGCCAAGCGGCACAAGATCGGCGACAAGGTGATGTCGCTGGTCGCCGGTGGCGGTTATGCGCAGTACTGCATTGCCCAGGACGGCCAGGCGATGAGCGTGCCGCCGTCGCTGTCGATCAAGGAAGCCGGCGCACTGCCGGAAACCCTGATGACGGTCTGGCACAATGTGTTCGAGCGCGGCGGCCTGAAGGCCGGCGAGACGCTGCTGATCCATGGCGGCTCCTCGGGCATCGGCACCATGGCGATCCAGCTCGCAAAAGCGTTCGGCGCGAAGGTGATCGTCACCGTCGGATCGCAGGACAAGATCGATGCCTGCCTCAAGCTCGGCGCCGATCGCGCCATCAACTACAAGGACGAAGACTTCGTCGCCGTGGTCAAGGCGGAGACGAACAATGCCGGCGCCAATCTGATCCTCGACATGGTCGCCGGCGACTATGTCGATCGCAACTATGACGCCGCCGCGCTCGACGGCCGCATCGTGCAGATCGCAACCCTCAACGGGCCCAAGGTCACCGTCAACATCGCCAAGGTGATGGTGAAGCGCCTGACCCACACTGGCTCGACGCTGCGCCCCCGTAGTAATGCGGACAAAGCGGCGATGGTGGCCGCGATCGAGGCGAAAGTGATGCCGCTGTTGCGCGAAGGCCGGGTCAAGCCGCTGATGGACAGCACTTTCCCGCTGGAAAAGGCATCCGACGCGCACCGGCGGATGGAAACCTCTGCACATATTGGCAAAATTGTGTTGGAGGTCTAGGCCAGCGGCCCACAGGGCAAGCCGGAAACCCTTTGATTTTCCTCGCTTTCGTGGCATCTATCGCGACGCACCGAACCACTTTGTTCCGTTCGGAAAACGCCGTGCACCGAAGAGCCTGCACCGAAGAGTTTGCGTCGAACGCGGAGAACTGACCTTGCGTCTGATCAGGTGCCTCGCGCCCATAGCGCTGGGCCTCATGATTCTCGTCTGCGCGTTCCCGGCGCGCGCACTCGACGCTGTCAGCGTCCGCGGTGACGCGCCCGCAATCGACCTCACCGGCGTGCTCGAGCATCAGCGCAGCGACGCCGACCGCATCCAGGTTTCCACCGCGCCCGGCACCGACGGCATCGTCCGCCGCATCGAGGTGCGCGCCCGCGAAGGCGGCCAGAACTGGGTGGTGTTCGCGCTCGCCAACAACACCGACGACCAGCTCGACCGCCTGATCGTCGCCCCGCATTACCGCATCGTCTCCTCGGGGCTACTCTGGCCCGACCTCGGGCTGTCCCGCATCGCGACCATCACGCCCTCGACCGGCGACCGGCCGGAGCGGCAGGAGAGCCCGACCGCCGACGTTTTCCGCGTCACCCTCGATCCCGGCGCCGTCGTCACCTTCGTCGCGGAGCTGCGCACCGACAAGCTGCCGCAGCTCTATCTGTGGGAGCCGGAATCCTACAAGGACAAGGTCAACTCGTTCACGCTGTACCAGGGCATCGTGATCGGCATCTCCGGCTTGCTGGCGCTGGTGCTGACCATCCTGTTCGTGGTCAAGGGCAGCATCATGTTCCCGGCCGCCGCGGCGCTGGCCTGGGCGGTGCTGGTCTATATCGGCGTCGATTTCGGCTTCTGGGGCAAGGTGCTCGACATGTCGAACAACGCCGAGCGCATCTGGCGCGCGGCGGGTGAGGCGATCCTGGCGGCGACGCTGCTGGTGTTCCTGTTCGCCTATCTCAATCTCAGTCGCTGGCACGTGCGGTATTCCCACATCACGGTGGGCTGGCTCGCGTTCCTGGGCTCGCTGGTTGCGCTGGCCCTGTTCGACCCCGCGGTGGCCTCCGGCATCGCGCGCATCTCGCTGGTGCTGATCGCCTTCGCCGGCTTCGCGCTGATCGTCTATCTCTCCACCCACGGCTTCGACCGCGCGGTGCTGCTGATCCCGACCTGGTTCCTGCTGGTGGTCTGGGTGGTCGCGGCCGGCATGACGGTCGCAGGCTCCGTCACCAACGACATCGTCGGCCCTGCCCTGCTCGGCGGCCTCGTGCTGATCGTGATGCTGATCGGCTTCACGGTGATGCAGCATGCGTTCGCGGGCGGCGGCGCCACCACCGGTGTCGTCTCCGACATCGAGCGCCGCGCGCTGGCGCTGGCTGGTTCCGGCGATTTGATCTGGGACTGGGACGTGTCCGCCGACAAGGTCTTCACCAGCCCCGAGACCGAGGCCCTGCTCGGCCTCAAGCGCGGCACGCTGGAAGGCCCGGCCGCCTCCTGGCTGGAAGTGCTGCACCCGCTCGACCAGGACCGTTTCCGCGCCGCGCTCGACAGCGTGCTCGACCAGCGCCGCGGCCGCCTGGTGCAGGATTTCCGCCTGCGTACGCCGGACGGTCACTTCATGTGGTTCGCGCTGAAGGCGCGCCCGGTGGTCGGCTCCGACGGCGAGGTCTCGCGCGTGGTCGGTACCCTCACCGACGTCACCGAGCTGCGCAATGCCGAGGAGCGCCTGCTGCACGATTCCGTGCATGACAATCTCACCGGCCTGCCCAACCGCAAGCTGTTCATGGACCGGCTCGGCGCCGTCGCGCATTTCGCCAAGACCATGCCGATGCTGCGGCCGACGCTGATGGTGATCGACCTCGATCGTTTCAAGCAGGTCAACGATTCCGTCGGCATCGCGGTCGGCGATTCCATCCTGCTGACGCTGGCCCGCCGCCTCACCCGCATCCTGAAGCCGCAGGATACGCTGGCGCGGCTCGCCGGCGACCAGTTCGGCCTGATCCTGCTCTCGGAGCAGGACCCCGCCCGCATCACCGCCTTTGCCGAGACCATCCGCAAGACCATCCGCGCGCCGATCGCCTTCAACGAACGCGAGATCTTTCTCACGGCCTCGATCGGCCTTGCCTTGTCCGATCCGCAAGTTCAGCTCACGGACGAGATCATCAAGGACGCCGAGCTTGCGATGTATCACTCCAAGCGTATCGGCGGCGACCGCATCGACGTCTACAAGTCCGCGATGCGCGCGCGAAAAACCGATCGGCTGACGCTGGAGAGCGAACTGCGCCGCGCCATCGAGCGGCAGGAGCTCACGATTCTATATCAGCCGATCGTACGGCTCGAAGACCGTTCCGTCGCCGGCTTCGAGGCGCTGGTGCGCTGGGATCATCCCAAGCTCGGACGCATGGCACCGTCGGAATTCATCACCATCGCGGAAGAGACCGGCCTGATCATCGACCTCGGCATGTTCGTGCTCGACCAGACCGCCAAGCAGCTCTCGATCTGGCAGCGTGCGATGCGCTCGCGCGAGCCGATCTTCGCATCCGTCAACGTCTCCTCGCGGCAATTGCTGCGCCACGATCTGATCCACGACATCCGCACCGTGCTGTCGCGCTCCTCGGTCGCGCGCGGCACGCTGAAGCTGGAATTGACGGAATCGCTGGTGATGGAGAATCCGGAGCACGCGGCGCAGATGCTGACGCGGATCCGCGAGCTCGGCACCGGGCTGTCGCTCGACGATTTCGGCACCGGCCATTCGTCGCTGGCCTATCTGCAGCGCTTCCCGTTCGACACCATCAAGATCGACCAGTCCTTCGTGCGCACCACCAACCGCGGCACCCGCCCGGTGATCCTGAAGTCCATCATCGCGCTCGCGCACGACCTCGGCATGGACGTGGTCGCCGAAGGTGCCGAGACCGATTCCGACGCGGTCGAGCTCTACCAGATGGGCTGCGAATACGCGCAGGGGTTTGCCTTCGGCGAACCCATGGACGCCGACGCCGCGATGCGCCTGCTCACGGAAGTGCGCCTGGAAGCGGCGAGCTGATCTCAACGCGAGTCCGGTCCCGTAGGGTGGGCAAAGGCGAACTTGCGCCGTGCCCACCATCAATCCAACATTGCAACAGAGGTGGTGGGCACGCTTCGCTTTGCCCACCCTACGATACTGGCCGCCGCCGGTCGCTCTTCAGCTTCGTGAACCGCACGCTCGCACCGTCCGGCATTCGCATCGCCTTGAAACCCGCGGCGAGGCAGGCTTCGCGCTGGGGCATCTGGATGTCCGGGCTGCGCAGGCTGTCCCACCATGAGGCACGATTCGCCGCGCGCGGCAGGGCCGCGCCGATGATCTCTTCGATCTGTTCATAGGTCAGCACGAATTCCGCCTGCTTCTGCCGCATCAGATAATCGCGCAACGCGTCGTAGTCGTTCACCGCTGTCCTCTTCGCTGGTCGAAGCCCCGCTTTGCCCAAAAACGTCAGCCGCGGAAACCAATTTTTAACTCATTCCGGCAGCGCCGTCCCGGCTTAAACACTGCTCAAGCTTTCGGGCGCATTCACTAATGTCGGGAGCAAATGATGTTGTCTCGATGGCGCGACGTCACGGCCCGGCGGCCATGGCGGCTTTCGGCGAAACTGCTGATCATCTCGTCCGTGGTGACGGTGATCGGCTTTTCCGCCATTTGCGTCAACGTCATGCTGGACATGCGCCGCGGCGAGGAGGCGCTCGCCCGCCAGACGTTGGAAAACCTGGCGACGACCATCGAGTCCGACGTCAGCCGCAACATCGAGATCTACGACCTGGCCCTCAAGGCGGTCGCCAGCAACATGCTGCTGCCGGAAATCGGCACGGTCTCGAAGCCGATCCGTCACCTCATCCTGTTCGACCATGCGACCACGGCGAGGCATTTCGGCGCGATCCAGGTGTTCGACGCCGACGGCCGGCTAACCATCGACGCCTCCACGCTCGATCCCGTTGCCGAGAACCGCAGCGACGAGGATTACTTCAAGGCTCATCGCGACAATCCGGACGCAGGCCTCTTCATCAGCCGTCCGATGCTGTTCCGCGGCGCCTATTCGATCGTGCTGAGCCGGCGTATCAGCGACACCGACGGGGGCTTCCTCGGCGTCGTCGCCGGATCGATCCGCTTCAGCTATTTCCACGAATTGTTCGAGCGGCTGAGCCTCGATGCCGACGACACCATCACCGTGCTCAGGCGCGACCGTACCGTCATGATGCGGCGGCCGTTTGATCTCGACGTGATCGGCACGAATCTGGCCAACCGGCCGGTCTGGAAGGCCGAAAATCTGAAGGTCGGCGGCGCATTCGCCGGACAGGGGCCGATCGACGGCACGCCGCGGCTCTATGTCCGTAGTAGTGGGAGCAGCCCGCTATTCGTGGTGGCAGGCAAGCCACTGAACGCCGTGTTCGAGCTCTGGCAGAAGGAAGCCTACCGCATCGGCGCCGTGGTGCTGGCGCTCAGCGTGTTCATGCTGGCATCGACGCTGGTGCTCGCGCGCGAGATCGGCCGGCGCGCCGAGGCCGAGCGCAAGCTCGAGGAGATGGCGACGACCGACGCGCTCACCGGCCTGAAGAACCGCCGCAAGTTCGACCAGGTGATCGACGTCGAATGGCGCCGCGCGATGCGGCAGCAGACGCCGATCGCGCTCTTGATGATCGATGCCGATCATTTCAAGGCTTACAACGACACCTTCGGCCATCAGGCCGGCGACCAGGTGCTGGTCGGCATCGCCATCTGCATTTCCGATTCGGTGAGCCGCGCCAGCGACTGCGCCGCACGCTATGGCGGCGAGGAATTCGCCGTGCTGCTGCCGGGCACCTCGGTCACGGACGCCCTCCATGTCGCCGAGAAGATCCGCGCGAAGGTGCAGGGCTGGTCCGACGACCACACGAGTTCGACGGTGTCCTGCGGCATCGCGAGCCTCGTTCCCACCACCGGCATGGACTGGCCGCTGCTGGTCGCCGCCGCCGACAAGGCCCTCTACGCCGCAAAAGCCGGCGGCCGCAACCAGTCGGTGGTCGCGAGCCTGCCGAAGCTGTCGCTGGTGGCGTGAGTCTCGGCGTTGGAGCGTGTCGTCCCGGCGAAGGCCGGGACCCATACCGCGAGGTCTATCGATCGCAAACCGATAGAAGTACCGAACGACGAGTCTTCGCCAAACTGCTCCCTGGGGGTATGGGTCCCGGCCCCCCGTGCGCAATTGCGCACTAGGCCGGGACGACAGAGACTACTGCCCCAAATACTTCTTCATTTCCGCAATGAGCCCGTCACGCAGCTCCGGCCGCTTCAGGCCGTAGGCAATGTTGGCGCGGAGGAAGCCGGGCTTGGAGCCGCAATCGTGGCGCTCGCCCTCGAACTCGACGCCGTAGAATTTTTGCGATCTGGCAAGGCCGATCATGGCGTCGGTGAGCTGGATCTCGCCGCCGGCGCCGCGCTCCTGGGTCTCCAGGATCTTGAAGATCTCCGGCTGCAGGATGTAGCGGCCGGTGATCGAAAGGTTGGAGGGCGCGGTGCCCTTGGCCGGCTTCTCGACCATGCCATCGACCTCGAACATCTTGCCGGTGCGTTTGCCGACGCCGCAGATGCCGTATTGATGGGTCAGATGATCGGGCACCGGCTCGACCGCGATGACGTTGGATTTTTCGCCGAGCTTACTGGCGGTGTCGATCATCTGCTTCAGGCAGCCGGGCGAATTGAGCACGAGTTCGTCCGGCAGTACGACCGCGAACGGTTCGTTGCCGACGATGTCGCGCGCGCACCAGACCGCGTGACCGAGGCCGAGCGGCGCCTGCTGGCGGGTGAAGCTGACGGCGCCGGCTTCGGGCTGGTTCTGCGCCAGAACGTCCTGCTCGGTCTTCTTGCCGCGCGCGGCCAGCGTCGCATCGAGCTCGAACATCCGATCGAAATGATCTTCGATGACACTTTTGTTGCGGCCGGTGACGAAGATGAAGTGCTCGATGCCGGCTTCCCTTGCCTCGTCATAGACGTACTGGATCAGCGGCTTGTCGACGATCGTCAGCATTTCCTTCGGCATCGCCTTGGTGGCGGGCAGGACGCGGGTGCCGAGGCCGGCAACGGGAAATACGGCTTTGCGGATTTTCATGGGATTGATCGAATACCTGAGGAACACGTGAAGGGAGCAATGGCATCTTGCTAGCTTGTTTGCAGCCGCCAACAAAGGCGGATGTGGGGCCTCATCCTCACAGAGTTAAGAAAAAGGCCACCATCAAAATTTCACCTTTGTTAAGCTGTTGGCAACCGTAACCAGGCCTCCTGAGGGCAGATTTTGGCCGGACAGGTGTGGACATGATGCAATCAATGGCAGGGCTGGCGAAACGGGGCGGGTCCGTGACCGGTGCGACGATGATTGCGGCCGCCCTGCTGTTCCCGCTTCCCGCCGGCGCGCAGGCTCAGAACGGTCTGTCCAATCTGTTCGGCGGTATTTTCTCAGGCCCGAACCCGGCGACTTCGCAAGCAGCGCCCGGATCCAGCGGCGCTCAAACGGGAGTTCAACCCTGGACCGGCGAGGACGGCGCCTCCGGCCATCCGCTGATGACAGCCGCCGCGATCCGCGAGGCCGCGGGTAGCTTCAACAATTGCGTCGCAGGGATGTGGCCCGATGCCGCACGGCGCAACATCACGCAGGAAAATTTCCAGCGCTTCACGGCAGGCCTCGCGCCCGATCTGCGCATCATGGACCTGATGGACTCGCAGCCCGAGTTCACTAAGTCGATCTGGGATTATCTCGACATCCTCGTGAACGACAACCGCCTCGCCAAGGGCCGCGAGGTTCTCGCCAAGTACAAAGCGCAGTTCGACGCCACTGAAAAAGCCACCGGCGTCGACCGCTATATCATCGCCTCGATCTGGGGCATCGAGTCCAACTACTCGACGCAGATGGGCGATCGCAGCGTGCTGCAATCGACCGCGACGCTCGCCTGCATCGGGCGCCGCCAAGCTTACTTCAAGGACGAATTCCTCTCGGCGCTGGAGATCCTCAACCGCGGCGATCTCAGGCCCGAACAGTTGCGCGGCTCCTGGGCCGGCGCCTTCGGCCCGACGCAGTTCATGCCGACCGCGTTCAAGCGCTTTGCCGTGGACGGCGACGGCGACGGCCGGCGTGACGTCGTCGACAATCCCTCCGACCTGATCGCGTCGACCGCCAACAATCTGAAGAAGGACGGCTGGCAGGCCGGCCAGACCTGGGGCTACGAGGTCGTGGTGCCCCAGGGCTTCAACTACATGCTGGCCGATCGCGCCAAGGCGATGACGATGGCGCAGTGGGAGAAGCTCGGCCTCAAGCGCCCGGCCAACCAGCCCTTCCCGCATCCAGCCGAGAAGGCCTATCTGCTTGCGCCGGCCGGTGCCCAAGGGCCGGGCTTCCTGATGCTGCAGAACTTCCGGGTCATCATGAAGTACAATCCGGCCGAGGCCTATGCGCTGGCGATCGGCCATTTCGCCGATCGCCTCCGCGGCGGCCAGCCCTTCGTGCAGCCTTGGCCGCGGCAGGAACGGGAGCTGTCCCGCACCGAGCGGCTGGAACTCCAGCAGCTGCTGGCCCAGCGCGGCTTCTACAAAGGCACCCCGGACGGCCAGTTCGGCGGCCAGACCCGGGAGGCCCTGCGCAACTTCCAGGCCTCGATCGGGGTCCCCGCCGACGGTTTTGCCTCCTCCGACGTGCTGGACCGGCTGCGCGGGCGGTAAAATCGCGTCGAAAGTAACCCTGAACGGGGATTTTGGCATGCAGCCTTGACGGCGGCGCCTGTTCCTCGGCGTATGGGTCAAAAATCTGCAACAGAATCTGCCCGTTTGGCGCCCGATTCCGTTATTATATCGAGCGTGTCCCGATCCCCCATTGCGCGTGCCCGAGATCGCATGTCGAAGAAGTCCCTGCTCAAGGCGCTGACCGAGACCGGCCCGTTGATCGCGCTGGGGACGGCGCTTGCGATTCTGGTATCGGTTGCCGGCCCGGCCTCGGCGCAGTTCTTCAACTTCCCCGGCTTCGGCGGTCCACCGCAGCGCGCGGCCCCGCCGCCGCGCAATGGCGGAGGCGGCGGCTGGTTCGGCGGAGATTTCTTCGCGCCGTTCCAGCAGCAACAGCAGCAGGCGCCGCGCCAGGATTTTTCGCGCGCGCCGGCGCCAGCCAAGCGTGACACCACGCCCGACAAGAACGTGCTGGTGATCGGTGACGCCATGGCCGACTGGCTCGCCTACGGCCTGGAAGACGCCTACACCGAGCAGCCCGACATGGGCGTGATCCGCAAGCACAAGACCACATCCGGTCTGATCAAGTACCAGCCGAAGGGCGAGCCCTCTGATTGGGTGGCTGCGGCCAAGGGCATTCTCGAGACCGAGAAGCCTGAAATCATCGTCGTCATGCTCGGCCTCAACGACCGCATCTCGATCCGCGAGCCGGTGGCCGAGAAATCCGACAAGGCCTCGGACAAGGACAAGAAGAACGACAAGGGCGCCCGCGCCAAGCCGCAAGGAAAGCCGGGTGACAAGCCGGGCGATGCCAAACCCGACACGGCCGCCAAGCCGGACGACAAGCCCGCCGACACCGACCTGCCGCAGGATGATGCCGATAACGCCGACACGCCTGCGGCCGCGCCCGAAAAGACGGCGCGCAATCCGAACGGTGTCTACGAATTCCGCGACGAGCGCTGGGTCGAGCTCTACGGCAAGAAGATCGAGGAGCTCGCCAACGCCCTCAAGGCCAAAGGCGTGCCGGTGCTCTGGGTCGGCCTGCCCGCCATCCGCGGTCCCAAGGGCACCGCGGACATGCTGTTCCTGGATTCGCTCTATCGCGAAGGCGCGGCCAAGGCCGGCATCACCTATGTCGACGTCTGGGACGGCTTTGTAGACGAAGCCGGCCGCTTCCTTCAGAAGGGCCCGGACTTCGAAGGCCAGATCCGTCAGCTCCGCAGCGGCGACGGCGTCTATTTCACAAAACCCGGCGCGCGCAAGCTCGCGCATTATGTCGAGCGCGAGATCACGCGCCTGCTCGCAGGCCGCTCCGGCCCGATCGCGCTGCCGAGCGAGCCGGCGACACCCGATACCAGCGCCGAGCCCGGCAAGCCCGCACCGCGGCCGCTGGCCGGCCCGATCGTGCCGCTGGTTGCGGCCTCGATCTCGACCGATCAATTGCTGGGTGGGCCGGGCTCGCGTCCTGCCGCCGTCGATGCGCTCGCTGCGAAGACGATGGTGAAGGGCGAGCCACTGGCTGCGCCTGCCGGCCGCGCCGACGATTATGCCTGGCCGCGCCGCGAAGTCGGCCGCGAGCAGGCCAAGGGCGATACGCCGGTCGCCACGACGACACCCGATGGCGGTACGCCGGGTGCGGCCGCAGCGATCGCCCCGCCAAAGCTTGCGCCGAAGAAGCCACCGGCGCCGCAGCAACCGGCACAGGCAGCGCCATCGATGCGCGATTTCTTCGGCTTTGGCTCGCCGCCGCCCCCGCCGCGTCAATTGGCGCCAGCGCCGCGCAATCCGACTCCCAACCCCGCGATCCCGCGGCCGCCTGGCAATGTCGGGCGATCGGCGGAAGTGTTCCGATAATTTTTGTAAGCTGAGGTCTTCGTGTCCCGGACGCTCTGCAGCGTGAAACGCTGCTGCGCAGAGCCGGGACCAGCACGTCCAACAAGAATGGGCCCCGGCTCAGCAACGCGGCGTTACACGCCGTGTTGCGTCCGGGGCCTGATGCTTATCGTGCGTTGGCTTTAGCCGTAATAGCGCCAGCGCGGCGGCGGGCGGCGCGAAGGCCGTGCCATCAGCAACGCGAGGGCGAAGCCGATACCGCCGGCGACCAGCAGCGCGCCGAGCGGGTTGTCCTGCACCTTCTGGGCAATCGCCTGCGAACCGTCGCGCAAGGTTTCGGCCGGCTTGTCATAGGCGTCCTTGGCATAGCTGGCCGCGGTGTCCGTCGCGTCACGGACGGCATCCTTGGCTTGGCCGTAGAGATTCTGCACGGAGCCTGCGGCTTCCCGCGCCTTGCCCGACGCCTGTGTCTGCGCATCGCCTGCGAGATCACCGACAGCGCCTTCCGCGCGTCCGGCGAATTCCTTGGCCGATCCGACAATCCGATCTTTATCCATGATGCTCCTCCTCGGGGGTCAGCCCAAGTAACCGATCAGGAGCGGCGCAGTTCCATGTGACTTGAAATTGGACTCAAAGAACGAGCCCGCCGTCGACGACCAATGTCTGGCCGATGATGTAGGACGACAGCGGCGATGCCAGGAACAGCGCCGCGCCCGCCATGTCAGCCGGCGTGCCCAATCGCCGCAGCGGAATGCGCGAAAGTGCACCTTCGAGCCGCTTGGGATTGTCGGTCGTCACCTTCGTCATCTTGGTGTCGACCAGACCGGGCGCGATGCCGTTGACGCGGATGCCGTCTTCGGCCCAGGCCTCGCCCAGCGTCCGCGTCAATCCGACCGCGCCCGTCTTCGACGCGTTGTAAGCAGGATTGCCCATGGTGGAATGATAGGCCGCGGTCGAGGACACCATGATCAGCGATCCCCGCGAGTCCCGCAGCATGGAATGAAAGCGCGTGGCGCAGGCCATCAGGCTCATCAGATTGACCTCGACGACGTTGCGGAAGCCCGCCATCTCGAACTCGCCACGGCGATAGAGCACCGCGCCCTGCGCGAGCACCAGGATATCGAGCCGTTCGAACGACGGCTTGAACGCTTCGACCGCTCCGGCATTGCCGACGTCGAGCTGCGCGTAGGAAAGACCGGTGAGATCCGAGCCCTCCGCTTGCGAATATTCCTTCGCGTGAGCCCGCGTGCCGCAGACCGCTACTTGCGCGCCCCTGACGCGAAAGGCTTGCGCGATGCCGTTGCCGATGCCGCTGGATCCGCCGACGACCAGCACCTGCTTGCCTGGGAAATCGAGTTCGTTCGTCATCGGGGCCTCCCTTTTGTTCTGCTTGTTTGACCTGTCTGCGGATCGATGCCAGCCTTGTCCATCTCATAACAAGAAACAAGACGCCGCGAGGAAACAGCATGGCCGATTTCAAACAACTCAGCCGGTCCGTGAAGGGCCTGACCGTTCTCGTCACCGGCGCGGCCAGCGGCATGGGGCGTGCAACGGCACGCGTGTTCGCCGCTGACGGCGCAAACGTTGCCGTCACGGATTATGACGAGCAGGGCGCGCTGGCCGTCGCGAAGGAGATCGCGGCAGGCGGCGGAGCCGCGCAAGCCTGGAAGCTCGATGTTGCCGACGGCGATAAGATCAAGCGCGTGGTCGGCGACGTCGCCGCGCATTTCGGCGGTCTCGACGTCATCGTCAACAATGCCGGCATCTCCGTGCGCGTTGCGATCGACGACGAGGCCTATGAGGACGCCTGGGCCAAGGGCCTCGCGGTGATGCTAACGGCGCATCCGCGCATCATCCGCGCCGCGCTGCCTCATTTGCGCAAGTCGAACAGCCCGCGCATCGTCAACATCGCCTCGACCGAGGCGCTCGGCGCCACCGCATTGCACAGCCCCTATTCGGCGGCGAAGGGCGGCGTCGCCAGCCTTACCCGCTCGCTCGCGGTGGAGCTCGGCCGCGAAGGCATCACCGTCAACTGCATCTGCCCCGGGCCGATCCGCACCGCCATCACCGACCGCATCTCGGAGGAGCACAAGACCATCTACGCCAAGCGCCGCACCGCACTGGGCCGCTACGGCGATCCCGAAGAGGTCGCGCACATGACGCTGAGCCTGTGCCTGCCGGCGGCGTCCTTCCTCACCGGCGCGGTCATCCCCGTCGACGGCGGCCTGATGGCGCGCAACGCGTGAGAGCTGTAGCCCGGATGGAGCGCAGCGCAATCCGGGAAGGTCTTTCCGCGGCACGATGCCCCGGATTGCGCTTCGCACCATCCGGGCTATAGGCAGCTATGCGCACCGAGCGTTGACATCGCCCGTTACGGGAGTAACTTTTTCCTCGACAGAGCGGGACCAACCGCTTGCACGCCCGGGAGAAAACGCCATGACGATCGCCATCCGGCAACTTCAGACACATTTTGTCGGCGAGGTTTCCGGCCTCGATCTGCGACAGCCTCTCACACCAGATGAGGCGCGCGAGGTCGAAGCCGCCATGGACAAATATGCGGTGCTGGTGTTCCACGATCAGGACATCACCGACGAACAGCAGATGGCCTTTGCGCTGAATTTCGGCCAGCGCGAGGACGCGCGCGGCGGCACCGTGACGAAGGAAAAGGACTACCGGCTCCAGACGGGCCTAAACGACGTCTCCAATCTCGGCAAGGACGGCAAGCCGCTGGCGAAGGACAGCCGCGCGCATCTGTTCAATCTCGGCAACTGCCTGTGGCATTCCGACAGCTCGTTCCGCCCCATCCCGGCAAAATTCTCGCTGCTGTCGGCGCGCGTGGTGAACCCGAAGGGCGGCAACACCGAATTCGCCGACATGCGCGCGGCCTATGATGCGCTCGACGACGAGACCAAGGCCGAAATCGAGGACCTCGTCTGCGAGCACTCGCTGATGTATTCGCGGGGATCGCTCGGCTTCACCGAATACACCGATGACGAGAAGCAGATGTTCAAGCCGGTGCTGCAACGTCTCGTGCGCACCCATCCCGTGCATCGCCGCAAGTCGCTCTATCTCTCATCGCATGCGGGCAAGATCGTCGGCATGAGCGTCCCCGAGGGCAGGCTGCTGCTGCGCGATCTCAACGAGCACGCGACGCAAAGCGAGTTCGTCTACGTCCACAAATGGAAGCTGCATGATCTCGTGATGTGGGACAACCGCCAGACCATGCACCGCGTCCGCCGCTACGACCAGTCGCAGCCCCGCGACATGCGCCGCGCGACGGTCGCGGGCACGGAGCCGACGGTGCAGCAGCAGGCGGCGGAGTAGGCGCTACTCAGCAATCGGTGTCATCGCCCGGCTTGACCGGGCGATCCAGTACTCCGAGACAGCTGCGATAGAGCCGATACGCCCCGGCGTACTGGATGCCCCGGTCAAGCCGGGGCATGACAGCGGAGGGCGATACACGGCAGCGAGAATGGCGCTACGCGTGGCCCGCCTCGTTCGAGAGCATGCCGGGATCGATGCCGATCTT
This sequence comes from Bradyrhizobium sp. JR4.1, assembly GCF_040548605.1. Lineage (NCBI taxonomy): Bacteria > Pseudomonadati > Pseudomonadota > Alphaproteobacteria > Hyphomicrobiales > Nitrobacteraceae > Bradyrhizobium > Bradyrhizobium sp. JR4.1. Next base: position 114,831 of record NZ_JBEPRY010000002.1, read on the forward strand.
GCGCAGCGCGCGTCCGTATTTTTCGTCGACGTCGTCGCCAAAGATCAAATCCGAATCCGCGTCGCAATGCAGCCAGCCATTGCTCTGGATTTCGGTCTCGAGCTGGCCCGGCGCCCAGCCGGCATAGCCGAGCGCGAGGATGGCGTGCTTGGGACCGGAGCCGTTGGCGATCGCACGCAGGATGTCGACGGTCGCGGTGAGGCAGACGCCGTCGTCGATCCGGAGCGTCGCGTTCTCGATGTAGAAATCGCTGGAGTGCAGCACGAAGCCGCGGCCGGTATCGACCGGACCGCCGCGTAGCACCTTCATGCTTTCGGCATTCTCCGGCAGCTTGATGTGCTCGCCCTTCTTGATGATGCCGAGTTGCTCCAACAACTCGGGGAAGTCGATGCTGCCGGCCGGGTGGTTGACGATGATGCCCATCGCGCCTTCGGCGGAGTGGGCGCAGAGATAGATCACCGAGCGCTCGAAGCGCTCGTCGCCCATCACGGGCATGGCGATCAACAGCTGGCCGTCGAGGTAGCCCGCCGAACTCGGGAGCGCGGGGGCTGACTTGCGGGTGCTTTCGCCCGTCCTCTTGCCTGTGGGAGCCATCGGTGAAGCACTCCGGTTTCAGTTCCTATCCTGATGTCGGGCCGACCGGCTGTCAAATCAAGGCTTGCAGGGACTCGATTCAAGTGCATCCATCACAAGCAATTCAATGGTTTGCCGCGGGGTCACCCTGTAAAGACGTACCATGCTGACAAGAGTTCCCCTGCGTGCGGCGGTTGGCGTCGCGACAGCCCTGCTCGCGTCGTCGCTGGCGCTTGATGCCCATGCCGACGATTCATCGCCATGGCAACGCGACGGACATTCCGCGGTGCGGTTGCTGGCGGGATCGCGCAGCGGCGCCGTCCTGCTCGGCGGTATCGCCTTCCAGATCCAGCCCGGCTGGAAGACCTATTGGCGAATGCCGGGCGATTCCGGCGTTCCGCCGCGCTTCGATTTCTCGAAATCCGACAATGTCGAAGCGGTGACGGTGATGTGGCCGGCCCCGCAGAAATTCGACGACGGCGCGGGCGGCCATTCGATCGGCTATCACGACCAGATCGTGCTGCCCCTGCGCATCATCGCCAAGGCGGCCGACAAGCCGGTGACGCTGCGCGCCGAAATCAATTATGCGGTGTGCGAAAAGCTTTGCATTCCCGTCGAGGCCCGCGCCGAGCTCGGCTTCAACAGCGTCGCCTCGACCGAGGATGCCAATCTGCGTGCAGCGCTCGACACCGTGCCCAAGCCTGCCACCATCGGCGATCCCAACCCGCTCACCATCCGCGACGTCAAGCGTGACGGGCCCAAGAATGTCGTAGTCGACGTGGTCGCGCCCGATGCGCGCACCGTCAATCTCTACGTGGAAGGCCCGACGCCTGATTGGGCGTTGCCCATCCCGGCACCGGTCGAGCCCAGCCCACCGGGCGTGAAGCGATTTTCTTTCGAGCTCGACGGACTGCCGCCGGGCGCCAAGCCCGACGGCGCAGCGCTGAAGTTCACGCTGGTCGGACCGGAGAAGTCGTACGAGTTCAATACCAATTTGGAGTGATTGTCGTCCTGGACAAGCGGAGCGTAGATCCAGGACCCATTCCCCCAAGGCGTAGTGGTGGCGCGAAACTGCTAACCTCGAATCTTCGCCAAACCTCTCCCTGGGGTAATGGGTCCTGGCTTTCGCCAGGACGACGTTGGAGTTGCAACACACTCCACCCAACCGAATCTTAACGAATGGTTGCTAATCCCCTAGGCTAGCGCGGCAAGTCTGCCGCAGCATTCCTGTGCGCCTCGGGGATCCTTCGAATTGGCCGTGATGGATGCAGAACCCGCAACGACCGGACCTGCCGGCCTTATCGCGCGGCTGCGCCAAAAATTGACGGGCGGGTCGAGCGAGGCGTCGCTGACGCGGCGGCTGGCCGGCACCATCTTCGTCATCCGCGTGATCAGCGCCGGTCTTGCCTATTTCTCGCAGGTCCTGCTCGCGCGCTGGATGGGAACGTCGGACTACGGCGTCTATGTCTATGTCTGGACCTGGGTGCTGCTGCTCGGCAGCATGATGGACTTTGGCATCTCGGCCTCCGCGCAAAAAATCATTCCGGAATACCGCGGCCGTGGCGAGCATGCGCTGCTCCGCGGCTTTCTCTCGGGCAGCCGCTGGCTGACCTTTGCCGTTTCCGCACTGGTGTCGCTCGGCCTTGCCGGTATCGTCAAATTGCTGTCGCCCTGGATCGATCCGGCCGAAGAGCTGCCGCTCTATATCGGCTGCATGACGCTGCCCGCTTTCGTCGTCGCCAACACCCAGGACGGCATCGCGCGTTCGCATGACTGGATGCAGCTCGGCCTGATGCCGCAATTCATCATTCGCCAGGCGCTGATCATCGTCATCACGGCCTGCGCCTTCCTGCTCGGCTATCATCTCGGCGCGGTCGCCGCGATGGTCGCGAGCGCCGGCGCGGTGTGGATCGCGATGACCGGGCAGATGGTGGTGCTGAACCGCAAGCTCGGCGGTCATATCGAGCCGGGCCCCAAGGCCTACGACATCGGCGGCTGGCTCGCCGTGTCGCTGCCGATCCTGCTGGTCGAAAGCTTCTACCTGCTGCTGTCCTACACCGACGTGCTGGTGCTGCAGCAGTTCCGCCCCTCCGAGGAGGTCGGCGTCTATTTCGCCGTGGTGAAGACGCTGGCGCTGGTCTCCTTCATCCACTACGCGATGTCGGCGACAACAGCGCATCGCTTCGCCGAATACAACGCTGCGGGCGACAAGGCGCGGCTGTCGGCCTACGTGGCGCATGCCATCAACTGGACGTTCTGGCCGTCGCTGGCGGCGACCATCGTGCTGCTCGCGCTCGGCAAGCCGCTGCTCTGGCTGTTCGGGCCGCAATTCGTGGTCGGCTACGACATCATGTTCGTCGCCGCGATCGGTCTCGTGGTCCGCGCCGCGATCGGCCCGGTCGAACGGCTGCTCAACATGCTCGGCCAGCAGAAGATCTGCGCGCTGGCCTATGCGCTGGCGTTTGCGATGAACCTGGTGCTCTGCATCGCGCTGGTGCCGCGCTTCGGCGGCCACGGTGCTGCGGCCGCGACCTCGATCTCGCTCAGTTTCGAGACGGTGCTGCTGTTCTGGATCGTGCGACAACGGCTCGGCCTGCACGTGCTGGCGTTCGGACGCTAGCCATCGGCTCAAGGCGATTGGAAAGCCATCCGCCGCCTGATATGGTCGGATCCATGGCTGCAAGCGATCTGCGAAACCTTCTGGAACGTGCCCAGACTTGGCCTGAAGAGGCCCAGAAGGAGTTGGTTGCCATTGCCAGCGAAATCGAGAGTGAGCTGCTCGGCGGCGAGTATCTTGCAACGCAAGAGGAATTGCGAAGCATTGACGCGGCCTTGGCGTCGATAGATCGCGGCGAGGTCGCTACGGATGCCGAGGTTGCGGAGGCCTTCGCGAAATTTGCGCGGGGATGAAGATCGTCTGGACGCGAGGGGCGCTTGCTGATCTCGCGGACATCGCGACCTATTATGCCAGCAACGCCAGCCCTGTGATCGCGGAAGCTGTCGGCCAGAGATTCGTTGACGTCGTGGAACGTGTCCGTGTCGCGCCTTTCTCGGCGCTACGCGTTGCGCACCGTTCCGAGGTTCGTGTCGCAGCGGTCGTCCGCTACCCATTCCGGATATTTTACCGTGTCCGTGGCGACGTCATCCATATCGTCCACATCCGCCACACGTCACGGCGACCGGTCGCGGGGCTGAATGAGCCCGGAAGGCAATATGCCTAATCTAGAGCGTTATCGGTTCTGATTGAATGAGAACCGAAGCTCTGGATTCCGGTTTTGACGTCTAACCGAAATGTCCGTTTCGCGAGAGGGCGACGAATTGGAGAAAACGCCTCCGCTCCGCCCCCCTGCAGGAGGATTTTTCTTATTCGGTGCAAGCAGTTGCACCGCAGGGAAAGTTTATTCTACGTCATATTGCCCAACTGACGAGATGAACCTAAGATTCCCTGGACATGATCGATCCACTCTACGTCGCCTCGGGTTTCGGCGTCGGCCTGCTGGTCGGGATGACCGGCGTCGGCGGCGGTTCGCTGATGACGCCGCTGCTGATCCTGCTGTTCGGGATTCACCCATCGACCGCAGTCGGCACCGACCTGCTCTATGCCGCCGCCACCAAGACCGGCGGCAGCGTGGTGCATGGCTGGTCGCGCAGCGTGCACTGGCCGGCGGTGCTGCGGCTCGCCTGCGGCAGCCTTCCGGCGAGCGCGCTGACGCTGCTGGTGCTATGGAAGCTCGACCTCAAGAGCGATTCCGAGCGCAATCTCGTCAACCTCGTGCTCTGCTTCGCACTGCTGCTGACTGCGACCTCGCTGATCTTCCGCAGATCGATCATGGAGCGCTATCGCCGGCGCCTGGAGCAGGTCGATGACCGCACCACGGCGATCGCGACCGTCGTCACCGGAATCGTGCTCGGCGTGCTGGTTTCGATTTCATCGGTCGGCGCCGGCGCGGTCGGCGTCACCGTTCTGCTGCTGCTCTATCCGCGACTGCCGGTGGCGACCATCGTCGGCTCCGACATCGCCCATGCGGTCCCGCTGACGCTGATCGCTGGAATGGGGCATTGGGCGCTTGGCGACGTGGATTGGGCGCTGATGGGCGTGCTGCTGTTGGGCTCGCTGCCCGGCATCGTCGTCGGCAGCTTTAGCGCGACACGCGTGCCCGAGACGGTGCTGCGCCTGACACTTGCCTGCGTGCTGTTCGTGGTCGCCGGCAAGATCATGTTCGCGGAGCTGCACCTGTCCTCGGCATTCGAGACGGCGCTGGCCTGGACACACTGAACGGAGAACGGCGTCGTCCGATATCATCTTGTAGGGTGGGCAAAGCGAAGCGTGCCCACCACTTTTTTCCTCATTCGAACAAACGATGGTGGGCACGGCGCTGACGCGCCTTTGCCCACCCTACGGCACCGCCGAACTACTCCGCGGTCCAACCGCCGTCGATCGACAAATTCGTGCCGGTGATCTGCGCGGCATCGTCGCCGCACAGGAACAGCGCGAGGGCCGCGACCTGCTCGGAGGTGACGAACTCCTTGGTCGGCTGCGCGTCGAGCAGCACGTCGTTGATGACCTGCTCGCGCGTGAGATTGCGGGCCTTCATGGTGTCGGGGATCTGCTTCTCCACCAGCGGCGTCCAGACATAGCCCGGGCTGATGCAGTTGCAGGTGATCTTGCTGGTCGCGACCTCCAGCGCCACGGTCTTGGTCAGGCCGGCGATGCCGTGCTTGGCCGACACATAGGCCGACTTGAAGGGCGAGGCGACCAGCGAGTGCGCGGAAGCAGTATTGATGATGCGGCCCCAACCCTTCTTCTTCATGCCCGGGACGGCGGCGCGAATGGCATGGAAGGCCGAGGACAGGTTGATCGCGATGATCTGGTCCCATTTCTCCGGCGGGAATTCCTCGATCGGCGAGACGAACTGGATGCCCGCATTGTTGACGAGGATGTCGACCGAACCAAAACTCTTCTCGCCGAGCGCGATCATCCCGGCGATTTCGGCGGGCTTGGTCATGTCGGCGGGCGAATAGACCGCCTTCACGCCGAAATCGGACTCGATCTTGGTGCGCTCCTTCTCGATGTCCTCCGGCGAGCCGAAGCCGTTGATGACGACGTTGGCGCCGGCGGCGGCGAAGGCGCGCGCATAGGCGAGCCCGATGCCGCTGGTCGACCCGGTCACGACGGCGTTCTTGCCTGACAGACTACCCATATTACTCGCTCCTTTTTGGCGGGGGCACAGTGACGTCCCCCGTGAGATCGTAGGTCACCATGGTCTCGCCGGATTGCGGCCGCTCGAGCCAATCCTTGTGGCGCATCGACAGATGCACGTCACGCACGCCGGCTTCCCAATGCTCGACCATGGCGACATGCGAGAAATCGTAATCCTTGGACGAGGATTCGTAATTCTTGCTGCGGTAGATCAGGTGCACCACAGTAACGGTACTTTCGCGCGATACCTTGGCAAGGAATTCCACGGAAGGGTCGTTCTTGAGATAATCGGGCAATTTGGAAATCAGGTCGCGCACGGCCCTGCGGGCGTTGTGCACCTGCTTGTTCTTGTCGGTGTTCATCCGCGTGCGGCTCGAGAAGCGGATGTCCTTCTCGCGCTCGGTCGCCTCGAGCAGCGAGGTCGGCAGATCGCCGCGAGCGCTGAAAAGGTCGATCTGGAAGATGAGAAGATCGCGGTCGGTCTCGGCGTCCAGCACGTAGTCGAGCGGCGTGTTGGAGGCGATGCCGCCATCCCAATAATGCTCGCCCTCGATCACAACGGACGGAAAGCCGGGCGGCAGCGCGCCGGAGGCCATGATGTGCTCGGGGCCGATTTTCTTGCCGAGCTTCCTGAACTCGAAATTGTCGAAATATTTGAAGTTGCCGGAAGTGACGCCGACGGCACCGACCGACAGCCGCGTCTTCAGATCATTGATGCGGTCGAAATCGACCAGACGCTCCAGCGTCTTCTTCAGCGGTGCGGTGTCGTAATAGCTCTCGGCCTGCGGGCTGCCGGGCGGCCAGAGCGGCGCGGGCGGAATGCGCGGCGTGAAGAAGCCGGGCACGCCGAAGGTCGCGATCAATGCGGCGCTGGTCGAGTTGAACAGCTCGCGGCTGTGGTCGCTCTTGCCGATCGGCTTCCACGGCACCGGCGCGGAGACCATCTCCCAGAATTCCTTGAGCCGCTTGACGCGCGTCTGCCCTTCGTTGCCGGCGATGATCGCGGCATTGACCGCGCCGATCGAGATGCCGGCGACCCAGTCCGGCTCGAAGCCGGCATGGCAGAGCGACTGAAAGGCGCCGGCCTGATAGGAGCCGAGCGCGCCGCCGCCCTGGAGGACCAGGACACGTTGCGCGTTCGCGGGGATTGTTGCGACTTCTGGACTATGATCAATCATGCGGGAACAGTAGCAGATGGCGAGCGACCGTGGCGACAGTCTGCCGCGGCGTCAATGCATCCCGGGATCAAGTCTGGCTTATCGGGCGTCCGTCGAGGCCAGGATCATGGTCCAGAACACCTTGTATTTGGTGCCGGGAGCATAGCCCGCCGCGATGCCCAATTTTGTGACACCGCTCTTGAGCATGTTGGCGCGGTGCGGGGGCGAGTCGCGCCAGCCGGAAAACGCTTCCGCCAGCGTATGATAGCCGGCCGAGACGTTCTCGACCGCAACGGTCGCCGGATAGCCGCCGGCGCTGAGGCGCTTAGCCAGCGGCGCGCGGACGTCGTGGTCCATCTTGTTGGCGGCAGCCATGGCCTGGGACTGAGATTCGGCGAGACTCATCAGGGCAGGATCGATCACGACGGTGCCGAGCCCGTTGTTCTGGCGGTATTGCGAGATCATGATCGCTGCCGCCTGCGCATCGAGCTTTGCGCCCGGGACAGCCATATCGGCATACATCGAGGGCTGCTGGACCGGTGCCTCGTTGCCGGCACAGCCGGCGAGCAGCAAAAGGATGAGTATCGCGGCCGCGACGCGCATGAACAGGAGCCCCCAAATCAGGCGCCGTTGTTGCATACCAACCGTGGCTGAAAGGTGAATATTGAGGAAAAATTGACCCGTTGAGTGCGCTCAGGTGCCCGCAAAGATCCGGTAGCGGCGGGGCTCCAGGCCGATCGTGTCGCCGGCGCGCAGTTCCCTGTCGCGGGGAGCGTCAATCTCGATGGTTTCTCCGCCTGATAGTGCCACCTCGGCCCGCTGCACGGGACCGAAATTCCGGACATGCCGCACGGCGCCCTCAAAGGCACCGCTGCCGGGCGGGCCAACCAACATGTCGTGTCGCCGCACGAACAGTCTTGACGCGCCAGGCGCATGCCCGTCTGCCGCGAGCCGAAGCGGCCGGTCGCCGAGCGTGATGAGACCGTCCGCGATCAGGACCGGAAGCTCGATGGATTCGCCGATGAAGCTGTGGACGAAGGCGGTCGCCGGGCTCTCATAGACGTCATCGGGCGAGCCGATCTGCTCGATCTTGCCCTTGTCCATCACCACCACGCGGTTGGCGACTTCGAGCGCCTCCTCCTGATCATGGGTGACGAAGATCGAGGTGACGTTGATCTCGTGGTGCAGCGAACGCAACCATTTGCGCAGCTCCTTGCGCACCTTGGCATCAAGCGCGCCGAAGGGTTCGTCGAGCAGCAGGATGCGCGGCTCGATCGCGAGCGCGCGGGCCAGCGCGATGCGCTGGCGCTGGCCGCCGGAGAGCTGGCTCGGATAACGGTCGGCGAGCCAGTCGAGCTGCACGAGATCGAGCAGCTCCTTGACGCGCGCGCGGATGGTCGCTTCGTCCTTGCGGATCGCGCGCGGCTGCACGCGCAGCCCGAAGGCCACGTTCTCGAACACCGTCATGTGGCGGAACAGCGCGTAGTGCTGAAATACGAATCCGACGTGCCGCTCGCGCGCGCCCTGCGCCAACGCATCCTCGCCGTTGAAGGACACCTCGCCGGAATCGGGCCAGTCGAGCCCGGCGATGATCCGCAGCAGCGTTGTTTTGCCCGAGCCGGACGGCCCGAGCAGCGCGAGCAGCTCGCCGTCATTGACCTTGAGGTCGACGCCGTCGAGGGCTTTGAAACTGCCGAACTTCTTGACGAGATTCCTGACTTCAATGCTCACTTGCGTCATGTCCTTCGTCGAGGTGATTTTCCAGAACGGTCTTGGCGATCAGCGTGATCAGCGCCAGCATCGCCAGCAGCGAGGCGATCGCGAACGCCGCGACGAACTGGTATTCGTTGTAGAGAATCTCGACCAGCAGCGGCATGGTGTTGGTCTCGCCGCGGATATGGCCGGAGACGACGGAGACCGCGCCGAACTCGCCCATCGCGCGCGCGTTGCAGAGCAGGACGCCGTAGAGCACGCCCCATTTGATATTGGGCAGCGTGACGCGGAAGAAGGTCTGCAGGCCCGAGGCGCCGAGCGAGATCGCGGCCTCCTCCTCCTGCGTGCCCTGCTCCTGCATCAGCGGGATCAACGCCCGCGCCACGAAGGGGAAGGTCACGAAGGTGGTCGCAAGCGCGATGCCGGGCACCGCGAACAGGATCTGGATGTCGTGATCGCGCAGCCAGCCGCCGAAATAGCCCTGCGCGCCGAACAGCAGCACGAAGACGAGACCCGAGATCACCGGGCTGACCGAGAACGGCAAATCGATCAGCGTGATCAGGAAGGTCTTGCCCGAGAATTCGAATTTTGCAATCGCCCAGGCCGCGACGAGACCGAACACGAGATTGAGACCAACCGAGATGGCCGCCACCACGAGCGTCAGCTTGATCGCGGACAACGCTTCCGGGTCGGCGAGCGCGGAGAGATAGGCGAGGACGCCCCTTGAGAAAGCTTGTGCGAAGACCAGGGCCAGCGGCAGCACGACGAACATGGTGAGAAAGATCACCGCCAGCGCGATGATGACGATGCGGACCGCCTTTGGCTCGGTGCGGAGATTGTTGCGTGCGGCCGCGGCATGCGCGCGTGCCCTGGCGTCCGGAGCCGAAAGTGAGACGGAATCTGCGATCTGCATCGTCATCGCATCCTCCTCAGCGCACAGGTATCCGGCTCTGCGCCCAGCGCTGGAGCCGGTTGACGGCGAAGATGATGACGAAGGAGACGACGAGCATGACGACGGCGATCGCGGTCGCATCGGCATAGCGGAATTCGGACAGCCGGATCACGATCAGCAATGGCGCGATCTCGGAGACATTCGGCAGATTGCCGGCGATGAAGATCACCGAGCCGTATTCGCCGACCGCGCGCGCAAAGGCGAGCGCGAGCCCGGTGAGCAGCGCCGGCCCGAGCGAGGGCAGGATCACGCGAATGATGGTCTGCCAGCGGCTGGCGCCGAGACTGCCCGCGGCTTCCTCGATCTCGGGATCGAGGTCCTGCAGCACCGGCTGCACCGTGCGCACCACGAAGGGAATGCCGATGAAGATCATGGCAACGAAGATGCCGACCGGCGTGAACGCCACCTTGATGCCGAGCGCGGCAAGCGGCGCACCCAGCCAGCCCTTCTCGGCGAACAGGGCGGTCAGCGCGACGCCGGCAACGGCCGTCGGCAGTGCGAACGGCACATCAACGATGGCATCGAAGAGGCGCCGGCCCGGAAAGCGGTAGCGCACCAGCGCCCAGACGATGATGCTGCCCATTACCAGATTGACGCAGGCCGCCGCGAAAGCGAGTCCGAACGACACCCGCAGCGCGTTCAGGGTGCGGCGGCTGGAGAGGATGTTCCAGAATTGCTCGGGGCTCAGCTCAAGCGATTTCAGGAACAGCCCGGCGAGCGGAATCAGGATGATCAGGGTCAGCCAGGAAAGCGTCAGTCCCATGGTGAGACCGAAGCCCGGCAATGTCCGGCGTCGTGCTGCGATTACGCTCACCAGGCCCCCTGCTAAACCCCTCCGACGGCGCCCGATCAGTTCTTGTAAATCTGGTCGAAGACGCCGCCGTCGGCAAAATGTTCCTTCTGCGCCTTGGTCCAACCACCGAAAACGTTGTCGATCGTGAATAGTTCGACCTTGGCGAAGGCGTTTTCGTATTTTTTCGCGATCTCGGCATCGCGCGGACGATAGAAATTGCGCGCGGCGATCTCCTGACCTTCCTTGGTGTACCAGTACTGAAGGTAGGCGTCGGCAGCGTTGCGGGTGCCTTTTTTATCGGCGACCTTGTCGACAATCGTAACCGGCGGCTCGGCGAGGATCGACAGCGGCGGCGCGACGATCTCGAACTTTTCGGGGCCGAATTCCTTAAGCGCGAGATACGCCTCGTTCTCCCAGGCGAGCAGCACGTCGCCGACGCCGCGCTCGACGAAGGTCACGGTGGCGCCGCGCGCGCCGGTATCCAGCACCGGAACCTGCTGGTAGAGTTTTCCGATGAAGTCCTTGGCCTTGTCGGCCGAGCCGTATTTCTTCTGCGCAAAGCCCCAGGCGGCAAGATAATTCCAGCGCGCACCACCCGACGTCTTCGGGTTCGGCGTGATCACGGCAACGCCCGGCTTGAGCAGATCGTCCCAGTCCTTGATAGCCTTGGGATTGCCCTTCCGCACCAGGAACACGATGGTGGAGGTATAGGGCGATGAATTCTGCGGCAGTCGCTTCTGCCAGTCGGCTGCGGTGAGCCCTTTCCCAGCGATGGCGTCGATATCGTAGGCAAGCGCCAGCGTCACCACGTCGGCCTGCAATCCGTCGATCACCGCGCGCGCCTGCGATCCGCTGCCGCCATGCGACTGCTTGATCTCGACGCTCTTGCCGGTTTCCTTCTGATAGGCAGCCGCGAACGACTTGTTGAACTCGGCATAGAGCTCGCGCGTCGGATCGTACGACACGTTCAGCAGATTGATGTCAGCAGCGAGAGCCGAGCTTGCCAAAGAAGCCGTCACGAGGAGGCCTGCCGCGAGCGGGACGATACGGCGCATCATGTCCATCTCCATTTACCTCGACGACATCTGTGTCATCGATGGCATGCGGGCATAACTCGGGTCGAAACGCGCTCAAGTCAACGGAACCGGATTTCCTTGTTCGTAGCCGGGCAGCGCGACTGTGCTACGAAATCTTCATCGTATGGATGCCGCATTCTGTCTTCGCTCGGCCGCGCCAGCGACCGGCGCGTGCGTCCTCGCCTTCGGCCGTTCTGCTGGTGCAAGGCATACACCCAACCGACAGAAAACCGGAGGCGGCCAGTGGATGACGCGGCAATTTGGCGCGGACGAAAATCGCTTCGAGTTCCTCACGCGAGACATTGGCGAAGGGGTTGAACTTCAACCTTGTGCCATCGTCTTCGACCACAGGAATGTCGGCGCGGGTACTGCCCTGGAAGCGCTTGCGACCGTTGAGCCATGCATCGAACGGTTTCAGCGCACGCGCCAGCGGCTCGACCTTGCGAATACGGCAGCAGGCATCCGGATCGGAGAACCAGAGGTCGCGATCGCCATCCTCGCGCGCCAGCGTCTCCTCCGCCGGCTTGATCGAGCGGACATCCTTCAGGCCGAGCATCGCAATCAGCGTATCGCGATAGGCAAGCGTCTCCTCAAACAGCCAGCCGGTGTCGAGAAAAATCACCGGGATCGCCGGATCGACGTCGGCCATGACCTTCAGCAGCGTCGCCGATTCTGTGCCGAAGGACGACACCAGCGCAAGCTTGTCGCGCCCGACCGTCTTCAGCGCAGCGGCGATGATTTCGGCGGGCGAGGCATCGCGCAAGGCGCGATCGAGCTCCTCCGCCGAAGGCAGCGCAGAGGCGGAGATTGACGAAACTGAAGACGCGATTGCGTTCACGTGCCGACACCCTCGGAATGACGCAGCTGCATGCGCCGGTGCAGCGCGGTGATGCGGCCATCGCCGGTCGGCTGGTAGAACACCGAATAGCGCTTCGCGGTCTGCATGAAGGCTTCCGCGTCGGCCTGCTTCTTGACCTCGAAGGAATCGAAGCCGGCGCGCAGCATGAACACGAACTGGTCGCGCAGCACCTGGCCCGTGGCCCGCAATTCGCCGCGGTAGTTGTAACGCTCGCGCAGCAGCCGCGCCTGGCTGTAGGCGCGCCCGTCGCGGAAGGTCGGGAAGACCAGCGCGACCACGGCGATCTTGCCGAGGTAGGGCACCAGTTCGGCGATGTCGCGATTGTTCGGCCAGATCACGCCGACCTTGCCGGCCCGCTTGAGCAGCGTATCCACCTCGCCGATGAAACGCTCGGCCGGGACCAGGACATCGCCGCTCTCGGGTAGCGGCGTGTCGACGGCGAGCTTGACGAAGCTGTCGTCGGCGATCTTTCCGCCGTTAACGAGTGGCATAGACGCGCTCCTTGAAGGGTTCGACGCCGAGGCGCTTCACCGTGTCCATGAACAGCTCTTCGGGCCGCTCGCGCAGCGCCAGATAAGCTTCCACGATGTCCTCGACCACGTCGGCGACCTCGTCGAACTTGACGCCTGGACCGATCAGATTGCCCAGCGCGGCGCTCTCGTCGGCGCGGCCGCCGATGGTGATCTGGTAGACTTCCTCGCCGTTCTTCTCGACGCCGAGAATGCCGATATGGCCGACATGGTGATGGCCGCAGGCATTGATACAGCCGGAGATGTTGATGTGGAGCCGGCCGATCAGATTGGCGAGTTCGTGGTTGGCGAAGCGCCGCGTCAGCTCCTGCGCGATCGGAATCGAGCGCGCATTCGCCAGCGAGCAATAGTCGAGGCCCGGACAGGCGATGATGTCGGTGATCAGATTGACGTTCGGGGTTGCCAGCCCGAGCTTGTCGAGCGCCTTCCACAAGCCCGGCAGGTCGCGCTTGGCGACATGCGGCAGCGCCAGGTTCTGCTCGTGGCCCACGCGAATCTCACCGAAGGAATATTTGTCGGCGAGATCGGCGAGCGCATCCATCTGCTCGGCGGTGGCATCGCCCGGAGGCGCGCCGATCGGCTTCAGCGAGATCGTGACGATGGAATATCCCGGGTTCTTGTGCGGGGCGACCGAGTTCTTGCGCCATGCCTCGAAATCCGGATCGGCCGCGGCCTGGCGCAGTTCGTCCGGATTGTGCGGCAGCTTCTCGTAAGCGGGGTAGGTGAAACGCGAGCGGATGTCCTCGATCACCTCGTCGTCGATCTGGAGCGAGGAGTTGCGGATATGCTGCCACTCCTCCTCGACCTCGCGCGAGAATTTTTCGATGCCGAGCTCGTGCACCAGGATCTTGATGCGCGCCTTGTAGATGTTGTCGCGGCGGCCGTACTGGTTATAGACCCGCAGGATCGCCTCGATGTAGCTGAGGATGTCGCGGCCGTGGACGAAGTGCTTGATGGTCTTGGCGATGAACGGCGTGCGGCCGAGACCGCCGCCGACCAGCACCTCGAAGCCGGTTTCGCCCTTCTCGTTCTTGATCAGACGCAGGCCGATATCGTGGATCTTGATCGCGGCGCGATCGTGATCCGACGCGGTGATCGCGATCTTGAACTTGCGCGGCAGGAACGAGAATTCCGGATGCAGCGTGGTGTGCTGGCGGATCAGCTCCGACCAGATACGGGGATCCTCGATCTCGCCGGGCGCGACGCCGGCCCACTGGTCCGAGGTGACGTTGCGCATGTTGTTGCCGGAGGTCTGCATCGCATGGATGCCGACCTCGGCGAGATCAGCCAGCGCGTCCGGCAGTTCGGCGAGCTTGATCCAGTTGAACTGGATGTTCTGCCGCGTGGTGAAATGGCCGTAGCCGCGGTCGTATTTGCGCGCGACGTGGGCCAGCGCCCGCAACTGGTTCGACGCCAGCGTCCCGTAGGGGATCGCGACACGGAACATGTAGGCGTGCAGTTGCAGATAGACGCCGTTCTGAAGCCGCAGGATCTTGAACTCGTCTTCGGTGAGCTCGCCGGAGAGGCGGCGCTTCACCTGGTCGCGGAATTCCGAGACGCGCTCGTTGACGAGCGTGCGATCGATTTCGTCGTAAGCGTACATGGGAGAATGCCTTAAACCTGGACCGGCTGTCCGATGGTCACGCCGGTGCGGCGGATCTGTTCGCGCAGATTGCCGGGTTCGACCTTGCCGTCGGCGCCGACCTGTACCGGGGCGATATAGGGACCGATCGCGCCGACGTCATCGGCCACGGACTCGGCAAGCAACGCTTTCGCCTCGTCGGAGTTGCGCACGATCGCAGCTTCCGACAGGTCCGCGGACCAGCTCTTGGCGGCGGTACGGTACACCACGATGCCGTCCCAGGTGCGATTGGCGGTCACGACCGAGGGGCCGGCGATCTTGATCTTCTTCTGTTCAAGCGGGGAGGTCATTCGGCTGCATCCAATAGGTCAGAGATGATTTGCTTTGGGGTTTTCTCGGCGGTTTCGCGGCGAAGCGAGCCGGCATGCCGGACCACGTCGCCGATGATGAGAATGGCGGGACCGCCATGGGTCCGGCGCACCAGTTCGGGCAGGTCGCGCAGCGTGCCGATCGCGCCTTGCGCATCGGGACGCGTGACGCGGGCGAACACGCCGACGGGCGTCTCCGGCGAACGGCCGGCGGCCAGGAGACCGGCGCGTATGGCCGGCGCAGCCGTCATGCCCATGTAGACCACGACGGTCATCCTGGTGTCGGTCAGCGTCGACCAGTCCACGACTTCCGCGTCGCGCGCCTTGTGCGCGGTGAGGAAGGTGATGCGGGTGGCTTCATGACGGTAGGTGAGCGGCACCTCGAAATCGGCGGCGCCGCCGAGCCCTGCGGTGATGCCGGGAATGATCGAATAGGCAACGCCGGCGGCACGCAGGGCTTCGACTTCTTCGCCGCCGCGACCGAACACGAAGGGATCCCCGCCCTTCAGCCGCACCACGCGCTGGCCGGATTGCGCGGCCTCAATCATGCGCTTGTTGATGGCGTCCTGCCCGATGCCGGGCTTGCCGACGCGGCGTCCGACCGGCACGCGCGTGGTGTCGCGGCGGATGCGATCGAGAATCTCGGGCGAGACCAGCTCGTCATGGAAGACGATATCGGCGTCCTGGAGCGCGCGCAGCGCCTTGATGGTGAGCAGATCCGGATCACCCGGACCGGCGCCGACCAGCGCGACCGAGCCTTCCGGCTTGTCGGCCCGCGCGAACGCGGATGGATCGGAGATCGCCTTGAGCGCAGCGTCCGCCTCGCTTTTGCGGCCGGCCAGAACGGCGGCGCCGATCGGGCCGTCGATGATGCGCTCCCAGAAGCGGCGGCGCAGCGGAAACTCGGCAATACGTTCGTTGATGGATTTGCGGAAGCCGCCGATGAATTCGGCCAGCTCGCCGATGCGCGCCGGCAGCAGCGCCTCGATCTTTTCGCGCACGCGCCGCGCCACCACCGGCGACGTGCCGCCGGTGCCGACGGCGACGACGACATCGCCGCGATCGACGATCGCCGGGAAGATGAAGCTCGAATGCGCGAGATCGTCCATGACATTGACCGGCAGGCCGAGTGCCTTGGCGCGGGCCGACATCGCCACGCCGACATCGCCGGCGCCGGCGCAAACGACGGCGATGATGCCCGAGAGATCGGCGGTCAGCGGGTCGGCGGCCGCGATGTTGATACGCGCCGCGTCCTCGGAGCTCAGACCCAGGTCCTGATTGCCGTCGATCGCATGCACGCGGATGCGCGCACCGGCAGCGGCCAGAACGCGCAGCTTGGCGCGCAGAAGCTCACCCGCACCGATGAGGACCACCGGACCGGCCTTGAGATCGAGGAACACCGGCAAGAACCGCATACGATACTCGCTCCCCCCAGATCCGGGGTTGACTGGAATTATTTTCTATATATGTGTCGTTTCTAGCGCGCAAAGAGAAAATTTTTTCTTCTCTCTTGCACCGCAACTATAGAATTTTCGCCTCCAAACGCAAAGTGGCAGAGATGCATCTTCTCAAGGACAATTCCACCGCTGGCGGGCTGAGCAGCCCCGCTCTCGCCGAGCGCGTGCCCGCGCAAGAATTTTCTGCCGACCTGGCACCGAGCATGGACCATCTCGACCAGCTCGAGGCCCAGAGCATCTATATCTTCCGCGAAGCCTTCGGCCGCCTCAAGAAGATTGCCCTGCTGTGGTCGCTCGGCAAGGACTCCAACGTCATGATCTGGCTGGCGCGCAAGGCGTTCTTCGGCCGTCTGCCGTTCCCGGCCCTCCATGTCGACACCGGCAAGAAGTTTCCGGAGATGTATCGCTTCCGCGATCACTACGGCAAGGAATGGGATCTCGATCTACGCGTCGAGCCCTGCCCGCCGATTGATGCCGTCGACCCAACGTTGCCGCCGGCTGCCCGTTCCGCCGCGCGCAAGACCGAGGGCCTCAAGATGGCGCTCGCCAAATACGGTTTCGACGGACTGATCGCCGGCATCCGCCGCGACGAGGAGGCAACGCGCGCCAAGGAGCGCGTGTTCTCGCCGCGCGGCTTGGAGGGCAATTGGGACGTGCGCGATCAGCCGCCGGAGTTCTGGGACCATTTCAATGCGTCGCCGCCGCAAGGCGCGCATTTGCGCATCCATCCGATCCTGCATTGGACCGAGTCCGATATCTGGGCCTACACCAAGCGCGAGAACATCCCGATCATCCCGCTGTATCTGTCGCAAAACGGCAAGCGCTATCGCTCGCTGGGTGATCAGGACATCACCAATCCGGTCGCCTCAAACGCGTCGACCATCGACGAGATCCTGATCGAACTCGAGCAGACCAAGGTGCCGGAACGTTCCGGCCGCGCGCTCGATCACGAGACCGAGGACGCTTTCGAGCGCCTGCGTGTCGCCGGCTATCTCTGATCAAGGACGCGAGCGTCGTATGAACATGATCGTCACCCCCGCTTCGCCCGCCACCCCGAACGGCACCACGCGTCCGCAGGTCCGCATCGTCATCGTCGGCCATGTCGACCACGGCAAGTCGACGCTGGTCGGCCGCCTGCTGCACGAGACCGGCAGCCTGCCCGACGGTAAGCTCGACATGCTCAAGGCCGTCAGCGCGCGGCGCGGCATGCCGTTCGAATGGTCGTTCCTGCTCGACGCGCTCCAGACCGAGCGCGACCAGGGCATCACCATCGACACCACGCAGATCCGCTTCCGCACCAATTCGCGCGACATCGTGCTGATCGACGCACCCGGCCACGCCGAATTCCTGCGCAACATGATCACCGGCGCCTCGCAGGCCGACGGCGCGGTGCTGATCATCGACGCGCTCGAAGGCGTGCGCGACCAGACAAGGCGGCACGGCTATCTCCTGCATCTGCTCGGCGTGAAGCAGGTCGCGGTCGTCGTCAACAAGATGGACCGCGTCGACTTCTCCGCCGAACGCTTCAAGGAGATCAGCGACGAGATCTCGGCGCATCTGCAAGGCCTCGGCGTGAAGCCCACGGCCGTGATCCCGATTTCCGCCCGTGACGGCGACGGCGTCGCCGAGCGCACCGACCGCATCGACTGGTACAAGGGTCCGACCGTGGTCGAGGCGCTCGACCGGCTCGAGCCGGCGCGGCCGCTGGAAGCGCTGGCGCTGCGCCTGCCGGTGCAGGCGATCTACAAATTCGACGATCGCCGCATTGTTGCGGGCCGGATCGAATCCGGCAGCCTGGTTGCCGGCGACGAAATCGTGATCATGCCGGCCGGCAAGATCGCCAGGATCAAGACGGTCGAGAGCTGGCCGGTGACGCCGGTCGCAGGACGTCAGGGCGCAGGCCGCTCGGTCGGCATCACGCTCGACCGCGAGCTGTTCCTCGAACGCGGCGATATCATCGCGCATACGAACAGCGCGCCGCGCGAGACGCGACGGCTGCGCGCGCGGATCTTCTGGCTGCACGACAAGCCGCTGGCCAAGGGCGACCAGCTCCTGGTTCGCTGCGGACCGAAGGAAAGCCGCGCCACTGTCGTCGCAATCGAGAAGGCGGTCGATCCCGGCGAGCTGTCGAGCGTCGAGAACAAGGCGATCGGGCGCAACCATGTCGGCGAGATCGACATTTCCCTTTCGAATCCGATTGCCACCGATCCCTACACCGAGAATCCGCGCACCGGCCGTCTCGTGATCGAGGTGTCCGGGCGCATCGCCGGCGGCGGTCTCGTGCTGTCGGTCGACGCCGGTCAGCGCGCTCTGCCCGTCGACATCGTGCCGGTGGAATCCGCGCTGCGGCCCGACGAGCGCTCCGCGCGCTATCGTCACAACGGCGCCGTGGTCTGGCTCACCGGCCTCCCCGCCTCCGGCAAGTCGACTCTCGCAAAAGCGCTGGAGCGGCGGCTGTTCAGCAATGGCGGCTCGCCGATCCTGCTCGACGGCGATACGCTACGCGCCGGGCTCAACAGCGATCTCGGCTTCTCGGCCGCCGATCGCAGCGAGAACATCCGCCGTCTCGCCGAAGTCGCGACGCATCTCGCCCGCAACGGCCACATCGCCATTGTCGCCGCCGTCTCGCCCGCCCGCGAGGACCGCGCCACCGCGCGCCGCATCGCCGACACTGCGTTCCGCGAGATTCACGTCGCGACGCCGGCGGAAATTTGCGAGGAGCGCGACCCCAAGGGCCACTACAAGAAGGCCCGCGCCGGCACGCTCGCGTCGTTCACCGGCATCGGCAACGACTACGAGACGCCGCAAGCCGCTGAGCTCGTGATCGACACCTCGACGCGGACGGTCGCCGAGGCGGCGGACGAGATCGAACGGATGCTCAAGACGACCGGCGTGCTGTTCGACGAACTCGTGGACCTCGCCGCGAATATTTGAGCCGGGCTGCTGCCCCGACCCGTGCTGTCGTCCTGGCGAAGGCCAGGACCCATACCGCGTGATTTATCGGTTGGGACGGCAGCAGTACCGGGACGAGTCTTCGCCTAACTCCTCCCTGGGGTAATGGGTCCTGGCTTTCGCCAGGACGACGCCGGGGAGAGATCGCGCCGAATGCTTCAGCAGCGGGCATCAAGGGCACGGCGCGTCCGCGCTCCCCACCTCGTCTTGACATTTTGACAACTTTTGGGGGCCTTCTCACGGCCCCGATTTTGGGGCTAATAAGACCCCGAAAGCCGCTCCTTGGAGCGCATTTTGCTGCTGTCGGGTCAAAAGCAGCCAAAAACAGCCATTTCCAACAAGAAAGCCCATCATGAAACGCGTCGACGCCCACGGATTGAAGATCGCTCCCGTCCTGTTCGATTTCATCGCCAAGGAAGCGGCCCCGAAGACGGGGATCGCGCCGGATGCGTTCTGGGCCGGGCTCGCCGCCATCATCAAGGAGTTGGGGCCGAAGAACCGCACGCTGCTCGCGGTGCGCGACACGTTGCAGGCCAAGATCGACGACTGGCACCGCGCCAACAAGGGCAAGGCGTTCGACCTCAACGCCTATACGGCCTTCCTGAAGGAGATCGGCTATCTCGTCCCGGAGCCGGCGACGCAGAAGGTCGAGACCGAAAATGTGGACGAAGAGATCGGCAAGATCTGCGGCCCGCAGCTCGTCGTGCCCCTGACCAACGCACGCTACGCGCTGAACGCGGCGAATGCGCGCTGGGGCTCGCTCTATGACGCCTTCTACGGCACCGACGCGATCCCGCACGATTCATCCGAGAGCGGCAAGGGTTACAACAAGGCGCGCGGCGACAAGGTGATCGCCAAGGCCAAGGCCTTCCTCGATGCCGCCGTGCCGCTGGCGACCGGCAGTCACACCGACGTCACCGCCTATAGCGTGGTCGCGGGCCAGCTCGCGGTGAAGCTGAAGAGCGGCAACGCCACCGCGCTGAAGAACGCCGCGCAATTCGCGGGCTTCCAGGGCGACGCAGCCGCACCGAGCGCGGTGCTGCTCGCCAACAACGGCCTGCATGTCGAGGTGAAAATCGACCGCACCAGCGCGATCGGCAAGGACGATCCGGCCGGCGTCGCGGACATGGTCATGGAGTCCGCGGTCTCCACGATTCTCGACATGGAAGACTCGGTCGCTGCGGTCGATGCCGAGGACAAGGTGCTGGTCTACCGCAACACGCTCGGCCTGATGAACGGCACGCTGTCGGCCGATTTCGAGAAGGGCGGCAAGACGCTGACGCGCTCGCTCAATGCCGACCGCAGCTACAAGACGCCTGACGGCAAGGGCGAGGTCAAGCTGCACGGCCGCAGCCTGCTCTTGATGCGCAATTGCGGTCACCACATGTTCACCGACGCGGTGCTGGACGAAAAGGGCGAGGAGATTCCGGAAGGCCTGCTCGACGCTGCCGTCTCCGGGCTTCTTGCTGTCCATGACTTGAAAGGCAACTCCAAGGTCAAGAACAGCCGCACGGGATCTGCCTATATCGTCAAGCCGAAGATGCACGGTCCCGACGAGGTGTCGCTGACCTGCGAGATCTTCGACCGCGTCGAGAAGATGCTGTCGCTGCCCGAGAACACGCTCAAGGTCGGCATCATGGATGAGGAGCGGCGCACCACCGTCAACCTCAAGGCCTGCATTCAGCGCGCCTCCAAGCGCATCATGTTCATCAACACCGGCTTCCTGGACCGAACCGGCGACGAGATCCACACCTCGATGGAGGCGGGTCCGATGATCCGCAAGAACGAGATGAAGGCGCAGCCCTGGATCAAGTCCTATGAGGACTGGAACGTCGATATGGGCCTGACCTGTGGCCTGCCCGGCCATGCCCAGATCGGCAAAGGCATGTGGGCCGCGCCGGACAAGATGGCGGACATGCTGGCGCAGAAGCTCGCCCATCCGCAGGCCGGTGCCACCACCGCCTGGGTGCCCTCGCCGACCGCCGCGACGCTGCACGCGCTGCACTACCACCAGGTCAACGTCACCGCGCGCCAGCAGGAGCTCGCCAAGGGCGGCCCACGCGCAAACCTTTCCGACATCCTCACCATCCCGGTGTCGAAGTCGAACTGGGCGCCCGACGACGTCAAGCAGGAGATCGACAACAACTGCCAGGGCATCCTCGGTTACGTCGTGCGCTGGATCGACCAGGGCGTCGGCTGCTCCAAGGTGCCTGACATCCACGACGTCGGCTTGATGGAGGATCGTGCCACCTTGCGCATTTCCAGCCAGCACCTCGCCAACTGGCTGCACCAGGGCGTCATCACCGAAGCCCAGGTAATGGAATCGCTCAAGCGCATGGCGGTCGTGGTCGACAAGCAGAACGCGGGCGATCCCATCTACAAGCCGATGGCGCCCGGCTTCGACGGCACAGCCTTCAAGGCGGCTAGCGACCTCATCTTCAAGGGGCGCGAGCAGCCGAATGGCTACACCGAATACATCCTCACCGCCCGCCGCCGCGAGGCCAAAGGGGCGGGATAGGCCCGAATAGGCGAGCACCAAAAGCCCCGGCTCACGCCGGGGCTTTTTTGTTGGCGCAGCAGCCCGGATGGAGTGGAGCGTAATCCGAAGCCGCTATCGATTGGGGCAAGACCCGGATTGCGCTGCGCTCCATCCGGGCTACGAAAGCGCGGCTAGAACACGGCCAGATATTTCAGTAGCGACACGATGCCGATGATGATGACGACCACGCGCGCGATCTGCTTGGCGCGGCCGTCCATCGGCAGCATGTTGATGAGATAAAGTACGAGAATGACGACGAGAAAGGTGACGAGTACGCCGACCAGCATCGCTAGGACCCCCCTTTAGGCAAAATTGCTGACCCTCTCCTAACGCGCAACTCCCGGCTTGGTTCCATCGACGCAACCCTCTGCAACTTCTAGTAAATACGTACTTCTACGATCAGCCGGCCGGCCTAAAACTTTACCCTTTTCCTTTGAGATGCGGAAACCGTTTGGGCCGTGAGCCGCAAACGGCATGCGATTGCCTCGTCTTACGGGCCCCTTTTTCTGTTGTTGCCGGGGCGACTTCACGAACTTTGTATTGGGAATTGGGGGGACTTCGATGCTGAATCGTCTGACCGTATCCGCGCTGCTGAAGGCGGTGATCGCGATCACGTCGGTCTGCGTGGTGATCGTGCTCTCCCTTACCGCCTACGAGTCCTGGGATCGCCTGAAGACCGCCAATCGCATCTCGCAGATCGCCGACACGTCCGCCGATCTGTTCAAGGCGATGCACAATCTGCGCACCGACCGCTCGACCACGGTCCGCCTGCTGAACGCGACCGAGCCGATGGACGGCGAAATCGAGAAATATCTGCGCGCCCTGCGCGATGCCCAAATGCCCGCCATGGCGCGCGCGCTCGCGCTGCTGCCGGCCATGGACTTTCCGCAATCGGGCACTCTGGTACCGGAGCTCGCGCGCCTCTATAAGCTGCTGATCGAGGAGCAGAAGCAGTTCTGGGAGGATGTCGCCAAGCCGAAGGACCAGCGCCGCGCCAGCCTGCCCAAGGAATACATGGAAACGACGCAGGGCCTGCTCGACACGCTCGACAAGCTCTCGAACACGTTGGCCGCCACCGTCAATCACCTGGACGCCGCGATCGACCAGTTGCTGTCGATCAAACAGAACGCCTGGCTGCTCCGCAACACAGCAGGCGAAGCTTCGCTGATCGTCTCGACCGGGCTGGCCGCCGGCAAGATCACGCCGGAGGGCCGCTACGCCTATACCCAACATGTCGGCGGCACGAGCGCGATGTGGAAGGCGCTGGAGTTGTCGACGGCCGGCATGCAGTTGCCGGCGGGGCTCGCCTCCGCGATGGCCTCCGCCAAGACCTCCTATTTCGAGCCGCAGTATCTGGCCTTGCGCGACCGTCTCGCGGACGCGCTGGTCAAGGGTGAGAAGCCCGAGATGACGGCGAACCAATGGAGCCCGCTCACGGTCGGCCGGATGGCGAGCGCGGTCGCAGTGGCAGAAGGTGCGCTCGATGCCGCCAAGATCCACACGCAGGAGCAGCGCGGCGCCGCAGAGCGCGCACTGATCGTGCAGCTTACGCTGCTGGCGCTCGCCGTGGGGCTTGCCGTCGGCGCGATCATGCTGGTCAGCCGCCGCGTCATCACTCCGCTCAACACCATCCGCGACGCCATGCTGAAGGTCGCCGGCGGCGACCTTGCCGTCGACAGCGGCTATCTCGATCGCAACGACGAGATCGGCGCGCTTGCCGGCGCGCTGGAGACCTTCAAGCAGCAGGCCAACGAGAAGCTCACGATCGAGGCGCAGGAGCGCGAACGCAATGCGGGCGCCTCCGCGCGCCAGCGCGCCGTCGAGACCTATGTCGGCGAGTTCGAGGGCGCGGTGCGCAAGACGCTCGGCGAGTTGAGCGAAGCCTCCGGCGAGATGCGCAAGACCTCGGGCGATCTCTCCGCGGTGTCGCGGCAGACCAACGACCGCGTTCAGGTCGCGGGCAAGGCCTCCAACGACGCCTCCATGAGCGTCGACAGCGTCGCCGCCGCAGCGGAAGAGCTCAGCGCCTCGATCAACGACATCAGCCAGCAGGCCGCGCATGCCGCGGGTATCGCCAGCCGCGCCGTGACCCAGGCCCGCGAGACCGACGGCACGGTGCAGGGACTTCAGAAGTCGGCCGGTCGCATCGGCGAGGTCGTGGGCCTGATCAACACCATTGCGCAGCAGACCAATTTGCTCGCGCTCAACGCCACGATCGAGGCCGCCCGCGCCGGAGAAGCCGGGCGTGGCTTTGCCGTGGTCGCCTCCGAGGTGAAGTCGCTGGCGAGCCAGACAGCCAAGGCGACCGAGGAGATCTCCGAGCAGATCGCCGACATCCAGAAGGTCGCGGGCGACGCCATCAGCGCGATCCAGACCATCGGTGGCATCATCGGCGAAGTGAACGAGGTCGCGACCGCAATCGCTGCCGCCGTGCAGGAGCAGGGTGCGGCCACGCAAGAGATCACCCGCAGCACTCAGTTTGCGGCGCAGGGCACCAAGAACGTCTCGGACAACATCACCGGCGTCAAATCCGATGCTGACGCTGCTGCCGCCGCCGCCGACAACGTGAAGCATGCCTCCGAGATGCTGGAGAGCCAGAGCCGCCAGCTCGGCCATGAGGTCAGCGACTTCCTCGGCAAGATACGCGCAGCGTAGCGTGGGTATATGGGAACGACGAGCCACACATGCCGGTGTCGTCCTGGCGAAAGCCAGGACCCATAGCCACCCCACTCTGCAAGGGGCAGGCTGGTGGTCAGCGGTGTGGGGGCAACACCGGCATTTGGGGTAATGGGTCCTGGCTTTCGCCAGGACGACCTTGAGGGCTACTCCTTCGCCACCACCGGCACTTGGCGGAATCTTGCGCGCACCGAATCCGGCAGCGGGGAGAAATTCATCGCGACACCGCGGCGGTCGTTGGCATTGCGGCTGGCGACCACCAGGCCGTCGGCGCCCGCGACGATGTCACCCTTGCGCAAGGTGGGATCGTCGTCGACCTTGACCTGAGCGAGCCCGACCGGATCCTTGCCGTTGCAGGTGCAGCCTGAGACAATCTCATTGCGATAGCGGAACGCGTTAGGCAGGTCGGAATAGGATTTCCCCTTCTCCGTCGTCGCGTCGTCGATGTTGCCGCCATAGACCAGCGAAGTCTCCGAGGCCGGGCAGAAGCTCTTGCAGGATTGCGCCTTGCTCTCGGAATCGTTTCCCTGCGCCGGGAAATAACGTCCGTCGCAGCCGCGCACGCAATAGGCCGTGCCGCCGCCATAGGACGCCCGCTGACGCGGCGTGTCGTAGCGTGGCGTGTCATCGGTCTGGAACGGCATGCGAATCTCGGGCGCCGGTCGCCCGCGGAAGCCGCCGAACAGCGCCGAGAAAAAGTCCTCCGCATGGGCCGATGGCGTGAGCGCGAGGCCGACGGAGGCAACGGCGACGAACGCCACCGCGCCACCGGCGAGTTTGCCGATCGAACGTCTCTTCATGTGACCTCACACGATCCTTAGTTCACGGCCGAATTCGAAACGTTCAGCGCCTGCCGGCCCGAGGGCAGCGCCGTCACGGCCGGGCGCTTGCGCACGGAATCGCTACCTTTCGCCATCAGCGGCGCGTTCTTCGGCAGCACGACGACCTTGGCGCCGACATTGACGCGGCCGAACAGGTCGGTGACGTCCTCATTGGTCATGCGGATGCAGCCGGACGAGACGAACTTACCGATCGTGGTGGGATCGTTGGTGCCATGGATGCGGTATTCGCTCGACCCGAGATACATCGCACGCGCGCCGAGCGGATTGCCGGGGCCGCCAGCGACGAAGCGAGGCAGATAAGGTTGTCGCGCAATCATCTCAGCCGGCGGATGCCAGTCCGGCCATTCCGCCTTGCGGCTGACGCTCTGCACACCCGACCAGGTAAAACCCTCGCGCCCGACGCCGACGCCATAACGGATGGCGCGGCCCTGGCCGAGCACGTAATAGAGATAAGTATTGTTGGTATCGATGACGATGGTACCGGCCGGCTCGCTGCGGTCGAAGCTGACAATCTGCCTGCGCAGGCGATCGGGCAGCGCGGCATCCTCGTCGGCGGCCTGGGCGTTCGGGCTTGCATAGCCCTGATTCGCATAGCCTTGGTTCGCATAGCCTTGGTTTGCATACCCTTGGCTCGCATAACCCTGCGAATAGCCCTGGTCCTGCGGGTAGGGCTGATGCGGATAGGTGTAGCCCAGCGTCTGTGCGCTCGCGGCGCCGAACGGCACTGCCAGCAAAGCGGTTGCGAACGCGAATGCGGTGATGCGGCGCGGCGATAAGCGGCGTCGGACTGCAGAGAGCTTCGTCATGTGCTGCCCCGTTGGATGCCTGCATCAGGGTGATGCGCTGGTTCGATCAACGCGGTCGAACCGCTACAAGTTCCGCTGCGGGATGCAGCAGCGACGTCACAGTCAAGCGAGCCCTTCTTCACGAAGCCGCGATGGAACCCGCAGGGCGCTTGGACGTTCTCCCTGATCATAGGCGCGAGGACCGAAGACTCCGTGCCGGAGAGGTATTGTGCGCGTCCTTCCCAGTGAACGTATGATTCCCGGCAACGGCGAAGGCACTCCGCTTCCCGAGAGCCACGGCGAACTCCCCCCGGTGATCCGCCGCACAGAGCTCGTCGCCTTCTCGCTCGCCGGGCTGCTCCTCATCGCAATCGTCGCGGTACTCTATGTCGGTAAGGCGTTCTTCCTGCCTGTCGTGATGGCGTTCGTCACCGGCACGATGCTCTCGCCGGCAGCGACCTTTCTGGAGAACCGGAAAGTGCCGCGCGGGCTTGCCGCCGTCTTGATCGTGTTCGCGGTGACCGCCGTGGTCGGCTTCATCGTCGCGCTGATCGCCTCGCCGGCGATGGAATGGAGCTCGCGCCTGCCCGAACTCGGCACCCAGCTGAAAGACAAGGTCCACGTGTTCGACCGGCCGCTGGCGCTGTGGCGAGAGCTGCAGACGATGCTCGGCGGCTCGGAGGGATTGCCGAGCTTCCAGATGCCGAAATTCGATTGGGTGCAGCCGACGATCGAATTCCTGTCACCGACCTTTACCGAATTCCTGCTGTTCTTCGTCACGCTGATCCTGTTCATCGCCAGCTGGCGGGACCTGCGACGGGCGATGATCATGACCTTCAGCGATCATGAGGCACGGCTGCGCACGCTTCGCATCCTCAACGAGATCGAGGTCCATCTCGGCAACTATCTCTTGACCGTGACTCTCATCAATGTCGGCGTCGGCGTCGCCGCCGGCATCGTCTGCGCGCTCACCGGAATGCCCAATCCGGCTGGCCTCGGCGCGCTCGCGGCCACCCTCAATTTCATTCCGATCATCGGACCGGTGGCCATGTTCGCCATTCTGGTCGTGGTGGGACTGGTCACCTTCCCAACCGTCAGCGGCGGCCTGATGGCGGCGCTCGCCTTTGGCGGCATCACCTTCCTGGAGGGACATTTCGTCACGCCGACCATCATTGGCCGGCGGCTGGCGCTCAATGCGCTCGCGGTGCTGCTGGCGCTGGCGTTCTGGACCTGGCTGTGGGGCCCGATGGGCGCGTTCCTGTCGTCGCCGCTGCTGATCGTCGCCCTGATCCTGAAGGAGCATCTGTCGCCGCAGGATTCGCCGCAGCTCCCGCAGGACTGACCGGTTTCCGTGAACGGAACTTACCCGACGACGAAACGTTTCCCGGCTGTCTCAACCGTCAACAGCTCGGAGCCCCCGATGTCCACCACCAATGCCGAAGCCGGGATGAGAGACTGGACCGACAAAGCCACCCGAGAACGCCTCGAGAAGGATGTAGCAGCCGTGAAAAGCGATATCGCCGCCCTCACCGATCAGATCACCGACGCGCTCAATACTTTTGCCAACTCCTCCGGCAAGCAGGCCCGCCGCGGCTATCGCCAAGCGCGCGAAAACGTGGATTCCGCGATCGACGACATGTCGGAGCGCGGCAGCGCGATGATGGGCGCGGCACAGGAGGCCTACGGCTCGATCGAGGAGACGCTGGAGGACGCGATCAGCCAGCGGCCGCTCGCGACCGTCGGGCTCGCGCTCGGCATCGGCTTTCTGATCGGCGCGGCCTGGCGCCGCTGAGGTCGCGAATGGGTATCGAGACGGTGGCGCAGCGGCGCCGCCGGCGCCGGCTTGTGGGGATCTGAGGAGCAAGACCATGTTTCAGCGCATCATCGACGGGATCAGCGCATCCACCGGCAGCGCTGTGCGGCTGACCTCGTTGGCGGCAGGCGCGGCGTTCGCGCTCTTCATCACCACCTGCTTCCTGTGCGCAGCGGCGTTCATCTCGGTGCTCGAGAAATATGGTCCGGTGCAGGCCTGCCTTGCCGGTGCAGGCGTTTTCTTTCTCCTGACCCTGACCGCGGCGGTGAGCTATTGGGTCTACAAGCGGCAGCTGCGCAAGCAAGCTTATATCGCGGCCGAGCGCGCCACGAAGTCGGCGGCCTCGAGCATGCTCGCGGACCCCATGCTGCTCGCCACCGGACTCCAGATCGTTCGCGCCATCGGGATCAAGCGGCTGTTGCCGATCCTGGCGATCGGCGGTGTCGCCCTCGGAATCATGGCGAGCCGCGCCGGCGTACCCGACGAGGCCTCGGCCGAACCTGCCGAGTAGCAGCTAGCACGCCTTAGAAAGTTTCGTCCCAGGTCCCGTATACGCATCTATCGAATCGGCACCAGTGGCCCCGCGCCGATTTTGCGCCGTTGCCTGCGCCATCACGCAAACGCTACTCGGATAGGCAGGCGGTTGCCGGTAAAAGCAGCGCCCCTGATTCCAAAAAGCCATTTTTTTCGATGAAACCGTCCGTCCAGGCGAACCTCGCCGCATTCCATCACGACCCTCGTCTCTATTTGACGCTCGGCATCGCCAACTGGTCGGTTTTCGTCGACCACATCCCGAACAACGTCGTCAATTTGCTGACGCTGCGCAACTTCGGCTTCAGCGGCGCCGCAGACTTGTTCGTGTTCGTGGTGGGCTATGGCGTCGCGATCATTCACGGCAGGATAGCACTGGAGCGCGGCTACGTCGTCGCGGCGACGCGCATCTTTCGCCGCGTCTGGCGGCTGTATGCCGCTTATGTCGTGCTGTTCGTGATCTATATCGACACCATCGCCTACGTCGCCTCGCAATCGAAGGCGCCCGAGATCATCCACGAATACAACATATCGGGAATTCTCGAGCACCCGCTGCGCATCCTGGTGCGTGGCCTCGTGCTCCAGGAGGAGCCGCTGAATCTCGACCTGTTACAGCTTATGATCCCGCTGATGGCCTTCTTTCCGTTCGCGCTGTGGGGCCTGTTGCGGCGTCCGAACCTGATGCTTGCGGCATCGGTCGCGCTGTACGTTGCGGCGCGCTGGTTCGACTGGAATTTCCGGGTCTATCCGGACCAGGATTGGACCTTCAACCCGTTCTGCTGGCAGATGCTGATGGTGCTGGGCGGCTGGTTCGCCGTGACCGGTGCGTCGGGCCGCGCGCTGCATGGCCTGTCCTGGCTGCGCGTGCTTGCGGGCGCCTATCTCGTATTCGCAATGGCGATCACGCTGATGCGCCACTCGCCCGCGC
Source organism: Bradyrhizobium sp. JR4.1 (assembly GCF_040548605.1). NCBI lineage: Bacteria > Pseudomonadati > Pseudomonadota > Alphaproteobacteria > Hyphomicrobiales > Nitrobacteraceae > Bradyrhizobium > Bradyrhizobium sp. JR4.1. The sequence goes on from NZ_JBEPRY010000002.1 coordinate 144,157, forward strand.
TTGCCGCCTACTTGCCGAACATCGTGCTCGACAATATCACGCCGACCGACAAGGAAAACCTCGCACCCTATCGCGTGGTCCACTTCCTCGCACTCGCTTTCCTCGCGACATATCTCGTCCCGGCCGATCATCCCGCCCTGCAATGGAGACCGTTACGGGCGGTCATCAGATGCGGCGAGGAATGGCTCGCGGTGTTCTGCGTCGGCGTGTTCCTGTCCCTCGCCGGCCATCTCGTCCTGATCACCGGCGCCAATCTGGTGGTGATGCAGATCGCCGTGAGTCTGGCCGGCTTCGCGGCGATGGCCGCGGTCGCATATTACATCGGCTGGTCGAAGCGGCAGGACCTGCCCGCGGCCTTGCGGCAGCAGACCTAACTCGACACCTTCCGATTCCGCTAGGCCGGCCGTCACGGCTGGGCTATGCGGAGCGGCAGCGGATTGCGCGAGGAGGCCGGCGTGGTGATGGCGAATGGCGGGAGTGAGGGAGCCGACAGCGCGCCCCGGCGCGGCCGGCCGAGGTCGATCGAGACCACCAACGCCATTCTCCAAAGCGCCTATGCGCTGATGGCCACCACCGGCCTTGCCGCCACCACCATCGACGCAATCGCGCGCCACTCCAGCGTCTCCAAGATGACGATCTACAAATGGTGGCCGTCCCGCGAAGCCTTGCTGATCGACGCCTTCCTTCACCATGCCGCGCAGATGCTACCGCTGCCGCCTGCAAGCTCGGGCAGCCCCGCCGCGCGCGCACGCCGCCATGCCGCGGCCTACGCCGAAGCGCTCCAGGGCGAGTTCGGCAAGGTCCAGCTCGCCGTCATCTCCGAATGCATCTCCAAGACCGGCTCGGCGGAGCTGTTCTACGCCCGCTACCTGCAATTCCGCCGCGACGCACTGATCGAGATGATCGCCGCAGGCCAGAACGACGGCAGCATTCTGGCGGAAGCGCCGCCCCAGGATCTCTACGACGCGATTTATGGCAGCCTGTTCTACCGCTACGTCTTCGGCATCGCGCCGATCACGCCGGCCTACGCGCGGACTCTGGTTGACCTCGTGCTGCGCCCGAAGAGTTAGGGCGTTTTCCGCGCCGGCCGGATCGGTGCTGACAGCTTGTCGGTGCGGTCGCGCTCGGTCATGTCCTCGACCGTCTCCATCGGCGCGGTCAGCTCGTAGACATAGGAGACGTCGGTGAAATAGCGCTTGGCGGTGCCGCCGAGCGCCTCGGGCGCGACGCGGTCCAGCAGGATCAGGCCGAAATCGGAATCGGGGCGGCGCGTCGCTTCGCTGGTGTTGAACTCCTCCCAGCGGAAATAGAAGACCTCGCCGGCCCCCTCGTTCGTCACCGTCCAATTGGCCGTGATGTGCGGATGCTTGCCGACCAGCGACAGGCCCTCGTCGGAGTGCGAGGCGAGCTCGAAGAACAGCAGCGACAGGCTCTGCGCTGCACGCGCGCTGACTGCGATATCAGGACCGGTGACGGCGATTCGGTCGGCATGCGGGATGGCGCGCGCCTCGAACAGGCCCTTCAGCTTGACCCCCTGCCACTGGCTCTCGCTGAGCAGTGAGACGACGTTGGACATGGCGTGGATGCGGCCGATCAGGAGCTCGCGCGCGACATCGATGTCCGAGCCATGGCGCAGCGTGCGGGTCACGATCGACTGGATCACTGCCAGGATGTTTTTGACCCGGTGGTTGAGCTCGTCGATGACAGCAGTCAACCGGCGCTCGAAGCCGATTCTGACCTGGATTTCCCGGCTGAGCCGCAAATTGTTGTAGGCGACATAGCCGAACAGGCCGCACACCATCGCGGTGATCGCAAAGCCGATCGCCGCCACGATGATCGCAGTCTGCTCGGCGCGGCGCGCCGAATTGGTCTTGGCGTAATAGCCGAGCTGCCAGTCGCGACCACCGAAGCTCACCGTGCGCGTCGCCGACGGCGCCGGCCCCTCAGCCGCTGTCGTTCGGGCCGAGACCACGCCTTGATCGTTGGCGACGAGTTCGCCCCCCTCCCGGCGCGGATCCTTCAGTGCGACCGCGAACAACGACATGTCGTCGTTGGTCAGCATCAGGGAAGAGAGCTCGTAGGAAAATGTGATGAAGCCCGCCGGCTCCGTCGCGCCCTCGGGGATGACGGGAGCGGCCACAATGATGCCGATCGGCCCGCCGCTGCGCAGGAGGGCAACCGGTTCTGAGGCAACCGATCTCTTCTCCACTCTGGCGCGCGCCAGCATGGCGCTGCGCACCTGATCCTGGTCGTAGCTGCGGCCGGGCAGCCCCTTGGTCTCGTTGCTGCGCGGCTCGAGATCCATCAGCACGTCGATCGGCTGGGTGACACCTGCGGGATCGATCGGCTTGTCGTCATAGGTGCGGATTCGCGGATTGGGGAAGCCGGCGCTCGCGATGGCGGCCTGTGCTGCGGCAAGTTCGTTCGGCTTCAGGCGGGCGACCCAGCCCGCCACCACGAAATCGGTCTTGAAGGCGTAGATGGCCGAGCGCAGCGGCTCGAGCATGTTTGGCTTGAGCACCGACGGCGCCCGGAACAGGCCGGAGGCAACCCGCGCGAGCAGTTCGCGCTCGGTGAGCCGGTCCTGGACGAGGCTCGCATGGACGTCGATCGCGCGCGCCAGCGCGATCCGGTCCAGCGCCAGCTCCTGGTCGTGGACGCGATAGGCCGCAAGCCCGGAGAGCAGGGCTCCGAGAAGAGCAATGAAGCCGATGATGAAACCCAGCCGGACCACGCGACTACTCAGGCGAAAGCAGGAGGTCGGCAATAAACACGGAGCATATGGACGCCGCTCGAACGGGCACGTGCCGAAACAGGGTGGACCCCAATGGCCGGGATAATGAAGGAGGAGACATCGGTACGCAACTTGGTCGCCTGAGAAGCTTAAATCGGCCCGCCGCTGGTCCGGCCGGGACGGATTTGCTCCGGGCACCGGAGGTAATCAATTGCCGTGACCGAAATTTGTTCCGTGGACACGGCTCTGCCCATGGCGTTAACGGGGGGAAACGCCTGCGTTAGGTGGTCGCGCCGGTCAGCCGGCCCGTTTCAAGCCGCCTTTGGCCTCAATGAAGCCGATGATGCGGTCCAGCCCCTGGCTCTTCTTCAGGTTGGTCATGACGAACGGCCGCTCGCCGCGCATGCGCCTGGCGTCCGTCTCCATCTTTTCCAGGGAGGCGCCGACATGGGGCGCCAGGTCGATCTTGTTGATGACAAGGAGGTCGGACCGGGTGATGCCGGGGCCGCCCTTGGACGGGATCTTGTCGCCGGCCGCCACGTCGATGACGTAAATGGTGAGATCGGCGAGCTCGGGGGAAAAGGTGGCAGCGAGGTTATCGCCGCCGGATTCGATCAGCACGAGATCGAGCCCGGGAAACTTGGCGCGCATATCCGCCACCGCGGCGAGATTCATCGAGGCGTCCTCGCGGATCGCGGTGTGCGGACAGCCGCCGGTCTCGACCCCGGCAATGCGATCCGGCGTCAGCGAACCCGAGCGCACGAGAAATTCCGCATCCCATTTGGTGTAGATGTCGTTGGTGATCGCCGCGATGTCGTAGCGCTCGCGCATGGTCTTGCAGAGCAGGTCCATCAGCGCGGTCTTGCCCGATCCGACCGGACCGCCGATGCCGACGCGCAAGGGACCGTGAGATGTAGGCATTGAGTCTTTCCTATCGTCGTCCTGGCGAAAGCCAGGACCCATTACCACTGAACCCGATTGTCACGGCACGCTGGAGCCGCATCTGTGCATAGCCACGCGCACTCGTGGTTATGGGTCCTGGCTTTCGCCAGGACGACGGCGGAGAGCAACTCACCCTGCTCATGACCGAAACAGCCGCGTATATTGCGTCTCGTGCCGCAGGCTGGCGAGGTCGGCGCGAAACGTCGCGCCGCCGACATCGTCCAACGTCGCATTCAGCGCACGATGTGCCGTCGTGGCAACCGCGGCTTCCAGCTTCACCAGCACGCGCTGGCTGTCGGTCTGGCCGAGCGGGATGAGCCGGCTGGCCGCGGAAATCCAGTTCGAGACCAACGCATGCAGGAAGGCGTGCAGCGTCGGTGCCAGCGGCACGCCGTGCATCGCGGCGACCACGCCAACGGCAACGGGATAGACCAGTGGCGTGCGGCATGCCGCAACCATGGCATCCAGCCCGTCGGCATCCCACGCTGCGCGGGCCATGTCGATGAAGGCACGGCCCTGCGATGTCGTCTCCAGTTGCCGCTCGCGCGACGGCACGAAGGCCGCGGCGAGCTCGGCGATATCGCTCAAGGTGTCGCCCTCGCCCGCTTCAGTGGCGCGATAGGCGTGGACCAGAAAAATCGCATCGCAGAAGCCCGAGCCATCGCGAAGCATCGCGTCGAGCCAGTCCGCCAGCGACGCGACGTCGGTGATGTCGCCGGCCTCGACCGCCCATTCGATGCCGCTGGAGTAGGAAAAGCCGCCGACGGGAAACGCGGGCGACAGCCAGGTCATCAGCCGGTACAGCGCCGCCGCCTCGCGCTCCGCGAGGTCGCGGGCCGCGACCGGCTCATTTGTGGTTATGAGCATGCTTGTGGCCGTGGTGATGATCGGGGTGATCGCAGTGCTCGTCGTGCTGGTGATCGTGACCGTCGCCATGTGCGGCATGATCATGATGGTGATCATGATGGTGATCATGATGGTGATCATGATGATCATCGTGGCCATGATCGTGATGCGCGTGGTCGTCGTGTCCATGCGCATGACCGGCATCGGCATAGGCGCCGCCCTCGGGATCGAACGGCGCCTCGATCTCGATCACGCGCGCACCGAGGCCCTTCACCATGGCTTCGATGACGTGGTCGCGGCGGATGCGCAGGCCCTTGGCCATGATCTGCGTCGGCAGATGGCGATTGCCGAGATGCCAGCCGACGCGAATAAGGTGGTGCGGATCGTGGCCGCGAATCTCGAGCAACGGCTCGGGCGCGGCGACCACCTCGACCAGTCGGCCGTCCTCCAACACCAGTGCATCGCCGCCGCGCAGGGCGACGGCATTCTCCAGGTCGAGCAGGAACTCGAGCCCCCGCGTTCCCGTCATCGCCATCCGGCGGCGGTGTCGATCGTCGAAATCGAGCACGACCGTATCCGCCGGCGCTTCCGCGAAGCGGTGTTGTCCCCTGACCTGCGTCGCCCGGATCATGCGCTTTTACCCCGTTACCGTGTCTCGACCTTCTCGGGCGTGATCACTTCGATCTTCGGCGGCGCCGTAAAACACTTCACCGCGACGCGGCCGAACGTCTTCATGTGCTCCATGGCGCGATGCGGCACCAGTGCTTCGGCATTCTCCCACTGCTCGACGAACACCATCTTGGCGGGATCGGTGACGCTCTCATGCAGATCATAGGCGATATTGCCGGGCTCTTTCCGCGTCTCCTTGATGCAGACGGTGGCAGCTGCAATGAATTCGGCGCGCGTTTCAGGCTTGATGGTCAAGGTGGCGACGACGTAGATCACGAGAAATCCTCCCGGCTTTTCTTCTGGGCTTCAGATACCCGGCGGGACCTTAGACCAGGCGGGATCGAACGCAAAACCCGGAAAAGCTGCCCCCGGATATGCGACCAGGACATGTTCCTGAGACATGCGTTGAGGCGCTATTTCAGTACATGAAATATCGCTGCGCCATCGGCAGCACCTCGGCGGGGGCGCAGGTCAAAAGCTCGCCGTCGGCGCGGACCTCATAGGTCTCCGGATCGACTTCGATATTGGGCGTGGCGTCGTTGTGAATCATGCTCTTCTTCGAGATCCTGCCGCGGGTGTTCTGGACCGCATAGAGCTTCTTGTCGATGCCGAGCTTACGCGCGAGGCCGCCGGTGATCGCGGCCTTCGAGGTGAACACCACTGAGGATGCGGTTATCGCCTTGCCGAAGGCGCCGAACATCGGCTGATAATGCACCGGCTGCGGGGTCGGGATCGAGGCGTTGGGATCGCCCATGGGAGCGGCGACGATCATGCCGCCCTTGACGACGCAATCGGGCTTGACGCCGAAGAAGGCCGGCGACCACAGCACGAGATCGGCGAGCTTCCCCTTCTCCACCGAGCCGATCAGCTTCGAAACGCCATGGGCGATCGCGGGATTGATCGTGTATTTGGCGATGTAGCGCTTGACGCGGAAATTGTCGTTGTCCTTGCCCTTATCCTGCGGCAGCGAGCCGCGCTGCTTCTTCATCTTGTCGGCGGTCTGCCAGGTCCGGATGATGACCTCGCCGAGGCGGCCCATGGCCTGGGAGTCCGACGAGATCATCGAGAGCGCGCCGAGATCGTGCAGGATGTCCTCGGCCGCGATGGTCTCCTTGCGGATGCGGCTTTCCGCGAACGCCAGATCTTCCGCGATCGAGGGATCGAGGTGGTGGCACACCATCAGCATGTCCAGATGCTCGTCGATGGTGTTGCGCGTGAAGGGCCGCGTCGGGTTGGTCGAGGACGGCAGCACGTTCTTGAGCCCCGCGACCTTGATGATATCGGGGGCATGACCGCCGCCGGCGCCCTCGGTGTGGAAGGCGTGGATGGTGCGGCCCTTGAAGGCTTTGATGGTATCCTCGACGAAGCCGGATTCGTTGAGCGTGTCGGTGTGGATCATCACCTGGATGTCGTAGTCGTCGGCGACCGACAGGCAGGTGTCGATCGCGGCCGGCGTCGTGCCCCAGTCCTCGTGCAGCTTCAGCGCACAGGCCCCGGCCTTGATCATCTCGACCAGCGCGGCGGGCCGCGAGGCGTTGCCCTTGCCAGAGATGCCGAGATTGACCGGGAAGGCGTCGAACGACTGGATCATCCGCCCCATGTGCCACGGCCCCGGCGTGCAGGTCGTGGCGAACGTGCCATGCGAGGGGCCGGTGCCGCCCCCCAGCATCGAGGTGACGCCCGACATCAGCGCATGCTCGATCTGCTGCGGGCAGATGAAGTGGATGTGGCTGTCGAAGCCGCCGGCGGTGAGGATCTTGCCTTCACCCGCGATCACGTCGGTGCCGGGGCCGATGATGATGGTGACACCTGGCTGAATGTCGGGATTGCCGGCCTTGCCGATGCCGGCGATCATGCCGTCCTTGATCGCGACGTCGGCCTTCACGATGCCCCAGTGATCGACGATCAGCGCATTGGTGATGACGGTGTCCGCCGCGCCCTGCTTGTTGGTGACCTGCGACTGACCCATGCCGTCGCGGATCACCTTGCCGCCGCCGAACTTCACCTCCTCGCCGTAGGTGGTGAAATCCTTCTCGACCTCGATGATGAGGTCGGTGTCGGCCAGCCGCACCTTGTCACCGGTGGTCGGGCCGAACATGTCGGCATAGACCGAACGCTTTATTTTGACGGACATCACAAGCCCCGTTTGCCTTTGAATTTTGGACCGGTGCTCACAGCGAGGTCCTCGCTGTGAGCACAGTATCGTCGAATGTCGTATCGAGCCAAGAGTTGCCGCCGCGGCAACCGGCGACAACCTGCTCGGCCCAGTCGGTGTAGTCGACGAGATCGTCACGTTCCTCGGCCGTCGGATCGGAATGCACGCGCGCGCCGATATTGCTGATCTTGTCGGCGATCTTGATCAGCCTGGCGCCAGCCGATTTCTTCGGTGCGTCGAGCACCTGACGCCGCCGCCGCTCCGGCTTAGGCAGGCTCATATCGTCGGTGCATTCCTCGACAAGCGACGCGACACGGTCGGAGAATTTTTGCGCGAGCTCCTCGCGCGTGGTGTCGGTGTCCTCGATCGCATCGTGCAGCCAGCCTGCGGCAACGAGTTCGGCGTCGGCGCCGTCGGTCGCGGTGGCAAGCAGGTTCGCGACCTCGGCGAGGTGGTTGATGTAGGGCTCATGACCACGGCCCTTGCGCGCCATGCCGTTGTGACGGCGCGCGGCGAGCTCGGCGGCTTCGGAGACGAGGCGGACAGGTGACAGCATGGCAAAGTCCTCCGTTTTCGCCTCAACCATGCCGCGCCACGCTCGTTCCTGTGGATTTCACAGCTTCCCCATCACGTCGCCGCGGAAGCCGTAGATGGTCTTCTTGCCGGCCACCGCGACGAGCTGAACGTCGCGGGTCTGGCCGGGCTCGAAGCGAACGGCGGTGCCGGCGGCGATGTCGAGGCGCATGCCGCGGGCTTTCTTGCGGTCGAACTTCAGCGCCGGGTTGGTCTCGAAGAAATGGTAGTGCGAGCCGACCTGGATCGGGCGGTCACCGGTGTTGGCGACCGTCAGCGTCACGGTCTTGCGGCCGGCATTGAGCTCGATCTCGCCGTCCTGGATGAAGAGTTCGCCGGGAATCATTCTATCCTCCTCGTCATTCCGGGGCCCGCGCAGCGAGAACCCGGAATCTCGATCAACAATCTCTGGATTCCGGGTTCGCCCTTCAGGCGCCCCGGAATGACGAATTCAAAACTACCTGATCGGCTCGTGCACGGTGACGAGCTTAGTGCCGTCCGGAAAGGTCGCCTCGACCTGGATGTCGTGGATCATCTCGGGAATGCCCGGCATCACCTGGTCGCGCGTGAGGACCTGCGCACCCGCTTGCATCAGCTCGGCGACGGTGCGGCCATCCCGCGCGCCTTCGAGGATGAAATCGGAGATGAGCGCGATCGCCTCCGGATGGTTGAGCTTGACGCCGCGATCCAGCCGGCGGCGGGCCACGATCGCCGCCATCGAGATCAGAAGCTTGTCCTTTTCGCGCGGAGACAGGTTCATACGAAATCTCTTCCGTTCACTTCGTCAATTCAGCCAGAGCCGCGGCAGCGCCGCACCGGTGCGCGCCAATACGGCCATCATGTCGCCACGCAGGCGCGCCGCATCTTGGGCACAGAACCGCGCCATTGCAAAGCCATTCCAGGCGGACATCCCGACCTCACCGGCGAAGGATTCCGAGGCCTCGCGGAGACGCTCGATCAGGGCCTCGTCGCCGGGCACGATCAGCGCCGTCCCGATCGCAGCGCCGCCCTTCGCCACCGCCGATCGCGCAAGCTTTGCGCCGATATTGCCGTCGAGCCTGACGGTCTCGGCGAACACTAGCTTGCCGCCGCGACGCAGTCGCCAGCGGTCGACGAACTCGCCCTGCTCCATCCGCTCACCCATCGCGGTACGGCCGAACACCACGATCTCGCACAGCAGGAGCGAGGCAGTCGCATCGAGGTCTATGTCGAAGCGACGGCGCACGCGCGCCCGGTCGAACAGGATCGTCTCCTGCGGCAGCCAGCCGAGATGTGCGCCTGCGGCAACCTTCAGCGCTATATTGAGCTCCGCCGCCTGCCCTGGCGCGCGATAGACCTTTTCCGCGGCCGCCGTCGTCAGCGTCAGCTTCGCACCATCTGCGGCCGCGATTTCGATGTCGAAGCGATCGCCGCCGGCGACGCCGCCGGCCGTGTTGACGAACACGCCGGAGAGCCCCTCGTCCTCCGGCGAAGGGAAGCGCACGCGCAGGGAGCCGGACTCATGCAAGATCCCGCGACGTGTCACACCGTCGCGCGCGTGGACGTCGAAGCGCACCGCTCCGCGGGCACGGTTGGCGTCGAACACCGAAGATGTCGCTAAAACGTCGCTGCGCATCCGCCTCCCCAGCCGGTCGCGGCAGAATGGCCTACAGCGCCATCTGGCGGCTGATTTCGCTCGCGTCGAGATTGGAGCGATCGCAGGTGAACTTCACCGCGCCGCGATCCATCACCGCAAAACTGTCGCCGAGTTCGCAGGCAAAGTCGAGATATTGTTCGACCAGCACGATGGCGATGTTGCCGAGATTGCGCAGGTACGAGATGGCGCGGCCGATATCCTTGATGATCGAGGGCTGGATGCCCTCCGTCGGCTCGTCGAGCAGCAGCAGCTTTGGCCGCATCACCAGCGCACGCCCGATCGCGAGCTGTTGCTGCTGGCCGCCGGAGAGATCGCCGCCGCGCCGGCCGAGCATGGATTGCAGCACCGGGAACAGCGAATACACGTCGTCCGGAATGTGCTTGTCCTCGCGCCTGAGCGGGCCGAAGCCGGTCTTGAGATTCTCCTCGACCGTCAGAAGCGGGAATATCTCGCGCCCCTGCGGCACGAAGCCGATGCCCTTGCGCGCACGCTCATAGGGCTTGAGGCCCGTGATATCGCTGCCGTCGAGCACGATCGCGCCCGAGGAGATCGGGTACTGCCCGACCATGGCACGCAAGAGCGAGGTCTTGCCGACGCCATTGCGCCCGAGCACGCAGGTGACCTTGCCGGGCTCGGCCGCGATCGACACGCCGCGCAGCGCCTGCGCCGCGCCGTAGAACAGGTTGATGTCCTTGACCTCAAGCATCGCTCACCGCCCCAGATAGACTTCGATGACCCGCTCGTTGGACGAGACCTGGTCGATGGTGCCTTCGGCGAGCACGGTACCTTCGTGCAGGCAAGTGACCTTGACGCCGAGTTCGCGCACGAACGTCATGTCGTGCTCGACCACCATCACGGTGTGGGTCTTGTTGATTTCCTTGAGCAGCTCGGCGGTGAGATGCGTCTCGACGTCGGTCATGCCAGCGACGGGCTCGTCGACGAGAAGCAGTTTTGGATCCTGGGCGAGCAGCATGCCGATCTCAAGCCACTGCTTCTGGCCGTGGCTGAGGCTGCCGGCGAGACGGTTGCGGGCCTCGGTAAGGCGGATCGTTTCCAGCACCTTGTCGATCTGCTCGGATTCCGCCCGGCTGCCGCGCCAGAACAGCGTAGCCTTGACGCTGTGGTCGACATTGAGCGCGAGCAGCAAATTGTCCTGCACGGTCTGGCTCTCGAACACGGTCGGCTTCTGGAATTTGCGGCCGATGCCGAGCTCGGCGATGCGGGTCTCGTCAAGCCGCGTCAGGTCCGTGACGCCGTCGAACAGCACGGTGCCTTCGTCGGGCTTGGTCTTGCCGGTGATGATGTCCATCATCGTGGTCTTACCGGCGCCGTTCGGGCCGATGATGGCGCGCATCTCGCCGGGCTCGAGCGTCAGCGAGAGGTTGTTAATGGCGTGGAAGCCGTCGAACGAGACGTGCACGCCGTCGAGATACAGCATTGCGGAGGTCGCGCGGGTGTCCATGACGTTCATTGCGCCTCCTCCGCCATTTTGGGTTCGGCGACGCCATCTTCGGCCGCGGCGCTCGCAATGGTCGCGGCGTCGCGCCTTTCCTTCGACGAGTCCCACCAGGCGTTGAAAGTGCCGACGATGCCCTTGGGCAGCAGCAGCGTCACCAGAATGAACATCGCACCCAGCATGAACAGCCAGTACGGCGCGAGCATGCCGGAGGTGAAGAACGTCTTTGCGTAATTGACGACGACGGCACCGAGCGCAGCGCCGACCAGCGTACCGCGGCCGCCGACCGCAACCCAGATCACCGCCTCGATCGAATTGCCGGGCGCGAATTCGCTCGGGTTGATGATGCCGACCTGCGGCACATAGAGCGCGCCGGCGACGCCTGCCATGCAGGCCGACACCGTGAACACGAACAGCTTGTAGGATTCGACGCGGTAGCCGAGGAAGCGCGTGCGCGATTCGGCATCGCGCACCGCGATCAGCACCTTGCCGAGCTTGGACGAGACGATGGCGCGGCAGATCAGGAAGCCGGCGATCAGCGCCAGGCAGCTCAGCGCGAACAGCGCAGCACGGGTGCCTTCTGCCTGCACGTTGAAGCCCAAAATGTCCTTGAAGTCGGTCATGCCGTTGTTGCCGCCGAAGCCGAAATCGTTGCGGAAGAAGGCCAGCAGCAGCGCATAGGTCATCGCCTGGGTGATGATCGACAGATACACGCCCGTGACGCGGGAGCGGAAGGCGAGCCAGCCGAAGCAGAAGGCGAGCAGGCCCGGCACGATCAGCACCATCAGCGCGGCAAACCAGAACATGTCGAAGCCGTACCAGTACCAGGGCAGCTTCGAATAGTTCAGGAACACCATGAAGTCAGGCAGGATCGGGTTGCCGTAGACGCCGCGGCTGCCGATCTGCCGCATCAGGTACATGCCCATCGCGTAGCCACCGAGCGCGAAGAAGGCACCGTGGCCGAGCGAGAGGATGCCGCAATAGCCCCAGATCAGGTCGATCGAGAGCGCCAGGATGGCGTAGCAGACATATTTGCCCCAGAGCGCGACGAGATAGGTCGGCACTTGCAGGAACGAACCTGCGGGCAGCAGCAGGTTGGAGAGCGGGATCAGGATGCCGCAGGCCACGACGACCGCAAGGAAGATCGTCGCGCCGCGGTCCAGCGATCGCGTCAGCATGTGAGGGGTCATGCTTCCACCGCACGGCCCTTGAGCGCGAACAGGCCGCGCGGCCGCTTTTGAATGAACAGGATGATGAGAACGAGGATGGCGATCTTGCCGAGCACGGCGCCGGCGACCGGCTCCAGGAATTTGTTGGCGATGCCGAGCGTGAAGGCGCCGACCAGCGTGCCCCAGAGATTGCCGACGCCTCCGAACACGACGACCATGAAGCTGTCGATGATGTAGCTCTGGCCGAGATTGGGGCTGACATTGTCGATCTGCGACAGCGCCACGCCGGCGATGCCGGCAATGCCCGAGCCGAGGCCGAAGGTCAGCGCATCGACGCGCGAGGTCGCGATGCCCATCGAGGCCGCCATGCGGCGGTTCTGCGTCACCGCGCGCATCTCAAGCCCTAGCGCCGTGTAGCGCAGCATCGCGAGCAGAATGACGAACACCGCGAGCGTGAAGACAAGGATCCAGAGCCGGTTATAGGTAATCGTGATCTGGCCGAGCTCGAACGCGCCGCTCATCCAGGAGGGGTTGCCGACCTCGCGGTTGGTCGGGCCGAACATGGTGCGCACCGCCTGCTGCAGCACCAGCGACAAGCCCCACGTCGCCAGCAGCGTCTCCAGGGGACGGCCATAGAGAAAGCGGATGATGCTGCGCTCGATCACGACGCCGAGCGCGCCCGCCACCAGGAAGGCGAGCGGCACCGCGATCAGCAGCGAATAGTCGAACAGGCCGGGATAGCGGGTGCGGATCACCTCCTGCACCACGAAGGTGGTGTAGGCCCCGATCATCACCATCTCGCCATGGGCCATGTTGATGACGCCCATCACGCCGAACGTGATGGCAAGCCCGATTGCAGCAAGCAGCAGCACCGAACCCAGCGAGAGGCCGTACCAGGCATTCTGCACCATCGACCAGACCGCGAGCGAACTCTGGATCGAGCCGATTGCGCTCGCGGCAGCCTTGGTCACCGAGGCCGGCTGGTCGCCCATGCCGGTAAGCAGCGCCATCGCCTCCTGGTCGCCGCGCGCCTTGATGGTGGCAACGGCTTCGAGCTTCTCGACCTCGGTGGCATCAGGCTTGAACAACAGGATCGCCGCGCGGGCGTCGCCCAGCGCAGCTTTGACGGATCGGTTGGTTTCCTTGGCGAGCGCGCCATCGACGGCTTCGAGCGACGTCTCCTCATGCGACTTGAAGACGGATTGCGCGGCCTGCAGCCGCGCTCCGATGTCCGGTGACTGCAGCGTCAGGCTGCCGATCGCGGCATCGACGCTGCGGCGCAAGCGGTTGTTGAGGCGGACCGCGCTTGCACTGTCGGGCACGCTCGCCACAGCCAGGCCGGTCGCGGCATCGATCGACTTGCCGTCGGTGCCGGTGACGTAAACCTTCTTGCTATCCGGGTCGGCCATGAGTCGGCCGTCCTGAAGCGCGCTGATGATGGGGAAAGCCAGCTTGTTGCCGCTGCCCGCGACCACGCCGATCGCCTCTTCCGTGTCGGAATAATCGTCGTTGGCGAATTTGGCGACCGCATCCTCGAACGGGCCGGCCAAGGCCGGCAGTGCGAACGCGATCAGGAACAACGAGAGCAGGAGCGAACAGAGGCGGGCGGACAAATTGGCTGGCACTGTGAAAGACCCCGGCAGAAAAGGGTGGAGAAGGCGGCGGGATCGCCGCCTTCTCCGATCGTGCAATGGAGCGTCAGATCCGGATCAGGAGCCCGAACCGAGGCACTTGTTGGTCTTGGTGTTGAAGTTGCCGCACTTCTTGCCGACCCAGTCGCCGACCAGGTCCTTGGAGCCATCGAGCTCCTTCGACCAGGCGTCGCCTGCGACAAGACCCGGGGTCTTCCACACCACGTCGAACTGGCCGTTGGCTTTGATTTCGCCAATGAACACCGGCTTGGTGATGTGATGGTTCGGGAGCATCTTGGAGGTGCCGCCGGTCAGGTTCTTGGCTTCGATGCCCGGGAGCGCATCGATCACCTTGTCCGGATCGGTCGACTTCACCTTCTCGACCGCCTTGACCCACATGTCGAAGCCGATCACGTGCGCTTCCATCGGATCGTTGGTCACGCGCTTCGGGTTCTTGGTGTAGGTCTGCCACGCCTTGATGAACTTCTCGTTCTCCGGCGATTTGATCGACTGGAAGTAGTTCCAGGCGGCGAGATGGCCGAGCAGCGGCTTGGTGTCGATGCCGGCGAGTTCTTCCTCACCCACCGAGAACGCGACGACCGGGATGTCCTTCGCCTTGATGCCCTGGTTGCCGAGCTCCTTGTAGAAGGGAACGTTGGCGTCGCCGTTGATGGTCGAGACCACCGCGGTCTTCTTGCCGGCCGAGCCGAACTTCTTGATGTCGGCCACGATCGTCTGCCAGTCGGAATGACCGAACGGCGTGTAGTTGATCATGATGTCTTCCTGGGCGACACCCTTGGACTTCAGATAGGCTTCCAGGATCTTGTTGGTGGTGCGGGGATAGACGTAGTCGGTGCCCGCGAGCACCCAGCGCTTCACCTTCTCGTCCTTCATCAGATAGTCGACGGCGGGGATCGCCTGCTGGTTCGGCGCGGCGCCGGTGTAGAACACGTTGCGCTCGCTCTCCTCGCCCTCGTACTGCACGGGGTAGAACAGGATGCTGTTCAGCTCCTTGAACACCGGGAGCACCGACTTGCGCGACACGGAGGTCCAGCAGCCGAACACCACCGAGACCTTGTCCTTGGTGATCAGCTCGCGCGCCTTCTCGGCGAACAGCGGCCAGTTCGAAGCGGGATCGACGACGACGGCTTCGAGCTTCTTGCCGTTGACGCCGCCCTTCTTGTTCTGCTCGTCGATCAGGAAGAGGATGGTGTCCTTCAGCGTGGTTTCGCTGATGGCCATGGTGCCGGAGAGGGAGTGAAGCACGCCGACCTTGATGGTGTCGTCCGCGGCTTTCGCACCAGAAATGGAAGCCAGACCAAGCATCAGTCCGGCGGTCGCGGCGAGAACGCCACGGCGGCTAAATGGCGCCGCTATATCGTGAGTGGATTTGCTATGCATGAGTGTCTCATCTCCCTGACGCAGACGTGAAAAACGCTGCGAAACGGCCCCAACGGCCGCCTGCGATTAACGGATTCGCAAGAACCGTGCCATGGATTAGACACCAACTAAGCCATTGGCTTTGTTGCTAAAATGGACGGAAAACAAAGCCTCGCCATGACCGCGCCGCCTAAACACTGAGCAAATCGAATGTATGCGAATGTGGCAGACGGGCTATTTTTTGAGCAAATTTGCCACTCTGGCTAAATTTCCGGCACAACTATTTCTGCACCGCGATCGCCATTTGGGGTGAGCCTGCCTTGAAAGCGCCGCCTCAATGTTCCATATGGAGGGCGAGGTCTCTTGCGAATCAGAGACCGTTGCGAGCCGCGTGTTCTTAAGCCCTTACGGGCGTCTGGCTTGCCCCATCCCATCAAGCCATCCGACACCCCAAACACGCAGGTGTCCCTCTCGACACCCTTTTGCGCGCGCCGCGCCGAATGCGCCGGGCGCCCGCTTTTGACATGGAAAGAACCCATCTTTTGACTTCGTTTCAGGATTTCGGCCTCGCCGAACCCATCGCTCGTGCTCTCACCGAAGAGAACTACGTCACCCCCACCCCGATCCAGGCCCAGACGATTCCGACCGCGCTGACCGGCCGCGACGTCGTCGGCATCGCCCAGACCGGAACCGGCAAGACCGCGTCCTTCGCGCTGCCGATCCTGCACCGCCTGCTCGAGAATCGCATCAAGCCGCAGCCGAAGACGACCCGCGTCCTGGTGCTGTCGCCGACGCGCGAGCTGTCCGGCCAGATCCTTGACAGCTTCAACGCCTATGGCCGCCACATCCGTTTGTCCTCGACACTCGCCATCGGCGGCGTGCCGATGGGCCGTCAGGTCCGCTCGCTGATGCAGGGCGTCGAGGTGCTGGTCGCCACCCCCGGCCGTTTGCTCGATCTCGTGCAGAGCAACGGACTGAAGCTTGGAAGCGTCGAATTCCTCGTGCTCGACGAGGCCGACCGCATGCTTGACATGGGCTTCATCAACGACATCCGCAAAATCGTCGCCAAGCTGCCGATCAAGCGGCAGACGCTGTTCTTCTCGGCCACCATGCCGAAGGACATCGCCGAGTTGGCCGACGCCATGCTGCGCGACCCCGCCCGCGTCGCGGTGACCCCGGTCTCCTCGACCGTGGAGCGCATCCAGCAGCGCATCATCCAGGTCGACTTCTCCGCGAAGCCGGCCTTACTGGCCAAGCTGCTGAAGGACGAGCCGGTCAACCGAGCCCTGGTCTTCACGCGCACCAAGCACGGCGCCGACAAGGTCGTAAAGACACTCGAGAAGGCGGGAATCCCCGCCAGCGCCATCCACGGTAACAAGTCGCAGAACCATCGCGAACGGACGCTAGCCCAGTTCCGCACCGGTGAAATCCGCACGCTAGTCGCCACCGATATCGCCGCTCGCGGCATCGACGTCGACGGCATCACCCACGTCATCAATTTCGACCTCCCCAACGTGCCCGAGACTTACGTGCACCGCATCGGCCGCACCGCGCGCGCCGGCGCCGAGGGCACCGCGATCTCGCTGGTCGCGGGCGGCGAGGAACTTGCCTATCTCCGCGACATCGAGCGGTTGATCAAAGTGACGCTGCCGCGCGAAGACCACCGCACCGACGCGGGCCGCCGCGATGCGGGTCCTCCCCCGTCCCAGCAACGTCAGGGCCGGCCCAGCCGCCCAGGCCAGCGTCCGCACGGCGCACGGCATGGCGACGGGCGGCGTGCCGACGAAAGGCATGCTGACGGTCGTCACCACAGTGCCGCCAAGCAGGGCGACGGAAGGCCCGGCGAGGGACGTCATGGCGACGCCAGGCGTGCTGACGCACGGCCCGGCAGTGGCCCGAAGGCTTCGAAGACTCCTCGTCGCGACCACACCGGAGGCAAGGCGCATTCTTCGCCAAACGGCCGTCCGGAACAGCGTTCCGCGCATAGCGCCGGGGCGTCTGATGGGATACAAGGCGTTGCCTTTTTGCGCCGCGAGAGTCGGCCGAACGGCCAACCGAACCGCAAACCCCATTCGCACTAGCCGTCCACGACCTGGAGAAATTCATGGCTAAGGAAGAGCTGATCCAGTTCGAAGGACTGGTCACCGAAATCCTCCCCGACGCGCGCTACCGCGTGCAGCTCGACGCCGGACACGAGATCGTCGCCTACACCGCCGGCAAGATGAAGAAGAACCGCATCAAGACTCTGGCGGGCGACCGCGTGACGGTGGAGATGTCGCCCTATGACCTCGAAAAGGGCCGGCTGATTTTCCGCCACAAGGACGAACGTCCGAGCGGGATGGGCGGACCTCCGCGTCCCGGACAGCGCGGCGGCCAGTTCCGCCGCCGCTAGGGGCTCGGCGCGCGAGCGCGAACCTAAGATTCCGACCTGCATGCTGATCCGCCGTGACCATCACGGCGGATCAAAAAATCGTGCACGTCAGCATTGTTTTGGAGCTCTGTTTCCAATAAAATGAACTAATCGATTTTCGGCCGGACGACATTAGCATCCACCGGTACAGCCGGTTCAGACACGCTGACGACCCTTCCAAAAATTCGATCTAACCTGTCCGCGCAAGCGGGCTCTGACATTGTGTTATCTGAGAAGGGACTACCCCCATGAGCATGGGAACCGTGAAGTGGTTTAACGCGACCAAAGGCTTCGGCTTCATCCAGCCCGACGATGGCGGCCAGGACGTGTTCGTCCACATCAGCGCTGTGGAACGTGCGGGCCTCGGCACGCTGCGCGAAGGTCAGAAGATCTCCTACGAGATCGTGGCCGACCGCCGTTCCGGTAAGTCGGCAGCGGACAACCTTCGTTCCGCCGGTTGAGCCTACCGCTTACGGCCCCGATCGGCTCGAGCGAACAAATCAAAAGAAAAGGCCGGGCGCGATGCCCGGCCTTTTTTCTAGTTTAGGGGGCACGGCGACGGTACACCGTCGTAAGGAACGCAGGTGACCTGGCGCGGCCGCGTGTAGGAGACATCGCTCAGCGTGATGCCCGACTTCAGGACGAATTTGACGGAAGGCGTGTAGAGGTAACTCGCCTCACTGTAAATGAGGTAGGTCTTCGCGATCAAGAGCGTCGGCGGAATCATCGAGGTGACCGTGGTATCAGGCGCCAGAGACGGAGGCGCGTCCGTCACCGTGGCCTGCGTCGCGCCGTTCGCAATGGTGGCGGACTTGCTCCATTTAATCGTGGCGACTTTGCTTGAGTCGATATAGATCTGGGCAACCGTACCGTTCACGAGCGTAGCGTCATACGGCATGATCATCGATATGCTTGCCGTGAACGTGTCCTGCATGGCCGGACCGTTGGTCGCGATCGACTGCGACGTCAAGTCGGACAGCGTCCGTGCAATCATCGTAACTTTGCGATCGATCGCCACGGCCGATGAAAATTCGACGGTACCGAAGAACATCACCAGCATCAGCGGCACGATGACCGCGAATTCGGTCGCCGCGATCGCGCGCCTGTCGGCGACGAAGTCGCGGACGGAACTACTGGCATTTTTCCAGATATTTGCAATCGCCTGCATCGGTGGGCTCGGATCCATCTGTCTCAGAAGGGTTCATTCTTGAAGGCCGCAGTCGCAATCAGCAGCCGCTTGTTGCTGCAGCCCATGTTGAAGCCAAGGCCCGTGACGAAGAGCGGCCACTGATAGAACAGCCGCACCACGACGACCTGGTTGGCGGCCCCGGCACTGTACTGCACGCCAGTTGGATTGAAGCTGCAGGAATCGCCATAGTTGGTGAGGCTTAGCGCTCCGAACGAGCTTGTACTCACGACGTCGACGTAGAGCTTGGTGCAATCAAACAGCGCCGGGATCTGGTTGCAGACGTAAGCCTTGAACGTCGTTTGCGAGCAGGGTGTGCTCACGCCGGACACCGCGCAGGCTGTTAGCGTGCCGGTTTGCGCCTGCCCGGTCAGCAACACGCGTGCAGAATTCTGCGCGGCACTCTCGAGCACCTGGCTCGCCAAGAACATCAGCGCCGACTCGATGATGGCGAACAGCAATGCGAAAAACATCGGCGCGACGAGCGCGAACTCGACGGCTGCGGAGCCGCGGCGGCTGCCGCGAAACCGGCGCAACGTGGCGAGGAGTGTGAATCTCGTAGGTGCAGGCGAAGGCATCAAATTCCCCAGCAGCAGCAGCAATCATCTGCCATGTTCAATAGCGGAAACTGATTGTTTAAGTGTTTCAGGCGATCCGCACCCGGCGGCCCGGGCCGTTAAGGACGGGTTAACCGCAAACGACCCAGGGCACGGAGACGAGGGCATGGGGCGGGGCATGGAGACGAGGACGCGGAGAGAGAAACTCGCGCGCGTGCGTCGGGCGAGGACGATCCTTGCCCCGGCAAACCTGCCAATCAAACTCGCTGGTTGGTCTTACTTGGTTAGTCTTGCTCAGTTCGTCTTGGTCAGTTCGTCTTGGCGCCCGCACCGGCATTGCCGCTGGCCGTGCTGCTCAACGAACCGGCCTGACTCATCGTGTTGTTGAAGTAGGTGTCGCTGTCGCCGAGCGTCACGCGACGCTGGCAAATCGGCATGCAGCTGTAGGACTCGCGGTCGATCCCGCGATAGACGGTGACGAGCCGATCGCTCGGACCTTCGACCTGGATCTGGCGATCGACCAGGATCTCGCCGCCCCGATCGAGCGCGATGAAATTGGTGGCGCCATAGCCCTTTCCGGTCACGACGATCATGCCACCGGGCTGGAGCGTGACGTCGGCGATCATGGGATTGCCGACCACGATGGTCGCCACCTTGCCGGGCAACCGCACCAGCTTGGCCTGGTCGACATTCACGGCAATGGCATCTGCGGTCGGCTCGGCAATGACGACAGCCGGCGATGCTAGCACCGCGGCCGCAACCAGAAGACAGACGCGCGCACGACGGCGCAGCAATTGTTTACGCATACTCTTACCCCCGGGACGTCACAAACCGGCAGAAGCAATCACATAACAGCCGAGCCGGTGCCCGACCCGGCTAACCTGCCCTCAATTCGTGAACGTTCCGCAAATTCGCCGACTATTGTTTGAACGGACTGGCGTTTCGCGGCCCTCGAGAACCTAGCGGCGGAACGGATAGGCAAGCTGCCCTCCGATTTCCTTCGGCATGGTGGCTTCATCCTTGCCGTAATCCTGCGGCAGTTGCCCCTCGGGCATGCGGAAAGTGCCGAACAGCACATCCCAGATCGGGAACGTGCCGGCAAAATTGGTGTCGCCGCCCTCTGCTAGCGAGGTGTGGTGCCAGCGGTGGAACACCGGCGTCGCCAGCACATATTTGAACGGCCCGAAGGTCCAGTTCAGGTTGGCGTGCACGAAGGCCGAATGGAAGGTCGTGAACGGGGCGAGCCAGACCATGGCGTTCGGCGAAATGCCGGCCATCAGCAGCACGACGTCGACCGCGATCGTACCAAGCACGAGATTGACTGGATGGAAGCGGGCCGCAGAAATCCAGCTGATCTCCTCCGAAGAGTGATGGATCGCGTGGTACTTCCAGAACCCCCCGCCGTGGAACAGCCGGTGCAGCCAGTACAGCATGAAATCGGACAGCACCAGGAACAGCATGGCCTGGACCCAGAGCGGCAATAGCGCCAGCGGGCCGTGGCCATTGTCGTAGAAGGCGATGAGCTCGTCGGCATCATGGATGTTGAAGACGAAGCTCGCACCGACGATCAGAAGGCCGATCCGCATGACGCGTGCGAACACCGGAACGACAAACCAGTAGCAGATGTCCGTGACGATCTCCCGCTTGCGCCACCAGGGTGCGCCGGGATTGCAGGCCCAGACATGCTCGAGCACGGTGAAGACCACCGCGAGCGCGAAGGTCGTGGGGATCACCTTCGCGATGGTCTCGCCGAGCATCAGGGCGATTTCCATGGGCAGGCTCGACATCGTCGCCTCTCTTGCGAATTGCTGGTCCTACCTACGCGTACTCCCCTAAATTTAAGGGACGGTGAAGCCGGTGCCGCGCTTGCTGCGCATTCGGAACTGGAACGAATTGCAGATGGCGGCCTTAAGGCGAAATTCACTCTGGCCAGCGGCAAGCGCGTTTGCCCGATCTAATTAACTCTCCCGAAAGAGCTCGGATCTCATGGTCATTGCGTCAAGCACAACGCCGAACGAGGCGATCCCACCCCAGATGGAGTTTTGTTCATGAAGAACCTCATTGCGCGTTTCGCGAAAGATGAATCCGGCGCCACCGCCATCGAATACGGTCTGATCGCCGCCGGCATCGCGCTGGCCATCATCACCGTCGTCAACAATCTCGGCACCACGCTCAACGCCAAGTTCACCTCGATCAGCAGCTCGCTGAAGTAAGCGATCGACGAACGACGGCAAAAGCCCCGGGCCTCCGGGGCTTTGTGTTTCAGACGGCGAGTTCCAGTGGCGTTGAGCAAGTACAGAACCGATGCCGCGGTCGCGGCAAATGCGGCGGAGGCCACGCAGACCGGCTCGCCGGTCTACTGGGTCTGCCTTGCCCTGCTGCTTGCGACCGTCGCGCTCGCCGCACGCATCGCCTCCCTTTGGTGAGCACGCCTTCGGCTGGTTCCACCCCTCGAGCCGCTGCCGCCGTTTTCGGTTTGTTTAGCACTGCCGGCTAGAATCCGGCGACGCCAGCTCCGCGGCGAACCCAGGCCTCAAGACGCAGCCCATGATCCTCGACCTTGCGCGCCTTCTGCTCTTCCCGGCCCTGATGGCGTTTGCCGCCGCAAGCGACCTCTTCACGATGACGATCTCCAACCGCGTATCGCTGGCGCTGGTCGCCGGCTTTTTCGCGCTCGCTCTCGCCGGTGGCATGGCACCTTACGAGATGCTGAGCCATGTCGGCTCAGGCACGCTTGTCCTGGTCGTGGCCTTCACCTGTTTTGCGATGGGTTGGGTCGGCGGCGGCGATGCCAAGGTCGCGGCCTCCGTCGCACTTTGGTTCGGTTTCGCACAGCTGATGAACTTCCTGCTCTACGCCTCGCTGTTCGGCGGGGCGCTGACGCTGCTCCTGCTCCAGTTCCGGCAGTGGCCGCTGCCTTACGGGCTCGCCGGCCAAGCCTGGCTCGCGCGGCTGCACGCCAAGGAGAGCGGCATTCCCTATGGCATCGCGCTCGCACTGAGCGCGCTGATGGTCTACCCGGAGACCGAATGGGTGAAGGCGATCGATCTCGCTCACCTCGCATTGCGCTGAACGCATCGGGTAAACCCGGCGTTAAGGCGATTTAGATACGCCTCATTAACCATGCTTTGACGAATAGCTGGTCAACTGCCGATTACGGCGGCGTCAGCGTCGCGGCGTTTGGTGGAAAGTGAAGCGTATGAATAGGGCACGCATTGTCGTCCTGACGGTCGCCATCTGCGCCGGCGGTGTCGCCGCGTATCTGGCGAGCGGCTCGGACAATTCTGCGCCGCCTCCGGCTCCGGTCGCGCAGCTTCCCACCGTCGACGTCCTGGTCGCCAAGAACGACATCGGCCTCGGCCAGACCGTCAAGCCGGAAGACGTGCAATGGCAGACCTGGCCGTCCGCGACCGCCAGCGCCACCTTCATTCGCCGCAACGAGCGCCCCGAGGGCGTAACCCAGGTCACCGGCTCGATCGCACGATCCCCCTTCATCCAGGGTGAGCCGATCCGCGACCAGAAGCTGGTCAAGGCGGAAGGCTCCGGCTTCATGGCAGCAATCCTGCCCACCGGCATGCGGGCGATCTCGACCGAGATCTCGCCGGAAACCGGCGCAGGCGGCTTCATCCTCCCCAACGACCGCGTCGACGTGCTTCTGACGCGCCGTCTCAAGAACCCGGACCAGAGCAGCGGCGCTCCCGATGTGGTCACGTCCGAGATCATCCTGGCCAATATCCGCGTCCTGGCCATCGACCAGGCGCCGAAGGAGAAGGACGGGCAGAACGCGGTGGTCGGCAAGACCGTCACCCTCGAGCTCAATCCTGCGCAGACTGCGACGCTCTCCTCGGCACGCCAGAGCGGCACGCTGTCGCTGGCGTTGCGCAGCATCGTCGACGTCAAGCTGAGCGAGATCACGCTCGATGATTCCGCGCAGAAGCGCGATGGCGTCTCGATCATTCGGTACGGTATCCCAAGCTCGACGGCGAAGGCACGATGAGGACTGTCGACATGAAATGCAGGGCGAATTTGGCGACGATGCGAACCTCTGTGGTCCGCGCCCTGTCGTTTTCGGCCGCCGTCGCGCTCGCGCTCAACCCGGTGCTGACCCCTGTGGTCGCCGCCGATTATCGCCCTGTGGCGCAGGCTGCGGCCGACGGTCAGATGAACGCGCGATTCCTCTCGCTCGGCATCGGCAAGTCGATCGTGATCGACCTTCCGCGTGACATCAAGGACGTGCTCGTCGCCGATCCCAAGATCGCCAATGCGGTCGTCCGCTCGGCGCAGCGCGCCTACATCATCGGCGCCTCGATCGGCCAGACCAACATCGTGTTCTTCGATTCAGCCGGCCAGCAGATTGCGGCCTATGACATCGCGGTCAAGCGCGACCTCAACGGCGTGCGGGCCGCGCTGAAACAGGTCCTGCCGAATTCAGACATCCAGATCGACGGCCTAGGCGACGGCATCATCCTGACCGGTTCGGCCGCGAATCCAGCCGAAGCCCAGCAGGCCAACGACCTCGCTGCGCGCCTCGCCGGCGGTCCCGAGAAGGTCGTGAACTCGATCGTGGTCCGCGGCCGCGACCAGGTCATGCTCAAGGTGACAGTCGCCGAAGTGCAGCGCAGCATCATCAAGCAGCTCGGAATCGACCTCACCGCCAACCTCAGCTACGGCACCTCGGTCGTCACCTTCAGCAACTCCAATCCGTTCACGGCTCTCGGCCATAACCTCGTCGACAGTAACAACCTGACCACCAAATTCGGCGGGGCGCCGTCGGTGCAGGCCACCCTGCGAGCGATGGAAACCGCGGGCGTGATCCGGACGCTGGCCGAACCGAACCTGACCGCGATCTCCGGTGAATCGGCAACATTCATCGCCGGCGGTGAATTCCCGGTGCCCGCCGGCTACGCGTGCGACCCCACCACGCACGTTTGTACCACCCAAATCAGCTTCAAGAAGTTCGGCATCTCGCTCAACTTCACCCCCGTCGTTCTCACCGAGGGCAAGATCAGCCTGCGGGTGATGACCGAGGTCTCTGAGCTCTCGAACGAGAACGCGATCACGCTGTCCCAAGCCGTGACCTCGACCTCGGTCAACTCGCTTACGGTGCCCTCGATCAAGACCCGCCGCGCAGAAACCTCGCTGGAAATTCCCTCCGGCGGCGCGATGGCGATGGCCGGCCTGATCCAGCAGCAGACCAAGCAGGCGGTCAGCGGACTGCCGGGTCTGATGCAGCTCCCGGTCCTCGGCACGCTGTTCCGCAGCCGCGACTTCGTCAACAACGCGACCGAGCTGGTCGTGATCGTGACGCCCTATATCGTTCGCGCAGTTGCGCAAAAGGATCTGTCGCGGCCGGATGATGGCTTCTCCGCGCCTGCGGATCCGCAGGCCGAACTGCTCGGCAACATCAACCGCATCTACGGCGTGCCCGGCCGGAGCGAACCGGCCAAGAACTACCGTGGCACCTACGGCTTCATCACCGACTGAGGCGGAACGGGGACTTCATGAAGATCACTAGACCACCCCAGATTCGCAGGCGCGCCATCCACCTCGGCGGCGCGCTCGTCGGCATGGCGCTCGCCCTTGGCGGTTGCCAGCACGACGAAGCGGTCACGGCCTCCATTCCCGACGACTACAAGCAGCGCCATCCGATCGCCATCGAGGAGCAGAATCGCTCCATCGTCGTCTTCGTCGGCCATGCCCGCGGCGGCTTGACCGCGGCCCAGCGCGCCGACGTGATGGGCGTCGCTTCGGCCTGGATGCACGAAGGCACCGGCGCGATCCGGATCGACGTGCCGTCCGGCACGCCCAACGCGCGTCCGGTCGCGGACACCATGCGTGAAATCCAGGCGATCCTGTCGGCGGCGGGCGTTCCGCCGCGCGGCGTCAGCGCCCGCTCTTACCAACCGGAGGACAAGCGCTTCCTGCCGCCGATCCGGCTCACCTATTCCAAGATCGCGGCGGTCGCGGGCCCCTGCGGCCTGTGGCCGGAAGACATCGGCCCTTCGATGAAGAACAAGAGCTGGTTCGAGAACAAGGACTATTACAATTACGGCTGCGCCTATCAGCGCAACCTCGCGGCGATGGTCGACAATCCGTCGGATCTCGAGCAGCCGCGGCCCGAAACGCCGTCCTACACGCCGCGGCGGACCGCCGCGTTCGAGAAGTATCGCAAGGGAATGCCGACGGCGGTCGCCTATCCCGAGGCCGACAAGGCCAAACTCAGCGACACCGGCAGATGATCAGCTACGCTCGCCAGCCCCAAGAAGAACAGTCCGAGGCATCGCTCCCGCCGGTCGAGGAGCATATTGCGCCGGCGCCCCGCGTTTCCGTCCAGGCTTTCTGCGAGACCGTGGAAACGGCGGCCGCCGTGCAGTCGGCCGGCGAAGATCGCCGTCTCGGCAAGGCCCATCTGAAGATCCAGATGGGCGGTATGGCGGCTGCGGTGGAAGCCTACCGCTCGGCACCCACGCCGAACGTGATCGTGCTCGAAAGCGACGGCCGCAACGACCTCCTGGGCGGGCTCGACCATCTCGCGACCGTCTGCGACGCCGGCACCCGCGTGGTCGTGATCGGCCGCATCAACGACGTCACGCTCTACCGCGAGCTGGTGCGCCGCGGCGTCAGCGACTACGTGCTCGCGCCGGTCGGCGCGATCGACGTCGTGCGCTCGATCTGCAACCTGTTCTCGGCGCCGGAAGCCAAGGCCGTCGGCCGCATCATCGCCGTGGTTGGCGCCAAGGGCGGCGTCGGCGCGTCAACTATCTCCCACAATGTTGCCTGGGCGATCGCCCGCGATCTCGCGATGGACGCGGTCGTCGCCGACCTCGACCTCGCCTTCGGCACGGCCGGGCTCGACTATAACCAGGATCCGCCGCAGGGCATTGCCGACGCCGTGTTCTCGCCCGATCGCGTCGACACCGCCTTCATCGACCGCCTGCTGTCGAAATGCACCGACCACCTCAGCCTGCTGGCGGCGCCGGCGACGCTCGATCGGGTCTATGATTTCGGCGCCGACGCTTTCGATGCCGTGTTCGACACGCTGCGCTCCACCATGCCCTGCATCGTGCTCGACGTTCCGCACCAATGGTCGGGCTGGACCAAACGCGCCCTGATCGGGGCGGACGACATCCTGATCGTGGCGGCGCCCGACCTCGCCAATTTGCGCAACGCCAAAAACATGTTCGATCTCCTGAAAGCCGCGCGCCCCAACGACCGGCCGCCGCTCTACTGCCTGAACCAGGTCGGCGTGCCGAAACGGCCCGAAATCGCCGCGGCGGAGTTCGCCAAGGCGATCGAGAGCCAGCCCGTCGTCTCGATCCCGTTCGAGCCGCAGATCTTCGGCTCGGCGGCCAATAACGGCCAGATGATCGCGGAAATCTCGGCCAACCATAAGTCGATCGAGATGTTCCTTCAGATCGCCCAGCGCCTGACCGGCCGCAGCGAAACGAAGAAGCAAAAATCGTCCCTGCTTTCACCCCTGATTGACAAGTTGCGGGGAAAATAGGTCGCCGCATGGAGTTTTTAAGTGTTCGGTAAGCGTAGCGGAACAGACGCCGACGCCCGGGCCCCGAAGCCCGGTGCCGTGTCGCCAGAGCCTGCCCAGGCTCCGGCGCCCGCCGTGTCGCGCTTGCCGCAGCCGACAGTCTCGTCGCCGCCGCTTGCCCCGGCGAAGCCTGCGCCGACCATGGAAGCCCGCCGCTCGGACAATTATTACGAGGTCAAGGCGACCATCTTCGGCGCGCTGATCGAAGCCATCGACCTCGCCCAGCTCGCCAAGCTCGATTCGGAGTCCGCGCGCGAGGAAATCCGGGACATCGTCAACGAGATCATCGCGATCAAGAACATCGTGATGTCGATCGCCGAGCAGGAAGAGCTGCTCGACGACATCTGCAACGACGTCCTCGGCTACGGTCCGCTGGAGCCGCTGTTGTCGCGCGACGACATCGCCGACATCATGGTCAACGGCGCCGACACCGTCTACATCGAGGTCGCCGGCAAGATCCAACGCACCGGTATCCGCTTCCGCGACAATCAGCAGCTCCTCAACATCTGCCAGCGTATCGTCAGCCAGGTCGGCCGGCGCGTCGACGAATCCTCGCCGATCTGCGACGCGCGCCTGGCCGACGGCTCCCGCGTCAACGCCATCGTGCCCCCGCTGTCGATCGACGGCCCCACGCTGACCATCCGCAAGTTCAAGAAGGACAAGCTGACGCTCGATCAGCTCGTCAAGTTCGGCGCAATCTCGCCGGAAGGCGCGGAAATCCTCCAGATCATCGGCCGCGTCCGCTGCAACGTGCTGATCTCCGGCGGTACCGGCTCGGGCAAGACCACGTTGCTCAACTGCCTGACCAACTACATCGAGCACGACGAGCGCGTCATCACCTGCGAAGACGCCGCCGAACTCCAGCTCCAGCAGCCGCACGTAGTGCGACTGGAAACCCGCCCGCCCAACATCGAGGGCGAAGGCCAGGTCACCATGCGCGAACTGGTGCGCAACTGCTTGCGTATGCGTCCCGAGCGCATCATCGTCGGCGAAGTCCGCGGACCCGAGGCGTTCGACCTGCTCCAGGCCATGAACACCGGCCATGACGGCTCGATGGGCACGCTGCACGCCAACAATCCGCGCGAGGCGCTATCGCGCTGCGAATCCATGATCACGATGGGCGGCTTCTCCCTGCCTTCACGCACCATCCGCGAGATGATCTGCGCCTCGATCGACGTCATCGTCCAGGCAGCGCGGCTGCGCGACGGTTCGCGCCGCATTACCCACATCACCGAAGTGATGGGCATGGAAGGCGACACCATCATCACCCAGGACGTCTTCCTCTACGACATGGTCGGCGAGGACGCCAACGGCAAGATCATCGGCCGGCACCGGTCGACCGGAATCGGCCGCCCGAAATTCTGGGAACGCGCCCGCTATTACGGCGAAGAGAAGCGCCTTGCCGCGGCGCTCGACGCCGCGGAAGTGGCGCCGCCGACGTGAGCAGGTCAGCACAGCCATGAACATGCAAGTCCTTGCCCTCGCCTTCCTTGCCACCGCGACCGTCGGCGGCCTGGCCTGGGTCTTCCTTTATCCGATGCTGTCCGGGGAACGGAAGGCCGAGAGCCGCCGCGCCTCGATCTCGCGCGCCGAGGCGCCCACGGCCCGCGCCGCCGAGAAGACGCAGCGCTCGCGCCGCGAGCAGGTCGAAACCTCGCTCAAGGATCTCGAGGCGCGGCGCCAGCAGGAGAAGAGCGTATCGCTCAGTGTACGCCTGTCGCAGGCCGGCCTCGACTGGACGCCGCAGAAATTCTGGGTCGCATCCGCCGTCGTGGCGGGCGTGCTGTTCGCAGTCGCCTTGTTCATCGGCGGCGGCCTGCTCGGTGCCGCCGGCTTCGCTTTTGCCGGCGGGCTCGGTCTGCCCCGCTGGGCGCTCGGCTTCCTGAAGAAGCGCCGTGAAAACAAGTTCCTGGCCGCCTTGCCCGATGCCGTCGACGTGATCGTCCGCGGCATCAAGGCGGGCCTGCCGCTGTTCGAATCGATCAAGGTGGTCGCCGCCGACGCGCCAGAGCCGCTACGCTCCGAGTTTCTGTCCATCATCGAGACGCAGGCGATCGGCATGCCGCTCGGCGAGGCCTGCACGCGACTCTACGATCGCATGCCGCTGCCCGAGGCCAATTTCTTCGGCATCGTCATCTCGATCCAGCAGAAATCGGGCGGCAACCTCTCCGAAGCGCTCGGCAACCTCTCCAAGGTGCTACGCGACCGCAAGAAGATGAAAGAGAAGATCCAGGCGATGTCGATGGAAGCCAAGGCCTCGGCCGGCATCATCGGCTCGCTGCCGCCGATCGTGATGTTTCTCGTCTACCTCACGACGCCGGGATACATCTCGATGCTTTGGACTCATCCCACCGGCCAGCTCATGCTGGTCGGCTGCGTCGTCTGGATGTCGATCGGCATCATGGTGATGAAGAAGATGATCAATTTCGACTTCTGATGGTGCCTTATGGTAGAGTTCCTCGTTGCGAAACTTCACGACGTTCACTTCATGACGATGCTGCTGGCGGCCATCGCCGCCAGCGCCACCGTCTATACGCTGGTGATGCCGCTGTTCGCCGGCGAGGGCCTTTCCAAGCGCATGAAGGCGGTTGCGAACGAACGTGAGCGCATCCGGCAGCGCGAGCGCGAGCGCCTCCACAAGAGTGAAAAAGTCTCGCTGCGACAGACGCCGAAGCAGCTCGTCTCGAAGGTCGTCGATGACTTCAACCTGACCAAATGGCTCGCGCAGGAAGCTGCGCGGGACAAGCTCATCATGGCGGGCTATCGAGGCCAGGCGCCCTACATCACCTTCCTGTTCGCCCGCCTGGTTGCCCCGATCGTGCTATTCGTCGGTTCGGTCATCTACGTGTTCCTGATCGCGCACATGCAGCAGTCGTTGCCGATCAAGATCGGCATCTGCGTCGGTGCGGCCTATCTCGGACTTCAGGCGCCAATGCTGTTCCTCAGGAACGCGATCTCCAAGCGCCAGCTCTCGATCAAGCGCGCCTTTCCCGATGCGCTCGACCTGCTCCTGATCTGCATCGAATCCGGCATGTCGGTCGAGATGGCGTTCCGGAAGGTCGCGGTCGAAATCGTGAGCCAGTCGATCGCGCTGTCCGAGGAGTTCACCCTGACCACGGCCGAGCTATCCTATTTGCAGGATCGCAAGGTCGCCTACGAGAACCTCGCGCGGCGCACCGGGCTCGAGGGCGTCAAGTCGGTATGTCTCGCGCTCCAGCAGGCCGAGCGTTACGGCACCCCGCTCGGTCAATCCTTGCGGGTGATGGCGCAGGAAAATCGCGACATGCGCATGAACGAAGCCGAGAAAAAGGCCGCAGCACTGCCGCCGAAGCTGACGGTACCGATGATCCTGTTCTTCCTGCCGGTGCTGTTCGTCGTCATCCTCGGGCCGACGGGGATCAAGGTCACCGAGATGCAATGACGTTAGACGCGGACCGCGCACGGTCCGCGGGCGCCTTCAAGATTGGAAGATCAAGACTCGAAGATCACGTCTGATCAGTCGGGCTGGCCGAGCGAGGCGACCGGAATCCGCTTCGGCGCACCACGCCGGACGTCGTTGCGGGTCAGCATTTCCTTGAGATAGGCGACGTTGGCCACAGCCTGGTCCGGCGGCAGGTCCGCTTTCACGATGGTCTCGGCTTCGGCGAAGCGGCCCTGGAGACCGACGACCAGACCGAGATTCTGCCGCACCCGCGCGTTTGCGCGCGGCGAGGCATAGGCTTGCCGCAGGGCGTCTTCGGCCTTCGGCAGGTCTCTCGACAACATATAGGACAGGCCGAGATTGGAGAGCACACCGGGATCGCCAGGCGCGATCTTGAGCGCGCTCGCATAATAGGAGCGCGCTTCCTCGTGACGGCCCATCTGATCGAGCGCCGTCCCCTGTACCGAGAGCAGGCGCCAATCCGGGTTATCGGGCGAATGCGCCTTCGACAACACGTCGAAGGCTTGCTGGAAATTGCCGTTGTCGGAGAGCGCGCGGCCGTATTGGGCCATCAGCGCCTTGTTGCCGGGATTGGCGATGGTCGCCTGCTCGAGCACGGCGGCGGCCTGGGCGTGCTGGCCGCTGGCGCGCAAGGCCTGACCGTAGGCGAGCGCCGCATCGGCGTCTTTGGGATTGGCACGATAGCGCTCGCCATAGACTTCGGCAGCACGCGCGGGATCGGTGGGAGCGGCTTCCGCTCGCGGCCCGACCGAGCCCGTGACGTCGGAGAGTTTCGACATCGCCGTGCAGCCGCCGAGGCCCATGGCCACCGCCGCGACCAGCGAGGTGGACGCGAAAAGCCGGGCAAGACTGAGCCGTCCAAGACTGAACCGTTCAAGACCGAACCGTTGACGCATGACGCTTTGACTCTCGAGCCGATTGATCGAGCCGAACGCGCCAGCAATAGACTGTTAACCCTAACGGCCGGTTAATTCCCCGGACCCGCGTCCCTCACTGCGGCGCCGGCGGCGGGACCTTGCCGCCGAGACCCGGATCGAGACCGAGCGCCTTTGCCTGCTCGTTCAGGTCTCGCAGCAATTGCAATCGTTGCCGCGTCTCGATCTCGAGATCGATACCCGGGCGCGCCACCCTCGGCAATTCGCGCCGAAGGTCGTCACGATTGACCAGACGCCTCGCGCGGAGCTCGTCGAGCTGAAAATCGTCGATGCCGAGCACATTTGCAGATTGTTCGATCAACCGACGCAGCAGCGATGTCACCGTGGCCGCGGCGTCGACCTCATGCTTGCGTGCGGATCTCGATAACTTGCTTTCGAGATCTGCCCAGACGTGGGAGGTGACGAGATAGACGTGGAGCAAATCGGCCCAATCCGCCTCGCCATCGGCATAGAAGGCGCGGCGCAGCAGGAGCCGGCGGGCGAATGCCGCGACCTGATCCCGTTTCAGCGTCGTGCATGCGTCGATCTCGATGCCCGACTGGACGGCCGGATCTCGGGAAAAATCCCGCCCGGCCGGCAGCCCGACGACGCCGTGCGGCAGGTTGGAATCGAGGAGCCTGAAGACACCATCCTTGCGCGGACGTGAGTAGCGGGCGATCGCGAAGCGATACTCGGTGCGGCCGCCATGGGACATCGGATGGGACATCGGGCCGAAATGGATGACGTTGAAGCCGGCGTCGTCACCGGCCTGCCCGGTCGATGACGGACAGGACAAGACGTAGATCGTGCGCCAGAATGCTTCATCGCTCTCGCTCGACATGGCGCGCGGATCGGGAATCGAATAGCGCGTCAACCCTTCGACATGCCGGTGTCCGTGCAGAACCAGATCGACGTTGAGCGATGTCGCCGCTTCGAGGAAGGTCGCGGGCGCGGCGAGATACATCAGCGGTTCGTCGGGCACGCCGAGAAACCGCTTTCCTTCTCCGGTCGCCTGCGGCAGTGGATGATGGTGCAGCGCCAGCACGCGCACGAGGTTTTCCACCGGCTCGGCATAATCGGCGCGGCCGCCCGAGCCGAGGCTGCCCGCGAGCTCGACGCTCAGCCGCGCGGAATCCGAAACCATGGCGTGATAGGCGCTCTGGTCGACGTTGCCGCTCGCGAGCGTCGTGAGGCTCGCGCGGTTGGAATCCAGCAGCACCAGATCGAGGCCGGCCTGACGGTAGTAGACGCTCTTCGAGGTCCGCGGCAAATGCAGGTAATCATAGACGTCGTAGCGGCCTGCACGCTGGCTCGAGCGCTTGACGTCGTGATTGCCGGCGATTGCCTGGATGTCGGTGAACAGCCCGGTCTGTCGGAAGGACGCGATGACTGCGAGCGCTTCGTCGAGCGCAGGCGGCGTCGGGTCGTCCACGATATCGCCGGTGATCAGCAGGATGCGATCGGGAATGTCCGCGAAGTCCGCCATCCTCTCGCGAATTGCGGCATTGAGCGTCTCGATCGTCGCAAGCAGTCGACCAGACCCGTCCAGATGCAGGTCGGAAATCTGTACGATGACGAACGATCTATCCATTTTGCGTCGCTCATTTGCGAATGTCGCGCCGCGCAAACGATGAGAGAAATGCCTTCGACGATCAGATTCAGGCCGGTTTCAACCCAGGCCGTGATGAGCCAGGTAGCAATGACTTTCGCCACGTGCAGAACCCGCACGACACAATCTAAAATATTGGCCAATAATGCCACAACCGCAGCGCTAGTAAAGCCCCGCGGCCGCTCGCGCGAACCGCGGATCTTGGCATGAGATACGGGGCCCGCCCGATGATGGTTTCGCACACTTGATCAATATTCGATGGCGAGCCGCTTGCGGATTTCGTCAATGCGCTTGTCCAGTGCATCGAACCGCGCGTGAACGGAGCGGTCGTGGAGATAGAAGGCGTAACCGCCGGCAAGGAACGCGAATATCCAATGATGATGCTCGACATAGCCAAAAATCGCCTCGACCGCCTGGCCGATGAATGTGACCACGCTCCACACAAATTCCATTGCATTTCCTCCCGGCCGGCTTTGTCGTCGGCCGCCGGAGATCTCCGCACCCGACGGCCGTTGCCGGAACCTAGCATGGCCCCCTTGCTGCGAGTAGCGGATCGCTGAACGGTGGCAGCAAAGCTGATTGCGGCGGCGGCAAAACTCTGCGAAATCTCGTCCGTTCGTATGACCCGCTCGATCTGGATCCGGACCCGCCAATGCCTTCTGTCTTCGAGACGTCGCCTACCGCCATCCCGATCACCTTCGTCACCAAGTCGAGCTGGGATCAGGTCGCCGAGGGGCTACCGGCGGCGCAACGCCAGTTCGCCATTGCGAGCGCCTTTACCGCAAAGCCGGGCGGCTATCTCGCGCTGCCCGCGCTCGATGGCGCGA
Source organism: Bradyrhizobium sp. JR4.1 (assembly GCF_040548605.1). Taxonomy (NCBI): domain Bacteria; kingdom Pseudomonadati; phylum Pseudomonadota; class Alphaproteobacteria; order Hyphomicrobiales; family Nitrobacteraceae; genus Bradyrhizobium; species Bradyrhizobium sp. JR4.1. The sequence continues at coordinate 177,836 of NZ_JBEPRY010000002.1, forward strand.
TCGCGCAAGTGCTGTTCGGGCTCGAGGACGAAGGTGCAAGATCGCGCGACCTGTTCCGACCGGGCGCCCTGCCCGGCCTGCTGCCGCCGGGCATCTATCGCTTCGCCAATGCACCGCACGATGCACGGCTCGCCGCACTCGCCTTCGCGCTCGGCAGCTACCGCTTCGCCCGGTACCGCAAGGCGGATCGCCCCGAGGTCCGCCTCGTGCCGCCCGACGGCGTCGACGCGACCGAGATCAACCGCATGGCGAACGCCGCAACACTGGCGCGCGACCTCATCAACACGCCGGCCAATGACATGGGGCCGGAGGAGCTGGCCGCGGCCGCGCAGGATCTCGCCGCCGAATTCGGTGCAAGCTTTGCCTGCACCATCGGTGACGACTTGAAGACGAATTTTCCGCTGATCCACGCCGTCGGCATGGCATCTAGCCGCGCGCCGCGGCTGATCGACATCGGCTGGGGCGACCCGGCCCATCCCAAGGTGACGCTGGTCGGCAAGGGCGTCTGCTTCGACACCGGCGGGCTCGACTTGAAGCCGTCGAGCGGCATGCTGATCATGAAGAAGGACATGGGCGGCGCCGCCAACGTGCTGGCGCTGGCGCGCATGGTGATGGATGCGAAGCTGAAGGTGCGACTGCGCGTGCTGATTCCGGCCGTGGAGAACGCGGTCGCGGGCAATGCCTTCCGCCCGCTCGATATCTTCACCTCGCGCAAGCGCATCACGGTCGAGATCGGAAATACGGACGCGGAGGGACGGCTGGTGCTCGCCGACGCGCTGGCGCTGGCGGACGAGGAAAAGCCGGACCTGCTGATCGATCTCGGCACGTTGACGGGAGCGGCACGCGTCGCGCTGGGGCCGGATTTGCCGCCCTTTTACACCAATGATGAGGCGCTGGCCGCCGACGTCGCACGATGCGCGGCGAGGGAGAACGATCCGTTGTGGCGCATGCCACTGTGGCCGCCTTACGATGCGTGGCTGGACTCCAAGACGGCCACCATCACCAACGCACCGTCAGGCGGCTTTGCCGGCTCGATCATCTGCGCGCTGTTCCTGCAACGCTTCGTCGAACAGGCCAAGAGCTGGCTGCATGTCGACATCTACGGCTGGACGCCGTCGGCGAAGCCCGCACGCCCCGAGGGCGGCGAGTGCCAGGCCGCGCGCGCGATCTACACATTGCTGAGCGAGCGCTATGCGTGATCCGGGACGAGATCCAAGGCTGACACCCGCGCGCGGCGACCTCGCCGCGAAGTATCTCGAAGGCACGGTGCAGGCGGATCGCTTCGTCACGGGCGAGGAATTCGAGATGATCGAGGCGATCGCGCCCGTGCGCGAGCAGCCGTCGCCGAACGCGATGCTGATGACGCAAGCGTTGCGCGGCGAGCGCGTCACGGTCTACGACCGCAACAGCGAAGGCTGGGCATGGGGTCAGCTTTCCGGTGACGGCTATGTCGGCTGGCTGCCGGACGCAGCGCTCATGAAGCCTGCGGCCGCGCCGACCCACATAGTCAGGGCTTTACGAACCTTTGCCTTCCCCGGCCCCTCGATCAAGCTGCCGCCGGCGGACACGCTGGTGATGGGATCGAAGATCGCGGTTGCACGCGAGGACGGCAGCTTCGCCGTGACGGGCGACCGACAATATCTGCCCAAGGCCCATCTCGCCCCGCTTGGCCATCGCGAGCCGGATTTCGTCGCAGTCGCCGAGCGTTTCGTCGGCACGCCCTATCTCTGGGGTGGCAAGAGCAGCCTCGGCGTCGATTGCTCCGGCCTCGTCCAGATCTCGCTGACATCAGCGGGCATCGGCTGCCCGCGCGACAGCGACATGCAGCAGGCCGGCCTCGGCCGCGCGCTGGAGCCGCATGAGCGGAGCAGCTTGCTGCGCGGCGATCTCATTTTCTGGAAGGGTCATGTCGCCATCGTCCGCGACGCCGACACTATGGTCCACGCCAATGCGCATCACATGGCAACGGCGATCGAGCCGATCGAGCCGGCCATCGCAAGGATCAAGCAAGCCGGCAGCGAGGTCACCGCGATCAAGCGGCTCTGACGGACGCTAAGTCGCCGCAGACCCATTCCCCGCCGTCTCCAGCCGGAACGCCGCCGCAAACAGCGCGCGCGTGTAATCCGTCTTCGGGTTCTTGAAGAGCTCGGCGGCCTGGCCTTCCTCGACCACCTTGCCGCCGCGCATCACGATCAGATGGCTGGCGAGCGAGGCGACGACGCGCAGATCGTGCGAGATGAACATGTAGGTGAGATCGCGCCGGCGCTGCAATTCACGTAGCAGATCGACCATTTGCGCCTGAATCAGCATGTCGAGCGCACTGGTCGGCTCGTCCAGCACGACGAAATCCGGCTCCAGCACCACCGCCCGGGCGATGCTGATGCGCTGGCGCTGGCCGCCGGAGAATTCATGCGGATAACGGTGGCGGGTATCCGGCTTCAGTCCGACGTCCTCGAGCGCCTTGACGACGCGCTCCTCACGCTCGCCGCGCGAGAGCTGCGGCTGATGCACGGTGAGGCCCTCGGCGACGATGTCGGCGACCGACATGCGCGGGCTGAGCGAGCCGAACGGATCCTGGAACACGATCTGCATGTCGCGCCGGAACGGCCGCATCTCCTTGAAGCGCAGGCCCTGGATATCCTTTCCCAGGAACACAATGCGTCCGTTCGACGAGATCAGCCGCAGCAATGCGAGCCCCAGCGTGGTCTTGCCCGAGCCGGACTCGCCGACGACGCCAAGCGTCTCGCCCTTGCGCACGGCGATGCTGACACCGTCGACCGCCTTGATGTGACCGACCGTCTTGCGCATCAACCCGCGTTTGATCGGAAACCAGACTTTCAGGTCGTCGGCCGACATCACCACCGGCGCATCCGGCTGCGGCGGCGCCGGATCCGGCTTCGGCTCCGCGGCAAGCAGGTCGCGCGTGTAAGGATGCTTCGGGGTCTTGAACACTTGCTCGACCGGCCCCTGCTCGACGATCTCGCCGCCCTTCATGACGCAGACCTGGTCGGCGATGCGGCGCACGATGCCGAGATCGTGGGTGATGAAGAGCAGGCTCATGCCGAGGCGACTGCGGATCTCCGCGAGCAGCGTCAGGATCTGCGCCTGCACGGTGACGTCGAGCGCCGTGGTCGGCTCGTCCGCGATCAAGAGGTCAGGCTCGTTGGCGAGCGCCATCGCGATCATCACGCGCTGACGCTGGCCGCCGGAGAGCTGGTGTGGATAGCTCTTCAGCCGCGTTTCAGGCTCGGGAATGCCGACCTGCGTCAGCAATTCCAGCGTCCGCCTGCGCGCCTCGGCATTGCTGGTCGGATTGTGCAGCTGGATGATCTCGCCGATCTGCGCCTCGATCGTGTGCAGTGGGTTGAGCGAGGTCATCGGCTCCTGGAAGATGATGGAGATGTCGCTGCCGCGAATCTCCCGCATCTCCTGCTCCGACCGGTCGATCAGTTCCTGGCCCTTGAAGTGGATGCTGCCCGAAGGATGCGAGGCGTTCGGATAGGGCAAGAGCTTGAGGATCGAGAGCGCGCTGACCGACTTGCCGGAGCCGGACTCGCCGACCAGCGCCACGCACTCGCCGCGCCTGATCTGGAACGAGATCTTGTCGACCGCGAGCGTGGTGACGCCGCCCTGGTGGAAGGCCACCGAGAGCTCGCGCACGCTGAGCAGGGGCTGGTTGATCGCGTCCATTGGCTTACCTGAACGTCTTGCGCGGATCGAACGCGTCGCGCACGGCCTCGCCGATGAAAATCAAGAGCGACAGCATGATGGCGACCGAGAAGAAGCCGGAGAAACCGAGCCAGGGCGCCTGCACGTTGGACTTGCCCTGCGACAGCAGCTCGCCGAGCGACGGCGAGCCGGGCGGCAGTCCGAACCCGAGGAAGTCGAGCGCCGTTAGCGTCATCACCGAACTCGACACGATGAACGGCAGGAACGTCATGGTCGCGACCATCGCGTTCGGCAACAGATGCCGGAACATGATGACCTTGTTCGACACGCCGAGCGCCCGCGCCGCCTGGATATACTCGAAATTGCGCCCGCGCAGGAATTCCGCGCGCACGAGTCCGACCAGCGACACCCAGGAAAACAACAGCAGGATGCCGAGAAGCACGAAGAAGCCGGGCACGAGCACCGACGACAGGATCAGCAGTAGATAGAGCGAAGGAATCGCAGTCCATATCTCGATGAAACGCTGGAACAACAGGTCGATCCAGCCGCCGAAATAGCCCTGCACCGCGCCGGCCGCGATACCGACGATGGAGGAGACGATGGTCAGGCAGAGGCCGAACAGCACCGAGATGCGGAAGCCGTAGATCAGCCGCGCCACCACGTCGCGGCCCTGATCGTCGGTGCCGAGCCAGTTGTATTCGAGATCGCGGCAGCTCTTGAGGCCTTTCTTCTCGACGACAGGCTTGCATTGCGCTTCCGTCAGCATCCAGGTCGGCTTCGACGGCGCCGGCGTCGGCAGATCGAGATTGTGGGTGTCGTAGGAATAGCGGATCAGCGGCCAGACGATGCTGCCACCCTTGTCCTTGATCAACTTCTGCAGATAGGGATCGCGATAGTCGGCCGCCGTTTCGAAATCGCCGCCGAAAGTGGTTTCCGAATAGGTGACGACGGAGGGCCAATAAAGGTGGCCATCATATTTGATCAGGAACGGCCGATCATTGGCGATCAGCTCGGCGAACAGCGACACCACAAACAGGATCAGGAAGATCCAGAACGACCAATAGCCGCGCCGGTTCGCCTTGAAATTCTGCCAGCGGCGCCTGTTGAGCGGCGACGGCACGAACGGTTTGCGCGTGATCGGCACGGCATTGCCGAGCGGCGACTTCGCAGTGGTTTCGATCGGCGTGGTGGGGGCGGCCAGCGTCATCAGACCTCCCGCGCCTCGAAATCGATTCGCGGATCGATCCACATATAGGTCAGGTCAGAGATCAGGTTGATCACGAGGCCGACGAGCGAAAAGATGAAGAGCGTGCCGAACACCACGGGGTAGTCGCGGTTGAGAACGCTCTCGAAACTGAGCAGTCCCAGTCCGTCCAGCGAGAAGATGGTCTCGATCAGAAGCGAGCCCGAGAAGAAAGCGTGAATGAAGGTCGAGGGAAAGCCGGCGATGACGATCAGCATCGCGTTGCGGAAGACGTGGCCATAGAGCACCCTATTCTCGCTGCAGCCTTTCGCGCGCGCGGTCATCACGTATTGCTTGCGGATCTCGTCCAGAAACGAATTCTTTGTCAGGAACGTCATGGTGGTGAACGCACCGAGCCCCATGGCGATCAGCGGCAGCGTCAAATGCCAGAAATAATCGATGATCTTCCAGTACCACGGAAATTGCGACCAGCCGTCTGACGTCAGTCCGCGCAGCGGGAACCAGTTGAAGAACGAGCCACCGGCAAACAGGATGATCAAGAGGATCGCGAACAGGAACCCGGGTATGGCGTAGCCGAGCACGAGCACGCTCGACGTCCAGGTGTCGAAGCGCGTCCCGTCCCTGACCGCCTTGCGGATGCCGAGCGGAATCGAGATCAGGTAGGTCAGCAGCGTCAGCCATATGCCGAGCGAGATCGAGACCGGCAACTTCTCCTTGACGAGTTGCAGCACGCTGACATCGCGAAAATAGCTCTTGCCAAAATCGAAGCGGGCGAAATTCCAGACCATCAGTGCGAAGCGCTCCGGGGCCGGCTTGTCGAAGCCGAACTGCACTTCCAGCTTTTTGATGAAATCGGGATCGAGGCCTTGCGCGCCGCGATATTTCGAATTGATAGCGTCGCCGCCAGCGCCTAACTGCCCCGGGGCGCGTTGCGCAAAGTCGCTGCCGCCCGAAATGCGCGAGGTCCCGCCGGTATCGGCGCCCGAGAGCTGCGCGATCACGCGCTCGACCGGCCCGCCCGGCGCGAACTGCACGACGATGAAGGAGACGAAGAGGATCCCGAGCAAGGTCGGGATCATCAGCAGGATGCGGCGGGCGATATAGGCGCTCATGGCTGTTTCGCCTGCTCGAGCCTGGCGGCTTTGCCGCCCTCGTACCACCAGATGTCGGGGGCACCGACGCCGTTGGCATAACGCGGCGGCTTCTGCGGATGACCGAATTGGTCCCAATAAGCAAGCCGGTGCGTCTTGTTGTACCATTGCGGCACCCAATAACGGCCGGCGCGGAACAGCCGATCGAAGGCCCGGCAGGCGACGGTCAAGTCCTCGCGATTGTCCGCCGCCATGATCTTCTCGATCATGGCGTCGATGGCCGGACTGGCGACGCCCGCGAGATTATAGGAGCCCTTGGTCGCCGCGACCTGCGAGGAAAAGAACGCGCGCATAGCATCGCCCGGTGTCGCCGACATGCTGAAGCGCTGGATCGTGATGTCGAAGTCGAAATCTTCCTGGCGCGCCTTGTATTGCACGGCATCGACGAGGCGCACGCTCGCTTCGATGCCGAGCGTCGCGAGATTCTTGATGTAGGGCGCATGGTGCGGCTGGAACGAAGCCTCGTCCAACAGGAATTCGATCCTGAAGATCTCGCCGTTCGGCAGCACCCTCTTGCCGTCCTTGATCGGCAGGCCGGCGTCGCTGAGCAGTTGCTGCGCCTTGCGCAGCAGGCTGCGGTCCTGCCCGGAGCCGTCCGAGACCGGCGGCGTGAACGGCGCAGCGAACACCTCGTCGGGAATCTGGCCGCGAAACGGCTCCAGCAGCTTCAGCTCTTCCGGCGGCGGAGGCCCGTCGCTCGCCATGAGGTCCGAGTTCTGAAATGGCGACACCGTGCGGGCATAAGCACCGTACATGATGGTCTTGTTGGTCCACTCGAAGTCGAAGGCGTCGATCAGTGCCTCGCGCACGCGGGGATCCCTGAACTTGTCGCGCCGCGTGTTGATAAACCATCCTTGCGCGCCGGAGGGCGTGTCGTCGGGCACGACCTCCATCTTGACGCGACCGTCCTTCACCGCAGGGAAGTCATAGCGGGTCGCCCAGATCCGAGAGGTGAACTCCTCGCGATAGAGATAGTTCTTACCGGTGAAACCTTCGAAGGCGACATCGCGGTCGCGGTAGAATTCGTAGCGCACGACGTCAAAATTGTAGCTGCCGCGACAGGAGGGCAGATCGGCAGCCCACCAATCCTTGACGCGCTCGTATTCGATGTAGCGGTTGACCTCGAACTTGCCGACCTTGTACGGCCCCGAACCCAACGGGATCTCCAGAGACGTTTCGTCGAACGAACGGGAGGCATAGTAGGCTTTCGAGAAGATCGGCAGACTCGCCACATAGAGTGGCACGTCGCGCGCGCGTCCCTTGGCGAAGGTCACAACAAGCGTCGCATCGTCAACAGCTTCCGCGCTGACCATATCGCGCATCTGCACGATGATCAGGGGATGGCCCTTCGTCTTCAGCGACGTCAGCGAAAACGCCGCGTCGTGCGCGGTCAGCTTGGTGCCGTCGTGGAATTTCGCCTCGGGTCGCATCGTGAAGCGATAAACCAGCCTGTCTGCCGATATCTTTACAGACTTGGCGGCAAGCCCGTACATCCCGTCCGGTTCGTCATTGGCGCGCACCATCAGCGGCGCAAAGGTCATGTCCATGCCCTGCGCGCCATCGCCTTTGAGGATGAAGGCATTGAGCGAGTTGAAGGTCTGATAGGATTGATTGTAGGCGCGCACCGACGGGATAAGCGAGAAAGTGCCGCCCTTCGGCGCGTCGACATTGACGTAGTCGAAGTGATGGAAATCGGCGGGATATTTGAGGTCGCCGAAGGCCGACATGCCGTGGGCCTCGGCAGGCATCTCGGACGCTGCCGCGCCCCGGAGCCAGGAGACGCCGAACGCGCCACCGGCACCCAAGGCCAGCACATGCCGGCGTGAAAGCTGCGCCATGCGGAGAATGTCCTTCACGACTTCTTTGCGATCCGCGCCGCCTTGTCCGCGTCGTACCACCAGATGAACGGAAAGCCGGACTGACCGTATTTGGGTAATTCCGCCGGCCGGCCGAACCGATCCCAGCGCGCGGTGCGGACCTTCGTATAAGTCCACTGCGGCACGACGTAGTGATTCCACAGGAGCACGCGGTCGAGTGCCTTGGTTGCCGCGACGAGATCGTCGCGACCCTTGGCGTAGATCACCCGCTCGATGAGCTTGTCGACAGCCGGATTCTTGATGCCGGTAATATTGCGTGAACCGGCGATGTCGGCCGTCTTCGAGGACCAGAATTCGCGCTGCTCGTTGCCCGGCGACTGCGACTCGCCCCAGGAGTTGGTGACGATGTCGAAATCCCACTCGCGCGTCCTGTTCTCGTACTGGGTGGGATCCACCGTCCGCACGCTGACGGCAATGCCGAGCCGTTCCAGCGAAGGCTTATAGAACAGCGTGATCCGCTCGAAACTCGGATCCGAGTTCAGCAACTCCAGGGAGAACTGGGTGCCGGTCTTGACGTCGATCAGCTTGCGGTCGCGCACCTCGTAGCCGGCTTCCTTGAACAGGCGCAGCGCTTCGCGCAGATTGTCGCGCACGGCTTCCGGACTGCCGCCGACTGGATTGGTATAGGCCGTCGTGAAGACTTCGGGCGGAACCTCGGCGCGGACCGTCTCGAGAATCTCGAGCTCCTTGCCCTGCGGCAACCCGGTCGCCATCAGCTCATCGATGCCGTCGAAATAACTGCTGATGCGCTTGTACTGGCCGTAGAAGATCTGCTTGTTCATCTCCTCGAAGTCGAACGCGTAATTGAGCGCGCGTCGCACGCGCGGATCCTTAAACTTGGCGCGGCGCAGGTTCGGCACGAAGGCCTGCATGACGCCCGAGCTGCGATTGGCGAACTCCTCGAGGATCACGCGCTTTTCGGTGACGGCCGGGAAGTCGTAGGCTGTCGCCCAGTTCTTCGCGCTGTTCTCGGTGCGCCAATCGACCTGATCGGCCTTGAAGGCCTCGATCGCCACGGTGGCGTCGCGGAAATACTCGTAGCGCAGCTCGTCGAAATTATTACGGCCCACATTGGCGGCGAGATCGCGTCCCCAATAGTCCTTGACGCGCTCCAGCGCGATCGACCGCCCGGCAACGAATTCCTTGACCCGGTAGGGGCCCGACCCCAGCGGCACTTCGAGCGTGGTGGCGGAGACATCGCGCTTGCGGCCCTGCGCGTCGGTGCCCTCCCACCAATGCTTCGGCAGGACCGTGAGCTGCCCGACGATCTGCGGCAATTCGCGGTTGCCCGGCGCGTCGAACACGAATTTCACCTCGCGCTCGCCGACCTTCTCGGCCTTCACCACATGGCTGTAATACGCCGAGTACTGCGGGTGGTGCTTCTTGAAGGAATCGAGCGAGAAGATCACGTCGTCGGCCGTAACCGGCTTGCCGTCGTGCCATTTGGCTTGCGGCCGCAAGCGGTAAGTCACGAAGGAGAAATCATCCGGATGGCTGACGGCCTCGGCCAGCGCGCCGTATTCGGTCGAGACTTCGTCGAGCGCGGCCGTCGTGAGGGATTCGTAGATGAATGCTACGGCGCCGGCGACTTGCCCCTTCACACCGGAGACGACGATGTTGAAATTGTCGAATGTGCCGACGGCGATCTGGCGCGCGACGCCGCCTTTTGGCGCTTCCGGATTGACGTAGTCGAAGCGCTTGAAGTCCGCGGGGTATTTGACCTGTCCGAACAGCGACAGAGCATGGCGCCAGGTGGGCTCGTTGGCGGATTGCGCGTGTGCCACGCCGACGGCGGGAAGGCCCGCTACGGAACCAAGGGCGGGGAGCGTTACGGCAGCAGTGCCAGTGAGCAGGAGATCGCGTCGGGTAAGGGCCAAATCAACATTCCTGTCTTGAAGGAGGCTACTCCTTTAAGTTCCCAATATAGGCGAGGTTTCGACGGAATATGTTGCTTTTTCCTCATCTTGGAAGGCCGGCTGGCTGATCGCTGCGGCCAAACGCCCCGATAACAACGCCGCGAGGCCCGGATAAGCGAACGGCCGGGCTTTGAGCCCGGCCGCGTACGAAGAGCGAAGTCGACAGGCCTTACTTCGCCGCGGTGGGCAGCGGCTTCGGGCTGTCGGAGAGGCTGTTCAGGTAAGCGATCACGTCGGCGCGCTCGCTATCCTTCGGAATGCCGGCAAAGCCCATCGCGGTGCCCGGGACAGCCGCCTTGGGATTGGCGATGAATTTGTTGAGCGCATCGAAGTCCCACGTGCCGCCCTTGGCCTTCATCGCTGCCGAGAAGTTGAAGCCGCCGCGACCTTCGCCAACATGGTCGCCGACAACGCCGTAGAGGTTCGGACCGACACGGTTGGGGCCGCCCTTCTCGAAGGTGTGGCAAGCGCCGCACTTCTTGGCGGCGGAAGCGCCCTTCTCGACCGAGGCGGTCTGCAGCAGCTTTTCGATCGGCTCGGCGGCCGTGGGGGCAGCTCCGCCTTCCTTGCCGTGGCCGGCGTCTTCCTTCACTGCGATCTCGAACCCCGGCTTTTCCGGCATCTTGGGCGAGAACAACGCCTGGGCGGTGAAGCTCGTCACCAGCAGAAGGAGACAGGTGCCGAGCACGGCACCGAGAATCTTGTTCAGTTCGAAAGAGTCCATTTCCGGCCAGGCCCCACACCGCAAGAAGGATCGAGCGGCCCAATGCGGCCGCCAGGACGAGCCTCGGAGAATCAACGTTCCTTAACTGTTTCCCCGAGTTTTGCCATTGAGATATCGGTTTGCCCGGGGTCTGGCAACCCGTATAAGCGAGCGGGCTTCAAGCCCGTCCCCACCCATTTCTCGGCGCGGAAAACGCCCCGTTTCCAGGCCCTTGAACCCAGGCCCTTGAATCATGATCGATCCCCGCATCCTGGTGCTTATTCCGGCCCGCATGGCCGCCACCCGCCTGCCCGGCAAGCCGCTCGCCGATATCGCGGGGCAGCCGATGATCGTGCACGTCATGCGCCGTGCCGAAGCCGCCGGGATAGGCCGGGTCGCGGTCGCAACCGACACGGCGGAGATCGCGTCCGTCGTGACCGCCCATGGCGGCGAGGCCGTGATGACCCGCCCGGAGCACCCGTCCGGCTCCGACCGCATCCACGAGGCCATGCTGAAGCTCGATCCGGACGGCAAAGCCGAGATCGTGGTCAATCTGCAGGGCGATTTCCCGACCATCACGATCGACAACATCCGCGAGGTGCTGCCGCCGCTGCAAGACCCCGTCGTGGACATCGCAACGCTGGCTTCGCAGATCCACACCGAGGAGGAGGACCTCGCGCCGAGCGTCGTGAAGGCGATCGGGACCTCGCTCGGCGGCAGACGTATGCGCGCACTTTATTTCACCCGCGCAACCGCCCCGACCGGCGACGGACCGCGCTACCACCATATCGGTCTCTATGCCTATCGCCGTGCCGCGCTGGAACGCTACGTCCGGCTCCCGCCCTCGCCGCTGGAATTGCAGGAGAAGCTCGAGCAGCTCCGGGCGCTCGAGGCCGGAATGCGCATCGACTTCACCATTGTCGATACCGTGCCCCGCGGGGTCGACACGCCGGCGGACCTGGAAACCGCCCGCAGCATCCTTTCCAAATCCTGAGCCGCTGTTACAAGGCCGAGCATGAGCAAGCTGAAAATCGCATTCCAGGGCGAGCCTGGCGCCAATTCCCACATCGCCATCGTCGAGGCCTATCCCGACGCCGAGCCGATGCCCTGCGCCACCTTCGAGGACGCCTTGTCGGCGATCTCGTCCGGCGAAGCCGATCTCGGTATGATCCCGATCGAGAATTCGGTCGCGGGCCGCGTCGCCGACATCCATCATTTGCTGCCGGCCTCCGGCCTCTTCATCATTGGCGAATGGTTTCTGCCGGTCCGGCATCAGCTGATGGCGGTGAAGGGCACCCGGCTCGAAGACATCAAGAGCGTCGAAAGCCATGTGCACGCGCTCGGCCAGTGCCGGCGCATCATCCGCAAGCTCGGCATCAAGCCAATCGTGCACGCCGATACCGCCGGCAGCGCCCGCGACATCTCCGAGCGCAACGACAAGACGGTGGCCGCGATCGCCTCGCGCCTGGCCGCAAAGATTTACGGCCTCGACATTTTGGCCGAGGACATCGAGGACGAGGCCCACAACACCACGCGCTTCGTGGTGCTGGCGCGCGAACCGAAATGGGCCGCACAGGGCTCCGGTCCGCTGGTCACGACTTTTGTGTTCCGGGTGCGCAATTTGCCGGCCGCGCTCTACAAGGCGCTCGGTGGCTTTGCCACCAACGGCGTCAACATGACCAAGCTCGAGAGCTACATGGTCGACGGCAATTTCTTCGCCACCCAGTTTTACGCCGACGTCGACGGCCACCCCGAGGACAAGGGCCTCGCTTTCGCGATCGAGGAGCTGAAATTCTTCTCGCGCGAATTCCGCATCGTCGGCGTGTATCCAGGCCACCCGTTCCGCGCGACGATGGAATAGTCCCGTGTCCCGGACGCGCGAAGCGCGAGCCGGGGCACGAGAGCTTTATCCGACCGCCTTAAGTCCGAACGCCTCCGCCAGCAGCGAATACGATTTCTTGCGCGCCTCGTGATCGTACACGGCGGTGATCACCATCAACTCGTCCGGCTTGCTCGCGTCGATCAACGGCTGCAGTGTCTTCTGCACGGTTGCAGTGCTGCCGACGAACAGGCGCGAGCGGTTGCGCCGGATCGAGATCCGCTCCGAGTCGCTATAGGGATAGGCCAGTGCCTCTTCGACGCTCGGCAACGGAAGATACTGGCCGCGGTCGCGGCGCAGGCGGTTGAGGTCGAAAGACGCGGCGAGCTTTTCGGCTTCGTCATCGGTGTCGGCCGTGATGACGGCGACCGCGAGGATCGCGCGCGGACTCGCACTCCAGGCCGAGGGCTGAAAACGATTGCGATAGTGCACCATCGCATCGATCGCATCGTGGGACGCAAAATGATGGGCGAATGCGAAGCCCATGCCGACCTGCGCGGCGAGCTCCGACGAATAATCGCTGGAGCCGAGCAGCCAGATCGGCGGCAACGGCGTATCGTCGGGCATCGCGACGACGTTGTGGTAGGGATGGCCCGAGGGGAATTCCCGGGTCTGCCACAGGATCAATTCGTGCAGCCGCTCGAGGAAATCATCGCCTTCGCGGCGGTCGAGCCGGCTGCGCAGCGCATAGGCCGTGGCACCGTCAGTGCCGGGGGCGCGGCCGAGGCCGAGATCGATGCGGCCGGGAAACAACGCCTCCAGCATCTTGAAGCGCTCGGCCACGACCAGCGGCGCGTGATTTGGCAGCATCACGCCACCGGAGCCGACGCGGATGTGCTTCGTCACCGCCGCGATTTGCCCGATCATCACGTCGGGCGCCGGACTAGCGACAGAGGCGAGATTGTGATGCTCGGCGAGCCAGTAGCGGACATAGCCGAGCCCATCGACATGGCGCGCCAGGTCGATGCTGTTGCGCAGCGCCGCGGCGGGCTTTGTGCCGCTTGTGACGACGGAGAACGAGGACTGAGAGCGGGATCATGGCGCGCTAACGTAGTGGAGAGCGGCGCAGCGGCAATGGGCCGGGCGCGCAGGTCTGACGTGCAGGCCGCGGACTCGCGGGACTTCGCCGCAGTGTTGGGACAGCGACCGCGCTAATAGTATCATTTTCATATTGCCCACCGACAAATTCGCGCCGAACGAACCACCCTCCTCTATTATATATCTGATATATCAGATATTTTATCTAAAATCGAATTTCCCACCTCGACCTCTAACCTCAGACGTTTCTTAATTTATACCCGTAAAGTGGGCAATTTCCCATCACTGATGGGCTGTCGAGAGCGGCCGCTTTGGCCTATCTTGACCTCTCCCAATCTAGACCTGACCGCCGGCCGCCAACGACCCGGCGAGCCCTTGGAGTGAGTGGTGCCCATGACTGACGCGACGATGCCTGCCCACACCGACGGGTACCTGAAGCGGCCTGCGATCTCCTTCGAGTTCTTTCCGCCCAAGACGGAAGATATGGAGCGCAATCTCTGGGACACCATCAACCGCCTGGCCCCGCTCGACCCGAAATTCGTCTCAGTGACCTATGGCGCCGGCGGCTCGACCCGTGAGCGGACCCACGCGACCATCTCGCGCATCCTGAAAGAGACCGCGCTGCTGCCGGCCGCGCATCTGACCTGCGTCGGCGCCTCGCGCGGGGAGATCGACGAGATCGTCGACCGCTATCACGAGGTCGGCGTCCGCCACATCGTGGCTTTGCGCGGCGATCCCGCCGGCGGCATCGGCACGGCCTACTCCAGCCATCCCGACGGCTACCAGAGTTCCGCCGACCTCGTCGCCGGCATCAAGAAGCGGCACGGCGATATCGAGGTGTCGGTGTCGGCGTACCCCGAGAAGCATCCCGAGGCGCGCGACTTCGACGATGACATCGACACGCTGCAGGCCAAGGTCGATGCGGGCGCGACCCGCGCGATCACGCAGGTGTTCTTCGATAACGACCTCTACTTCCGCTATCTCGACCGCGTGCGGGCGCGCGGGATCAACATCCCGATCGTGCCGGGCATCATGCCCATGCACAATTTCAAGCAGGCTCGCAATTTCGTCACCCGCGCCGGCACCTCCGTGCCGGATTGGTTCGCCGCGAAATTCGAGGGCCTCGACGACGACGCCGAGACCCGCAAGCTGGTGGCGGCCACCGTCGCCGCCGGCCAGGTGCAGAAGCTGGCCAAGCACGGCGTCGACACCTTCCATTTCTACACCATGAACCGCGCCGATCTCGTGTTCGCGATCAGCCACTTGCTCGGCATTCGCGCCAAGAGCGCACAGAAGGCGGCGTAAGAGAAATGACCGTATCTCCCTCTCCGAAGCGAACTGCCCTGCTCAATGCCGCTCGCGAGCGCATCCTCGTGCTCGACGGCGCCATGGGCACGATGATCCAGAACCTCCAGTACGACGAGGCCGCCTTCCGCGGCGAGCGCTTCAAGGATTTCCATCGCGACCTGCGCGGCAACAACGATCTCTTGATCCTGACCCAGCCGCAGGCGATCGAGGACATCCACGCGGCTTACTTGCGCGCCGGCGCCGACATCGTCGCGACCAACACGTTCTCCACGACCTCGATCGCGCAGGCCGATTACGATCTCGCCGACATCATCTACGAGATGGCGCGCGAAGGCGCCCGCCTCGCCGGCAATGCCGCACGCCGCGTCGAGGCCGAGGACGGCAAGCCGCGCTTCGTCGCGGGCGCCATCGGACCGACCAACCGCACCGCCTCGATCTCGCCCGACGTGTCCAATCCCGGCTACCGCGCCGTCACGTTCGACGATTTGCGCAAATCCTATGGCGAGCAGATCAACGGCATGCTCGACGGCGGCGTCGATCTGCTGCTGGTCGAGACCATCTTCGACACGCTGAACGCCAAGGCGGCGCTCTACGCGATCGCCGAGATCACCGAAGAACGCGGCATCGACATGCCCGTGATGGTGTCGGGCACCATCACCGACAAGTCCGGCCGCCTGCTGTCCGGCCAGTTGCCGGAAGCGTTCTGGCATTCGGTGCAGCACGCCAAGCCCGTCACCATCGGCTTCAACTGCGCGCTCGGCGCGGAAGATCTGCGCGCGCATATCGCCGATATCGGCCGCGTCGCCGACACGCTCGTTTGTGCCTATCCCAATGCCGGCCTGCCCAACGAGTTCGGCCAGTATGACGAGACCCCGGAATACATGGCTCGCCTGGTCGGCGAGTTCGCGCGTGATGGTTTGGTCAATATCGTCGGCGGCTGCTGCGGCACCACGCCGGACCATATCGCGGCGATTGCGGCTGCGGTCGCGCCGCACAAGCCGCGCATCGTGCCGGAGATCGAACCTCGCTTGCGGCTCTCCGGCCTCGAGCCGTTCATCCTGACCGACGCGATTCCTTTCGTGAATGTCGGCGAGCGCACCAACGTCACCGGCTCCGCCCGCTTCCGCAAGCTGGTCACTGCCGGCGACTACACCGCCGCGCTGCAAGTCGCGCGCGACCAGGTCGAGAACGGCGCGCAGATCATCGACGTCAACATGGACGAGGGTCTTCTGGACTCGGAAGCCGCGATGGTGACCTTCCTCAACCTCGTCGCCGCCGAGCCCGACATCGCCCGAGTCCCGGTGATGGTCGATTCCTCGAAATTCTCGGTGATCGAGGCCGGCCTGAAATGCGTGCAGGGCAAGCCGGTCGTCAACTCGATCTCGATGAAGGAGGGCGAGGAGAAGTTCGTTCACGAGGCCAAGATCGCCCGCCGCCACGGCGCGGCCGTCGTGGTGATGGCGTTCGACGAGGTCGGCCAGGCCGACACGTTCGCCCGCAAGACCGAGATCTGCAAGCGCGCCTACGACATCCTGGTGAACCGCGTCGGCTTCCCGCCGGAAGACATCATCTTCGATCCGAATATTTTCGCGATCGCAACCGGCATCGAGGAGCACAACAATTACGGCGTCGACTTCATCGAGGCGACGCGCTGGATCCGCAAGAATCTGCCGGGCGCGCACATTTCTGGCGGTGTGTCCAACCTGTCATTCTCGTTCCGCGGCAACGAGCCGGTGCGCGAGGCCATGCACTCGGTGTTCCTGTATCATGCCATCAAGGCCGGCATGGACATGGGCATCGTCAATGCCGGGCAGATGATCGTCTATGACGACATCGATCCCGAATTGCGCCAGGTGTGCGAGGACGTCATCCTCAACCGCGACCCCGGTGCGTCCGAGCGTCTGCTGGTGCTCGCGGAAAGATTCCGCGGCAACAAGACCCAGACTAAGGAAGCCGATCTCAGCTGGCGCGAATGGCCGGTGGCGAAGCGGCTGTCGCATTCGCTGGTGCACGGCATCACCGAATTCATCGAGCAGGATACCGAAGAGGCCCGCAAGGCCTCGACGCGCCCGCTCGACGTGATCGAGGGACCGCTGATGGCCGGCATGAACGTAGTCGGCGATCTCTTCGGCGACGGCAAGATGTTCCTGCCGCAGGTGGTGAAGTCGGCCCGCGTGATGAAGCAGGCTGTCGCCTGGCTAATGCCCTTCATGGAAGAGGAGAAGGCGCGCAATCTCGCCAACGGCATCGGCACGGAAGGCTCCTCGTCCGCCGGCAAGATCGTGCTCGCGACCGTCAAGGGCGACGTCCACGACATCGGCAAGAACATCGTCGGCATCGTGCTCCAGTGCAACAATTACGAGGTGATCGACCTCGGCGTGATGGTGCCCGCGGCCAAGATCGTCGAGACCGTGAAGGCGGAGAAGGCCGACATCGTCGGGCTGTCCGGCCTGATCACGCCCTCGCTCGACGAGATGGCGTTCTTCGCCGGCGAATTGCAGCGCGAAGGCCTCAAGCTGCCGCTGCTGATCGGCGGCGCCACCACGAGCCGTGTGCATACGGCGGTGAAGATCGACCCGAGCTATCGCGCCGGCCCCGTGGTGCATGTCAACGACGCCAGTCGCGCGGTCGGTGTTGCGTCCGCGCTGCTGTCGCCCGAGCGGCGCGAGGCCTATGCTGCCGAAGTCCGCGCCGAATACGCAAAGATCTCGGATGCGCATATGCGCGCCCAGGCCGACAAGAAGCGGCTGAAGCTGGCGACCGCCCGCGCCAACCGCGTGCCGGTCGACTTTGCCGCCAACAAGCCGGTGAAGCCGACCTTCCTCGGCACCAGGAGCTTTGACGACTACGATCTCGCCGAGCTGGTGCCCTATATCGACTGGACGCCGTTCTTCCAGACCTGGGAGCTCGCCGGGCGCTTCCCCGCCATCCTTAGCGATGCCAAGGTCGGCGAGGTCGCGCGCTCGCTCTACGAAGACGCGCGGAAAATGCTCGACCTGATCGTCAAGGAAAAATGGTTCCGAGCGCGCGCCACCGTCGGCTTTTGGCCGGCCAATGCAGAGGGCGACGACATCGTGCTTTATGCCGACGAGAGCCGGACCAGGACGATCGCGACGCTGCACACGCTGCGCCAGCAGCTCGAGAAGCGCGCGGGCCGTTTCAACGCCGCGCTGTCCGACTTCGTCGCACCCGCCACCACCGGCGTGCCCGATTATGTCGGGGGCTTCGTCGTCACCGCCGGCATCGGCGAGGATGTGGTCGCCGACCGGTTCAAGATGGCCAATGACGACTACTCCTCGATCCTGTGCAAGGCGCTGGCCGACCGCCTCGCCGAAGCCTTTGCCGAGCGCATGCATGCCCGCGTCCGCCGCGAGTTCTGGGCCTATGCGCCCGACGAGGCGCTCTCGACCGACGAGTTGATCCTCGAAAAGTACCAGGGCATCCGTCCCGCCCCCGGCTATCCCGCGCAGCCCGATCACACCGAGAAGGCGACGCTGTTCGAGCTGCTCGACGCCGAGAACACCGCCGGCGTGAAGCTGACCGAGAGCTTTGCGATGTGGCCGGGCTCTTCCGTGTCGGGGCTCTATCTCGCCAGTCCCGAGAGCTATTATTTCGGCGTCGGCAAGATCGAGCGCGATCAGGTCGAGGATTATGCTGCGCGCAAGGGCATGAGCGTCGCCGAGACCGAGCGTTGGCTCGCGCCGATCCTGAACTACATCCCGGCGCGAGAGGGCGCGAGCGACAAGGCGGCGTTCGCGGCAACGCCGGCGAACGACGAAACGTCGAAGGAGCTTGCCTCGCATCCGCCGGGCTGCACCTGCGCGGTGCATTTAGTCTGGCAGAAGAAGCGCGCGGGCGCGGGTTAGGCGCCCTCCAAACAAAAAGCGAGAAATCAACCCCATGCACAGTAGACATGGGGTTGAAAAAGCTCGATAAATTTCGGTATTGCCGAAATGGACTTGCGGCGTCGGGCAAAACACCTGTATGAATGCATGATCGCCCACCGCGCCCGTTTGACACTCGCTGCCTCGTCCGTCGCGATCATGCGCGCGTACCACACGTTCGGTGTCGTCCGTTCGGTGTCGTCTTGGCGAAGGCCAGGACCCATACCGCGTGATCCATCGGTGACCATCGCTGGTAATACCGAACGACCAATCTTCGCCAAATGACCCATTTGGGTCATGGGTCCTGGCTTTCGCCAGGACGACATTGGTGAAGCAAATGCTCGGCCTGTACCGGAACGACGCAGCACATCGAACAGCTGCGAATGCGCCCTCGCAAGAATCGGCCGCTTGTGAACTCGTTCACTTGTCCGCTCAACCTTGGTTCGCTACTCTCTCGGCCTACTACCTTCAACCGACGATTTGCTTGGGATCGAACAAATGAAGCAGTTCATTGCACCGTTCCTCGCCGCGATCGCTCTCGTCGTGCTGCCCACGATTGCCGCGGCGGACTGTCCGAAAGGCTATGTGCCATGCGGCGAGAAAAATCAGTTGTGCTGCCCGGGAAAATAGCAAGCCGCAAATGGCTTTGGCTTGGTAGCGGAGTCTTCATCGCGATCGGCCTCGTGATGGTCGCGGTCTACGCCGGATTCCCGCGGAAGAAGCAGACGATCACGGCCATCCTCTCCGAGACCGGATATTTCGAGGTGGTGCCGCCAAGCACGTTCGGCGGCCCCGGCACGATCAACACCATCGAGTATCTGAGCAACGGCCGGCTGGAGCTGCATCCGACTTGTGATGTCGATCCAACGCTGCTGACCGGCAAGATCCAGAAATCGCGGACCGTCGACCGGGACCTGAAGCAGTCGCTCGAGAAGAGGCTCGACGTGTCGGCCCAGGTCAAGGACAAGCTGTCGGCCCTCGCCGGAATGCAGCAGGTCGAGGCCGTCAACCTCAAGCTCGAGAATGCCAGCATTCTGCTGATATCCGACGAGTCGCTGATCTCGGCCCGCAACGCCTTGCTGAAGGCCGAGTGTGAGGACGCGGTCACTCAGAACGTTTCGAGCGGCGGCGTCGTGTGCCAGACGCGGTCCGTGCTGGAGGCCGACGTCGTCTACGAAATCAAATATCACAACGCGATTTCGATGGAGGAGAGGGCCAAACTGACCTCCGAGATCGCGACGAAGCTCGATCTGGACGTCCATGAGGGGACGAACGACAAGGTCTCCGGCTCTCAATTGTTCTTTGGCATCAGACTGTCGCCCAATCCGATCGTGATGCACTCTGCCTCGGGCGAGATCAAGCCCTGCACGAGGAGATAGGATCGGCGCCGCACCCCTGCCATGAACGCAACCCGCGTTCGCTGCGACCAATGGCGGTCGCCGCCGAAGCGCAGGGGAATCGGATGCTGAACGCCCAACAATTGATGTGGACACAGATTGCCGCCGGCATCGCCGTGCTGCTGTTTGGATTGACGCTGTTCAACCTGGTCCGCATGCGCGGCCGGATGGTGGCCGCGCGGAGCTGGGACAAGGTGGAGGGCATCATCACGGTCTCCCGAGTCGACCAGCCGGCGGCGCATTCCTCGGACGATCGGAACGACGCCAAGCCCATCATCCGCTATCGCTATCAGGCCGGCGGCCAGGAGCTGGAAAGCGACAAGATCTTTGTCGGCGGCCCCGTCATCACGACGAGGGTCTTGGCCGCAAAACTGACCGGACGCTATCCGGTCGGCGCCCATGTCGAGGTCCATGTCGATCCGAAGCAACCGACCGAGGCGCTGCTGGAGCCCGCCGCCGCGCAGAACGTCGCGGCGCTGGTGGCGTTCACGTTGGTGTTCGGAATTATCGCCGCCACCCTGACCGCGCATTCGTTCGCAGGCCACGTGCTCTACGCCGACAAGGGCGTCCCGCTATTCGCGTTCGCGGTGCCGATCATCGTGCTCGTGGGCGGGGTGTTCTTCGCCGCCGATTATGTCCGGACGCGCCGGCTGGCGAGCGCCAGCCTGCGCTGGCCGACCGCGTCGGGCAGGGTCATCCATTGCGACGTGATCGAGGAAATCATCGAAGAGAAGACCGAGCACGACAATCGACCGACGACATCAAAGCTCGTCCACCGCTATCAGGTCGACCTGCGCTACGCCTACAGGGTCGGCAAGCGCGACTTCATCGGCACCGAAGTCGATTGGAACGGCACCATGATCTCCGGCCTGCGCGAGGTCGCCGAAGAGGGCGCGGCGAAATATCGGCCCGGGAAGAGCGTCCAGGTCTATTACGATCCGGACCAGCCGGGACAGGCCGTGCTGGAGCCGGCACGCCGGGAGGGCGCGCTGGGGCCGCTGATCGGTGCCGCGGTCTGCGCGGTCGTCGGCGGCCTTTTCCTGATGATCCTGATCAAGGTCGGGTTCGCGTAGCGGCGCTTCTCCGTTCGCCTCTCCCCTCTGGCTGAAGGACAAACGGATATGACGTCTCGGCGGCGCTTGAGCGAGCGCCTCGTCCTTCGAGACGGCCGCTTCGCGGCCTCCTCAGGATGAGGCTCAGCTGCATCCATCCGCGTGAAGTGCTGCCGCATACGCATCCCTCATCCTGAGGGCCCGCCGCAGGCGGGCGTCTCGAAGGATGGCCGCAGCCGAGCTTCCAGCCATATGCTTCTTCATATGCGATGGCCCTACCGCCCGCGGGAGAGATTGAAAGAGCCTCACCCCTTCGGCGGTGCCAGCGGTTGCACGATCTCCCGGAACGGCGCCAGCGCCTCGCAAGCGTCGGCATGCGCCGATAGCGACGGATAGCGCGATGGCTCGAACAGAAGCGGGTGCGCCTCACGGGTGAAGCGGACGACGCAGGCGACCACAACGTCGGCGTGGCCGATACGATCGCCCAGCCAGTATGGCGTGGTCACCCTGGCGCGCTCGGCCTCCAGCGCTTTCAGCACGTCCGCGATCTGCGCCTGGCAACGCTCGACCCACAGCGCAAGCTGCTCCTTCCGCAACACGCGCTCGTAGAGCAGGCTGACCGCCTTGTCGCCGAGGCCGGACGCGAGCGCGCAGATGCGCAAATGACGCCGGCGCTCGGCGCCGGAGCGCGGCAGCATCGCCTTCTCCGGCCCTACCAATTCGTCGAGATAATCGAGGATGACCGTGCTCTCGATCAGCGCCTCGCCATCATCGAGCACCAGCGTCGGCACGCGTCGCAGCGGATTGTAGGGCGCGATCTTGTCGGCATCGCCGAAGGTCGACCACGGCTTGTGCTCGAAGGCGAGGCCGTAAAGCCGCAGCGCGATCGCGACGCGGCGGACGAAGGGGGAATCGTATTGGCCGATCAGGAACATGGTTTGGCAGCCTTTGTCATTGCCGCACTTGACCCGGCAATCCATCTCTTCTCAGATTAGGAAGCGATGGATGCCCGGATCAAGTCCGGGCATGGCAGAGCTGGGCGCAGGAGCATGCATGACGCAACGACTTGCAACGGTCGCACTCGGGCTCTCCCTGCTGGCCGCGAGCCTCGCCCACGCGCAGGACCGTCCGATCGGCTTTCAGACGCCGTCGAAAAACATCGCCTGCCAGTTCTTCACTGACAATGGTCAAGGCGTGCTCCGCTGCGACATCATGAACCTGGAGACGCGGCCGCGCCGTCCCGCCGATTGCGAGCTCGAATGGGGCAACGCCTTCGAGATGAGTGCGAAAGGCAGCGCAGGCCGCATCTGCGCCGGCGATACCATCATGGACCCGTCATTGCCGGTGCTGTCCTATGGCGAGGTCTGGCAGCGCGCGGGGTTTACGTGCCGGTCGGAGCCGACGGGGCTGACGTGCTTCAATGCGATGCAGCGAGGGTTTTCGTTGGCACGGGCAGAGCAGAAGGTGTTTTGAGCGTGTAGCCCGCATGGAGCGGAGCGGAATGCGGGGACGCTGTCCCGGATTTCGCTCCGCTCCATCCGGGCTACGCTTCCGAGGCTTGATTGCTTGCGTCGCGTCAACTTGGGAGCGCGTAGCCCGAATGAAACGCGACGACAGCGCCACACTCCGTCGTTGCGAGCGCGGCGAAGCAATCCAGCCACCGATTTAGGGGAGGCTCAGTATCTTTCCACGGAAACAGTCTGGATTGCTTCGTCGCAAGGGCTCCTCGCAATGACGGCGGGGAGGCAGCTGCGCACTATTCGATGATCGGCACATGCTTGGCCGCGGTCCGTGGCGCGGTGCCATCGAGGCGCGGGTCGTCGGCGATCTCGATCTGGCGGCGGAACGGGCGGAAGCCCGAGCGCTGGTAGAACGCGACGGCCGACGGATGATCGAAGGTGCAGGTGTGCACCCAGACGCGGGACAGGTCGCGTGACCATGCGAGCTCAAGCGCGCGGTTCATCATAAAACGGGCGGCACCGCTCCCGATCAGTTTCGCGGTGACACCGAAATACACGAGCTCGCACTGGCCGGCCTCGCGAAAGTCCAGCTCCAGCAGGCCTTCATCGTGGCCGTCCACGACAAGCCCATAGACCTCGACGCCCGGTGCGTGGATGATTGCGGCGAGCTCGGCGTCGTTCATGCGCGCCCGCGAAAACCACAACCACTCCTCGCCAACGCGACGATGGAGGTCGCGATACCAATGAAGCGCGGGGGTATCGACCTTGCGCAGGGTCCAAAGACCTGATGGAGCGCCCGGCGGATCGGCGCGGCGCGCAGGGCGCGCGGTCATCTCGAGATGGGTGACGACGGCAACGATCTTGCCGGCGGGGATGTCGGAATAGCCGTCGGGGAGGATCATGGGATGCGTCCCGTTGAAGCTGAGCGCCGGCCACACATTCCGGGTCGTCCTGGCGAAAGCCAGGACCCATTACCACAGCTGGTCGCCGTTGCGGCAGGCTGGGGCCGACAGCGGTCCAAGGCAACTTAGCACGGTGGTTATGGGTCCTGGCTTTCGCCAGGACGACGGCGGAGTTTGTGGATACGCCTCGTTCATCGCGGCGTCAGGGTAATCGCTTCCAGAGAACCCCGGATTTCACTGCGCTCCATCCGGGCTACGAGATCGGCCTAACCCTCGCCCTCGTCGCTCGCGAGCACGCCCTTCACCGCCCTCGCCCAGCCCGCCAGCTTCCGCTCGCGCGTCGCCTGGCTCATGTTCGGCTTGAAGCGATGCTCGAGGCGCCAGTTGTCGGCGAACTTGGTCGGTTCGGGATAGACGCCGGCCTCGAGACCCGCGAGATAGGCGGCGCCCAGTGCCGTCGTCTCCTGGATCAGGGGGCGATCGACCGGCGCGTCGAGCAGGTCGGCGAGGCGCTGCATGGTCCAGTCGGATGCGGTCATGCCCCCATCGACGCGGAGGACCACGCTCGCCACCTCCGAGCTCGGCCAGTCGGCCCGCATCGCGGCCCAGAGGTCGAAGGTCTGGTAGCAGACGCTTTCCAGAGCGGCGTGGGCAAGCTCGGCCGGGCCGGTGTTGCGGGTGAGGCCGAACAGCGCGCCGCGCACGCGCGGATTCCAGTACGGCGCGCCCATGCCGACGAAGGCCGGGACGAGATAGACGCTCTGCATCGAATCCGATTGATCGGCGAGAGGTCCGGTCTCGGCGGCGTGCTTGATGATGCCGAGGCCGTCGCGCAGCCACTGCACCGCGCTACCTGCGACGAAGATCGAGCCTTCGAGCGCGTAGGTGCGTTTGCCACCGAGCTGGTAGGCGATGGTGGTGAGCAGCTTGTTCTTCGAGGCCACGGGCGTGGTGCCGGTGTTGAGCAGGGCGAAGCAGCCGGTGCCGTAGGTGGATTTCATCATGCCCGGACGGAAGCAGGCCTGGCCGATGGTCGCGGCCTGCTGGTCGCCGGCGATGCCGGAGATCGCAATCGCGCCGCCGAACAGATCCGGCGTGCTCTCGCCGAAGCGGGCTGAGGAATCCTTTACCTCGGGCAGCATCGAGCGCGGCACGCCGATGATCTCCAAGAGCTCGTCGTCCCACTGCCCGGTGTGGATGTTAAACAGCAGCGTGCGCGAGGCGTTGGTGGCGTCGGTGGCATGCACCTTGCCGCCGGTGAGGCGCCACAGCAGATAGCAATCGACGGTGCCGAACATCAATTCGCCGCGCGCGGCACGCGCCCGCGCGCCGGGGACGTGGTCGAGAATCCAGGCGACCTTGGTGCCGGAGAAATAGGGATCGATGATCAGGCCGGTCTTCTGCGAGATCACGGGCTCTCGGCCGTCGGCTTTCAGTCTCGCGCAGATGTCGGCGGTGCGGCGGTCCTGCCAGACGATGGCGCGATGCACGGCCTGCCCGGTGGCGCGATCCCACACCACGGTCGTCTCGCGCTGGTTGGTGATGCCGATCGCGGCGATGTCCTTTGCACTGATGCCGGCCTGCGCGATCGCCTCGCGGCAGACCGTCATGGTCGAGGTCCAGATGTCCTCCGGCTCGTGCTCGACCCAGCCCGAGGCGGGGAAATGCTGCGGAAACTCGGCCTGCGCCTTTGCCGCAATGGAAATGTCGCCGCGAAACACGATCGCGCGCGAGGAGGTGGTGCCCTGGTCGATGGCGAGGACGAAAGACATGGCGGCTTGCCCTTGGCGTGTTCCCGTGAGGAGGGGTTGTTGTGTTGGGGCAGAGAAAACGGGATTGCCGGCAGCAGGTCAAGGCGCGGGCGTTGATCCTCCCCTGGGGGGTGCGGCGGCATCGGCAGTGCGCTCCCTCCCCCGCTTGCGGGGGAGGGCTGGGGTGAGGGCTGTCTCCGCAATAGGATTGTCGAGAATTGCGGAGGGAATCCCCAAGGGGTGAGAGCCCTCACCCGCCGCGCGCGGACGATGCTTCGCATCGCCCGGGGCGCGTCGGCCTCTCCCGCAAGCGGGAGAGGCGGAGCAAGCGGCGCGGTCCTTTTGAATTTCATATGCCACTGCCCTGGAGCGGGGGAGGACACCGGACTAGGACAGAGAATGCGAAAATGCTACATGCCGGGCGGGCAGATGGGGCGGCATGACCTTCACTTCTTTTCAGTTCGGCGTCTTCGTCGCGATCGTGTTCGGCGTCTATTACCTGCCTTCACTGCGCAGCTTCCAGGTCCCGCTGCTCGTCCTTGCAAGCGTGTTCTTCTATGGCTTCGGGCAGCCCGAGCTGCTGCCGCTGCTGCTCGTCGCGGTGCTCGGCACCCATCTCTGCCTCGCGCTTGCGTTTGATAACCGAACTTTCTGGATGCCGGCCGGCATCGTCTTCAATCTCGGCCTGCTGGCGTTCTTCAAATACAAGTTCCTGTTCGTTGACGCCGCCGCGGCCCATCTGACCGGCTCCGCGCCGATCGACTTCCTGCTGCGGCTGCCGCTGCCGATCGGCATCTCGTTCTTCGTGTTCCACAACATCAGCCTGCTGGTCGACCTGACGCGCGAGAAGCGCACCGTGCGCTTGCGCGAGGTGTTCCTCTACATCATCTTCTTTCCGCAGCTGGTGTCCGGGCCGATCACGCGTGCGGCCCAGTTCATGCCGCAGATCGTTCCCAAGCGGCTCGGCGACGTTGCCTTCGTCGAGGCCGCGAAGTGGATTCTGGTCGGCTATTTCTTCAAGCTGTATGTGGCGAACAATCTCAACGAGATGACGTCCTATATGGACTTCCCGCTCTACGAGACGCTGCGCACGCAGGATCGCTGGCTGCTGGTGTTCCTCTACAGCTACCAGATCTACGCCGACTTCTTCGGCTATTCGGCGATCGCGCTCGGCCTCGGCCTATTGTTCGGCTATCGCCTGCCCGTGAACTTCAACCTGCCCTACATCTCGATTTCATTCTCGGAGTTCTGGACGCGTTGGCACATCTCGTTGTCGAGCTGGCTCAGGACCTATTTGTACATTCCGCTCGGCGGCAACCGTCATGGACCGGCACGAACCTGTCTCAACCTGATGATCGTGATGACGCTTGGCGGTCTCTGGCATGGTGCAAGCCTGAGCTACGCGCTGTGGGGGATGGCGCACGGGTTTCTGCTCGTGATCGAACGACCGTTCCTGAAGCTGCTGGGCGATCGAAGCCCCGCGGTGCGGGTGATCCGGATGGGCGTCGTGTTCTTCTGCGTCACGATGCTCTGGATCTTCTTCAAGCTGCCGAACTTCGACCACGCGCTCAGCTATCTCAAGGGAATGTTCATGGCGACGGACGCGCCCAATCCGCCAAAACTGTTCACCAATCTGGCTTTGCTTTACGCCTTGCCTGTTATCATCCAGCATGCGGGCATCGGCGCGCTCATCGAAGGCCGGTTGCGGCGATGGGAGCCGTATCTCTACGGCGCGCTCGCGGCGCTCGCCTGTCTCGAGGCGGGGCCCGACAGCACTTTCATCTACTTCCAGTTCTGACATGCAGCAGGATTTTTCGCTTTCATGGCTGATCAAGTGCGCGGTGGCGGCAGCCGCGCTGCTGCTGGCCTGCGCCTTCACCACGGCGCGCATCGGCTCGGCCCTGCAGCAGCCGGCGGTCACGACCCGCGGCGGCAGCCTCGTCAGTCTCAACCGCTATGTGCGGGATCCCACGCCTGATATCGTGCTGGTCGGCAGCTCGGTCGCCTGGCGCCTCAAGGAGGAGTATTTCTCGCCGCCGCGCGTCCGCAATCTTTCGCTGGCGGGCGGCTCACCGGTGACGGGTCTCGAGATCGTCGCGAACCGACCGACCCCGCCGAAGATCGTGCTGATCGAGACGAATGTCCTGACGCGCGAGCCGGATAGCGCGCTGATCGAGAAATTTTCCGGCGGCGCGCGTACCGAAGCGCTGCTGCTGCGCCCGGTGCGAACAGCGGTCGCGGGCTATGAAAGCTGGAAACACGGTGAACCCGATCCCGCCCGGGCGCGCGCCGAGCGGGATCGCCTGCTCAGCCAGCCGCCGGGCACGTTCGACAACAAGGTCTATCTCGACCGCGCGCTGGAGCAGATGAACGAAGCTGACCCGACCGTGCCGGTACGCGCGAATGTGGTCCGCGTCAGACAGCTCATCGAGGAACTGCAGCGGCGCGGCACCCGCGTGTTTCTGATTCACGTTCCGTTTGCGCCGGAGATCGAAGGCTCGCGCATGGTCCGGATCACCAACGAGATCGTCGACGAAGCCTTCCCGGATCGCGCGCTTTGGCTGCCGATCGATCCGCCGCGACGCGAGCTGCGTTGGGACGACGGCGTGCATCTCGACGAACGTTCGGCCCTGATCGTCGTACGCGCCATCGAGAGCGCCATCGAACGCACCTTGGCCGAGCGCCGCCCGTAGCGGAGGAGCGGCGGCTACGGCGCCGCCGTGGTCACGCCGCCGTCGATGACGATGGTCTGTCCGGTCATGAAGCTCGAAGCATCCGAGGCGAGGTAGGCCACCGCGCCTGCGATTTCGTCGGGTTCGCCGATGCGGCGCAGCGGGGTGGTGGCGGTGCGGCGCTTTAGATTTGCTTCGTCTTCCCACAGCGCGCGGGCAAAGTCGGTCTTGACGAGGCCGGGCGCGATGCAGTTGACGCGGACGCCTTTCGGGCCCCATTCGCCGGCGAGCGAACGACACAGCGCGAAGTCAGCGGCTTTCGAGATGCCGTAGGCGCCGATCACGGTCGAACCGCGCAGGCCCCCGATCGAGGAGATGATGACGACGGAGCCGTTGCCGCGCTCGGCCATCTGCGGGATCGCCAGCGCGGAGAGCCAGATGTTGCTCTTGACGTTCGAGCCCATGATCTTGTCGAAGGCTTCGTCGGTGATGTCGAGCAGCGGGCCGTAATACGGGTTGACGGCGGCGTTGCAGACGAGGATGTCGATCTTGCCGTAGTGCTTGATCGTGCCCGCGATCAGCGCCTCGACCTCTTGCTTGCGCGCGATGTTGCAGGGAATGACGGTTGCCTCGCCGCCGGCCGCCTTGATGCCGTCGGCGACGTCCTGGCAGGCATCGGCCTTGCGCGAGGAGACCACGACTTTGGCGCCGAGCTTTGCGAGCAGTTCGGCGGAAGAGCGGCCAATGCCGCGGCTGGAGCCGGTGACCACGGCGACCTTGCCGGTGAGATCGAACGGGGTGTTTTTCATTGTTGTTGCTCCGTTGAGGCCGCGTACTCCGTCATTGCGAGGAGCGTAGCGACGAAGCAATCCAGACCGTCTCCGCGGAAAGACTCTGGATTGCTTCGCTTCGCTCGCAATGACGGTGGAGAGCCCTAGATCAACCCGCCACCATCCGCCACGCGGCGCTGATGGTAGTCGGTGTCGCCGAACGAGTTCTCGATCATGGTCAGGCGCTTGAAGTAATGGCCGATCTTCGCCTCCATGGTCATGCCGATGCCGCCGTGGAGCTGGATCGCCTGCTGCCCCACGAACTTCAGCGACTTGCCGATCTGCACCTTGGCCGCGGCAACGGCGTTGCTGCGCTCCTTGGCGTCCTCGAAATCAGCAGCCATGGTCGCGAACATCGACATCGATCGCGCCTGCTCGGTGGCGACGAACATGTCGGAGGCGCGGTGCTGCAGCGACTGAAACGAGCCGATCGCGACACCGAACTGCTTGCGCGTCTTGATGTACTCGACCGTGGTCTTGAGCGATTCGTCCATCAGGCCGACCGCTTCGGCGCAGAGCGCGATGCGGGCTTCGTCGACCACACGCTCGATCAGCGCGAGCGAATCGTCGGGATTGCCGAGCGCCGCGTCGGCACCGACCTCGACGCCGGTGAAGGTGATGTCGGCGGCGTGCAGGCCGTCCTGGGTCGGATACGACTTCTTGGCGACGCCCTTGGCGTTGGCCGGCACCAGGAACACGCCGATGCCGCTCTTGTCGCGGCGCTCGCCCCTGGTGCGCGCGGTCACGATGAGGGTGTCTGCGTTCTCGCCGTTGAGCACGACGAACTTCTCGCCGTCGATGACCCAACCATCACCCCTCTTCTTCGCCGTCGTGGTGACGTCGAAGAGATCGTAGCGCGAGTTCTTCTCAAGCTGGGCAAAGGCGAGCGTCTTGCTGCCGTCGACGATGCTGGGCACATGCGCGGCCTTCTGCCCATCGCTGCCCGCATGGCGCAGGAAGCCGCCGCCGATCACGACGGTTGCGAGATAAGGCTCGAGCACCAGCGCCTTGCCGAGCGCTTCCATCACGATCATGGTCTCGACGCCGCCGCCGCCGAAGCCGCCATCGGCCTCCGCGAAGGGCAGACCGAGCAGGCCCTGCTCGGCGAGCTTGCCCCAGACGGTCCGGCTCCAGCCGCCCTTCTCCTTCATGTACTTCTTGCGGCTCTCGAAATCGTAGGAATCGGTCAAGAGGCCGTCGATGCTTTCCTTGAGAAGCCGCTGCTCCTCGTTCAGATCAAAATCCATGTTTCTCTCCAAATCGGCCGGAATTGCCGTGCCGTCGCCTCACTCTCAGACGTCATCCCCGCCTTGTGCGCAATTGCGCACTGGAGCGGGGATCCAGTAAACGCAGCCGTCCGCTTGTACTCACGACCGCCGCGGCGTACTGGGTCCCCCGCCTTCGCGGGGGACGACACCGTCCTGTATTCAATCGATCACAGCCCCAGCACCGCCTTGGCGATGATGTTGCGCTGGATCTCGTTGGAGCCGCCGTAGATCGAGACCTTGCGGTTGTTGAAGTAGCTCGGCGCGATCTGGGCGGTCCAGTCCATGGCTTCGTTCGAGCCGTCGTCGCCGTGCACGTCGTAGGGCGCTGCGAACGGGCCGATCACTTCCATCAGCAGCTCGGTGGTGGTCTGCTGGATCTCGGAGCCCTTGATCTTCAGCACCGAGGAAGCCGGATTGGGCTTGCCCTTGCCGTGCTTGCCTTCGTCGGCGACGACGCGGAGCTGCGTCAGCTCGAGCGCCTTCAGCTCGATCTCGCAGGCCGCGAGCTTGTCGCGGAAGGCCGCGTCCTGGATGATCGGCTTGCCGCCGGATTCGACCTTGCCGGCGAGGTCGCGGATGCGGCGCAGCCGCTCCTTGGAGACGCCGACGCGGGCGATGCCGGTGCGCTCATTGCCGAGCAGGAATTTCGCGTAGTCCCAGCCCTTGTTCTCCTCGCCGATCAGGTTCTCGTAGGGCACTTCGACGTCGTCGAAGAAGACCTCGTTAACCTCGGCGCCGCCGTCGATGGTCTGGATCGGACGCACGGTGACGCCCTTCGACTTCATCGAGAACACGATGAAGGAGATGCCCATCTGCTTCTTGGCGGACGGGTCGGTGCGGCAGAGGCAGAAGATCATGTCGGCGTGCTGGGCGAGCGTGGTCCAGGTCTTCTGGCCGTTGATGATCCACTTGTCGCCCTTGCGCTCGGCCTTCGTCTTCAGCGAGGCGAGGTCGGAGCCGGAGCCGGGCTCGGAGAAACCCTGGCACCACCAATCGTCGACATTGGCGATGCGGGGCAGATACCGCTTCTTCTGCTCTTCATTGCCGAAGGTGTAGATCACGGGACCGACCATGCTGACGCCGAAGGCGAGCGGCTGCGGCGCCGGATAGGACTGCAGCTCCTCGTTGAAGATGTAGTGCTGCACGGAGGTCCAGCCGGTGCCGCCATATTGCTTGGGCCAGTGGCTGACGCCCCAACCCTTCTTGTTGAGGATGCGCCACCACGTCACCATCTCGTCCTTCGAGAGGTGGCGGCCCTCGACCAGCTTGCGCCGGGTATCCGGCGGCACGTTGTCGCGGAAGAATGACCGCACTTCCTCGCGAAACGCCTGCTCTTCTTTCGTGAATGCGAGATCCATCGGATCCTCCTGTTTCCTCGTCGTCCTGGCGAAAGCCAGGACCCATTACTACCGGCCTTCGTTATGCGAAGGCTGTCTGAGCACCACACTCCGGCTGCGGAGTATGGGTCCTGGCTTTCGCCAGGACGACGGCTACTGCAACACCTCAAAAAGCCCCGCCGCGCCCATGCCGCCGCCGACGCACATGGTGACGACCGCGTACTTCGCCTTGCGGCGGCGGCCTTCGATCAGAGCGTGGCCGGTGAGGCGCGCGCCCGACATGCCGTAGGGATGGCCGACCGCAATCGCGCCACCGTCGACGTTGATCTTGTCGGGGTCGATGCCGAGCTTGTCGCGGCAATACAGCACCTGCACCGCGAAGGCTTCGTTGAGCTCCCACAGGCCGATGTCGTCGACGGTGAGGCCATGACGCTTGAGCAGGCGCGGCACCGCGAACACCGGGCCGATGCCCATCTCGTCCGGCTCGCAGCCGGCGGAGACGAAGCCGCGGAAGATGCCGAGCGGGTTCAGCCCGCGCTTCGCCGCTTCCTTGTCGCTCATGATCACGCTCGCGCTGGCGCCGTCCGAAAGCTGGCTGGCATTGCCGGCGGTGACCGAAAATCCCTCGCCGCGCACGGCCTTGAGGCCGGCGAGACCTTCAGCGGTGGTCTCGGGGCGCGGGCCCTCGTCCTGCGAGAGCGTGACGTCCTTGAACGAGACTGCACCGGTCGCCTTGTCGGTCACCGCCATCCTGGTGGTGATCGGCGCGAGTTCGTCCCTGAACTTGCCGCCCTGCTGGGCCGCGGCCGTGCGGCGCTGGCTCTCCAGCGAATATTCGTCCTGCTTCTCGCGCGAGATGCCGTAGCGCTTGGCGACGATCTCCGCCGTGTCGATCATGGGCATGTAGACCTCGCCCTTGATCTCGAGCAGCGCCGGGTCCTGCGCGTGGAAGCCATTCATCTTGTCGTTCTGCACCAGCGAGATGGACTCGCCGCCACCGCCGACCGCGATTTCGACGCCGTCGAAGATCACCGAACGTGCGGCGAGCGCGATCGCCTGCAGGCCCGAGGCGCATTGCCGGTCGATGGTGGTGCCGGCGACGGTAACCGGCAGGCCGGCACGGAGCAGCGCCTTGCGCGCGATGTTGCCGCCGGTAGCGCCCTGCTGGAGCGCTGCGCCCATCACGACGTCCTCGACCTCCTTGGGGTCGACCTTGGCGCGCGCGACGGCCTCGCCGATGGCGTGGCCGAGCAGCGTTGCGCCCTCGGTGGCGTTGAGCGCGCCGCGATAGGCCTTCCCGATCGGGGTGCGGGCGGTGGAAACGATGACGGCGTCGGTCAAGAGCGATCTCCTGATGCAAGTCGGGTGACAAGTTGGGCGGATTGTGATGGTTTCTGCTGCTGGCGCAACTCATGGCGCGACAGCTTTCCGACCGGCGTGCGCGGCAGATCGTCGACGAATTCGACCTCCGCCGGCAATTCGTGCCTGCCGAGCTTGCCGGCGAGCTGCGCGCGCAGCTCGTCGAGCGAGAACGGCTTTGCGCCGGGCCTGAGCTTGATGAAGGCTTTTGCGGCCTCGCCGCGATACGAGTCGGGAATGCCGAGCACGATCACCTCGTGCACGCCTGGTAGGGTGTAGATCGCCTGCTCGATCATTTGCGGATAAACGTTGAAGCCGCCGGAGATGATCATGTCCTTCTTGCGGTCGACCAGGAAGAAATAGCCGTCGCTATCGACATAGCCGATGTCGCCGGTGACGAAGCGGCCGTCGACGAAGGCCTCCGCGGATCCCTCGGGCTTGTTCCAGTAGCCCATGGTGACGTTCGGGCCCTTGATGCGGATCTCGCCGACTTCGCCCGGCGGCAGCACTTTTGTGGGATCTTCCAGGGAAACGACGTCGAGTTCGATGCCGGGCAGCATCAGGCCGATCGAGCCCGGCTTGTCAGGGCCTGTGGGCGGATGGCCGGTGCCGGGCGAGCAGGTCTCGGTCATGCCCCAGCCGCTCTTGAGCTTCTTGCCGACCTTGCGCTCGAAGAAACTCGCAATCTCCACCGGCAGCGGCGCGCCGCCGGAGCCAATGGTGCTGAGCGAGGAGAAGTCGCGCTTGTCGAGATCCGGGAGCGCTGCAATCGCGATCCACATCGTCGGCACGCCTGGGAAATAGGTCGCGCGCTTGACCTCGATGTCGCGCATCACGGCTTCGACATCGAAGCGCTGATGCAGCGAGATCAGATAGCCGCGGCGGAGCGAGCACAGCAGCACGAGGCTCAGCGCATAGATGTGGAACAGCGGCAGCACGCCGATCACGCGCTCGACCACGTCGCCACGCGCGGCTCGGGACGGCTTGCCCCAGATGTCGAAGATCGACACCGCCGAGGTGAGATTGCCGTGCGTCAGCATGGCGCCCTTGGGCAGGCCGGTGGTGCCGCCGGTATATTGCAGCAGCGCGACATCGTCGGCGCTCACTTGCGGCCACTCTGCCGGCGCAGTGGCGCCCTCGACAAAGGCCCTGAAGGTGACGATGCGGGGATCATCGGGGATCGGTGCCTGCGGCGTGCCGACCCTGCCCCAACTGTCCTCCTCGCAGACGATCAGGCGGTCGATCAGGCCCTTGTCCAGGAATTTCAGCGCGGTCGGCAGCAGCGCCGCGAGGTTGGTGGTGACGAGCAGGCGCGAACCGGAATCGGAGATCTTGTGGGTCAGCGCGATCTCGCCGTCGAGCGGTGAGAGATGCGCGACACGGGCGCCGGCCTTCAGCGCGCCGAAGAAATTGACGGGGTGGTCCGGCGTATTGCCGAGGAACAGGGCGATGGAAGCATTCTTGCCGCAACCGGCGCGCAGGAACGCGGCAGCCGCACGCTCCGCCATCGCGGCGAGTTCGGTGTAGGTGATCGGACGATCCCGGAATTCCAGCGCGGTGCGCGGTCCGTACTCTGCGGCGGCTTTTGCCAGCAGGTCAGGCAACGGGCCCTGGACGATGGTCTCGTCCCAGCGCACGCCCTCGGGATAAAACTGTTCGCCGGGATGGGTCATCAACGATCAATGCTCTGCAAACGTAAGGCGGGTACGGACAGACGGGCTCCCTTCCCCCTTGTGGGGAAGGGTTGGGGAAGGGGGTGCCACGAACTCGGACCTCGCCCGGGGCTACCCCCCTCCCTGACCCTCCCCCACAAGGGGGGAGGGAACGGAGAGAGCGTTGCCCTGGCGAAGGTGTTCGCGGTCACCGAGCCCAATCCAATCACGCCGCCTTTGATGTCGCGGCCAATGACGCAAAGGTCTTGCCTTCGGCCGCGAGCTTCTTCAGCAGCGGCGCGGGCTCGAGGCTGGGGTCGTTGGTCTCCTTGGCATA
Source organism: Bradyrhizobium sp. JR4.1 (assembly GCF_040548605.1). Lineage (NCBI taxonomy): Bacteria > Pseudomonadati > Pseudomonadota > Alphaproteobacteria > Hyphomicrobiales > Nitrobacteraceae > Bradyrhizobium > Bradyrhizobium sp. JR4.1. The sequence goes on from NZ_JBEPRY010000002.1 coordinate 212,482, forward strand.
GAAAGAGAGACGATCGGCGATGTGCTTGAGGCCGACGGTGTCGGCCCAGAACATCGGGCCGCCGCGGTAGATCGGCCAGCCGTAGCCATAGAGCCAGACCACGTCGATATCGGACGGGCGCGCGGCAATGCCTTCTTCCAGGATCTTTGCGCCCTCGTTGATCATCGGATACATCATGCGCTCGAGGATCTCGTCGTCGCTGACGACGCGCTTCTTGCGGCCCAAACGAAGCAGCGTCTCGTCGATCAGCTTCTCGACTTCCGGATCCGGCAGCGCCGAACGGGAGCCGGCTTCGTATTTGTAATAGCCCTTGCCGGTCTTCTGGCCGAAGCGCCCGGCTTCACAGAGCGCATCCGCGATCTCCGATTTGATGCCGCGGTCCTTGCGCGAGCGCCAGCCGATGTCGAGGCCGGCGAGGTCGCCCATGGCGAACGGCCCCATCGGCATGCCGAACTTCGTCACGACGGCGTCGACCTGCTGCGGAAGCGCGCCTTCGAACAGCAGTTTCTCCGACTGCTTGCCGCGCTGGGCCAGCATGCGGTTGCCGACAAAGCCGTCGCAGACACCGACCACGGCCGGCACCTTTGCGATTTTGCGTGCGATCGAGACAGCCGTGACGAGGGCATCGGGCGCGGTCTTGTCGGCGCGCACGATCTCGCACAGTTTCATGACGTTGGCGGGCGAGAAGAAGTGCATGCCGAGCACGTCCTGCGGCCGCTTGGTCGACTTCGCGATCTCGTCGATGTTCAGGTACGAGGTGTTGGAGGCGAGCACGGCGCCCGGCTTAACGTACTGGTCGAGCTTGCCGAACACTTCCTTCTTCACCGCCATGGTCTCGAACACGGCTTCGATGACGAGGTCGGCGTCGCCGACGTTCTCGATGCCCACGACGCCGTTGATCAGCGCCATGCGCTTGGCGGGCGCGTCCGCCGGGATGCCGCCGCGCGCCGCGGTCGCTTCCCAGTTCTTCTGCATGATGCCCATGCCGCGCTTGAGCTGCTCCTCGCCGGTCTCGATCAGAGTGACGGGAACGCCGGCATTGGCAAAGGACATCGCGATGCCGCCGCCCATCGTACCGGCGCCGAGGATGGCGACGCGGTTCACGGGCCGCGGCTTGGTCCCCTCAGGAACGCCGGCGATCTTGCTGGCCTCGCGCTCGGCGAAGAAGGCATAACGCTGCGCCTTGGACTGATCGCTGGCGACGAGCTTCAGGAAGCCCTCGCGCTCCTTCTTCAGCCCTTCATCGAATGGCAGGTCGATGGCGTAGCCGACGGCGTCGGCCGCCGCGAACGGCGCTTCCAGGCCGCGTGACTTCTTGGTCATGGCCGCGACCGCATTGGTGAAGATCGAGCGGTCGGCCTTGGCCGCCGCGATCTTGGAGTCGTCGTCACGCAGGCGGCGCAGCGGACGCTTTTCAGCCAGCAGCTTTCGTACGAAGGCTTCGCCTCCGGCGGCCGGGCCCTCGACGATCTCCTCGATCAGACCGTTCTTCAGCGCTTCCGCAGCGCCGATCGGATCACCGCCGACGATCATCTTGACCGCGAGCTCCGGTCCGACTGCGCGCGGCAGGCGCTGAGTGCCACCGGCGCCCGGCAGCAGGCCGAGCTTCACCTCGGGCAGGCCGAGCTTGGCTTCCTTCACCGCAACGCGGAAATGACAGGCGAGCGCGACCTCGAGGCCGCCGCCGAGCGCGGTGCCGTGGATCGCGGCAACGACCGGCTTCGGTGAATTCTCGATCTCGGAAAGCACGTCGTTGAGGGCGGGCGGCTTCGGCGGCTTGCCGAATTCGGTGATGTCGGCGCCTGCGATGAAGGTACGGCCGGCGCAGGTCAGCACGATGCCCTTGATTGCGGGATCGGCGACCGCGGCCTTGATGCATTCCAGAATTCCGCCGCGAACCGCGGCGCTCAGCGCGTTGACCGGAGGGCTGTCGACCGTGACGATCCCGACTTCGTCATGACGCTCAAGCTTGACCACTTCGCTCACGGTGTCCCTCCTTGGTGGGGTAACTTTTGTTCAATTTCGCACTGCGGAATTTAATTCCGCATCTTGACGGCAGGGTTATTTTGAAGCACGTGGCTTGTCAACGACTCCGCGCAAGAAGCAGATCAGGGATGAAGCGTACAGGAAAGAAGACAGCGACCGATCGGAATTTCGTCGTCGCGCTTTCCCGCGGGCTAGACGTATTGCGCGCATTCCAGCCCAGCGACGGACTTCTTGGCAATCAGGAAATCGCGGCCCGTACCAATTTGCCCAAACCGACCGTTTCGCGGCTGACCTATACGTTGACGAAGCTCGGCTATCTGACGCCGGTTCCCCGCTTCGAGAAATATCAGCTTGCGCCGGCCGCGATGGCGCTCGGCTACGCCGCGTTGTCCAATCTCGGCGTTCGGCATTTGTCCGAACCGTTCCGCGAGGAAATGATGCGCGCGACCGGCGGAGCCGTTGCCGTCGGCGGCCGCGACCGTCACAGCATGATCTATTTCGGGCAAAGCCGCGGCAGCGAGACGGTCGGCGTTCAACTTGACGTCGGCTCCCGCGTGCCGATTGCAACCAGCGCGATGGGCCGCGCCTATTTTTGGGCGCTCGAGGAAAACGATCGGGCGGAACTGTCTCGTGTCTTGCGCGAACATTACGGCAGCCGCTGGCCCAAGATGCGCGACGGTTTGGAACGCTCCGGCGAGACGGTCGCGAAATACGGATTTGCGATTTCGGTCGGCGACTGGCACGACGATATCGGCGCCGCCGGCGTCGCGCTCAGGCTCAACGACGGAACCGGTCCTTACGCATTCAATTGCGGCGCGCCGGCATTCCGCTTCACGGAAGAGCGTTTGATCAACGACATTGGACCGCGTCTGCTTGCGATGGTAAGGAACATCGAAGCGGCACTTGGGGGTCTGATGCCGCATTCCAAAAAAGACGTCAGCAAAAAGCTGAAATCAGGAGGGAAAGTTGCGCGTGTGGCCGAGGGGATCAGATAGCCTTTGTCGTCATCGGGAGCGGTTCACATCGCCCCTTCGCTCACTGAACACAGTGGGCGAGACGAGATGACGCAGGCACAACTCGCGCAGGGGACATCGCCCCTGCTCGCGGTTCGCGACGTCAGCGTCGTGTTCGGCGGCATCGTCGCGCTCAACGGCGTGTCCTTTGACATGCACAAGGGCCAGATCCTCGGCTTGATCGGCCCTAACGGCGCCGGCAAGACCACGCTCTTCAACTGCCTCTCGCGGCTGTACCAGCCGTCGTCCGGCGACATCCTGATGGAGGGCGCGAGCATCCTGACGCGCCCGCCGCACCGGATCGCGGAGATCGGCATCGGCCGCACTTTCCAGAACGTGGCGCTGTTTCCGAATTTGTCGGTGATGGACAATGTCCGCGTCGGCACCCATGCCCGCACCTCCAGCGACATCATCAGCGACTCGCTGCGGCTGGCCTGGGTTCGCCGCAGCGAGAGCGACGTCAACAAGAAGGTGCATGAGATCCTCGCCTATCTCGACCTCGAGGACGTCGCCCACACCGTCGTGTCGGGCCTGCCGTTCGGCACGCAGAAGCGCGTCGAGCTGGCGCGCGCGCTCGCTGCCGATCCGAAGATCCTGCTGCTCGACGAGCCCGCCGGCGGCCTCAACCACGAGGAAGTCTACGTGCTCGGCGACCTCATCCGCCGCATCCGCGACGAACGCCATATGACCGTGCTGCTGGTCGAGCATCACATGGGCCTCGTGATGTCGATCGCCGACCACGTCGTCGCGCTGAATTTCGGCAAGAAGCTCGCGGAAGGCACGCCGGCCCAGGTGCAGGCGGATCCCGACGTCATCAAGGCCTATCTCGGGAGCAAGGACCAATGACGACGCTCCTCAACGTCAAGGACCTGCGCGCCTATTACGGCCAGGTCCAGGCGCTCCACGGCCTGTCCTTCTCGCTCAGCGAGGGATCGCTGACCACGCTGCTGGGGGCCAACGGCGCCGGCAAGACCACCACGCTGCGCGCGATCTGCAACATGGTGCGCTCGACCGGCGGCATCGAGTTCGACGGCAAGCCGCTGAACAACCGCTCCACCGAAAGCATCGTGCGGTTCGGCATCGCCCATGTGCCGCAGGGCCGCGGCACCTTCACCACCATGACGGTGGAGGAAAACCTCCAGCTCGGCGCCATCACCCGCAAGGACAGCGCCGGCATCGTCTCCGACATCGAGCGCATGTATGCGCATTTCCCGGTGCTCAAGCAGCGGCATACGCAGCAGGCCGGCACGCTCTCGGGCGGCGAGCAGCAGATGCTCGCGGTCGCCCGCGCCCTCATGCTGCGGCCGCGGCTGATGCTGCTGGACGAGCCCTCGTTCGGACTGGCGCCGCTAGTCGTGCGCGACCTGTTCGGCATCCTCGGCAAGATCAACCGCGAGGACAAGGTGTCGATCCTGGTGGTCGAGCAGAACGCCCAGCTCGCGCTCGAGCTCGCCGACCAGGCCTATGTGATCGAGACCGGGCGCATCGTGATGTCGGGCAACGCCAAGGACATCGCGAACAACGAAGAAATCCGCAAATCCTACCTGGGTTACTGAGGAGCCGGCACGATGGAGCTGTTCACCAACCAAGTGCTGGCCGGCATCGCCACGGGCGCGATCTACGCCTGCATGGCGCTCGCCGTGGTCATGATCTATCAGGCGATCGACCATCTCAACTTCGCTCAGGGCGAGATGGCGATGTTCTCGACCTTCATCTCCTGGCAGCTGATGCAATGGGGCATCCCCTATTGGGCCGCCTTCGTGATCACGCTGGCATTGTCCTTTGTCGGCGGCATCGCGATCGAGCGCATCCTGTTCAAGCCGCTCGCCAAGGCGCCGGTGCTGACCAACGTCGCCGGCTTCATCGCGCTGTTCGCGATCATCAACTCCTCGGCAGGCCTGATCTGGGACTTCACCATCAAGCAGTATCCGACCCCGTTCGGCTCCTCGCCGTTCCTCGGTAGCCAGCTGATCTCGACCCACCAGGCCGGCATGATCGGCGTCACCGTGCTGCTGCTGCTCGGCCTCTACTTCTTCTTCCAGTACACCAAGATCGGCCTCGCCATGCGCGCGGCCGCCTCCGTGCCTGAATCGGCGCGGCTGGTCGGCATCAACACGAGCTGGATGATTGCGCTGGGCTGGGGCATGGCGTCCGCGATCGGTGCGATCGCCGGCATGCTGATCGCACCGGTCGTGTTCCTCGAGCCCAACATGATGGGCGGCGTGCTGATCTACGGCTTCGCTGCGGCGGTGCTCGGCGGATTGACCAGCCCGTTCGGCGCCGTGGTCGGCGGCTTCCTGGTCGGCGTCTTCGAAAACCTCGCCGGCACCTACATTCCCGGCGTCGGCAACGAGCTGAAGCTTCCGATCGCGCTCGCGCTGATCATTTCCGTCCTGGTCGTCAAACCCGCTGGCCTGTTCGGCCGGCAAATTGTCAAGCGAGTTTGATCATGAGCGCTGCAGAAGACGTCGTCACGGAAGCCCCGGCCGTCGAGGCGGTTCCGAAGCGGGCGATGACGCTGGGCACGGGCACCTCCCTGCTAGTGCTGGCGGTGCTGTTGATCGTGCCGATGTTCGTGAAGAACTTCATCATCTTCCAGATGACGATGCTCCTGATCTACGGGCTCGCGGTGCTGGCCTTGAACATTCTGACGGGCGGCTCCGGCCAGTTCTCGCTCGGCCAGAGCGCCTTCTATGCCGTGGGCGCTTATACGTCGGCGGTGCTGATGGAGTACTTCAACGTCAACTATGCGCTGACAATTCCGGTTTCCGCCGCGGTCTGCTTCGCCTTCGGCTACCTGTTCGGCAAGCCGGCGCTGCGGCTGTCGGGCGTCTATCTCGCGCTCGCGACCTTTGCGCTTGCCACCGCGATGCCGCAGCTACTGAAGCTGAACTTCCTCGAGCACTGGACGGGCGGCGTGCAGGGCCTCGTCGTCACCAAGCCCGACGCGCCGTTCGGGTTGCCGATGTCGCAGGACACCTGGCTCTACTACTTCTCGCTCGCGGTCGTGCTCGCGATCTACATCTTCTCGGTGAACCTGCTGCGCTCCCGCTCGGGCCGCGCCTTCATGGCGATCCGCGACAACGAGATCGCGGCCTCCTCGATGGGCGTCAACGTCGCACTGTACAAGACACTGGCCTTCGGCGTGTCCGCCGGCATCACCGGCGTTGCCGGCTCGCTTGGCGCCATCGCCGTGCAGTTCGTCGCGCCCGACAGCTACACGATCACGCTCGCGATCTCGCTGTTCCTCGGCATGGTCGTCGGTGGCGTCGGCTGGCTGCCCGGCTCGTTCGTCGGCGCAGCCTTCATCATCTTCGTGCCGAACATGGCGGAGGGCATCTCCAAGGGCCTCTCCGGCGCCGTATTCGGCGTACTCCTGTTCGCCGTCATCTACCTGGTGCCGCACGGCGCGAGGCAGATCGCGATCATGGGCCAGCAACTCGTCGGCCGGCTCAGAAAGAACTGACAACCCGTTGATTAAGCCAAGGAGACCCGAATTGTTTTTTGAAAGAACACTGCGAACCGCTGCGCTGGTAACGGCAACGGCGGTCATCACTCTCACCTCCGGCGCCGCTTTTGCCCAGAAAAAATACGACACCGGCGCGTCCGATACCGAGATCAAGATCGGCAACATCATGCCGTACAGCGGTCCGGCGTCGGCCTATGGCATCATCGGCAAGACCGAAGAAGCCTATTTCAAGATGATCAACGACAAGGGCGGCATCAACGGCCGCAAGATCAACTTCGTCACCTATGACGACGGCTATTCGCCGCCAAAGGCCGTGGAGCAGGTCCGCAAGCTGGTCGAGAGCGACGAAGTGATCGTCGTGTTCAACCCGCTCGGCACGCCCTCGAACAGCGCGATCCAGAAGTATTTGAACGCCAAGAAGATCCCGCAGCTGTTCGTCGCCACCGGCGCCACCAAGTGGAACGACCCGAAGAACTTCCCCTGGACCATGGGCTGGCAGCCCTCCTACCAGAGCGAAGCGCAGATCTACGCGAAATGGCTGTTGAAGGAAAAGCCCGACGCCAAGATCGCGATCCTCTATCAGAACGACGATTTCGGCAAAGACTACCTCAAGGGCACCAAGGACGGCTTGGGCGCCAAGGGCGCGTCCATGATCATCATGGAAGAAAGCTACGAGGTGTCCGAGCCCTCGATCGACGGTCACATCGTCAAGATTAAGGCGGCCAATCCCGACGTGCTCCTGATCTACGCGACGCCGAAGTTCGCGGCCCAGACCATCAAGAAGACCGCGGAGCTGAGCTGGAAGCCGCTGCAGATCCTCACCAACGTGTCGATCTCGGTCGGCAGCGTGATGAAGCCGGCCGGCTTCGAGGCCTCACAGGGCGTGCTGTCGGCGGCCTATGCCAAGGACTCCACGGACCCGCAGTGGGCCAACGACCCCGGCATGAAGAAGTGGAACGAGTTCGTCGACAAGTACATGCCGGGTGCCGACAAGTCCGACACCAGCATGGTCTATGGCTACGGCGCAGCGTCGACGCTGGCCAAGGTCCTGGAGATGTGCGGCGACGATCTGACCCGGGCCAACATCATGAAGCAGGCGGCCTCGTTGAAGGATTTCGCACCGGACACCTTGCTGCCCGGCGTCAAGATCAACACCGGCCCCACCGACTTCGCCCCGATCGCGCAGCTCCAGATGCAGCGCTTCAAGGGCGAGAAGTGGGAACTCTTCGGCGAAATCATCAGCGGCGACATCGCCACCGAGTGACGCTCTGACGCAATAGTCCGACACCTCGAGAAGCCCCCGCGAACGATCGCGGGGGCTTTTTGTTGACGTCCCGCATCAATCTTGTTCAATGCGGCGGCGATCCGTTCCGGGTGGAGAAAGATGACTGCCGTTCGATTTCAGGTTGCGGGCGTACTGGCCGCATTCGCGTTGTGCACTGCGATGAGCGGCCCAGCCCTGGCGCAGAAGAAATACGACAGCGGCGCTTCCGATACCGAGATCAAGATCGGCAACATCATGCCCTATAGCGGCCCGGCCTCCGCCTATGCGGCGATCGGCAAAGCCGAGGAAGCCTATTTCAACAAGATCAATGCCGAGGGCGGCATCGCCGGCCGCAAGATCAAGTTCATCTCCTACGACGACGGCTATTCGCCGCCGAAGACGGTGGAGCAGGCCCGCAAGCTGGTCGAGAGCGACGGGGTGCTGCTGATCTTCGGCTCGCTCGGCACCTCCACCAACGGCGCCATTCGCAAATACATGAACGAGAAGAAGGTGCCGCAATTGTTCGTGGCGAGCGGCGCTTCGAAGTGGAACGATCCGAAGCAATATCCCTGGACCATGGGCTGGCAGCCGAGCTACGCGAGCGAGGCGCGTATCTACGCCAAGTACATCATGAAGGAGAAGCCGGACGGCAAGATCGGCGTGCTCTACCAGAACGACGATTTCGGCAAGGACTATCTCAAGGGGCTGAAGGACGGCCTTGGGCCCAAGGCCTCGATGATCGTGCTGGAAGACGGTTACGACACTTCGGAGCCGGCGATCGACGAGCACGTCGTGAAATTGAAGGCCTCCGGCGCCGACATCTTCGTCAGCATCACCACGCCGAAATTTGCAGCGCAAGCGATCAAGAAAGCGGCCGAGATCGGCTGGCATCCGGTCCACATCATCTCCAACGTCTCGGCTTCCGTCGGCGGCGTGCTCGAGCCGGCGGGGCTCGAGATCTCGCAAGGCATCCTGTCGGCGAGCTACACCAAGGACGGCTCCGACCCGCAATGGAATGCCGATGACGGCATGAAGAAGTTCTACAACTTCCTCGCCAAATACGATCCCAAGGCCAACAAGCTCGATGCCGGCGTGGTGTTCGGCTATGCCGCCGCGCAGACCATGGTGAAGGTGCTGCAAATGTGCGGCGACGACCTCACCCGCGACAACGTCATGAAGCAGGCGGCAAGCCTGAAGGATTTCGAGCCCGACACCCTGTTGCCCGGCATCAAGATCAACACCGCAGCCGATAATTTCGCCCCGATCGAGCAGCTCCAGATGATGCGGTTCAAAGGCCGGAAATGGGAGCTGTTCGGGGACATCATCTCGAGCGAGCTCGGCCACTGAAGCCACGCAACTCAAACTCGCTCCAGATCGGTTCGTCAACTCAGGCGGATGCACCTTCTCGCAGTCGCACACGAGCGCGCGCCGGTCCGTGACTACTAAAGAAGCAGCCCCTGCGCCCCCGCCGCAGGGGCTTTCTGTTGAAGGCGTCCGGTAAATCGTATTGAATTGCGGCTGCGTCAGCAAAAACAGGCAACACAAGAAAAGGGACGCGCACACACCAAGAAAATAGGGAGATAGGAATGCCCGCTGTCACCGGCAAACTTGCGGCCGCCTCACTCGCGCTCGCGCTCATTGCGGCCTCGGCCTCCACTGCATCGGCCCAGAAGAAATACGATACCGGCGCGACCGATACCGAGATCAAGATCGGCAACATCATGCCCTACAGCGGACCGGCCTCCGCCTACGGCATCATCGGACGGACGGAAGCGGCCTATTTCAAGAAGATCAACGACGAAGGCGGCATCAACGGCCGCAAGATCAACTTCATCAGCTACGATGACGCCTACTCGCCGCCGAAGACGGTGGAGCAGGCGCGCAAGCTGGTCGAGAGCGACGAGGTGCTGTTCATCTTCAACTCGCTCGGCACGCCGCCGAACTCCGCGATTCACAAATACATGAACTCGAAGAAGGTGCCGCAGCTCTTCGTCGCGACCGGCGCCACCAAGTGGAACGACCCGAAGGATTTCCCCTGGACCATGGGCTGGCAGCCCAATTACCAGAGCGAGACGCAGATCTACGCGAAATGGCTGCTCAAGAACAAGCCGGATGCCAAGATCGCCGTGCTGTTCCAAAACGACGATTACGGCAAGGATTATCTCAAGGGCCTGAAGGACGGCCTCGGCGCCAAGGCCGCGTCGATGATCGTCATGGAGGAGAGCTACGAGACCTCCGAGCCGACCATCGACAACCACATCGTCAAGCTGAAATCGACCGGCGCCGACGTCTTCATGAACATCACGACGCCGAAATTCGCGGCGCAGGCAATCAAGAAGAATGCCGAGATCGGCTGGAAGCCGCTGCACTTCCTCAACAACGTCTCGGCGTCCGTCGGCAGCGTGCTCAAGCCCGCCGGGTTCGAGAACTCGCAGGACATCATCTCCGCCGACTACCTGAAGGACATTTCGGATCCGGCGTGGAACAGCGATCCCGGCATGAAGGACTTCGTCGCGTTCATGAACAAGTACTTTCCGGACGGCGACAAGCTCGACCACGGCACCATCGTCGGCTACGGCGTGGCGCAGACCCTGGTCCAAGTCCTCAAGCAGTGCGGCGACGATCTCACGCGCGCGAACGTCATGAAGCAGGCCGCCAGCCTGAAGAACTTCCGCACCGAAGTGCTGCTGCCGGGCGTGCAGATCAACACCTCTCCGACCGACTTCGCGCCGATCAGCCAGCTCCAGCTCGAGAAGTTCAAGGGCGACAAGTGGGAGCTGTTCGGTGACGTGATCAGCGCCGACGTCGGCGGCTAACCGCCTGATACCCACGACGATGAAAACCCCCTGCGAACCATCGCAGGGGGTTTTTGCTTGCGCGTCGATTATGATCACGCGATTGCACAATCGAATGATGGTGAAGCCGGCTTACGCTTTGGCGCATGATGCGGTAGGCAGGTGAGCGGCGCGTTTGCCGCCAGTCTTTCCTGTCCGCTCAAGGCCCTTCGTCATGTCCGATCGACGCCCCCTGCTCCGCGCGCTCTACGACGCCGCCGTTGCCGCCGCTCATCCGAGCACGATTCTGGCGCCGCACCTGCGGCCCGCGCCAAGGGGACGCGTGATCTGTCTCGCCGCCGGCAAGGGCGCGGCCGCGATGGCCGCCGCCGCCGAGCGGCATTATCTCGACGCGCTCGGGCTCGCGCCGGAACGTCTCGTCGGCATCGCCACCACGCGACACGGCTACGGCGTGCCGACGCGCCGCATCCGTGTGGTCGAGGCCGGTCATCCCGTGCCTGACGAAGCCGGCCTGAAGGGCGCGGCCGATACGCTCGCGCTCGCAGCCGAGGCCGGGCCGGACGATTTGCTTTTGGTGCTGCTCACCGGCGGCGGCTCGGCGAACTGGATCGCGCCCGTGGACGGCATCAGCTTCGCGCAGAAGCAGGCGGTCAACAAGGCGCTGCTGCGCTCCGGCGCGCCGATCGGCGAGATGAATGTCGTGCGCAAGCATCTGTCGCGGATCAAGGGCGGGCGGCTGGCGCGCGCCGGCAAAAATGCCGCCGAGATCGTGACGCTTGCGATCTCCGACGTGCCGCATGACGACCCCTCGGCGATCGCCTCGGGTCCGACCGTGCCCGATCCGACCACGCTCAATGATGCGCGCGCCATCGTCGCCAAATACAAGCTCGACATCGACGATGCCGTCCGCCGCGCGCTGGACGACCCCGCCAACGAGAGCTGCAAGCCCGGTGATGCCGCGTTCGCGCGCGCGCATTTCGAACTGATCGCACGTCCGAAGCAATCGCTCGACGCTGCGGTGAGGCTCGCGCATGAGGCCGGTTACGAGACGATCGATCTCGGCGCCGACCTCGAAGGCGAGGCCCGCGACGTTGCCGCCGCTCATGCCAGGCTGGCGCTTCAGGCCCGCGCGGAAGGCAAGCGCGTCGCGATCCTGTCCGGCGGCGAGCTCACGGTCACCGTGCGCGGCAATGGCCGCGGCGGCCCGAACCAGGAATACACGCTGGCGCTCGCCGGCCTCTTGAAGGACACGCCTGACATCTCCGCGCTCGCCGGCGACACCGACGGCGCCGATGGCGGTGCCGGCAACCCCACCGACCCCGCCGGCGCGCTGATCGACGCGGCGACGTTCGCGAAGATGACGGCGCAGGGGCTGCAGCCGCAGGCCTATCTCGACAACAACGACGCGACGACGTTCTTCGAGGCGACGGGCGACCTGTTGCTGCCGGGTCCCACGCTGACCAATGTGAACGATATCCGGGTGATCCTGGTCGACTGACACGGCGGCATCGCCATCCCGCCGGCACCGCGCGCGGTTCGGCGGGACGACATGGTTAACGATCTCTGAATTCTCGTCGGCGTCCTCTTTTCCAGGGGGCGGGCATCGCCGCCCTTAACCTCGCGTTCGCCGCAGTTTCAGGAACATGTCCCGAAACTGGGCGAATTGTTGGGCTGATTCACCACCGCCTGCTCTAATCGCGTCGTTTCGGGGGCAAGGCGCATGGCGGAGAATGATCAGGAGGTCGCAAGCATTGATCCGCTCGTGCTCGGCGAGCTGCTCAAGTGCGCCGCCAATAATCTGTGGCTCGGGATCATCCTGTTCGGCAGCGACCGCAGGGTCATTTTCTGCAATCCGCGCTACCGCGAGATGTACGCGCTCTCGCCCGAGCAGGTGCACCCGGGCACGCCGATCAAGGACCTGATCCAGCATCGGCTCGAACTGGGCCTGAACATCGGCGGAGAAGCCGGCGCCTATGTCCGTGCCCGCACCGAGGGTTCGGTCGTCAGCGAGCAGACGGTTCAGCAGTTCGCCGACGGACGAATCATCGCCTACACCATCCATCCCCTGCCCGACGGCGGCGGCATGGCGACGCACGAGGACATTACAGAGCGCGAAGAGCTCAGTGCGCGGCTACAGGAACGCAATTTCCAGTTCGACATCGCGATCAACAACATGTCGCAGGGACTTTGCTTCTTCAGCGCCGACCATCGGCTGCTGGTCTGCAACACGCACTATATCGAAATGTACGGCCTGCCGCCCGACCGCGTTCGTCCGGGCACGCCGCTCCAGGAGATCCTCGACCTGCGCTTCGAAGCCGGCAGCGTGCCGACAATGACGCGGGAGGAATACGCCACATGGCGGACCGATGTCGCCACGTCGGCCGAGGCCATGGACAGCATCGTCGAGATGCGGAACGGGCGGACCTTCAAGATCAGGCACCGACCGATGCCCGATCTCGGATGGGTCGCGACCCACGAAGACATCACCGAGCAGCGCAAGGCGGAATTGCAGATCGCGCATATGGCGCACCACGACGCGCTGACGGACCTCGTCAATCGCGCCCTGCTCGGTCAGCGCCTCAAGCAGGCGCTCGAACAGGGTGGGATGTTCGCGATCCACCACATCGATCTCGACAAGTTCAAGGCCGTCAACGACACCCTTGGCCACCAGGCCGGCGACATCCTGCTGCAGGATGTCAGCCGCCGCCTCAAGCAGCTCGCCCGCGACAGCGATACCGTCGCGCGTATGGGTGGCGATGAATTCGTCATCCTCCAGTCGCCGATCTCCGATTCGAACGAAGCGGACACGCTGGCGCGTGATGTTGTCAGCGCCCTGAGTGCTCCGTTCGGGCTCGACGGACATCAGGCTATTGTGGGCGCGAGCGTCGGGATCGCCATTGCGCCCGGCGACGGCTCGACGCCCGAGCAACTCCTGCACAATGCCGATCTGGCCCTGTATCGCGCGAAAAGCGACGGCCGCGGCATGCACTGCTTCTTCGAACCGGCCATGGGCGAAGAGGCGCAAAGCCGCCGCGCGCTGGAGCAGGACCTGCACAACGGCCTTGCCGCCGGCGAGTTCGAACTGCACTACCAGCCGGTCGTGAAGACCGACGGCGGCGAGATCAGCGGCTTCGAAGCCTTGATCCGCTGGCGACATCCACGACGCGGACTGGTCGCGCCGAACAGCTTTATCCCGCTTGCGGAAGAGATCGGCCTGATCGTGCCGATCGGTGAGTGGGTGATCCGGCAGGCCTGTGCCACTGCAAGCCGGTGGCCGGACCATCTGCACGTCGCCGTCAATATCTCGGCGGTGCAATTCCGCCAGCCGGGCCTGACCGAGGTGATCGTCGGCACCCTGGCGGCCTCTGGCCTCGATCCGCGGCGGCTGGAGATCGAGATCACGGAAAGCGTTTTGCTGCAGGACAGGCACGGGACGCTGACGACGCTGCACCAGCTCCGCGCGCTGGGCATCAAGGTCGCCATGGACGATTTCGGCACCGGTTATTCGTCATTGACCTATCTGCAATGCTTCCCCTTCGACAAGATCAAGATCGACCGGTCGTTCGTCAGCGGCGTGGAAAACAATGCGGCATCCCTCAGCATCGTGCGCGCGGTGGCGGCACTGGCGCGCGGGATGGGCATGACGACGACCGCGGAGGGCGTGGAGACCGAGGAGCAAAGGGATCGGATCGCAGCGGAGGGCTGCACCGAAATGCAGGGCTATCTGTTCAGCCCGCCCTTGCCCGCCGTGGAAATCGAGCGCCGTTTCCTGTCCGCGGAAGCACCTGCCATGCCCGACCGGTTCGCTGCGGCATAACCGCGGCCAGCCCGCCCGCGCTTCCGGGTTTGATGCCCGGTCGCCGGGGGCAATCAACCGTCAAAACTCGTTGGCGATCTTCGAGAGCATCCCGAGCAGGGCTGCGCGGTTGGACGGCCCGAGCACCTCGTTCAGCCGCGCCTCGTGCTTGGTGGCGACGAGCTTCTTGGCGCGGGCCAGCACGGCCTTGCCCTTGTCGGTCAGCACCAGGATGTGCGAGCGGCGGTCGTTGGTGGAGCGGATCCGCGCGCAAAGGTCGCGGCTCTCGAGATTGTCGAGCATCGCCACGAAGTTCGGGCGCAGGATGCCGAGGGTGGAGGCGATCTCGGTCTGGTTACGGCCGGGGTTTTTCTCGACCAACAGCAGCACTGAGAACTGCGCCGGCGTGAGCTGGAGCGAGGCCATGCAGCGCAGGAAGTTCTCGAACACCTTGAGCTGTGCCCGCTTCAGGACATAGCCGAGCTGCTCCGAGAGCTCGCCGAGCTGGAGGGCTTCGCCAGGCCCGTCGGCCGCGTCCTTGCGGCCCTTGGCGGTCTCGGCGGGTTTTTCAGAGGACTTTTCAGCGGTTTTGGAAACGGTCATCGCCTCATGCTCGCAATCCCGTTAAGTTCGGGAGGATCGTTCGCCACTCTTGATGTTATATTTGATAATTGTTATGGACCATATCAAATATCGTCAGCGCTGTTCAATGGCTGTGAGCGGACCGTCCACCACAATCAGGGGACCGGTCCTGAATCTTTGAGGGGGAGCGTCCGGTCTTGAATACCACCATCATGCTGTTCCTGCTGCAGGACGGCATCACCAATGGCGCGATTTATGCGCTGCTCGGCCTGGCGCTGGTGCTGGTGTTCGCCGTCACCCGCGTCATCCTCATCCCGCAGGGCGAATTCGTCACCTATGGCGCGCTGACCTATGCCTCGCTGGCCGCGGGCCAGATGCCGGGTACGGCGAAACTCGCGCTCGCCCTGGGCCTTGGCGCCTTCGCGTTCGACCTGTTCGCCGCGCGCAAGGCGCTGCACGGGCGCCTGGTGCTGCGCAGCATCCTGACCAACATCGTGCTGCCGGCCATCGTGCTGGCGCTGACTGTCTACTACGCCGCTCAGAAGCCGCCGGTTGCGGTCTGCATCGCGCTGTCGCTGGTGATCGTGGCGATGATCGGCCTGTTTCTCTACCGCATCGCATTCCAGCCGCTGGCGCACACCTCCGTGCTGGTGCTGCTGATCGCCTCGGTGGGCGTCCATCTCGCACTTCAGGGTTTAGGCCTATTGTTCTTCGGCGCCGAAGGTCAGCGCGGACCTGCCGTACTGTCGGGATCTTTCACCACCGGCGCGCTGCGCTTCACAGGCCAGAGCATCACGGTCTACGGCATTACCATCGCCTTCATCGTCGGGCTGTGGCTGTTCTTCGGGCTGACACTCTACGGCAAGGCGCTGCGCGCGACCGCCGTGAACCGGCTCGGTGCCCGGCTCGTCGGCATCCGCACCACGCTATCCGGGCAGATCGCCTTCCTACTGGCGTCCGTCATCGGCGCACTGTCGGGCATCATGATCGTGCCGATCACGACGCTCTATTACGACTCGGGCTTCCTGATCGGCCTGAAGGGCTTTGTCGCCGCGATCATCGGCGGGCTTGTCAGCTACCCCCTCACCGCGGTCGCGGCGCTGGTCGTCGGCATCGTCGAGGCGTTCTCGTCCTTCTATGCCTCCAACTACAAGGAGGTGATCGTTTTCATGCTCTTGATTCCCGTGCTGCTGCTGCGCTCGCTCGCAGCGCCTGCGGTCGAGGAAGAGAAGGACTGACGCCAAAATGCAGAGCCGGCTCCCCATCCTCATCTTCGCGCTGATTATGGCGGCGATCCCCTTTGTTCCGGGCATGCCCCCGTTCTGGATCGTGCTGCTCGACAATGTCGGCCTCACCGCCCTGGTCGCGATGGGCCTCGTGCTGCTGACCGGCGTCGGCGGCCTGACCTCGTTCGGACAAGCGGCCTTCGTTGGCTTCGGCGCCTACACCACCGCGGTGCTGTCAACGACCTACGGCATGTCGCCCTGGCTAACGCTACCGCTGTCGCTGGTGGTCAGCGGATTGCTGGCGGTGCTGCTCGGTCTCGTCACGGTCCGTCTCTCCGGCCATTATCTGCCGCTCGGCACGCTCGCCTGGGGACTCGGCTTGTTCTATCTCTTCAGCAAGCTCGAATTCCTGGGAAGAAACGACGGCATCTCGGCCATCCCGCCGCTGTCGATCGGCTCGTTCAAAATGCTCTCGCCCGGCTCGATCTACTACGCGATCTGGGTTGCCGTGATCCTCTCGGCGCTGCTCACGATGAACCTGCTGGACTCCCGCACCGGCCGCGCCATCCGCGCGCTCCGGCGCGGCCATGTCGCGGCCGAGGCGTTCGGCGTGCACACGCCGCGGGCGAAAATGCTGGTGTTCATCCATGCGGCCGTGCTCGCCGGCCTCTCCGGCTGGCTTTACGCCCATCTTCAGCGCGCGGTGAACCCGACGCCGTTCGGCGCGCAGGCCGGCATCGAGTATCTCTTCATCGCCGTGGTCGGCGGCGCCGGCTATGTCTGGGGTGGCGTCCTGGGCGCAGCGCTCGTCGTGGTCCTCAAGGAAGTGCTGCAGAGCTATCTGCCGCTGATCCTGCCCGGCTCCGGCCAGGTCGAGACCATCGTGTTCGGCATCATGCTGGTGGCGCTGCTCCAGCTCGCACCCGGCGGCGTCTGGCCCTGGCTGATGTCGTTCCTGCCACAGCGCACCGGTGGCAAAAAGCCGGACACCTCGCTCAAGCTGGAGCAGCGCACCCGCTCCCCCGGCCAATCCAGCGTCCTGCTTCAGGTCGAGAAGGCCCGGAAGCAATTTGGCGGCGTGGTCGCGGTGAACAACGTCTCCTTCGACGTCCTGGCTCGCGAGATCGTCGCGCTGATCGGCCCCAACGGCGCCGGCAAGAGCACCACCTTCAACCTGATCACCGGCGTGCTGTCGGCCACCTCAGGCTCGATCTCCGTGCTCGGCAACAAGGTCGACAGGGCACCGCCGCAGGAGATCGTCAAGCTCGGCATCTCCCGCACCTTCCAGCACGTCAAGCTGGTGCCTGACATGACCGTGCTGGAGAACGTCGCGATCGGCGCCCATCTGCGCGGCCATTCGGGGCCGATCTCCTCGATGCTGCGGCTCGACCGCACTGATGAGGCAAAGCTGCTCGCCGAAGCCGCCCGCCAGATCGAGCGGGTCGGACTTGGCGAGCAGATGCATCAGCTCGCAGGCTCGCTTTCGCTGGGACAGCAACGGATCGTCGAGATCGCCCGTGCGTTGTGCGTCGATCCGATGCTGCTGCTGCTCGACGAGCCGGCCGCCGGCCTGCGCCACATGGAGAAGCAGCGGCTCGCGAGCCTCCTGCGGGAGCTGCGCGACGGCGGCATGAGCGTGCTGCTTGTCGAGCACGACATGGGCTTCGTCATGAACCTCGCCGACCGCATCGTGGTGCTCGATTTCGGCACCAAGATCGCAGAAGGAACGCCGGCCACGATCAAGACCAATCCCGAAGTGATCAAGGCCTATCTCGGAGTGGCGGCATGACCGCGCTGTTGTCCGTCGCCGACGCCCATGTCGCCTATGGCAAGGTCGAGGCCGTGCGCTCGGTCTCGCTCGAAGTCGGCCAGAACCAGATCGTCACCATCGTCGGCGCCAATGGCGCCGGCAAGACCACGCTGCTCTCCGCCATCATGGGCATCTTTCCGCTGAAGGGGCGCGTGGCATTCGCAGGTCAGGATCTGTCGCGACTCGACATCGAGGACCGCGTCGCCATGGGACTTGGCCTCGTTCCCGAGCACCGCGAATTGTTCGTGACCATGAATGTCGAGGACAATCTCGAGTTGGGGGCCTTCCGCATCGAGAGAAGCAAGGCGAAAGCCTCGATGGAGCGGGTCTACGCGCTGTTTCCGCGGCTCAAGGAACGGCGCAAGCAGCTCGCCGGCACGCTCTCCGGCGGCGAGCAGCAGATGCTCGCAATGGGCCGCGCCCTGATGGGCGAGCCCAAGCTCCTGATGCTGGACGAGCCGAGCCTCGGCCTCGCCCCGATCATCGTCGCCGACATTTTCCGCATCGTCACCGAACTGCGCGCCGCCGGCGTCTCCGTACTGCTGGTCGAGCAGAACGCGCAGGCCGCATTGAAGATCGCGGATCAGGCCTATGTCATGGAGCTCGGCGAGTTCGTGCTCAGCGGTAAGGCCAGCGACATTGCGGCGAACGAGCGCGTCGCCGCCAGCTATCTCGGCTTCCAGCACGAAGGCGCGAGCGGGCTGTAAGTTCGAGAAATTGCTGACGCCGCACGCGCTGTCTTCTTCCCTTCTCCCCTTGCGGGAGAAGGTGGCGCGAAGCGCCGGATGAGGGGTATCTATCTAAACGGAAAGTGCTTCATTCGTGGAGAGAGCCCCCTCACCCGTCTCGTCGCTCCGCGACGAGCCACCCTCTCCCGCAAGGGGAGAGGGTGCACGCCGCAAGTCGCTCTAGCTTTCATTGGCAGGTAAGCTCAACTCGCGGCCTTCTCCCCCTTCAGCGCCGCGACCTCCGCCTCCAGCTCCGTGATTTTCGCATCTCTTGCCGCCAGCGCCGCTGCCACATCCGTCGCGTCGAACTTCTGCGGGATGTGCTGCGGGCAGTTCGTGTCCCACGCTTCGATCTTGAACAGGATCACCTGCTCCGGCCGGGCGCGGTAGCCTTTCGGCATCAGCGATGTCGTCAGCGCCTCGTCGTCCTCGACCACCCGCGCCTCGCCCCAGATCTTCACCCGGCGGCGATGGGCGTAGTCCATCACGAAGATGTAGGCCTTGGGATTTTCGGACAGATTTCCCTGCGTGATGTATTGCCGATTGCCGGCATAGTCCGTGAAAGCCAGCGTCTGCTTGTCCAGCACCTTCAAGAAGCCCTTCGGGCCGCCGCGATGCTGGATGTAGGGCTGGCCGTCGGCCGAGGCCGTGGCAAGATAAAAGCTGTTGGCGTCGGCCAGGAACGCCGCGAGGTTCTCATCGACCTCGGTGCGCCAGCCGCGCTGCTCGGCATTGGCATAGCCTTCGCGGGATCCCTTTCGGGTCTGGATCGACTTCACCGCCGGCGTGAATGCGACGTCGCTGGCGTAGGTGTGAGTTGCCGTCATCGGACCATCTCCTGAAATCCCGGCGCATCCCTGCGTCTTCGCCACCTAAAATGGACTTTTCGCCGGCTAAAACAATCGGCCAGCTTGACACTTCATCATTGCGGTATATGCAACAATACCATGGATCGCCTCGAAGCCATGCATGTTTTCGTCACCGTCGCCGATTTGCACGGCTTCGCGCCGGCGGCACGAAAACTGCGGCTGTCCCCCTCCGCGGTGACGCGGCTGATCGCGGCGCTGGAGGAGCATCTCGGCGCGCGGCTGTTGCAGCGGACCACCCGTCAAGTGACCCTGACCGACGTCGGCACGCGCTATCTGGAGCGTGCGCGTCGCATCCTGGCCGATGTCGAGGAGGCCGACGGCTCGGCACGGGAGGAGCGCAACCGGCCGAGCGGGCGGCTGGTGGTGTCGGCGCCGGTCGGCTTCGGCCGGCTCCATGTCGGGCCTGTCATGACCGCCTACCTCAAGCGCTATCCCGAGGTCGCCTGCGAATTACGGCTGTCCGACAACCTCGTCAATCTCGTGGAAGACGCCGTCGACGTCGCGGTGCGGATCGGCCATCTCGCCGACTCCTCGCTCGTCGCGCGCCAGGTCGGCGAGATGCGTCGGATCGTGGTGGCGACGTCGGGCTATCTGAAGCGCCATGGCGAACCGAAGACGCCGGAGGCACTGCTTACGCACCAGACCATCGCGTTCGGTCCATCCGCCAACTGGCGCTTCGTGCAGGACGGCCGCGACATCGAGGTGGCGCCGAACCCACGCTTCGCCAGCAACAGCGCCGACGCCGCCCTGCAATATGCCGAGGCCGGCGGCGGCGTGACCCGGGTGCTGGCCTATCAGGCCGCCGAGGGCTTGCGGCGTGGGCGGCTCAAGATCGTGCTGGCGAACTACGAGCAGCCGGCGCTGCCCATCCACATCGTGTACCCGACCTCGCGCCTGCTCTCCGCCAAGGTGCGCGCCTTCGTCGATCTCGTGGTGGAGACCGCGGAGTGGAAATTCGGGTGACGCCCTCACCCCTTTTTCGGCACGACGCGAAAGGTGCCGCTGGCGCGCGCGATCACGGCGCCGTCGGCCTTCGCGAGGCACTGCGCGAAACAGATCGTGCTGCCGGTCTTGATCGCCTCGCCCTCGACCGCGAGCCATTGGCCGATCTCGCCGGCGCCGACATAGTCGACCGACAGCGAGATCGTGACCAACGAGGTGGTCCAGCCGGTCGCCTGCGCGCAGCTGTAGCCCATGGCGGCATCGGCCAGCGCTGCGATCAATCCGCCATGGATCAGCCCGCGCGCGTTGGTGTGCGGTGTTGCGAGCCGCAATCCCACGGTGACGCCGTTGTCGGTCTTCCTGGAGTAAAGCGGCTCCCAGGGGTCGGTGAGCGGGGCTTTGCGGAAATGCGGCTCGAAGCCGGCGGGGATGTCGGTGCTGGTCATGTCCGTCTCGCGTTGGTGGCTGCCGCCATTGAACGCGAGGGACGTGACGGTTGCACCACCTACAAAGTTTTAAACGGAATTTGCGCGGGTGTTTGAAAGAAGTGGCGCCGGCGCGAGCACTCGTAGGGTGGGCAAAGGTGCGCAGCGCCGTGCCCACCATCTCGCGCGAAGACAACGCTGGTGGGCACGCTTCGCTTTGCCCACCCTACAGCACCGTCCTAAAACGGCAGCCCCACATAGTTCTCCGACAGTGATGTCATCGCGGCTTGGGACTGCGTGACGTAGTCGAGCTCGGCGAGCTGGATGCGCGCCCCAATCGTACCGGTGTCCGGAAATTTGTGCAGCATCGAGGTCATCCACCAGGAGAACCGCACGGCTTTCCAGACCCGCGCCAGTGCCTTCGCCGAATAGGCGTCAATGCCGGCGCTGGATTTTTCGTCGTAGAACTCGCGAAATGCGCTCGACAGATAATGCGCATCGCTCGCGGCCAGATTCAGCCCCTTGGCGCCGGTCGGCGGCACGATATGGGCGGCATCACCGCACAGGAACAACCTGCCGAAACGCATCGGCTCGGCGACGAAGCTGCGCAGCGGCGCAATGCTCTTCTCGATCGAGGGGCCCGTGATCAGGCTGTCGGCGGCGTCCCGGTCGAGGCGGCGCTTGAGCTCGTCCCAGAATCGATCGTCCGGCCACTGGTCGACATGGTCGTCGAGCGCGCACTGCACATAGTAGCGGCTGCGCCTGGTCGAACGCATGGTGCACAGCGCAAAGCCGCGGACGTGGTTGGAATAGATCAGCTCGTGGCTGACCGGCGGCGTCTCGGAGAGGATGCCGAGCCAGCCGAACGGATAGATGCGCTCGAACTCCTCGATGGCCGAAGCCGGAACGCTGGCGCGGCTGACGCCGTGAAACCCGTCGCAGCCGGCGACGAAGTCGCAATCGATCGTGTGGGTGACGCCATCTTTCATGTAGGTTACGCGCGGGTGACCGCCGTCGAAATCGTGCGGTTGTACGTCCTTGGCCTCGTAGACCGAGGTGAGACCGGCGGCGTTGCGCGCATCCATCAGGTCGAGCGTGACCTCGGTCTGGCCGTAGATCATGACCGTCTTGCCGGTCGCAGCCTTCATGTCGATGCGGTGCCGGCGCCCCGAAAAGGCGAGCTCGATCCCTTCATGCACCAGCCCTTCGGCATGCGCCCGTGCGCCGGCGCCGATCTGGTCGAGCAGCGCGACTGTTCCCTCCTCCAGCAGTCCGGCACGGATGCGGCCGAGCACATAGTCCGGGCTCTGCCGCTCCAGAATGACATTGTCGATGCCATAGCGGTGCAGCAGTTGCCCAAGCAACAATCCAGCCGGCCCTGCCCCGATGATTGCGACTTTTGTCCGCAATACTTGCTCCTCCCGATCCGGTAGGCTTTCGGCGTGGCTCGCTTGTCGCAGCTGTCCGCACACGATAATTATATCATATAACGGTTAGGCAAAAAGGGAGTGCGCGGCGGCACGTCACGCCAGTTCCGGCTTGAACGCGCCGGCCAATTAGATAACATGTTAAATAACGAGACCGGGCCATCGAAGCCCGCCGTCAAAAGAGGGAGAGACGCGTGATGAGGAAAGCCTGTCTGGCGTTGCTGCTGGCAGCAAGCGTGAGCCCTGCGTTCGCGCAGGACAAGACCTTCGATTTGAAGATCTCGCATTGGGTGCCGGCCTCGCATCCGCTGCAGAAATCGCTCGAGGATTGGGCCGCCGCGGTCGAGAAGGATTCCGGCGGCACCATCAAGGGCAAGGTGTTTCCGGCCCAGCAGATGGGCAAGGCCTTCGATCATTACGACATGGCGCGCGACGGCATCGCCGACGTCACCTATGTCAATCCCGGCTACCAGCCCGGCCGCTTCCCGATCATCGGCGCCGGCGAATTGCCGTTCCTGATCTCGGATGCCAAGGGCGGCTCGATGGGGCTGGATGCGTGGTATCGCAAATACGCCGAGAAGGAGATGAAGGACGTCAAGTACTGCCTCGCCTTCGTCCACTCGCCGTCTTCCTTCCACTCCCGCACCAAGAAGATCGTGATGCCGGAGGACGTGAAGGGCCTGAAGATCCGCCCCGCCCACGCCACCATGGCGAATTTCGTCACCTCGCTCGGCGGCACCAATGTGCAATCCTCCGCGCCCGAAGTACGCGACATCATCGAGCGCGGCGTCGCCGACGGCGTCACCTTCCCCTGGGGTTCGCTGGTGCTGTTCGGCATCGACAAGGTAACCAAGTACGACATGGAGGCGCCGCTCTACACCACGACCTTCGTGTTCGTGATGAACAAGGACAAGTACAATGCGATGTCCGACAAGCAGAAGGCCGCGATCGACAAGAATTGCACGGTCGAGATGGCCGGTGTGGTCGGCGAGCACTGGGGCAAGTTCGAGGACGCCGGCATCGACAAGGTCAAGGCGGAAACCAGCCACGAGGTCTACAAGCTGACGCCCGAGCAGACCGCCGCCTGGAAGAAGGCTGCCGAGCCGCTGGTGAAGACCTGGGCCGACGGCGCAAAGAAGGCCGGCGCGGATCCGGATGCGGCGCTTAGCGAGCTGAAGGCCTCGCTGAAGAAGTACAACGCGCTGGCGGAGTGACGCTGAATCGGAGCCGCAGACTCGCTGCACCTCTCCCGCTTGCGGGGGAGGTCGGCGCGAAGCGCCGGGTGGGGGCTCTCTCCACTCGGGGTCCGTTCATTGCGGCGACACCCCCACCCCAGCCCTCCCCCGCAAGCGGGAGAGGGAGTGCAGCATCGCTGTTGATGCAACTCGCACTCATCTCGAGCAGGAAGCTCCCATGAAGCGCAGCTGGATGGATCGCGTTATCGATTCGATCGAGTGGATCGCAGCCGCCTTCGTCGGCATTGTCGCACTCGACATCTTCCTGTCGGTGCTGCTGCGCAACACGCTGAACTATGCGATCCCCGATAGTTTCGACATCGGCCGCATGCTGCTCGGCATCCTCATCTTCTGGGGCATCGCCGCGACCTCCTATCGCGGCACCCACATCACGGTCGATCTGGTCTGGGGCAATGTCGGGCCGCGCTACCAGCGCTGGATCGACGTGTTCGCGACACTGGTGCTGCTGTTCGTCGTGACGGTGCAGACCTGGACGCTGTTCGACAAGGTCCGCGGCACCTACAACGACAACGTCCAGACCTTCGACATGCACATGCCGACCTGGCCGTTCTTCGCGATCGCCTGGATCGGCGACGTCTCCGCCGTGCTGCTGATCGCGATCCGCACCTATCGGTTGATCTTCCATCCCGAAGAGATGCACGACCCCAAGCTGAAGGCGACGGAGTAATCATGAGCACCGATGCCGTCGCCGTTATCGGCTTCGTTTCCCTGTTCGCCCTGATGCTGCTGCGCGTGCCCGTCGGCATGGCCATGGGCCTCGTCGGCGTCTCCGGCTTCTCCTATCTCGTCGGCGCCACGCCGGCGCTGAAGCTGGTCGGCCAGACCTCCATGCGCACGGTGACCGACTACACCTTCGGCGTCATTCCGATGTTTCTGCTGATGGGCTCCTTCGTCAGCAATTCCGGCATGAGCCGCGAGCTATTCCGCGCCGCCAACGGCTTTGTCGGCCATTTGCGCGGCGGGCTCGGCATCGCCACCGTCGGTGCCTGCGGCGGCTTTGCCGCGATCTGCGGCTCCTCGGTCGCGACCGCAGCGACCTTCTCGGCGGTCGCTTACCCCGAGATGCGCCGTTTCGGCTACCCGCAGTCGTTTGCCACCGGCGTGATCGCGGCCGGCGGCACACTGGGCGCGATGCTGCCGCCCTCCACCGTGCTCGCCGTCTACGGCATCATCACCGAGCAGGACATCGGCAAGCTGTTCATCGCCGGCATCATCCCGGGCATTCTGGCGATGACCATGTACATGATCACGATCTTCCTGATCGGCTATTTCCGGCCGGACTTTCTGCCCAAGGGCAAGGTGCTGCCATGGCGCGAGCGCTTCGCCGGCCTGAAGGACATCTGGGCGCCGGTGCTGCTGTTCGTGTTCGTGATCGGCGGCCTTTACGGTCTGCCCTATTTGCCGCGCTTCACGCCGACCGAAGCCGGCGGCGTCGGCGCTGCCGGCGCCTTCATCATCGGCGTGGCGACCGGCCGCCTCGACCGCGAGAAAATTCTGGCCTCGCTGCTGCAGGCGACGCGCACGGCGGCCGCCGTGTTCACCGTGCTGATCGGCGCCTTGATCTTCGGCTATTTCCTCACGGTGACGCAGACCCCGCAGAAGGTGACGGAATTCCTCACCGGCCTTGGCCTCGGCCCCTACGGCGTGCTGGCGCTGATCATGGTGATGTATCTCGTGCTCGGCTGCCTGATGGACGCCATGGCGATGATCATCCTCACCGTGCCGATCATTTTCCCCGTGATCATGCATCTCGGCTTCGACCCGATCTGGTTCGGCGTCATCATCGTCATGACGGTCGAGCTCGGCCTGATTCACCCGCCGGTGGGCATGAACGTCTTCGTCATCAAGAGCGTGGTGAAGGACGTTTCCTTCTCCACCATCTTCAAGGGGGTGATTCCGTTCGTGGCGACAGACCTCGTGCGCCTCGTGATCCTGATCGCCTTCCCGCTGCTGGCGACATGGCTGCCGACGCGGATGATGGCGCATTGAGGAGGTGAAGCGATGACCACGCCGGCGCTCGAAACCAGATACGTCTTCACCGTCACTGCACGTATCGGCGACGTCGTCACCGCCGGCGAGACCGGCATCGGCGTTCGCCGCATCATCCCGATCATCGGCGGCGAGGTCTCGGGCGCGATCACCGGCAAGGTGCTGCCGTTCGGCGCCGACTTCCAGACCATCCGCCCCAACGAGCTGATTGATCTCGAAGCGAAGTACGCTTTCCAAACCAACGACGGCGCCATCGTCTATGTCGAGAACAAGGGCATGCGCTTCGGCCCGGTCGAGCTGTTACAAAAGCTCAAGCGCGGCGAGCCGGTGGATCCTAAACTGATCTATTTCCGCACCGTGCCGAAGTTCGAGACCGGGCATGAGAAGTACCGCTGGCTGATGCAGCACATTTTTGTCGGTTCAGCCGCGCGGCATGCGGACCGCGTCGTGATCGACGTGCATCAGGTGATGTGAACGCGTGGCGCCGCACCAAGGGCCGGCTGGTCCATTGACATTGCCACTTATGTAGCGTATACGCTACAGATGCCGACGATCAAGAGAACCGACGAATTCTCTGACTGGCTTAGAAACCTGCGAGACCGGAGAGCGAAGGCAAAAATCCTGGCCCGGATCGATCGGCTGGCGCTCGGCAATCCCGGAGACGTTGCTCCGGTCGGAGGCGGCATCAGCGAAATGAGAGTTCACGAGGGCGCTGGATACCGGATCTACTACGTTGCCCGAGGCGAGGAGATCATCATTCTTCTTTGCAGTGGCGATAAAGGCTCTCAGCCAGGGGACATAGCGTTGGCAAAGAAGATCGCGAGCGAATTGGAGGTCTGAGCAATGGCAAAAGTGAAATCCTTTGATACTGCGGAGTACCTCGACAGTCCGGAGATGGTTGCGGCCTATCTCACCGAAGCCTTTGAATCCGACGATCCGTCCGCAATAACGATGGCAATCGGCGCCGTAGCGCGCTCTCAGGGCATGGGCGCCATTGCCGAAAAAGCCGGTCTATCCCGTGAGAACTTGTATCGCTCGCTTGGCGGCGAGGCCAAACCCGAATTCGGCACTGTGATAAAGGTTCTCCACGCCATGGGTATCAATCTTGTGGCGCAACCCCAAAGCGGAACCAAGGCGGCGTAGCGGCCGGATAGCATCGGCGTCGGTGATATTCATCCCAATCTTGCGCATCGGGCATTCGGGTACGGGCTCTGTACCCGGACTGTCGTCCCATTTCCGGACGATGCATCGGCTTCCCCGCTGCCAGCCGTATTGACTCCCCCTGAATTCGTTATACAACATAACTATTCTGACAAGGACGCAAATGACACAGGGAAACGCCGAGACCGCCGACGCGGGCGCCTCCGGGCTTTTGAAGATCGAGCGGGCGGACCGGGTTTTGACCGTCGGCCTCAATCGGCCGGCCAAGCGCAATGCGCTCAACGACGGCATCATCCTGGAAATCGGCGAGTGTTTTGCGTCCCTTCCCGAGGATATCGGCGCGGTCGTCATCCACGGCATCGGCGACCATTTTTCCAGCGGTCTCGACCTCTCCGAACTGACCGACCATGATGCCACCGGCGGCCTTCTCCATTCCCAGATGTGGCACCGGGTGTTCGACCGCATCCAGTACAGCCGCGTGCCCGTGATCGCGGCGCTCAGGGGCGCCGTGATCGGCGGCGGGCTGGAGCTCGCCTGCGCGGCGCATATCCGTGTCGCCGAACCGTCGACCTATTTCGCGCTGCCGGAGGGACAGCGCGGCATCTTCGTCGGTGGCGGCGGTTCGGTGCGCCTGCCGCGCCTGATCGGCGTCGCCAGGACGATGGACATGATGCTGACCGGCCGCGTCTATTCCGCGACCGAAGGCACCTCCTACGGCTTTGCGCAATATGTCACGGAAGCCGGCAACGGCCTCGGCAAGGCGATGGAGCTTGCGACCAAGGTCGCCTCCAACGCGCCGCTGACCAACTTCGCCGTGCTCCAGGCGCTGCCGATGATCGCGGAGGCCAATCCGCAGACCGGCCTGTTGATGGAATCGCTGATGGCGACGGTGGCGCAGAGCGACAAGGAAGCCAAGCGCAGGATCCGCGAATTCCTCGAGCACAAGACCGCAAAGGTGAAGCCGAAATCATGAGCGCGCAGCCGTCCTCTTCCAGCATGGAGCGCGGCGCGAGCACTTCCCCGCTGCGGCCCATTTCATTCGGCGATCCCGTCGTGAATATCGAGCGGCGCGACGACGGCACGATTTACCTGCGGCCCAAACAGCCGCTCGGAGACTATCCGGCCCGCATCACCGACCGCCTGCATCACTGGGCGAATACGACGCCGGATCGCATCTTCATGGCCGAGCGCGAAGGCGGTCGCGGCTGGCGCAAGATCAGTTACGCCGAGCTGCTCGCCGCGAGCCGGCACATCGCCTCAGGACTCATTGCGCGCGGGCTGTCGGCGGAGCGGCCGGTCGTCATCCTCTCCGGCAATTCGATCGACCATGCATTGCTCGCGTTTGGCGGGTTCTATGCCGGCATTCCGTTCTGCCCGGTGTCGCCGGCCTATTCGTTGGTTTCGAAGGATTACGGCAAGCTCTCCTACCTGATGAAGCTCCTGACGCCCGGCCTCGTCTTCGCCGAGGACGCCGACAAGTTCGCCGACGCGCTCGCGGCCAACCTCTCGCTCGGCACCGAAATCGCCGCGTCCTACGGCCACGTGCCGGGCCGCGACGTCACCTCGCTCGCCGACCTCATGGCAACCCCGATCCGCGGCGATCTGGACGAAGTCCACGGCAAGATCGGTCCCGACACCATCGCGAAATTCCTGCTGACCTCGGGCTCGACCGGCAACCCCAAGGCGGTCATCAACACCCAGCGCATGATCTGCGCCAACCAGGTGATGCTGCGCGAGACGCTCGCCTTCCTCAAGGACGAGCCGCCCGTCATCATCGACTGGCTGCCCTGGAATCACACTTTTGGCGGCAACCACAATATCGGGCTGACGCTCTACAATGGCGGCTCGATGTATCTCGATGCCGGCAAGCCGGTGCCTGGAGGCATCGAGGAAACCGTGCGCAATCTCCAGGAGATTTCGCCGACAGTCTATTTCAACGTCCCCAAGGGATACGAGTCGCTGCTTCCTTATCTGCGCGACGACCAGGGCCTGCGCGCGAAATTCTTCGACCGGCTGCACGCGATGTTCTTCTCGGGCGCGGCGCTGTCGCCGTTCGTCTGGAACAGCCTCGACGAGCTCGCGGTGAAGGAAAAAGGCTACCGCGTTCCGATGCTGACCGGCCTCGGTGCAACCGAGACCGCGCCGTTCTTCATGTCGGTCAACCCGCGCACCAGCCGCTCCGGTCATGTCGGGCTTCCCGTATCCGGCAACGACGCCAAGCTGGTGCCGAACAACGGCAAGATGGAAGTTCGTTGCAAGGGACCGAACGTGATGCCCGGCTACTGGCGCCAGCCCGACATCACCGCGAATTCGTTCGACGAAGAAGGCTTCTACAAGCTCGACGATGCGCTCAAGCCTGTCGATCCCGACGATCTCAACGCCGGCTTCGATTTCGACGGCCGCATCGGTGAGGATTTCAAGCTCGGCAGCGGCACCTGGGTCAGCGTCGGCCCGTTGCGCGCGCGCTTCGTTGCGGCCTGCGCACCGCTGGTGCGCGACGTCGTCATCGCCGGCATCAACCGTGACGAGGTTTCCGCGCTCGTCGTACTCGATCTCGACGGCTGCCGGCTGATCAACCCGACGCTGCCGACCGACGATCTCGTCGTCGCGACCCGCGACCGGCTGGTGCGCGAGGCATTTCGCGAACGGCTGACCCGCTTTCTCGGCGCGGCCACGGGATCCTCGACGCGGATCACGCGCGCGATCCTCATGGACACGCCGCTCTCGATCGACAAGGGCGAAGTCACCGACAAGGGGTCCATCAACCAGCGCGCGGTGCTCGAGCATCGCAGCCTGCTGATCGAGGAGCTCTACGCTGCCAATCCATCGGACCGTGTGATATCGGTCGGCTAAGAAAACATCGCTACAGGGAGAACGCCATGTTGTTGAAGGATCAGGCAGTCATCGTCACCGGCGGCGCATCGGGACTGGGCGCGGCGACCGCGCGTAAGCTGGCGGCGCAGGGCGCCCGGGTGGCGGTGTGCGACCTCAATGCCAAGCTCGCGGAAACCGTGGCCGCCGAGATCAAGGGCGTCGCGGTGACCTGCGATGTTTCCGATGCGGCCTCCGCGGAAGCTGCGATCGCCCAGGCGACCAAGGCCCATGGACCCGCGCGCGTGCTGGTCAATTGCGCCGGCATCGGCGTTGCCAAGCGCGTCGTCGGCCGCGACGGCCCGATGGCGCTCGCGGATTTCGACAAGGTGATCAAGGTCAACCTGATCGGCACCTTCAACATGCTTCGCCTTGCCGCGAACGAGATGTCCAAGCTCGAGCCGCAGGCAACCGGCGAGCGCGGCGTCATCATCAACACGGCGTCGGTTGCCGCTTATGACGGCCAGATCGGGCAATCGGCCTATTCGGCATCGAAGGGCGGCATTGTCGGCATGACGCTGCCGATCGCGCGCGAGCTGGCGCAGTTCGGCGTCCGCGTGCTGACGATCGCGCCCGGCCTGTTCCTCACGCCGCTGCTCGCCAACCTGCCGCAGGAAGCCCAGGACTCACTCGCCGCCGCAATCCCGTTCCCGCGCCGGCTCGGCCACGCCGACGAGTTCGCGGCATTGGCGCTGCACATGGTCGAGAATTCGTATCTGAACGGCGAAGTCGTGCGCCTCGACGGATCGCTGCGCATGGCACCGAAATAGGGCGCGACATATGTTCGTGAACCGGCGCGACGTCCAGATCCAGTGGGGTGACTGCGACCCCGCCAACATCGTCTATTACCCGCGCTATTTCGCGATGTTCGACGATTCGACATCGACCCTGTTCGAAGTCGCCGGGTTCTCCAAGCAGGACCTGGTCCGCAAATACGGCCTGGTGGGTATTCCCATGGTCGACACCCGTGCCAAGTTCTACATCCCCTCGACTTATGGCGACTGGATCACCATCGAAACGAAGGTCGAGAGCATCAAGCGCTCGAGCTTCGAGGTGAAGCACAACGTCTTCAAGGGCGAAGCTCTGGCGATCGAAGGTTTCGAGACGCGCGTGCTGGTCGGCCGCGACCCCGTTAACCCCGACAAACTGAAATCGGCACCGTTTCCCGCGGAAATGGTAGCCAAATTCACGGGGAGCGAGGCCCGGGGCTAAATCGCCACATCACCAAAAGAGGGGGCTGAATTACCCCCCGATTTCTGCTTTCAAAGAAACACATAAAGGGAGGAATAGATGAAACGCTTTTACCTGACCGCCGCCGTCACCGCGGCCGCGCTTGCGCTGCCGGCCGTGCCCGCGCTGGCCCAGACCGCCGAGGTCACCATCGGCATCACCACCACCACGACCGGCCCGGGCGCAGCGCTGGGGATTCCCGAGCGCAATGCGCTGGAGTTCGTGCCGAAGGAGATCGGCGGCGTGCCGCTGAAGGTGATCGTGCTCGACGACGGCGGCGATCCCACCACCGCGACCACCAACGCCCGCCGCTTCGTGACCGAATCCAAGGCCGATATCATCATGGGCTCGGCGCTGACGCCGCCGACCATCGCGGTGTCGAACGTCGCCAACGAAGCCGGCATTCCGCATTTCGGCCTGGCGCCGTTCCCGATCACGCCGGAGCGCATGAAGTGGTCGGTGGCGATGCCGCAGCCGAT
The DNA here is from genome assembly GCF_040548605.1 of Bradyrhizobium sp. JR4.1. Taxonomy (NCBI): domain Bacteria; kingdom Pseudomonadati; phylum Pseudomonadota; class Alphaproteobacteria; order Hyphomicrobiales; family Nitrobacteraceae; genus Bradyrhizobium; species Bradyrhizobium sp. JR4.1. Next base: position 243,800 of record NZ_JBEPRY010000002.1, read on the forward strand.
CCCGATCGTGGGCAAGGTGTTGTACGATCACATGAAGGCCAAGGGCGTGAAGACCATCGGCTATATCGGCTATTCCGACTCCTATGGCGACCTCTGGTTCAACGATTTGAAGGCGCAGGCCGTGCCGATGGGCATAACCATCGCCGACGAGGAGCGCTTCGCTCGCCCGGATACGTCGGTGACCGGACAGGTGCTGAAGCTCGTGGCTGCGAATCCCGACGCCATTCTGGTCGGCGCTTCCGGCACCGCAGCCGCGCTGCCGCAGACCGAGCTGCGCGAGCGTGGCTATCAGGGCCTGATCTACCAGACCCACGGCGCCGCCAGCATGGACTTCATCCGCATCGCCGGCAAAGCGGCGGAAGGCGTGCTGATGGCCTCTGGTCCCGTCATGGATCCCGAGGACCAGCCGGACGAAGCCGCCACCAAGAAACCGGGCCTCGCGCTCAACTCGGCCTATGAAGCCAAGTACGGCCCGAACAGCCGCAGCCAGTTCGCCGGTCACTCTTACGATGCGTTCGAGATTCTCAAGCGCATCATCCCGGCGGCACTCAAGACGGCGAAACCCGGCACGCCGGAATTCCGCGAAGCGATTCGCCAGGCCCTGCTGTCGGAGAAGGAGCTGGCCGCAAGTCAGGGCGTCTACAATTTCACCGAAAAGGACCGCTACGGCCTCGACGAGCGCTCGCGCATCCTGCTCACGGTGAAGAACGGCAAGTACATGCTTGTGAAATAAGCGCAGCGATAGTTTCGAGACGACAGAGCCGGCCCGATGGGCCGGCTCTTTTCTTTTGGGTTTGTGATTGGCGAGCGTGGAGTCAAATAGAGTTCGGCCAGCAGCAGCACTCTCTCCGTTCCCTTCCCCCTTGTGGGGGAGGGGCAGGGAGGGGGGTGCCACACGGGGATTTTTTCGATCGCGCACCGACCAGTGCATCGTCGACAACGAGTACCTTTTCCTGGGCTACCCCTCTCCCTAGCCCTCCCCCACAAGGGGGGAGGGAACGCACCTTTCTCGGGGCGCTAGATCAGTCTCATTCCATCAGGCATCAAGCCGCCTGCCGCAGCGGGGTCCAGGCGAACTCCGGATAGTAAGTGTCCATCATCCGGTCGACATAAGCGGTGAGGTTCGGAAATCCTTCGGCGCGACGGCGCAGGGCGGATTCGAAGAACGGCGTCAGGATCCCGGCGAGTGCACCGAAGGCGGTGGCATCGACGCCGCAGGGCTTGTTGCCCATCAGATAGGACTTGTCGCCGAGCTGCACCGAGAGCGCAAACAGCGAGCGCACGGCGAGATCGACGTCGTCATCGGGCGCGTGACGGCCTAATCCGGAGAGCAAATAGTTCTCGGCGACACGGAATTGCGCGTCCTCGCGCAACTTCTCGCGATTGTGCTCCGGCGCGCCGTCGAAGAAATGCGCAGGCCCCTTGGCGAAGTTGACCGGGTCGACCCAGCGCGCCCCGACCAGCGCAAAATAAACGTGATGCTCGATCATGCGCTCGAACGCCCAGGCCTGCGCCCGCTCTTGCAACGACAGGCCGGCGTCGAAATCGAAGCCGTAGCGGCGCTCGATATGGGCGCGGATGAAGGTGGAATCGGCCACCGCCTCGCCGCCATCGTCGATGAAAGGAAGCTGCCCCTTGGGAGAGGCGGGCGGCATCGCCCGCTCCTTCCGGTAGGGCAATCCCGCCATCTTGAGCTGCACCTCCGTCTTGGTGACGAAGGGGCTGATTTCCGGCAGGCCGAAACCGGCGCCAAAGCCGTAAAGCGTGATCATGAAGGCTCTCCTGAAACGACCGAAAGAGTTGAGGGAACTTAGCCGCGGGCTGCTGCCACCATGGTGGCAGCAGCCGTGATATCTTCTGCGAAACGGGCCCCCCGCCAGGCGCGGGCCATGACATGACGAACCAGCCCGTCCGCGGCCTGGACCAGGAAGCGAGCCACCACGGTCGCGAGCGCAAGGCGGAGGTCGAGGACCATGAGATCAAGCGATACGAGGCGGCCGAACGCCCATGCGTACCAGGCTCGGACTTGCAAACGCAGGACTTGCAAAGGCTGGACCCGTAGAGGCTGGGTCCGCCACAGCGCAGCGGCCGGGCCGAAATGAGTTGGAATGATCATGGACAAATCCTCTTCAGTCGACGTGTTGACCCGGTATAGAACTCCCCTGCTGCCAACATCCTGTCAGCAGCCGCGCGCTACCTTCTGAAAAAACCACCGATAAGAGACCCGTCATGAGACGCGCCGACCGGCTGTTTCAAATCATCCAGGTGCTGAGGCGCACGCGTAAGCCGCTGACGGCGGACGCCATCGCGGCCGAGCTCGAGACCTCGAAGCGCACGATCTATCGCGACATCGCCACGCTGATCGGCCAACGCGTGCCGATCCGTGGTGAAGCCGGCATGGGCTACATCCTGGAGAAGGGCTTTGACCTGCCGCCTTTGATGCTGACACCGGACGAGATCGAGGCGGCGGTGCTGGGCGCGCAATGGGTCGCCGGCCATGCCGATCCCGCGCTGGCGCGCGCGGCCGAAGACTTGATGGCCAAGATCGCCGACACTGTCCCCGAACGCCTGCGTCCCTTCGTGCTGGAGCCGGCAAGCCGGGCCCGCCCGAGCTGGAACAGGGAGCCGGACCGCCTGGACATGGCACGCACGCGCACCCAGATCCACGAAGGCAAGAAGATCATGCTGCGCTATCGCGACGAGCAGGGCCGCGCCAGCGAGCGCATGATCTGGCCGATTTCGATCGGCTATCTCGAAGCCGTGCGCCTGCTCGCGGCCTGGTGCGAGCTGCGCGGCGACTTCCGCAGCTTCCGCACTGACCGCGTGGTGGATGCGAGCTATCCCGACGAGAGATATCCTGAAAGGCGCGACGTGCTGCGCGCGAAATGGCGGCAAAGCCTGGTCTGGGGCCCGCCCAAGGATACGTGAAGGACACGTGACGATGGACGAGAACGCCCCCGTCGACCTGTCGAGCTGTTGCCAGAGTTGCGGCGCCTGCTGCGGCTATTCGGCAAACTGGCCTCGCTTCTCGATCGAGAGCGACGAGGAGCTCGCCGCGATTCCCGAAGCGCTCGTCAATGCGCGTCAATCCGGCATGCGCTGCGAAGGCGATCGCTGTTCGGCGTTGCAGGGAGAAATTGGAAAAGCGACCGCGTGCGGCATCTACGCAGTGCGGCCGGAGGTGTGCCGCACATGCATGCCGGGTGATGCCGAATGCGCGATGGCGCGACGGAAATTCGGGCTGCCAATTATCGCGAGCGTTTAGGCCGGGACGGCTTCACTGATCTCGTCGTCGATCTCGTCGTCCAGCGGCGCGAGCACCGAGAGCGGCTTGGTCGACAGCGTGATCGGCTTGCGGCCACCGGACAGCGACGGCGAGGATTTCGCCGCGCCTTCGCGCGCGAGCGCGTAGAGCGTCGAACCGACACGGCCGCCGTTCTCGATCAGGTCGCGCTCGTTACAGCTGCCGGCGATCGCGACCGCCAGCGAGTGCAAATGGCTGCGGCGATAGCAGAACAGCGCCAGCCTGGCGCGCGCGTCTGGGGAAACACTTTCAACCAACCTCGGCAGGCCACTCTCGCTGGCGCGGTACATCTCGCCAAGGAGCTCGTCGCGGACCGGGCACGAATCGCCTTCAAAGGTATCGCGGCTTGAAAACATTGCAGTTCTCCCTCGTGGGCGAAGATGCAGTGCAATTCTCTAATGAAAGGTTAACCACGCTGCCCGGTAGTCGCCCGGGGTGCTTGCGCGTGGGCAGCGAATCAATGGGCTGGAAAGGGTTTCTCTGTGGCCATCCTTCGAGACGCCCGCCTTCGGCGTGCCCTCAGGGTGAGGTCTGTTTTCTGCTGAAAGATTCTCACCCTCATGGTGAGGAGGCGCGAAGCGCCGTCTCGAACCATGCAGGCCCGACAGCCACTTCAGAGGGCCGTCGTCCGTCAGTTCGCCGCCATGAAGATGGAGAGGCCGAAGCCGGTCAGATGGTGCAGGGCCTGGTCGACACCGATCAGGGTCCAGAACCAGGGATGCGCAAGGTCGACGCCGAAATTGGCCGAGACGAGGCCCTTGGCGCGGTCGATCGTGATGTGGATCACGAAGTCGATCAACGCCACGAACCAGAATTTCGGCGCCACGATCAGGATCAGCGGCAGCGCAACCGCGAGGTGAACCAGGCAGTGTACCAGGAGCGGCAGGGCCCAGCCGTGCTTCTGGTCCTTGCCGTGCGCCATCCAGGCGGTCTGGAGGACGAAATCGGCGATGATGTGCTTGAACGTCAGCAGCAACATCCAACCAATGAGGGCTTCGACCGGAACCGCCGATGACAGGGGTGGAAACGACAAGGCGCCCTCGTTGACGTGACAAGAAGAATTGGAGCGTTCAGCGCAATCTCTTCCTGGACCGGTCAAATCGCCGGGACTTGCGATTTATGACACCTCCCGCGGCGGAATGCAGCCGGGGGGAACCGGAAAATCGCCAACTGTGGCTAACTGGTGATAGGATGGCCAATCGCCGCGGCCGACTTGAGTAAGGTTACCTTCGGCTCGGAATTTGCATTCCGCGGGCTGCGCGCTATCATCGCCGGTAGAGAATATCGTTCTTTTTTCAGACGTTTACGAATTGCAGGGCGACCGCAGCGATCACATCCGCGAGCCGCCCGCCACCGGAAGCATAAGGCCAGAGTGCTGCCATGAGTACTGAGGGCCCGACCTCATCGCCGATCGAGCCACCGCCCTGGCGACCCAAGGTGATCAAGACCAACCAGCAGCAGGTCTTCCTCTACGTCGTGCTGACCCTGCTGTTGTCGCTTGCCACCGTCTGGGGCGGCCGCATGCTGGTGCACAATTCGGAAACGCTGACCTTTGCCGTCGGCGCGCCCAACAGCGATGAGGCGCTGTTCGCAGCCAAGCTCGCCGCCGTCCTGAAGAACAACGCCTCGCGCTTCCGGATCAAGATCGTCAACAACGCCGACAACGCCAAGGCGATCGCCCAGTTCGACCGCAAGCAGGCCGACCTCGCGGTGCTCCGCACCGACGCCAAGGTGCCGCTGCGGGCACGCACGCTCGCGATCCTCGAGCACGATCTCGTGCTGCTGCTCGGGCCCGGCAACAAGAAGATCAAGTCGCTCGCCGAGCTGAAGAAGAAGAAGGTCGCCGTCCTCGCCGACAGCGAATCCTCGCTCGCCTTCGTCCGCGGCATCCTCGACATTCCCGACGGTCCGGACGCGGCGAAGATCCAGATGGCGCCGCAGGGCGCAACGCTCGACAAGCTGTTCGCGCCGGCGAGCGGCTTTGGCGCGGTCGTCGCCATCGTTCACGCCTCGCGGGCGGTGCGGGACAAGGCGTATGAGCAGGTCGCCAGGCGTGGCGGCTTCACACTGAACGCGATCGACGAGGCGAAAGCGCTGGCGCGCAGGATCCCCGGCATTTCCAGCGAGACGCTGACGGCGGGGACGCTGTCTGCATCGCCGGAAATTCCCGACGACGATCTCGACACGATCGGTCTCGAATGGTTGCTGGTCGCCCAATCCAGGATGTCGCCGACGGCGGCCGGGGAACTCGCGCGCACCGTCTACGAGAACAAGTCCGCGCTCGGGCTCGACAGCGGCTTTGCCAGCAGAATCGAGCCCGCCTCCGTCGAGAAGGACGCCTTCGTGATGGCGCATCAAGGGGCGGCCGACTACATCAACGACGACACCAAGTCGTTCATGGATAAGTACAGCGACCTGATGTATCTGGGCGCTGCCGCGCTCAGCGTCATCGGCTCGATCTTCGCCGCGATCTACGCCAAGATCACCCGGATCGCGCCGGAGAAGGCGAGCGAGCTCTCCACCGCCATTCTCGACATCGGTGAGCGGATCGAACACGCTCATTCGCTGGACCAGCTCGAATATCTCCAGGACGAGCTGGAAGGCATTTTACGCGGCGCCGTCATCGGCCTCAGAGACGGCACGATCAGTACCGACGGGCTCGACACGTTCAAGCTCGGCTACGAATTCGTCCGCGACGAGATCGGCATGCGCCGCGACTACCTCAAGCGCCATGCCGGCGAGAGCGAGAAGGCAGCTCAGGATGTGGCCCCTCCCCACCACGACGAGAGCAATGTCGTGGTGGTGAAGACAGCTCAGAGTGCCTGACCTATCGAAGCTCGACTGCGGCCATCCTTCGAGACGCCCGCCTGCGGCGGGCCGAGCGACCGGGGGGCCCTAGTCCGGGAACCGTCCCCGTCCACAACCGTTTGTTCTCGGATCAACCGGAGACCGCGCCATGCGTGCACTCCTCATCATCTTCCTGCTGGGAATGTTGGCGGCGGTTGGCTATTTCGCTTATTCCGCGATGACGGTCGAGGGCGAGCCGATCCCGACGGAAGGCTATGTGGCGCTGGCGCTGGGGGCCGGGTTTTCCGTTGTTGTCGGCATCGGCTTAATGGTGCTGCTGTTCTTCAGCAGCCGTCGCGGCTACGACGAACCGCCGCATTTCAAGTAGCGGCGCGTGGCCGGCGGACGCGCCCGTCGTTGACGACCTCGGCCCGGGCAGGCACTTTGGCACCGAGGTTCCAGCCGGGGACCGCAAAGACAAAACCGAGCCGCCGTCCCGCATGTCCAAGCCGCTGATCTCCGCTATGGCCCAGTTCGCGGCCGCCACAGCCGGCCGCAACATGACCAGGGCGGCCTACGTGGCCGTCGCCGTCGGCGTGCTCGCCATGGTGCTGCTGACGGTCAACCCGGCCTATGAGACAGCGCATCGCTGGGTCGATGCCCTGCTTTGGACCTGCCTCGTCTACTTCGTGTTCGAATGGGTGGTCCGGCTACGCCATATGGCGCGACAGGGGCGCCTTGCACTCTACATGTCCTCCTCCGCCGGGCTGGTCGACACGGTCGGAGCGTTGGCTGTGCCGGCCGCGTTGATTCTCGGGATCGAGCCCAGGACGGCGTGGCTGCTCAGCGTGCTCTGGGTGCTGAAGGTGGTGCCCGGCATTCCCGGCCTGCGGCAGCTCCGCCGCGTGCTGGTGCTGGAATCGGGACCGCTGGTCAGCGTGCTCGTGATCTTCCTGATGGTGGTCTTCCTGGCCTCGGTCGCGGAATATTTCCTGGAGCGGGACGTGCAGCCCCAGACTTTCGGCAGCGTCCCCGCCGCACTTTGGTGGGCCGTCGCAACCCTGACGACGACGGGCTATGGCGACGTCGTGCCGGTGACGCCGCTGGGCCGCATGGTGGCCGCGCTGGTGATGATCTCCGGCCTCGGTGTGTTCGGCCTCTGGACCGGCATCCTGGCGACCGGCTTTGCCGCCGAGACCCGGCGTGACAACTTCCTCAAGACCTGGGAATCCGTCAGCAAGGTGCCGTTCTTCGCGGCGCTTGGGCCGGCCGCCATCGCCGACGTCACCCACATGCTGCGCACCATGGAGCTGCCGGCGCGCACCATGATCATCCGCAAGGGTACGCAGGGCGACTGCATGTATTTCATCGCCGCCGGCGAGGTCGAGGTCGACCTGCCCGGCAAGAAGGTGCAGCTCGGCGACGGCGCCTTCTTCGGCGAGATGGCCTTGCTCGGCAACAATTTGCGCGGCGCCAATGTCTCGACCACCAAGGTGTCGCGGCTCCTTGTGCTCGACCTCGTCGACTTCCGCGTGCTGATGGCACGGCATCCCGATCTCGCCGAGACCATCGATGCAGAGGCGAAGCGGCGCACGCTCGAAAACAAATAAATGGAGACAAGAATGTCGGATATCACCGACGCGGCCTCTGGCCCCGTGCTCGAAATCACCGGCGCACGCGCCACCATTCGCCTCAACAGGCCCCAACATCTCAACCGGCTCCAGGCCGAGGATCTCGGCGAGCTGGTCAGACTGTTCGACCGGGTCGAGGCCGATCCCGCCATCCGCGTGCTGGTGCTGACCGGCACGGGACGGGCCTTCTCCGCGGGCTACGATCTCAATTCCGTTGCCGAGCGTGCCGTCAGTGCCAACGAGCAGCAGAGCGCGGGCTCGGCGTTCGAGGTCGTCGTCAACCGGCTGGAGGATCTCGGCGTGCCCACGATCTGCCGGCTCAACGGCGGCGTCTATGGCGGCGCGACCGACCTCGCGCTCGCTTGCGACTTCCGCATCGGCGTCGACACCGCAGAGATGTTCATGCCCGCGGCCCGGCTCGGGCTGCACTATTACAGCAGCGGCATCAAACGCTATGTGACGCGGCTCGGCGTCGACAATGCGAAGAAGCTGTTCCTGACCGCGCAAAAGATCAGCGCGCCGGAGATGCTGCGGATCGGCTACCTCACCGATATGGTGGCGGTCGAGTTTCTGGACGAGGAGGTCGACAAGCTCGCCAACATCCTCGCCGGCAACGCTCCGCAGGCGATGCGCGGCATGAAGCGCGCGATCAACGAATTTGCCCGCGGCGAACTCGACCAGCAAGCCGCCGACCACCGTCACCGCGACAGCATGCGCGGCGACGAGATCAAGGAAGGCATCAAGGCGTTCGCGGAAAAACGACTGCCTCGGTTTTGAGTGAGATGGACATTATTTCGCAACAGCGCGCCACACCCTCAGTGTCGTCCCGGCCTAGTGCGCAATTGCGCACGGGGGCCGGGACCCATACTCCCAGGAAGGAGTTGTAGGGCGAACTGGTAACTCCGGGTCTTCGCAAAACGTAATCCTGTGCTTATGGGTCCCGGCCTTCGCCGGGACGACACCGGATTTGAGGTGCGCGCCGTCGTTCACCGATGCATGCCGCTCACGCTCCAGCAGCCGCAGCATGATGCGCAGCCATCTCGGCATCGGCCGCAGTGATACGCTGGAACGCCGGCCGCGCCGTCATCCGTTCGGCATAGCGGACGAACACATCCTTCTTCGGCACGATGCCGAACATCATGGTCCAGCTGAACGCGACGCCCCACAGCACATCCGCGGCCGTCATGCGCTCGCCGAGCAGATACGGTCCCTTCGACAGCTGCGCCTCGAGCGCGCCGAGCATGATGTCATAGTCGGCATACGGCGATTGCGTGATCGGTGCCGGCTCGCGCTGCATGAACTTGTCGATCAGGGCCGGCTCGAAGGATGAGCCGTAATAGGCGATCCAGCGCAGATAGGGGCCGCGCAGCGGATCGTTCAGCGCAGGCGTCAGCCCCGCCTCCGGAAACAGATCGGCGAGGTAGATGGTGATCGCGACCTGCTCGGTCACAAGCTGCCCCTGGTGGCGGATCGCCGGCACCTTGCCGAGCGGGTTGATGGCGAGATAGGCCGGCTGGCGCTGCGCGCCGGCCTTCATGTTGAGGACATGAAGATCATAGGGCGCTCCCAGCTCCTCCAGCAGCACCCGCGTGCCGGTGGCCCGGGTTTGCGGCGAATAATATAACGTGATGCGGTTCGGATCGGTCATAGCGGTCTCCATCTGGCCGGCTGGCGATGGCGTTGTAGCGGACCATACCTGACATCCTGTGTCAGGTATGGTTTAAAGGATCATGCGCGCGAGCCGGATGCTGTCGATCCTCACCACCCTGCAGGCCAAGGGGCAGGTCACCGCGCCCGAGCTCGCGGAGGCCTGCGAAGTCTCGGTGCGCACGATTTACCGCGACATCGACGCGCTCGCGGCGTCCGGCGTCCCTGTCTATGCCGACCGCGGTGCGGAGGGCGGCTATCGCCTGCTCGACGGTTATCGCGTGCGGCTGAATGGTTTGTCGCAAAGCGAGGCGGAAGCGCTGTTTCTGGCGGGATTGCCGGGCCCGGCGGCGGCGTTCGGGCTGGATGCGGCGATGATCGCCGCACAGAACAAGCTGATGGCCGCCCTGCCCGCCAATTTGCGCGAAGATGCCAGCCGGATGCAGGAGCGTTTTCACCTCGACGCGCCGGGCTGGTTCGGCGAGGCGGAAGAGCCAAAGCATCTGCGCACCATCGCTGCCGCGACCCTGCGCGGGACACTGATCAAAATCCGTTACCAGAGCTGGCGCGCCGAGAAGCACCGCCGCGTCGCGCCGCTCGGTCTCGTGCTGAAAGGCGGCAGCTGGTATCTCGCAGGTCTGGTCGACGGCAGCGTGCGGACCTATCGCGTCGCGCGCGTGCTCGACTGCATGGCGCTCGACGATCGCTGTGAGCGGCCCGCCGGCTTCGATCTCGCCGGCTATTGGCGGGACGCAACGCTGCGTCTCGAGGCCGAGATGCATCCCAATGTGGCGGTCGTCCGGCTGTCGCCCTTCGGCGTGAAACTGCTCGATGCACTGAGCCAACCTTACGTCAGGGCGCGTACGCAGCTCGAAGAGACCGCAGATGCTGACGGCTGGCGCATTGCCAGAGTGCCGACCGGCAAGACGTCATGGCATGCCGCGGCCGAATTGTTGCGGCTCGGGCCCGAGGCCGAAGTGCTGGAGCCGGCCGATCTGCGCGAGAAGATGACCGAGCTGACAGAGGCGATGGCTGTGCGCTATCGCGCGGCGCGGAAAAGAGGACGGCGGCGCAATGCTCCGCGACCGACGAAACACTCCTGAAACACGATTCTCCCCTGCCTGCATGAACGCATCCGCGTTTCGGCTCGACCGAGATGCAGGGACACAACAACGGCCCTTGCGCCACACTGGAGAATAATGATGTTTCGTAAGCTTGCACTTGGTCTGATCGCCGCCGGCTCGCTCGGCGTTGCCGCTCTCGCCCCCACCGCCGCGTCGGCCCACGGCTTCCACCATCATTGGGGTCCCAGCTGGGGCTTTGGCGGCGTCTACGTCAACAGCGGCGTCAACAATTGCTATCAGGAGCGCGTGGTCCAGACCCGCCACGGCCTGCGCGTCCGCGTCGTGAACGTGTGCGCGTACGGGATCTACTGATATCAGCCGCATTCACGACAAAGCCCCGATCGCACCGCGATCGGGGCCTTTGCGCGTCGAATTTTCTTCCGCTAGCCGCCCTGACGTTGCCGGCGAAACCAGGCCCAGGTCTCGCGCGTCGTCCTGATGTAGCCGCGGCCACGATGGACGATCTCGCCGTCGACGATTCCGTTCAGCTTTGGCAGCGCGTGGAACGGGATCGAGGGATAGGCGTGGTGCTCGACATGATAGGGCATGTTCCACGCGATCCATTTGACGATTGCGCCGGTGTAGGTGGTGCGGGTGTTCTGGAATGCGCTGCGGGTACGCTCGCAGCCGGTGTGTTCGGCGTAGAGATAGGGCCGCAGGAAGAACTGCCCAATGATCAGCGGCACGATCCAGACCCAGAGCAGCAGCGCCGACGAGAACCACAAGGACAGAACGAGCAGCAACGCATAGAGCGCGGCATAGGCGCGCGCCTCGGTGACGATGATGGCGCGCCTGTTCTCGGGAATCCAGGGCACGACGACCTTGCCGGTGACGGCATGGCCGAGCATCAGCCGCAGGCGTCCGGCGACCTGAAGCACGCCGCTATAGGCGAGCGCGAGCTGCGTGTCGGATTTCGGTTTCACGCCGACGACCAGTTCGGGGTCCTTGTCCGGATCCTGCGTGTAGCGGTGATGGTCCCAGTGAAACAGGCAATAATATTCGTAAGGCAATCCGATGATGAAACCCGAGAGGTAGCCGACCACGAGGTTGAGACCGCGGCTCTTGAACGCCGTCTTGTGCGCGGTCTCGTGCACGGCCATGAACAGGAAGGCGACGAGATAGCCCTGCACCGCTATCAGCGGCAGCGCCCAAAAGACACCCCAGGTCGAAGAGACCCTCCAGATCAGCGCGCCGACTAGTACGACCAGGCCGTAATGGCTGAGGCTTTGCGCGGCAGCTCTGAGATTGGAGCGCACCGACAATTCCCGCAGCATCGTCGGCGCCAGCGGCTTCAAGCGATGGCCGGACTCTGAAATCGTTGCGTCGTTCATGATCGGATGCCTGTCCTACTTGCTGAGGAGCTCCGCGATCTCGGCCTTGATGAAGGCCTGATCGCGCGGATTGTTGACGGGGTTGCCGGCGCGATGGCCGTGCAGCGACGGGATCGGATGCAGCACCGCAGAGCGCGCATTGACCAGCCGGCCGAGTTCGTCCTCGTTGTCGCGCACGTCAAAATAGCGGTCGGTCGCACCGGGCATCAGCAGCATGTGCGCCGTGATCGCACCGAGCGCGCGATCGAAATCGCCGTCGAATGTGGCGCAGCGACTGATATCGCCGTTCTGCCAGATCCCAATCTGCGCCAGGAGATCGTTGGCATCGCGCCGGGCAAACGCCGCGTCCCAGCTGCGGGCGAGATAGTCGTCCAGCGAGGTGAAGCCCGCTTCGCGCCAGATCTCGTCGCGATAGAAACCGTGCGACATCGCCCAACCCGCGTAGACGCGCCCCATGGCGCGATAGCCTGCGACGGGCTTCTCGGCGAAGCGGCCGTCGCGGAAGGCGGGGTCGGCGGTCAGCGCGGCCTTCACGCTTTCCAGGAAGACGTAATTATAGGCCGCGCAGCGGGCACTGCCGCAGACGACGGCCGCCCGCTCGACCATATCGGGATGCAGCGCCGCCCAGTGATAGGCCTGCATGCCGCCCATCGACCAGCCATAGACCAGGGCAAGCTTCGAGATGCCGAACCGCTCGGTGAGCAGCCGGTGCTGGACCGCGATGGCATCGTGATAGGTCAGGATCGGGAACGGCGCGGCGGTATTCGACGGCGAGGACGACAGCCCGTTACCGACCAGATTCGGGATGATGATGAAGTACCGCGTAGGGTCGAGCATCCCGTCGGGGCCAATCAGCCACTCGGTGTCGGCGTGCTGCGCGCTGAACGAGGTCGGATAGAGAATCACGTTGTCCTTGTCCGGACTGAGCGTGCCGTAGGTCTTGTAGGCGAGCTTGAGCGAAGGGACGACGACCCCGGACCGGAGCGCGACGTCGCCGGCCTCGAAGATCTCGTAGTCGCGCCCTGCCGTCATGGACCGAACTCCCGCTCACGCGGCAAGCGCGCCGCGGAAACAGCGATGCATCGATCATGCCGGTCCCGCAGACGCATCGTCGCGTCACGCTTAATAACTGTACTTATAGTCCATTTATTGTGGACCAGCAAGATAAATGCGGTCTCGCGCCGGCTCATGCGATGGCGGCCAGATAGCGCGCGACAGAGGCCGCGAATGCGGCCTTGGCGCCTGCGGCGATATTGCGATCCCACCAGGCGCCGTAGACACGGTCGAAGGCCAGCGGCTCGATGGCAGCCGCAATCCGTCGCACCGCGGCGGCGTTGAGCGGCATGTAGTTCGGATAGGAGTACATGAAGCTGACGAAGCGGCGATCCATCGTCACCTGCGCGATATCGCCGGTGAGCAGCGCACCCCTGCCGTCCGCACCACTCGCGTGGTGCAGCATGGTGGCGCCGGCGAAATGACCGCCGGTGCGCAGCAGCAGCACATCGTCGGAGATGCGATGGCTTTCGCCGGTCCAGTGCACGATCGAGGAATGCGGACGCGTCACCCATTGGCGATCATCGGCGTGCAAATAGACCGGCACGCCCCCGAACGCCTCGCTCCAGTCGGCGAGCGCGCCATAATAATGCGGATGCGAGATCGCAATCGCCTTCAACCCGCCGAGCGACCGCACATGCGCGATCGCCTCCGGCGTCGCCAGCGGGATGCAGTCCCACATCAGCCAGCCGTCCGCGAGCGGCACCAGCAGCGCGCGCTGACCGATGGCAAAGCTTGGCTCGAGCGCGATGCCGGTCAGGCCGAGATCGTCGCGCCAGACCATGCGGTGACGTTCCGAGAGCGCCTCGCGCGTCAGGAAAGTCTGGCCGTTCCAGCCGACGAATTGCCGGTCGTCCTCGCAAATTTGACAGGACGTTGGCGGATTTTCGCCCGGAAATTGCGCGCCGCAGGTTTCGCAGGTCCAGAGGGGCATGCCGTACTCCCGACAAAGACGATGCAACGTCAATAGGGAATTGCTGGCCGTGACCGCAAGGCCCGCCGACCGGGCGAAACCTGGAACCAACCCGATCAGCGCTCGTTAAACTCTCGTCCGCGCCAGAACGATTGGCTGAAAGGATCATGTCCCACCCGCCGTATCCCGGCTGAGACCACGTTTTGGTATCGATGACATCGCGGTCCCCCTCCTCGTCTCGTATCTGGCCCCTGTTCGCTCTCAACTTCTTCATGGCCGACATGCAGTCGGGCATCGGCCCTTTCGTCGGCGTCTTTCTCCAGGAGCGCGGCTGGGCGAGCGGGTTGATCGGTACCGCGATGACCATCGGCAATGTCGCGGGCATGCTGATCACGACGCCGATCGGCGGCTTCATCGACGCGAGCCGCAACAAGCGGATGTGGGTCGTGATTCCCGGCATCTGCGTGGTGCTCGCGTCCGCGATCATCCTGATCTCGCAGAATTTCTGGGCAGTGACGTTCTCGCAAGTCGCACAATCCCTTGCGAGCGCCGCGATCGTGCCGGCTGTCACAGGCATCACGCTCGGCATTGCCAAGCAGAAGGGCTTCAACGCGCTCAACGGCCGCAACCAGGCCTTCAACCACGCCGGCAACATGGTCGGCGCCGCGCTGTCGGGCTATCTGGGTTACAAGTTCGGCTACGTCTCGGTGTTCGTGTTGGCGGCTGTGTTCGGCGCCATCGCGATCGCCTGCGTGATGATGATCCCGGCCAAGGCGATCGACGATCGCGCTGCGCGCGGCAGCAAGGAGGACGATCCCGACAGCGCGCCGGACGCGTTCACGATGCTGCTCAAGCACCGCGCGCTGCTGGTGCTGGCATTGGCGCTCGCGCTGTTTCATCTCGGCAATGCCGCCATCGTTCCGCTCTATGGCCTGGCGGCGGTCGCGGAAGGCCAAGCCAATGGCCCGAGCTTCGTCGCGACCACCGTGGTGATCGCGCAAGGCGTCATGATCATCACGTCGCTGATCGCCATGAAAGCGGCGAGCAAGCGCAACTACTGGCCTGTCATCCTCGTCTCCTTCATGTTCCTGCCCATCCGCGGCGTGCTCGCCTTCTTCGTCACGGGCTGGTGGGGCGTCGTACCGATGCAGGTGCTCGACGGCATCGGCACGGGACTCCAGACGGTTGCCGTCCCCGGCATGGTCGCGCGCGCGCTCAACGGCACCGGCCGCATCAATCTCGGCCAGGGTGCCGTGATCACCGTGCAGGGCATCGGCGCGAGCCTCAGTCCCGCGCTTGGTGGCTGGATCGCGCAATGGATCGGCTACGGCCCGACGTTCCTGCTGCTCGGCGGTTTTGGCCTCGCGTCGATGGCGCTGTGGTTCGCGTTCGGTGCCCACGTGAAGAAGTATTGAGGCGTCCTTTTTCGCTCTCCCTGTTCTTGCGGGAGAGCGAGAAGAGGAATGCGTCAAGTCCCAAAATTCTTCTGGATCGCCTTGTCGAGCGTTCACCGCCGACGAAGCGCTGGCGCAGCTCGCGCTTGCCCGCGATCCAGATCGTCGGTGGCGCGAAGAACGACGTGACCTTGTGCGCCTGGATCAATGAGAGGATGTTGTCGGCCGCAGGCTTGCCCGTGATCACGCCGGAGGCGCCGAGATAGATTTGCGGCCCCAAGAACACGTCGAGCCGCGCGGGCGCCGGCCGCGTCAAATCAGCCAGCGAGCGCGGCGCAGTTACGCAAGAATTGAGATCAGAGCTTGTGCCCCTTCTGGCGCAACGCTTCGATGAGGCGCTGCTTCAACTCGTCGGCCGTCTTCTGGCCGACGTCCTGGCCGATCTGCGCGCTTGCCTGCGCCAGCGCATCCGACTTCTCCAGAAGCTTCTTCCCGGCCGGCTGGACATAGAAGGCCTCGATCTGGCGCAGCTCGTCGATGCTGAAGCTCTGGGCGTAGAGAGCGGCGACCTGGTCGATCATCGAGGTGAGGGCCGGGGTGTAGATCTCGGAGCCGGGTGCCGTCACTGCGTCATAGTCGCGCTCGATCTCCGGCCTGTCCTGCGCGACCACGGGCCTCAGCTTGAGCAGGAGCTGCGGCAACAGCGCGCGATACTGATCCGCGATCTTCAAGGTGACCACGAGCTTGCGCGCCGCGCTCATCGCTTCCGGCGACGGTGCTTGCGCCGATGCACCGGAGATCAGGAGCAGGAGGGCGCCGGCGATCGTCAACACAAGTCTGGACATGAACCTCTCCGTTGGATCTCTCCACGAAAATGCAGGCCGGCGATCCTCAATGACCCGCGGGCGCCACGGCAGACCTGTCCGCGGGCGCGCTTTCCAGGACGGTGTCGGCCTCCTCGATCTCCGTCACCTTCACGAACAGATTCGGCACCCGCTCGGTCCGGTCGAGCAGCCAGGCGGCTGCAACCATGATGACGATGCCGACGACGGAGACCGCGAGCTGTTCCCAGACGCCCTTGGTGTATTGCGTCAGGATCCAGTGCGCCGAGAACGACAGGAAGACGCCGAGGCAGAAGATCGGCAGCGAATGCTGGCCGCAGAGGATCACGGGGCGCAGCCAGGCCCCGTGCAGGGTCCGCCATTTGCGCGAGATGAGATGCGTCACCCAGATCGCCAGCGCCAGGAAATGCGTGAAGCGCAGCATGTCGAGGTCGGTCTTGTCGATCGGGTAGATCGCCTTGATCATCCATTTCGGGATCAGGGCTTCGAGCGCAGGGACGTGCCAGGTCATCACGATCAGCAGCGCGAAGGCGAGCCAGGCCGCGGCCAGCGCCATCGCCGCCTTCGACCACACCCATCTCGCGACCTTGTCGATCTGGCCGATGCCGCACCAGGCCGCGAACACGAACATCAGCTGCCAGCAGAACGGGTTGAAGTACCAGGTCGTGCCGGGCGGATAGGAGGCGATGTTCCAGTTGAACCAGCGCGACAGCACGTAGAGCACCACGGATGCGGCGAGCGTCAGGTTCGGCCGGCGCACCAGGCACCACACGATGAAAGGCGAGGCGAACACCAGGGTGATGTAGAGCGGCAGCACGTCGAGATTGACCGGCTTGTACTTCAGCAGGATCGCCTGCCCGATCAGCTCGTCCGGATGCGACAGGAAATTGAACACGTTGAACTCGTGCTCGTACATCGGATTGTCGAAGCGCCGCGCGGTACGGGCGATCTGTGCGGTGAACAGCAGGAACAGCATGATGTGGGCGACATACATCTCGACCGCGCGCCGCCACAGCCGCTTCAGCGCCGCGGCAAACCAGCCGCCCGCGACGATCGGCCCGTAGATCCAGCCGACCAGGTAACCGGAGATGAAGACGAAGAACTCGGCGGCGTCGCTGAAGCCGTAATTGCGCAAGGTCAGCCAGGCCACGACGTCGTGCGGGATGTGGTCGAGGAAGATCATCCACAGACCGATGCCGCGGAAGAGATCGAGCCGCAGGTCGCGCTCGACCGGCGCGAGCAGCGCTGACTGGTCCCGTGTGATCATGGCCCCGCCTCGTTCGGTGGGCGTCGCGCCGTCGCGGCGCCGGAAAATCGGATGCTAAAAAATTGAAATCAAAAGTCGCCTGGCCGTGTGGCCAGGGCCGACGGTAGCCGACCTTGCTGCGCGTGCAAGGGCATAGTCATCGGAGCGGGCCGCACCAGCGGGCCCTCCTCCGCGCTGCACCATGGGGGCCCTCCAAAATAAAAGGGCAAAAACAACCCCATGCACAGTAGCTAAGTCGTTGCAACGACTACTGAATTTATTTGACGCGTCGGGCAGATTTGGCCCGCGATGGCGGCCCGGCCGCCGCTGCCGTCAGCTGAGCTCGTCATCGGTCGCCTGCATCTCGTTGAGCATCGCCTCGGCCTTGTGCCGCAGCGGCAGCGCGCCGCTCTCGGCGGCGATCGCGATGGCCGCGCGCAGGGCGCCAAGGATGGCCGCCTTGGCCTCCGCATCCGACGGCGGCGTCACCACGGCCTCGCCGAACAGGGCCTCCGCCTCCAGGCCGGAGAACCCCTGTTGCCGCGCGGTGTTGCGCGCTTCGCGCAGCATGTTCTGCGCGGCCTGGACGTCGCCCAGACGGTGGGTGGCGAGCGCCAGGTAGATCGAGCTGCGCAGCACCGCCGAGGTATAGCCGACCGCCTTCGCCTCCTCGCGCGCTTCCGTCAGCATGCCGCGCGCCCGGTCGAACAGCCCCTGCTCCAGATAGGCCATGCCGAGATGGCAGGCGAGCACCGGCACGAACAGCCGGATGCCGTGCTTCTGCGCCAGGACAAAACCATCCTCGAGAATGGCCGCGGCCGCCGCCGGCTCGCCGCGGCCGAGCATCAGCCACCCGCCGCTATAGGCCGCGGCGACGCGGTCGTAGGGGCGACCGGTTTCCTCCGCGATCGCGGCGGCTTGCTGCTGGAGCTGCTCGGCGGTGTCGAACTCGCCCATGACGGTATGGGTGACGCTGTTCATCATGCAGCAAAGTAACAGGGCAGGCTTCGGTGTCGTGCCGAAAGGAGCACTCGGCTCCGGCCCCGCCAGTTGGGCACAGGCTCGCGCGAACAATCTGTCAGCTTCACGATAGCGTGCGGCAAGGAAGTACACTTGGCCCAGACCGTATTGCGCGGCATTGAGCCAACCCGGATTGCCCGCCCCCTCCGCGAGGCGCACGACTTCCTCACCAATCGTAACTGCTTCGAGCGGGGTGCCGTAGAAATTCTGTGCGGCAGCCATCACGGTCATTGCGGCGACCTTCCGTCCGATGTCGTTGATCGCGTCGGCGCGGCGCTCGGCCTCCTTGCCAAGATTCAACCAGTCGGCGATCTGGCCGGAGGCGATAAACGCCGCACGCGCCTCGATGCGAACATCCACGGCGTTCGCTTCTCTCGAAGGAGAGATCGGGGTCTGATCCAGCGATTTCATCGCGATCTCGAAATAGTCAGCCGCATCGACAAACGCCGACCGCGCAAGACATTTGCGCCCCGAGGCTCTGCCGTAGCTGAACGATTTGGTCCAATCCTTCGCTCGCGTGGCATGATAGCAGAGCTTGTCTGGATCGTCGGCTCCAACCTCGCCGCCTTCCAAGGCCGAAAGAATGCGCGCATGGATGTCTTCGCGCGCCCTTTCGACCATGGAGTCGTAGGTCACCTGCCGGACCATTTCATGCCGGAATTCCAGCGCATCTTCCAATTCGCTGTCGATCCTGACCAGTAGCTCGGCGCGATCGAGTGCGACGAGGCATCCCTGAAGAGCATCCTCGGGCAGGGCCGCGATCTTCCGCAGCATGACTTCGCTCGATCTCGGCCCCAGACTGGCGGCGATCTGCAAAACGGACCGTTCCTGCTTCGACACCCGATCGAGGCGTGCTGCAATCACGCCTTGGATACTTGTGGGAATGCCGAGTTCGTCGATCGGACGCACGAGTGCGAGGTCGCCCCATTGGCCACGTAGCGTGCCGCTGTCCTTCAATCCGCGGCAGACCTCCTCAATGAACAGAGGAACGTTGGCGGTATGAGAAATGATCCGGCTCTTCAAATCCGCGTTGGTTTCGGAGGAGCCGAGCATGTCTGCCAGCATGGCGAGCCCCGAATCGTCGTCGAGGGGCCGCATTGCGACGATCTCGGCCTGACAGCGCGCAATCCAGACCGGCATGCCATTTGGCCGGGAGGTGAAAAGCACGAGAAGGCCGGCCGCCTGCAACGACGCGATGGCAGCCACGACGCCGTCGCTCGCCCGGTCGATCCAGTGCAGATCCTCCAGCAGGAGCACCGTTCGCCCGCGATTTGCCAGGCTTCCGGCGATGGCACAGCTTGCATCGGAGATGGCTCGTCCCCGTGCATGAGGCTCCAGTTCATCCCAATGCGAATTCGATATGGGGAGATCGAGCACTGCATCGAGCGCACTTTGCTGAATCGATGGCAGTCCCTGTCGAATATCTCCCGGGCTGTCCGGCTCCCTTGCAGCCGCGTCCATGGCCGACAGCAAAATCCGCTTGAGTGTGCTGAAGGGGGCACCCTGGAGGTTCGGGCTGCACTCGGCATCGATCAGCCTCCAGCCATCGGCCTTGAGCTGCTGGGCAAACTCGTGCGCCAACCGCGACTTGCCGATACCAGCATCACCCAGCAGCAGCACTGTCTGCCGGCTTGTCGCGGCGCTTCCCGCACTGCGCTCCAGCAGCGCGCGCTCGGTCGTGCGATCGACGAAACGGGAGACGCTGCGAGCCCTTCGCACCCGCCAGCTTGACAAGTCGCTCGCGCCCACGATCCGATAGACCGGCACGGGTTGGCTGAAGCCGCGCAGTGATTTTCCGCCCAAGGATTCAAAGCGGACATGCCCGTCGGCGAGCTTCTGGCAGGCCTCGGAGACGCAGATCTGGTTCGCCTCAGCCGTCGCCTCCAGCCGAGCGGCCAAATGCTGGGCCGCGCCGCCGATCTCGTAGACCTTGGAGAACTCGCTGGCGACCATGTAGGCAACGACATGGCCGGAGTGGAGACCAACCCGGACCTGAAGCCCGGGATCACCAAGGCTCGCGACGCGCCGAACCAATTCTATCGCAGCGTGGCAGGCCAAGGGCGCATGATTGTCGTCCGCAATGGGGGCACCGAACACGGCGGCAAGGCCGTCGCCCAATTCCTTGCTGACGATACCGCCGAACTGCCGAACCGCCCCCCGCATAGCGGCCAGGGCTGGCTCCAGGCGCGAGACCGCCTCCTCCGGATCGAGCTCTGCAACAAGCCCGGTGGAATCGACGACATCGGCCCGGAGAATTGTGACAAACCGTCGTTCACTGTCGGGATCGGAGCGGCTCACGCCTGCACCGCAATTGGGGCAGCGGCTGTCGCTTGCTTCGATCGTCGACTGACATGCCGTGCAAAGCATTCCGTGCTCTCAAGACCTTGCAGCGGTACGGTCGGTAGGCCACTGCGAACGATGGCGACAGGATCGCCTATGAAAACCCGCTTAGCAACGGGGCATGCGATGCATCCCAGACAAAGCGCCCCCAGAAACGGTTGCTGATCTGGACGATTCACAGTCCTGGGTGGTAGCTTGCCAAAAGCCGAGCGAAGAAGATGCTACGAGTAACGGGCACAGGCTCGTGTTCTAACCGTCAAGCTTCGCAGAGCTGCATATTTCCCAGGGAAGCCAAGCATTGATTGAGGGACAAAATACATGGGCATGAGAGTTTACACGGGTAAGCCATTTAAGGACCTGATGAATGGTAATTACTATCCATTGGAGAACATGAAGAAGAGCGTAAAGAAGCTCAAAGCCTCGGAAAATATCCATCTCCCGACATTGGAATACGGCCAGTATCACCTGATTTTGACGCCGAAGAGCAAGTGGCCGCAGGGCAGCGCGAAGCACTGGCACAAGGAGAAGGGCCGTGCGCGCGTCGACCTCACCTCCCAACCGAATACCACGCCGCTGTCGAAGGACGAGCCGGACGTGATTCCGCTGACGCGATGTGCCTTGCTCGATGCCTGTGTCCGGAAGTGCTTCAACTCGGAGCCTCCGATTCCGATGAAGACCAACATCATCACGCATGCGTCGACGGATCGGAACGCCGACCGGCACGAGATCCGGCTGGAGTGGGAGTACGAGGCCGACAGCAACACGCCCAAACTGCTCAATTTGACGATGGTCTGTCCGCACAAGCCACCCAAGTCCTGATCTCTGGTCGGACCCGACAGTTCGACAACAAGGAAGGTCCGTTGTCGCCGCCCCCTCGCCCAGTCGCGAATACGCTGCTCGACGGACCGATCCTGCGGACGCTGCTCTCGCTCGCCTGGCCGAACGCGCTCGCGTTTTCGGCCGGCACCTTGGTTGCGATCGCGGAAACCTCCTATATTGGGAAACTCGGGATCGAAGCGCTGGCAGCAATGGCGCTGGTGTTTCCCTGCGTGATGCTGACCATGAGCATGTCGGGCGCGTCGATGGGCGGCGGTGTGGCGTCGGCCATTTCCCGCGCGCTCGGCGCGGGTGACCGCGACCGGGCGGAGAGCCTGGCCACGCACGCACTGCTGATCGCCGTCTTCTTCGGCCTGGTTTTCACGCTTGGCATGCTCATCGGTGGCCGGCAACTGCTGGAGTTGCTCGGCGGCAAGGGGGATGTGCTGGCGCTGGCAGTCGCCTACAGCCAAGTGTACTTCGGCGGAGCCGTGCTCACCTGGCTGGTCAATATTCTAGCCGGCGTCCTGCGCGGCACCGGCAACATGAAATTGCCGTCGCTGATGATCGTCAACTCTGCGATCTTGCAGATCATCCTTGGCGGAACGCTAGGTCTTGGTCTCGGACCCGTACCCCAATTCGGGATGCCGGGGGTCGCGACAGGGTCGTTGATCGCGTATTCGATCAATATTGCGATTATGAGCTGGTACCTGTTCTCCGGCCGGGGTGGCATCATTCCCCGGCTGAATGGGTTTCGTATGCGGTGGCCGTTGTTTGCCGACATCCTCAAGGTCGGCGTGGTCGGCTGCTTCTCCCCACTGCAAAATACGCTGACGAACCTCGTCTTGACTCACATGCTTGCCGTGTTCGGCACCGCGGTCCTCGCGGCTTATGGCATCGGCGCGCGCCTGGAATACGTGCTGGCGACCATCGCCTTCTCTGTTGGCATCGGCTCGGTGCCCATGATTGGCGTTGCGATCGGCGCGGGGCGCATCGCGCGTGCCCGCCGGATCGCCTGGACGACCGGCCTCGTGGCACTGGTTGTTATCGGGACGCTAGCGTGCGCGGTTGCTCTCTTCCCCGGACCGTGGGTTAGTCTCTTCACGGACGACGCCGAGGCGGGCACCGCCAGCCGGCAATTTCTCCGCACCGTCGCTCCGTTCTATGCCTTCATCGGGCTTGCCTCGGCGATGTATTTCTCGTCGCAGGGTGCCGGGAATGTGCTCGGTCCAGTGCTCGCGCAGACCGCACGGCTGCTCTTCATCGTGCTTGGCGGCTGGTATCTGGTCTCGCAGACGGCAACGACCGAGAGCTTTTTCTCGCTCACGGCTGCTTCAATGATGTTGCTGGGCCTCCTTTCCTCCGCCGCAGTTGCGTTTACACGCTGGGGGCCTCGCAACGCCGATGCGAAAGGCCCGCTGACCTTGGCCGGTGCGGCCGACAAATAAGAGCGCAAGACATGCACAGTGAGACGCTCTCAGATTGCTTTCGTTGACGCCACATCTTCGCGAATGATAGCGTTCGCAGGTAAGCTTGGGGGCACAAGCGTGGCTCGTCGTTGAGCTCGCTGCCGTGGAATACTTGCCAGTATCTGTGCCAGTACGCGGCGAAAAATCGAGAGCGATCAATGGGCACAATCTACGACGATCAAAACTACAAAGACCTGATGAACGGCAACTACTATCCGCTCGAGAACATGAAGCGGAGCGTTGCCAGGCTTAAGGCCTCCAAGCAGATCGACATCGAGACGATGGAATACGGCCAGTATCAGCCGATCCTGTCGCCGCTGGAGACATGGCCGAACGGTAGCGGCAAGGTGTGGTTCAAGGCGCTCGGCCATGCCCGCCTCCAGCTCACCGCCCAGCCCAACACCACGCCGCTGTCGAACGACGAACGTGTCGTGGTCCCGCCGACCAAATGCGCGCTGCTGGATGCGTCCATCCGCAAGTGCTTCAACTCGGAGCCGCCGATTCCGATGAAGGCGGACATCAGGCAGCACCAGAAGGACGACGCCAATTCCGACCAACACGAGATTCGTCTGGTCTGGGAGTACGGCAATGGCGAGGATCACGCGCCGACATTGCTCAATCTGACCATGGTCTGCCCCCATGCAGCCAAGCCGCGACAGGCGGATGCCTCAGTCGAGGCCCGGCAGGAGCTCTCCGAAAAGTAAGACGCACTCTGGCGGTAATACCATTTGATCTGGCGCGGGCCGGCACTTTGCCGGCCCGCCTTTTTTCGTGCGTGCTTTCGAAGGACGCTGAATCACGAGACCACGCCTCCCCACCAGCAGATGCTCGGCGCGACGTCGAGCAAGGCGCGGCATGATTTCCTCGGCAGTGCCAGCGAAACGACGCTCGCCTGCCGGCGACTACGGGGACAGTGCGCTCGATAGCGGTTGTCGAAATCGCAATGGCTGCCACGTCCGAATTCGGCGCTGTCGGCGCAACGCTCACCCACCTGAGGCAGCCGCAAGGGATTCGTCGGAGCCCGTGACACTCACGCACGGCTCCCCCCAAAACAAAAATGGCCCGCGCGATGCGGGCCATTTTCGGATCGGGACCGGTAAGGTCCGAACTTGGTTGCGGGGATAGGATTTGAACCTATGACCTTCAGGTTATGAGCCTGACGAGCTACCGGGCTGCTCCACCCCGCGTTAACCGTTGCTTTGCCTTCGTGAAAGTGCCGGGGACGGTGAATGAAGGGCCGGCGCTGTTCGCGTGGCTTGCTTCGTCCGTCCCGAAGGCTTCCTTGGAAGGCAACCCCGGGCAAAGCCCGTTGGGTGCGGGCGGTATGTACCAACCCGGGATGGCTTTGGAAAGGGCCGCGGGGACGTTTTTTTCGACTTTATGACAGCGTGGTGGACGAATTTGCGGCCTGTTTGGCCCGCCCTTGCCAGAAGTTCCCCAAGGGGCCAGCTTGCTGGCAACAAAACCAGGCGGAAATGCCAGTTCAAGGGGAGAACGCCATGGACCACGCCTTGGGACGTCCCTTGGACGGCCCCTCTGACCGCCCCCTGGACCGGTCCCCGACAAGCGCCCCGCTTCGGGCCCTCGAAGACGCCTTCCATGCCATGGTCGCGCGGTCGCGGGCCGAGCCGGCGCCTGGCCTTGCCGAGCGGCTCGACCGGCTGGCGCGGCTGCGCACTGTCGTCGCCGACAACGAGGAGCGCTTCCGGCAGGCGATCTCGGCCGATTTCGGCCACCGCTGCGCGGTCGAGACCAATATCGCCGAGACCATGATGGTGTTCTCCGAGATCCGTCATGCCACGAAACACCTCAAGAGCTGGACGGCGCCGCAGCGCGTTTCGACGGCGCTGCAATTCATGCCCGCGCGCAACCGGCTGATGCCGCAGCCGCTCGGAGTCGTCGGCATCATCGCGCCGTGGAATTATCCGCTGCAGCTGACGCTCGCGCCCGCGATCGGCGCACTCGCCGCCGGCAACCGCGTCATCATCAAGCCGAGCGAACACGTCGCCCATTTCGCAAGCCTGCTGAAGGAGACGGTCGCCGCGCGGTTCGATGCTGCGGAGTTGCTCGTCACCGGCATCGAGGATGAGGTCGCGAAGGCCTTTGCATCGCTGCCGTTCGATCATCTGGTGTTCACCGGCTCGACACGGGTGGGGCGGCTGGTCGCGGAGGCGGCGGGGCGTAACCTCACGCCCGTCACGCTCGAGCTCGGCGGCAAGTCGCCTGTGATCATCGACGCCTCGGCCGACCTCGAAGAGGCCGCCGAACGCATCGCCTACGGCAAGCTGCTCAATGCCGGGCAGACCTGCATCGCGCCCGACTATGTGCTGGTGCCCGAGCGCTCGCTGCAGGCCTTTGCCGAAAAAGTGCGCGCGCAGATGCGACGCATGTTCGGCACCGACCCCGCCAACAAGGACTACACCTCCGTGATCTCCGACCGGCATTATGCGCGGCTGGAGAATCTCGTCGCGGATGCGGCACGTCGCGGCGCCAAGATCCTGCAGCCGGCGAAGGCGGACGATCCGAACTGGAAGGCGCACCGCAAATTCCCGCCGACGCTGATTGTGGGCGCGACGGAAGAGATGGCGGTCATGCAGGAGGAGATTTTCGGCCCCGTGCTGCCGGTGCTCGGCTATCGCGAACCGGCGGACGCCATCGCCTTCGTCAACGCCCGCGACCGGCCGCTGGCGCTGTACTGGTTCGGCAAGGACCGCATTGCGCGCGACGAGGTGCTGGCGCGCACGGTCTCCGGCGGCGTCACCATCAACGACTGCCTGTTCCACTTCGCGCAAATCAACCAGCCGATGGGCGGCGTCGGCGCATCCGGCACCGGCGCCTATCATGGCGAATGGGGCTTTCGCACCTTCAGCAAGCTGAAGCCGGTGTTCTATCGTTCGAAATTCAACCGGCTCGCCGACCTCTATCCCCCCTACGGCGGCAAGATCGCGCGGCTGGAGAAGATGATGCGGTTCATGTCGTAGGGGTGGTCGTTCCGGGGCGCGAAGCGAACCCGGAACCTCGAGATTCCGGGTTCGATGCTCCGCATCGCCCCGGAATGACGATAAAAGGGGGAAACATCAGTGACGGACACATTCGATTTCGTCGTCGTGGGCGCGGGCTCCGGCGGCTGCGCGGTGGCGGGGCGGCTGTCGGAGGATGCGGGGACATCCGTGGCGCTGCTCGATGCCGGCGGTCGGAACGACAATTGGCGGATCACCACGCCGTTCGGACTCGCTTTGCCGTACAAGGTCGCGAACTGGGGCTTCGATACCGTGCCGCAGAAGGGATTGAACGGCCGTATCGGCTATCAACCGCGCGGCAAGGGGCTCGGCGGGTCCTCGGCGATCAACGCCATGGTCTACATCCGCGGCAACAAATGGGACTACGACCACTGGGCCTCGCTCGGCAATGCCGGCTGGTCGTACGCGGACGTGCTGCCCTATTTCAAGCGCTCGGAGAACAACGCCGATTTCGACGGCGCGTATCATGGCAAGGGCGGCCCGCTGCACGTCAACAGGCTGCGCGCGGACAATCCGATCCATGACGTCTTCCATCAGGCCGCGCGCGAGGCGCAGTTCCGCATCCGCGAGGACTTCAATGCGGAGGACCATGAAGGGCTCGGCAGCTATCAGGTGACCCAGCACAATGGCGAGCGCTGGAGCGCGGCGCGCGCCTATGTGAATCCGCACATGGGCAAGCGCGCGAATCTGCGTGTCGAGACGCAGGCGCATGCCACGCGCATCCTGTTCGAAGGCGGGCGCGCGGTCGGCATCGAATATCTCCAGGGCAAGCAGACAAAACAGCTGCGCGCCCGCCGCGAGGTGATCCTCGCCTCCGGCGCATTCCAGTCACCGCAATTGCTGATGCTGTCAGGCATCGGCGACGGCGAGGCGCTTGCCGCGCACGGCATCGGCGTCGTGCATCATTTGCCGGGCGTTGGACGCAATCTGCAGGACCATCCGGATTTCGTGTTCGTCTACGCCTCCGACTATCCGCACTTCGTCCATTCATCGATCGGACGGCTGCCATCCCTGCTCCGCGCCATCCAGCGCTACCGCCGGGAGCGGCGCGGCCTGATGACCACCAATTTCGCCGAGTGTGGCGGCTTCCTGAAGACCCGAGCCGACCTCGATGTGCCCGACATCCAGCTGCACTTCATCATCGCGATGCTCGACGACCACGGCCGCAAGAAGCACAAGGAGGCGGGCTTTTCATGCCATGTCTGCCTGTTGCGACCGAAGAGCCGTGGCAGCGTCTGGCTGAGAAGCGCCGATCCGCTGGCGGCGCCGATGATCGATCCGAATTTCTTGGGCGAGGCGGAGGATCTCGAGACAATGGTCGCGGGCTTCAAGACCACGCGACGGCTGATGGAGACGCCCGCGATGCGCGCGTTGCAGAAGAAGGACATGTTCACGTCCGATGTGAGAACGGACGACGACATCCGCGCCATCCTGCGCGCGCGGGTCGACACCGTCTATCATCCCGTCGGCACCTGCAAGATGGGCACGGGCGCGATGGCGGTGGTCGATCCGGCGCTGAAGGTGCACGGCGTCGAGGGCCTGCGCGTCGTCGACGCCTCGATCATGCCGACACTGATCGGCGGCAATACCAATGCGCCGACCATCATGATCGGGGAG
Source organism: Bradyrhizobium sp. JR4.1 (assembly GCF_040548605.1). NCBI lineage: Bacteria > Pseudomonadati > Pseudomonadota > Alphaproteobacteria > Hyphomicrobiales > Nitrobacteraceae > Bradyrhizobium > Bradyrhizobium sp. JR4.1. The sequence continues at coordinate 271,354 of NZ_JBEPRY010000002.1, forward strand.
AAGGCGGCGGATATGATCAGGGCGGAGATGCGGGTAAACTAGCATTGCGCGGGCTACGGCAGCCACTTGCTCCGACCTCGTCCTGAGGAGCGCGCTCTTGCGCGCGTCTCGAAGGACGCACCTCGCACTCATCTTCATCCTTCGAGACGCCGCTTCGCGGCTCCTCAGGATGAGGGCGGAGCGTGCGGCAGCTCCTCAATTCAACAAGAACCCGCCGTCCACCGTCACCACGCTGCCCGTCATGTACCGCGAGGCCTTCGAGGCCAGCAGCAGGATCGCGCCGTCGAGATCGGACTCGGCGCCGATGCGGCGCTGCGGGATGCGCTTGGTCAGGCGCTCGCCCGACGGCGTCGACCAGAACGCGTGGTTCATCTCGGTGTCGATGTAGCCGGGCGCCAGCGCGTTGATGCGGATGTTCTGCCCCGCGAGCTCCAGCGCCATCGCTTTGGTCGCCTGGATGATGCCGGCCTTGGAGATCGCGTAAGGCGACACCGCCTTCAGCACGCCGATGCCGAGCACGGAGGCGATGTTGACGATGTTGCCTGCCTGCTTGCGCGCGATCATGCGGCGCGCGATCTCGGTCGCTAAGAAATAGGCGCCCTTGAGATTGGCGCCGATCACCGCGTCCCAATCGGCCTCGGTCTGCTCGGTCGCGAGCTTTTCGATGGCGATGCCGGCATTGTTGATCAGCACCGTGACCGGGCCGAGCGCGGCTTCCGCGGCATCGACGGCCCTGGCGATCGATGCGGTGTCGGTGACGTCGAGCGCGACGGCTGCGGCACGGCCGCCCTTGCCGCGGATCTCCTCTTCCAGGCTCTTCAGCTTGTCGGTCTGCCGCGCCGCGAGCGCGACGGCCGCGCCATGCGCCGCCAGCACCCGGGCAAATTGCCGCCCCAAGCCCTGGCTCGCACCTGTGACGAGGATGGTTTCCTGACTGACGTCGAATAGGTCCGACATGACGCTTTCCTTGAGCTTTGCAGCCATCAATACAGACGACTTTAACGATCTGAAACCGGAATGATCGGTTCTGCGTTCACTCGTTCCATGGCAGGGTCACGCGCATGAACAGTTTCGATCTCGCCGTCTATGCGGCGTTCGTCATCGCGATCGGCTTCGGTTTCAGGACCGGCCTGCTCGGCAGCGCCATGACGATCCTGGCCTATCTCCTCGCCGCCCCCATCGCCGTCGCGTTGATGCCGCTGATCGTCCCTCAGGTCGCGGGCAATCCGAATGCGCCGCTGTTGCAGAACTGGCTCTGGTTCTTCGTTATCTTCGTGGTGGTCGGCATGCTGTTTGGACATCTCGGCCGGCTGGCGCTGAGCGACACGATACGGCAGGCCGGCATCGGCGACCGGCTTGGCGGCGCAGCCCTCGGCGCCATCAGGGTCGGCCTCGTCGCCACCACCCTGGTGCTGGTGTTCGACCAGATCGTGCCGGCTAACCGCGAGCCGCCGTTTCTCGCCGGTTCGCACCTGCGGCCGCTGTTCTCGACGGTCGGCCGGATGGGCTTCAAGTCGCTGCCGCCGGAGGCGGCCTCCGCGATCGACCGTCTCAAGCAGGAGCGGCACATCTGATGATGCCCGCACATTTGCATCGCCGCGCGAGCGTGCATGCATTTTGATGCGAGCCAATCCCTTATCAGCGGCGCCAAGGTTGGCTAGAATAGCGGCTCTAAAAACCTAGCTGACATTACGGGAGTGAAACAGTGGATCTTGGGATCAAAGGTCGCCGCGCCATCGTCTGCGCATCCAGCAAAGGCCTCGGACGCGCCTGCGCCATCTCGCTGGCCGAGGCCGGCGTTCACGTCACGCTGACCGCGCGCGGCGCCGAGGCCCTGAAGAAGACGGCCGACGACATCCGCAAGGCCTATCCTGATGTGACCGTCACCGAGATCGTCGGCGACATCACGACGCCGGCGGGCCGCGAGGCCGTGCTGAAGGCCTGCCCGGAGCCGGATATCCTGATCAACAATGCCGGCGGACCGCCGCCCGGCGATTTCCGCAACTGGACCCGCGACGACTGGATCAAGGCGATCGACGCCAACATGCTGACCCCGATCGAGCTGATCAAATCGACCGTGGACGGCATGATGACGCGCAAATTCGGCCGCATCGTCAACATCACCTCGGCCGCGGTGAAGGCGCCGATCGACATTCTCGGTCTCTCCAACGGAGCGCGCGCCGGCCTCACCGGCTTCATTGCCGGCCTGTCGCGCAAGACCGTGATCAACAACGTCACCATCAACGGCCTGCTGCCGGGCCCGTTCGAGACCGACCGCCTGCGCAGCACCGCGAAAGGCGAATCCGAGAAGCGCGGCATCACGCCGGACCAGGTTCTGGCCGAGCGCGCCAAGCTCAATCCCGCGGGCCGCTTCGGCGACCCCGACGAGTTCGGCTACGCCTGCGCCTTCCTGTGCGGCGCCAAGGCGGGCTTCATCACCGGGCAGAACCTTCTGCTCGATGGCGGTGCATTCCCAGGAACGCTGTGAGAGCAGTCTGGTACGAGGAGACAGGACCGGCGGCGGACGTCCTCACCTATGGTGAGATGGCGACGCCGGTCGCAGGTCCAGGCGAAGTTCGTGTTCGACTGGAAGCCTCCGGCGTCAATCCGGCCGATGTCGGCCGGCGCGGGGGCAGCTATCGCGCGAAGGAATTTTCGCGTGTCATTCCGAACAGCGATGGCGCGGGCTTTATCGACCAGATCGGCGATGGCGCGACGGGGTTCAAGATCGGCGACAGGGTCTGGCTGTTCAACGGCCAGCGCAACGGCCGCGCCTTTGGCACCGCGGCCGAACATATCGCGCTTGCCGAGCACCTGGTGACGCCGCTGCCGGACAATCTCTCTTTTGCGGAAGGCGCGACGCTGGGCATTCCCGCAATGACGGCGTGGTGCTCCCTGTTTGCGGACGGGCCGATCGTCGGCAAGACCGTGCTGGTCACCGGCGGCGCGGGTGCCGTCGGGCATTACGCCGTGCAACTCGCGAAATGGGGCGGCGCGCAGGTGATCGCGACCGTCAGCTCGGCGATGAAAGGCGAGCAGGCGCGACAAGCCGGTGCCGATCTCGTGGTCAATTACAGGGACGAAGATGTCGTTGCCAAGGCGATGGCCTTCACCGGCGGACGCGGGGTCGACCACTTGGTCGATGTCGATTTCGGCGGCAACATTGCGACGACGCTGAAGTTGATGGCCATGAATTCGACCATCGCGGTCTACGCCACGAATGGCAACCGCACGCCGACCGTGCCGCTACGCGAGTTGATGGAAAAGTGCATCACGCTCCGCTCGCTCGTCTTGTTCGCGCTGCCGCCGGCGCTGCTTGCGGCGGCGCAGGCCGACATCTCGAAATGGCTGGCGGCGGGGCCGCGAATCCACAATGTCGCGGCGCAGTTTGCGCTGTCGGAGACGGCGCAGGCCCATATCGCCGTCGAGAAAGGCGACAAGCTCGGCACCGTGGTCGTTGACTGCGCGCGCTGATATCGGCCGGAATCACCGCTGTTGCTTGGTGGGCTCGTCTTCGTCCCGCTGGCTCGGACTGGATGAATCGGCGACTGGGTTTCCGTCGGTCCAGTCGACGCCGAATTCGTCGAGCCCGTCGGCGAGCAGATCGCCCAGCATCGGCTCACCGAGCAGATAATGCGCCGTCTCGCGCCGGGGACTGCGATACTCGGCGCGCGCCTCCACCGCGCGTGCGCGCAAATCGTCCCAATCGTCGATCGTGCCGTCGCCGCGGCCGAGCCAGGTCAGTGTGACGAGATCGATCTGCTCGTCCTCGTTCATGGCCACGATGAAACTTCCGAGCTCGTTGACGACCGGATCGGAGCCGTCATCCTCGAGGACGTCGACCGCATCGTCATCAGTCGCGTTCGAGCCGGAATCCGGATCGGAATCCGCCTGCTTGACGTCGAATTCACGCGCCTTTTCGATGATGAAGGCGACCTTCTCCGCGGAAATCGCAAGCTCTGGCATGGCTGGCCCTTTGTCTTTCCCTGGGTTCCCGCGATAACGCCGCACCGCGTCAGATGATCCATTGCGCCTGACAGCGAAACTGCGCATGTTCCCCGCCAAAGCAAGAACATGAGGATGCGCCGGATGCAGTGGAAGGTCGGCAGGGTCAAAATCACTGAGGTCGTGGAATTGGAGACGGTCGGCTCGACCCGCTTCATTCTGCCCTTGGCGAGCAATGCAGAAATCCAGAAGCTGCCCTGGCTGATCCCGCATTTCGCCACCGAAGAGGGCCGGCTGAAAATGTCAATCCATTCGCTGGTGGTGGAGACGCCGACGCGCCGCATCGTTGTCGATACCGGGCTTGGCAACGACAAGCAGGGCCGCAACGTCCCGACCTGGAACAATCGCACCACGCCGTTCCTGGAGACGATGATTGCGGCGGGCTTTCCCCCTGACAGCATCGATACCGTGCTGTGCACGCATCTTCATGTCGACCATGTCGGCTGGAACACGAAATGGGTCGACGGCAAATGGGTGCCGACCTTCCCCAACGCGCGCTATGTCTTCGGCAAGACCGAGTATGAGCATTGGCGCGACCATTCCACCGAGCCGGACAAGCAGGCCGTGTTTGGCGATTCCGTGGAGCCGATCGTCGATGCAGACCGGGCCGAGTTGGTCGCGAGCGACCACCGGCTCAGCGACGAGATCAGCATGATCCCAACCCCCGGCCACAGCCCCGGGCATATGAGCATTCTGATCCAGTCGGGAGGCGAGCAGGGACTGCTGACGGGCGACGTCGCCCATCATCCCTGCCAGATGGCGCATCTCGGCTGGTCCTCGACCGCGGATTCCGACCAAAGCCAATCGGCTACGACGCGGCGCGAATTGTTCGGCCGGTTTGCCGACACCCCGACGCTGGTGATCGGCGGGCATTTTTCGGCCGGGCATATCAAGCGGGACAGGGACGCATTCAGGTTCGAGGCGCTGGCCTAGTCTCGTGCCCCGGACGAACCTCCCGAATTGAGAGGGCTGCAATGCGCCCCTCTATGAGCGGTTGAATTTCCCGCCGCCCTGTTCCATGAAGCTGTTCAACCGATCGGTCCATTCCAGGGAGAAACGAGAATGAAGCTTGTTCGTTATGGCGAGAAGGGTGCGGAAAAGCCCGGCCTGATCGACAAATCCGGCCAGTTGCGGGACCTGTCGGCGCATGTGAAGGACCTGACCGGCGAGGCCTATTCGCCCGAGAGCCTGAAGAAGCTGGCGGCGCTCGATCCCGCCTCGCTGCCCGCCGTCTCCGGTAAGCCGCGGTTCGGCGCCCCCGTCACCGGCATGTCGAAATTCGTGGCGATCGGCCTCAACTACAGCGACCACGCCAAGGAGACCGGCGCGGAGATCCCGAGCGAGCCGATCATTTTCATGAAGGCCAACACCTCGCTGTCCGGCCCGAACGACGCCATCGAGAAGCCGCGCGGCTCGACCAAGCTCGACTGGGAGGTCGAGATCGCCGCGATCATCGGCACGCGCGCAAAATACGTCTCTGAAGCCGACGCGCTCAACCACGTCGCCGGTTACTGCGTCTGCAACGACGTCTCCGAGCGCGCCTTCCAGATCGAGCGCCTGGGTCAGTGGACCAAGGGCAAGTCGCACGACACGTTCGGCCCGCTCGGCCCCTGGCTCGCCACCAAGGACGAGATCAAGGACGTGCAGAACCTGCCGATGTGGCTCGACGTCAACGGCCAGCGCCGCCAGACCGGCTCGACCAAGACCATGATCTTCTCGATGGCCAAGTGCATCTCCTATGTCTCGCAGTTCATGACGCTGCTGCCGGGCGACATCATCACGACGGGCACCCCGCCCGGCGTCGGCCTCGGCATGAAGCCGCCGACCTTCCTCAATGTCGGCGACGTCATCACGCTCGGCATCGAGGGCCTCGGCGAGCAGCGCCAGGAGATCGTCGCGGCGTAAGCCGTGGCCCTCTCCCCGTCATTGCGAGCGAAGCGAAGCAATCCAGTAATCCATCCGCGGAGACAGTCTGGATTGCTTCGTCGCAAGTGCTCCTCGCAATGACGAACTAAAACTTTCATTTTTTTGGATACTCGCCATGAAGCTCACCTTCTCCCCCGCCTCGCCCTTCGCCCGCAAGGTGCGCATCGCCGCAATCGAGCTCGGGCTGATCGACAAGATCGAGTTCACGCCGGCAGCCGTCGCGCCCGGTACGGCCAACGAGGACTATTCGAAGATCACGCCGCTGAAGAAGCTGCCGGTGCTGATCACCAATGACGGCGATGTCATATTGGACTCCTACGTCATCGTCGAATATCTCAACGAGATGGCCGGCGGCAGCCTGATCCCCGATTACGGTCCGCGGCGCTGGAAGGCCAAGACCAATCACGCCCTGATCAACGGCATGCTCGATTCCATTCTGCTGTGCCGCTACGAGAAGATGGTGCGGCCGCAGGGCCTGCAATGGCAGGCGTGGTCGGACGACCATTGGAACCGGGCCTGGACCGGAATGGCGCGCTTCGAGAACATGCCCGAGGTGCTGAACGGCCCCTTCGACATCTCGCAGATCGGCCTCGTCTGCGTGCTCGGCTATGCCGACTTCCGCTTTGCCGATTGCGGCTGGCGCAAGGCCTATCCGAAGCTCGACGCGTTCCACCAGAAGATGCTGGAGCGGCCCTCCGTGAAGATCTCGGTGCCGCCGGCGGCGTAGTATCGCGACTGCGGGGAGAAGGATGATGCGCGATCGCTTCCCCCGCCTCAGCATTCTCGGCGCGAGCCTCATGCTCGCGTTGACCGTCTCAACCACTTCCGTGCAAGCCGACGGCATGGTGCCTGGACAGCGAAACCTCGCCTGCGAGCCGCCATCGTCAACCGACGACGGCTGGACGACTGCGTCGCCCGACAGCGTCGGCATGGACGGCGCAAAACTTTGCGGGATCGCCGCACGACTCGAACAACGCGCGACTTCGGTTCATTCGGTTGTCGTGGCGCGCCACGGCAAGCTCGTCTTCGAGCAATACTTCGCCGGCTACGATCAACCCTGGGGACAACCGGAAGGCCAGCACGAATTCACCGCGACGACGAAGCACGACATGCGTTCGGCATCGAAGAGTGTCGTTTCGCTGCTCATCGGTATCGCGATCGATCGCAAGCTGATCGAAGGCGTCGACGAACCTGTGCTCAAATTCTTCCCCGACCATCAGGCGGTGAAGCAGGCGGGCTGGGAGGCCATCACGCTGCGCCATCTGCTGACGATGTCCTCGGGAATGAAATGGGACGAGGCGCGGGCATGGACCGATCCGAACAACGACGAGCCGCATCTCACCTTTGAAGCCGATCCGATTGATTATGTGCTCGGAAGGCCGGTCGCCGCGCCGCCGGATGTGCTCTGGACCTATAATGGCGGCGGGACTGAACTGCTCGGCAATATCCTTGAACGCGTCTCGGGCAAGCCGCTGGAGACGTTTGCGCGCGAGGCGCTGTTCCAGCGGCTCGGGATCGCCGATTTCGTGTGGAAGGCCTACCCGAAGAACGGCAAGATCGCGGCGGCCGCCGGCCTGCGCTTGCGTCCGCGAGATGCCGCCAAGCTCGGCCAGCTCGTGCTCGATCGCGGCCAGTGGAACGGCCAACAAATCGTCTCGGCCGATTGGATTGCACAATCGATCGCACCGCGCTTCCAGGCGATCGGCTATTTCGGCGGCACGCTGTTCTACGGCTATCAATGGTGGATGGGCCGCTCGCTGGCCGGCGGGAGGGAAATCAAATGGGTTGGCGCCTTCGGCTGGGGCGGACAACGCATTTTCATCGTGCCCGAGCTTGATCTCGTCATGATGACCACCGCTGCCCAATACGGCCAGCCGAAGGAAGGGCTGGCCGCGATCGACGTCCTCTCCAACATCGTCATTCCATCCGTGCGTGACGCACGCTGAGTGCAAGGAAGCGAGCATGAGCCTGAAATACGCGGTTGGCGACCTCACCATCCATCGCGTCGTCGAGCAGGAAACCTCGTTCGTGCCGGCGCTGGAGATGTTGCCGGGGCTGACACCGGAGCTGCTGGCTGAGAACCGGGCGTGGATGAGGCAGGCGAAAGCCCTGGATGACAGCGACACGTTGATGCTGTGCTTCCAGTCCTATGTGATCAAGACGCCGCACCACACCATTCTGGTCGACAGCTGCATCGGCAACGACAAGCCGCGGCCGCAGCGTCCGAAATGGAACATGAAGACCGACGACACCTATCTGCGCGGACTCAACGCTGCCGGATTCTCGCCTGACGACATCGACTTCGTGATGTGCACGCATCTGCATGTCGATCACGTCGGCTGGAACACGCGGCTGGAGAACGGCCGCTGGGTGCCGACTTTCCCCAACGCGCGCTACGTCTTCGCCAAGCAGGAATTCGATCATTGGACCGAGCAGAACGCGAAGGCAGAAGTGCCGCCCTTCGTGGACAGCGTGCTGCCGGTGGTCGAGGCCAAACGCCACGAGCTCGTCGGCAACGATCACCAGATCGGCGACCACGTTCGTATTCTGCCGACGCCGGGCCACACGCCGGGCCATATCGCCATCACCATGGGACACGGCAAGGACGACGCTGTGTTCTCCGGCGACCTCATGCACTCGCCGATCCAGACGCTCTATCCGGAGCTGTCGGTCAAGTTCGACCTCGATCAGGCCAGGGCGGCAGCAACGCGCCGCAGCTTCCTGGAACGCTATTGCGACACCGACACGCTGTGCTGCACCGCGCATTTCCCCTCGCCTTCGGTGGGGAAGATCCGGCGCAAGGGCAGCGGCTTCGTCTGCGCGGCGGTGTGATCTAGCCGATATCCCGTAGGGTGGGCAAAGCGAAGCGTGCCCACCATGCCAAACGCGTTATAGAATGATGATGGGCACGGCGCGCGAAGCGCGCCTTTGCCCACCCTACGATTCCACCCGTGTGGAGAAAGCAATGACCGACCTCCCCGAGATCCCTCTCCCCGCCGGCATCCGCTCACGCTATGTCGACGATATCAACGGCTTGCGCATGCATGTGCTGGAGGCCGGCTTCGAGACCAAGGGGCGGCCCTGCATCCTGCTGCTGCACGGCTTTCCCGAGCTAGCCTTCTCCTGGCGCAAGGTGATGCCGGCGCTCAGCTCGGCCGGCTATCACGTGATCGCCCCGGACCAGCGCGGCTATGGCCGGACGACGGGATGGAGTGCGGAGTATGACGGCGACCTCGCGCCGTTTTCGCTCTTCAACCTGGTGCGGGATGCGCTCGGGCTGGTGTCGGCTTTCGGGTACAGGCAGGTCGATGTGGTCGGACATGATTTCGGCAGCCCAGTCGCGGCCTGGTGCGCGCTGATGCGGCCCGACGTGTTCCGTTCGGTGGCGATGATGAGCGCGCCGTTCGGCGGAGCGCCGCCGCTGCCGTTCAACACGATCGACGCGCCGGCAAAGCCACCGTCCGAAGACCCCGTGCATCGCGAGCTCGCCGCCTTGCCGCGTCCACGCAAGCATTATCAGTGGTACTATGCGACACGCCCGGCCAATGCCGACATGCACCGCGCGGCGCAGGGCGTGCATGATTTCCTGCGGGCCTACTATCACCATAAGAGCGCGGACTGGACCGACAACAAGCCATATCCGCTGAAGTCCTGGTCGGCGAATGAGCTTGCGAAGCTGCCGACCTATTATGTGATGGACCTGAACGAGACCATGGCCGAGACGGTCGCAAAGGAGATGCCCTCGCCGTCCGCGATCGCCGCCAATCAATGGCTGCCCGACCGCGAGCTCGGCTACTACAGCGCCGAATATGGCCGCACTGGATTCCAGGGCGGCCTGCAATGGTATCGCTGCGGCACATCGGGTGCGTTCAACAACCAGCTCCAGTTGCTAGCCGGCCGCACCATCGACGTCCCCTCCTGCTTCATCTCGGGCAAGCAGGATTGGGGCACCTACCAGCGTCCCGGCGTGTTCGAGGCCATGCAGGCGCGGGCCTGCACGAAGCTGCTCGGCTGCCGCCTCGTCGACGGCGCCGGTCACTGGGTGCAGCAGGAGCAGCCGGCCGAGGTAAGCCGACTGCTACTCGATTTCCTAGCAAAGAGCCGCGGCGTGGTTTGACCCGGGAACCCAAGCGCCCTATATAGTTTAGAATTGTTCTAAACTAATCAGACAGGGCCGCCGTGAAGAATTTTGCCGATCTGACCGAACGCGAGGTGCTTGCGGTCGCGATCTCCTCCGAGGAGGAGGACAGCCGCATCTACATGAGCTTCGCCGAAGACCTGAAGGAGCGCTATCCGGACTCCGCCAAGATCTTCGAGCAGATGGCCGAGGAAGAGCGCGGCCATCGCCACATGCTGCTGGAAATGTACGAGCAGCGCTTCGGTCCGCATTTGCCCCCGATCCGCCGCGAGGATGTCAAAGGCTTCCTGCGCCGCCGTCCGGTCTGGCTCACCAAAAACCTGCCGCTCGACACCATCCGCAGGGAAGTCGAGACAATGGAATTGCAGGCCGAGCGCTTTTACGTGAAGGCCGCTGAACAGGCGCAAGATGTCGGCGTGCGCCGCCTGCTCGGCGATCTGGCCGAAGCCGAGAAAGGCCACGAAGAGGTGGCGGCGAAGCTGACAGACCAGATCCTGAGTTCAGACGTGCGCGCCGAGGAAGACCGCACCAACCGGCGCATGTTCGTGCTGCAATATGTGCAGCCAGGTCTCGCCGGCCTGATGGACGGCTCGGTTTCGACGCTGGCGCCGCTGTTTGCGGCTGCCTTCGCCACGCATCAGAATTGGCAAACATTTCTGGTCGGCCTCGCCGCCTCGATCGGTGCCGGCATCAGCATGGGTTTTGCGGAAGCGCTGTCCGACGACGGCTCGCTAACCGGACGTGGTTCGCCCTGGCTGCGCGGTCTCACCTGCGGCTTGATGACGACGCTCGGCGGGCTTGGGCACACCCTGCCCTATCTCGTGCCCGACAGCTGGGCCAACGCATTCTGGATCGCCACCGGAATTGCCGGAATTGTCGTGTTCTTCGAATTGTGGGCGATCGCCTTCATCCGCGCGCGCTACATGGACACGCCGTTCCTCCAGGCCGTGTTCCAGATCGTGCTCGGCGGCGCGATCGTGCTGGCGGTGGGGATTTTGATCGGAGCGGCGTAGGCCTCCACTCCTGGCGTCATGCCCCGCGAAGGCGGGGCATCCAGTACGCCGCGGCCTATCGTTTCAATCACAGCCGTCTCGGCGTACTGGATCGCCCGGTCAAGCCGGGCGATGACAGCTAGCGGCACAGCAATCGCGATCAAACAACCGTTGCGGCCTTCCGCCAAACTGCGCATCATCGTTCGACAAGAAGAACAGGAGATGCGCCATGGCCAAATCCGAATGGAGCTTCAAGAGCGCGGTCGAACTGTCGGCCGCGTTGACCGCCAAGAAGGTTTCCGCGGTCGAGCTCACCCGCGATGCGATCGATCGCATCGAACGGCACGACGGCAAGGTCAATGCGATCTGCGTGCGGGATTTTGATCGCGCGCTGGACGCCGCACGCGAGGCGGACGCCGCATTGGCGCGCGGCGAGCGCAAGCCGCTGCTCGGCCTGCCGATGACGATCAAGGAATCCTTCAACATCGCCGGCCTGCCCACGAGCTGGGGCTGGACGCCGCAGAAAGATTTCAGGCCGCCGGAGGATGCGCTGTCGATCGCCCGGGTGAAGGAGGCCGGTGGCGTTATCCTCGGCAAGACCAACGTGCCCGTAGGGTTAGCTGATTGGCAGAGCTACAACGAGATCTACGGTACGACCAACAATCCATTCGATCTCGGCCGCACGCCGGGTGGCTCGTCGGGCGGCTCGTCTGCGGCGCTCGCGACGGGCTATGGACCACTCTCGCTCGGGTCCGACATCGGCGGCTCGCTGCGCGTGCCCGCCTTCCACTGCGGGGTCTATGCGCACAAGCCGACCTACAATCTCTGTCCAACGCGCGGCCACACGCCGCCGCCCTTTCCGGCCATCCCGATGGAGCGCGACATGGCGGTGATCGGTCCGATGGCGCGGAGCGCAGTCGACCTGCCCCTGCTCCTGGACGTGATGGCAGGCCCCGATCCGTTGGACCTGGGCATCGGATACAAGCTCGCGCTGCCGGAGGCGCGACACCGCGCGCTGAAGGATTTCCGCGTGCTGGTGATCGACAGCCATCCGCTGCTGCCTGCGAATGCCGATATTCGCAGCACGATCGAGAAGCTGGCGAAACAATTGGCGGGCGCAGGTGCAAGCATCACGCGGGAAAGCCCTCTGTTTCCCGACTTCACCGATGCCTCTCGCCTCTACATGCGCATGCTGATGAGCTTCCTCGGCGCCTTCCTTCCGCCGGACGATCTCGCGGGCGCGCGTGCCGGTGCAGCGCAGCTCTCGCCCGACGACAAGAGCCTCGCTGCCGAACGGCTGCGTGGTATCACCAGCACGCATCAGGCCTGGGTGTTCGACGAAGGCGCCCGCGCCGGCCTACGCGCGCAATGGCGACACCTGTTCAGGACATTCGATGCGGTGATCTGTCCGATCATGCCCACGCCGGCCTATCCGCATGATCATTCGCCGGAGCAGGAAAAGCGCCGGATCAATATCGACGGCAAGGACCACGCCTATCCGGACCAGCTTGCGTGGCCCGGCATTGCCACGCTGACGGGCCTGCCGGCAACGGCTGTTCCACTCGGCCTGTCGAAGGACGGGCTGCCGGTCGGCGTGCAGATCATCGGGCCCTTCCTCGAGGACCGGACGCCGCTCAAGCTCGCCGAGCTGATCGAACGCGAGTTCGGCGGGTTCGTGCCGCCGAAGATGTTCGACGATTGATGCGTTCGTCGTTGCGACGGCGCGCCAGGTCACTGCTCCAGATTCTTCAGCAGCAATTTCAGCGCTGTCGCCGCAAACATCTGCATATTGGCCAAGCGGTCGTTGCTGCACGTCTCCAGTGTCATCACCTCAACTGCGGGCCCGGCAACCGCCATGCAGCTGTGGCCCGCCGCATCGCCGTAGCGATTGCCGGTGGGACCGGACGCGCCGGTCTCGGACAGGCCCCAGTCGCAGTTGAAACGGCTGCGCATCCGCTCGGCCAACAGTTGCGCGTAGGGCTCCGACGAGGAACGAAAGCCCTTCATTCCTTCGTCCGAAATATCCATCAGCACGCGCCTGGCATCGCGGGTGTAGACTACGGCGCCGCCGAGGAAATAAGCGGACGCGCCGGGTACCGCGAGAAGGCTGGCCGAGATCAGGCCGCCGGTCGAGGATTCCGCCACGGCAATTGTCTGTTTGCGCACGATCAGTTTCGCTGCGACCTGTTCCGCAACGCCGACGAGCTCTTTCATTCCTTGACCCCTTATGCCTTCGCAACCGAGCTCGGCCTTTCTAGCATATGACAGCGGCCTTGGCCGAGTTGCAGCCAACGGGCAGGCCTGCTTGAATGGCAGTCAAGAGGCGGAGCGGCCAAGCGCCGCCCGCGAGAAGACGCGACGAGGAAACGTGAAGGACACGTCATGGCGTCCCTGATCGCTGGCGGGGTGGATTGCGATGTGCATCCGGCCGTGCCGCATCTGACCAGCCTGCTGCCGTACCTGAACGACTATTGGCGCGATCAGGTGACGACGCGCGGCATGGTCGATCTCATCTCGCAATCCTACCCGCAGAACTCGCCGATCACGGCGCGGCCCGACTGGCGCCCCGAAAGCGGCAAGCCGGGCGAGAGCCTTGCGGACATGCAGCGCCATGTGCTCGATCCCTTTCAGCTCTCGCATGCCATCTGCAATCCGCTCTATGGCGTGCAGATGGTGTTTTCCGAGGATCTGCAGGCCGCCTTCTGCCGCGCACTGAACGTCTGGCTCGTGAAGGAATGGCTCGATCGCGACCCGCGGCTGCGCGGCTCGATCGTGATCCCCACCCAAAGCGTCGAGAAGGCCGTCGCCGAGATCGAGCGCTGTGCGGCGGATCGCCGCTTCGTGCAGGTGCTGATGCTGGTGATGGGCGATACGCCGCTCGGAAAGCGCGCGCTCTGGCCGATCTATGAGGCGGCAGAACGGCTGGAATTACCGATCGGCATTCATGCCGGTTCCGCCTATCACAATCCGCCGACCGCCGTGGGCTGGGGTTCCTACCACATCGAGGATTATGCCGGTCAGGCCCAGGCGTTCCAGACCCAGCTCACCAGCCTGATCGTCGAGGGCGTGTTCGCCAAATATCCGCGACTGAAGATGGTGATGCTGGAATCTGGCGTGTCCTGGATCTCCCCATTTCTGTGGCGCCTGCACAAGTTCTGGCGTGGGGTGCGGATGGAGACGCCATGGGTCGATCGCGCGCCGCTGGACATTGTGCGCAGCAACATCCGCTTCTCGTTACAGCCATTCGATGCGCCGCCGGACGAGACGACATTAATTCGCCTGTTTGATCATATGCAGTCGGACGAATTGGTCGTATTCTCCACCGACTATCCGCACTGGCAGTTCGACGGCCAGGAGGCGCTGCCCGCAGGTCTCACCCCCGATCTCGTGCGCAAGATCATGATCGATAATCCGCATGCGACCTATCCCCGCCTGACTTAGCCGCTGCCAAAGGAGGCAAGGCGATGAATATTCAGTTCCGCGAAAGCTCCGAAGCCGCTTCCCCACTGACCGTCAAAACCGCAATCGCGGACTGCGACATCCATCCGGCACGCGCGACCCGCGCCGAACTCTATCCTTACCTCGCCAAACGCTGGCAGCATCATCTCGAAGTCTACGGCGTCCATGCCTATCAGGGCATGATGGAAGGTCCGCCCTATCCGAAGGCCCAACCCAACGCCTCGCGCCGCGACGCCTATCCGCCGGAAGGCGGGCCGCAGGGCTCCTCGCTGTCCTTCATGCAGAAGCAGCTGCTCGATCCCAACAACGTTCAGCTCGGCGTGCTCAATCCGCTCAACACCGGGCAGGGCATCCGCAACCACGAGCTCTCGGCCGCCTTGTGCTCGGCGATCAACGACTGGCAGATCGACAAATGGACCAGCAAGGACAAGCGGCTGAAGGCGTCCATCGTCGTCGGCAATGAGGACGGCCTGTCGGCCGCCGCGGAAATCCGCGAGCGCGCCGGCGACAAGAATTTCGTCCAGGTGCTGCTGCTCAGCCGCAATGTCGAGCCGCTCGGCCAGCGCCGCTACTGGCCGATCTATCAGGCCGCGGAAGAGGCCGGCCTTCCCGTCGGCGTCCACGCCTTCGGCTTCGGCGGCAATCCGATCACGCCGTCGGGCTGGCCTTCCTACTACATCGAGGAGATGGTCGGCCACTCGCAATGCCAGCAATCGGCGCTGGCGAGCCTTGTTTTGGAGGGCGTGTTCGAGCGCTTCCCGAAATTGAAGATGGTGATGATCGAGGCCGGCTTCGGCTGGGCGCCGTCGCTGGCGTGGCGGCTCGACAAAGTCTGGCAGCGGCTGCGGAGCGAGGTGCCGCATGTCAAACGGCCGCCGTCGGAATATATCCGCGAGCAGGTGTGGTGGACGACGCAGCCGATGGAGGATCCGGAGCGGCGCGAGGATCTGTTCGACGTCATCAAGTGGATCGGCTGGGACCGGCTGCTGTTCGCCACCGACTATCCCCATTGGGATTATGACGAGCCGTCGCGCGTGTTGCCCGCGGGCGTCAGTGACGACAACCGCGAGGCGTTCTATCTCGGCAATGCGAAGAAGCTGTACGGGATCGCTTGATGGCGCGGCATGTGATTGCCGCGGTCGATGAGCTTCCGCCCGGCACGCGAAAATTTCTGGAGATCGACGGACGGCCGATCGCAATCTTCAACATCAAGGGTGAATATTTCGGCCTGATGAACCGCTGCCCGCATCAGGGCGCGGCGCTGTGCGAGGGACCCTTGATCGGGCTCGCGCAATCGAAGGATCCGGGCGAGATCGAATATACCAAGCTCGGCGAGATCATTCGCTGCCCCTGGCATGGCTGGGAGTTCGACATCCGTACCGGCCAGTCTTACTGCGACCCCCGCCGCTTCCGCGTGAAGGCCTACCCGGCTCATGTCGAGCCGGGTGCGAGCGTGGTGAAGGGGCCGTATGTCGCCGAGACTGTCACGGTGAAGGTCGAGAGCGATTACGTCGTGGTGGAGTTGTAGCGAAGCAGGTGGCCGGACATGCGCCGGCACGATATCAGGCTTTATTCCGCGTTGCGGCGATCATCCAGTCGCGGAATGCGGCGAGCTTCGGCGCTTCGCGGCGGCCCTCCGGCGCGACGAGGTAGAAGCCGGCATCGGCCGGCAGCGCGATCTTGAAAGGAACGACGAGCCGGCCCTTGGCGATGTCGTCCTGGACGTAGGAGGTCCGCCCCATCGCCACGCCGATGCCGTCGATCGCGGCCTGGACGGTCATGAAGATCATGTCGAAGGTGATGCCGGGCTGCCTGGCGATGTCGGCCGGCAGACCGGCCGCCGTCAACCACAGCCGCCAGTCGTCGCTGTTGGCGTTGGAGGTGTGCAGCAGCATGTGGCTCTTGAGGTCCTCGGGACAGCGCAACGGCTTGTCACCGCGCAAAAGAGACGGGCTGCACACCGGAAACAGCTCGTCGGCCATCAGCCAGTCGGCGCGCAAGCCCGGCCACTGGCCGCGGCCATAGCGGATCGCGGCATCGACATTGTCGCGCTGGAAGTCGACGAGGCTGGTCGAGGTGGTGATGCGGACGTCGATGCCGGGATGGTGCTCCTGGAAATCGGTCAGCCGCGGCAGCAGCCATTTTGCGGCAAGCGAGGCCAGCGTCGAGACCGTCAGCACCTTGTCGTCGTCCTTGCGCAGCAGCCGGTCGGTGGCAAGGCGAAGGTCGTTGAAGGCGGCGCGGACGCCTGGCAGATAGTCGCGCGCCTCGGCCGTCAGCGCCAGCGCGCGGTTCTGGCGGACGAACAGGCGGATGCCGAGCTCCTCCTCCAGCCTGCGGATCTGATGGCTGATCGCGGTCTGGGTCACGTTCAGCTCGGACGCCGCCAGCGTGAAGCTGAGATGGCGCGCGGCGGCCTCAAAGGCCCGCAATCCATTCAGGGAGGGCAATCTGGCAGTCATCTGGCAGCAGGATACATGACGTTATTTCATGCGAAAGAGTACAAATTGTCGTTTGTCGCAGTGCACTCGGAAGCCGATATTAGGGGTCAACTTAGCTCCAGGAGCTGACAATGTCTACTTTGACCCAGAATTCGATGACAAATCATCATGCGCCAGGGCTGATCCACCAGATCGGCGAGACCCTTCACGTCTGGCACGAGCGCTACCGGACCCGGCGTGAGCTCACCAACTGGTCCGCGCGTGACCTCCAGGACGTCGGGCTGTCCTGGAGCGATGTGGCCTATGAGGCCGACAAACCCTTCTGGCGAGCCTGATTGGCCGCCAGGCCGGCGCCGCCTGACTGTGGGGGCGCCGGCGGTCCCTTTCCCTTTGGTCCCCTTGGGGCGCGTGTCATGAGCACTCTTCGCCTGGAAGATCTGAAGCAGTATTCGGACACGCTGCGCACGCGACACGGCGAGGCGCTGCGCGTTCGCTTCGTCGAACCGCGCGACACCGAGGAGCTCCAGCACTATTTTCGCTCGCTCTCGACGCGGTCCCGTTACAACCGCTTCTTCGGCGCGATCAGCGAACTGCCGCAGGGCCTGCTGCACGAATTCCTCCAGGTCGGCGAGCGCGAGCGTTTTACCGTGGTGGCGACCATGATGGTCGACGGCTTCGAGACCATCGTCGCCGAAGCGCGCTACGCACTGCATGCCGAAACCGCGACGCTTGAATTCGGTCTGTCGGTTGCCGACCGCTGGCAGGGCCACGGCATCGCCACCGTGCTGATGAAGAATCTCGAATGCCGCGCGGCCGCGCTTGGCGCCGACCACATGTTCGGCGACACGCTGCGCTCCAACGCGGCCATGATCTCGCTCGCGCGCAAATCGGACTTCGCCTTCGTCAATCATCCTGACGACTGGAAGCTGGTGCGCTTCGACAAGGAGATTTCCGTCGCACCGAAGGACATTCCCTGCGCGAGTTGGCGTCTCGTTGCCCTTTCCCGTCAGGCCGATAGCCCCTCAGCCTCGGTCTGACACCACTCGAGCCCGGCTCTGGTCAAACAGCGCCGGGCTTTTTTTATTCTTCGTAGCCCGGATGGAGCGAAGCGCAATCCGGGTTTCGGGCTTCAGCTGAAGCGTCCCGGATTTCGCTTCGCTCCATCCGGGCTACAGCTCCCTACTTCCTCGTGAATACCGCCTGGCGCTTCTCGATGAAGGCCTGCACCGCTTCCTTGTGATCGGCGGTCGTGGTCAGGCGGACCAGACGTTCGGCTTCGTGGTCGCGCGCGGTCTCGAAATCGAACAGCAGGGCCTCGTCGAGATTGTCCTTCATGTAGCGCAGCGCGAGGCGCGGACCTTCAGCGAGGGATTTTGCCAGCGCAAAGGCCTCTGCCTGCAATTTGTCGTCGGGCACCACGCGGTTGACGAGGCCGATGGCCTCGCATCTGGCAGCATCGACCCGATCGCCGGTGAACAGCAGCTCGCGTGCCCGCGCGGTGCCGACGAGGCGCGTCAACAGCCACGCGATGCCATAATCGCCGCTGAGCGCAATGCGCGCATAGCCGGTAGCCACGAAGGCCGATTGCGCGGCAATGCGGATGTCGCAGGCCATGGCGATGGCGAGCCCCGCGCCGACCGCCGGCCCCGGCAGCGCGGCGATGGTCGGCTTGCGCACCGAGACCAGCGCGCCGGTGAGCAGGCGCTGCCGCTCCTGGAGATCGGCGACCTTGTCGTCAAAGGACATTTCCAGCTTCTTCGGGTCGCGATGCGCGCCCATGCCCTTGACGTTGCCGCCCGCGCAGAACGCTTCGCCCGCGCCGGTGATCAGCAGCGCGCCGACATCGGGGTTCTCGCCGCAGGAGCGGATCATGGTGCGTAGCGCCGGGGTCAGCGCGTCCGACAGCGAGTTGCGCGCCTCCGGCCGGTTCAGCGTGATCAATGCGACGCGATCGCGGATCGCGCAGAGGAGTTCGTTGGTGCCGGTATCGATGGTGATTTCCGTGCTCATGATTCCCGCCCTTGTAGGGTGGGCAAAGCGAAGCGTGCCCACCATTTGCTGTTTCGTGGTTGATGGTGACGGCGCTATGCGCCTTTGCCCACCCTACGGCAGCTTGCCTCAAAACTTCTCGACCCAGGGCCGCAGCTCCAGCTCCCAGCTCCAGGCGCTGCGCGGCTGCTGCAACACGTTCCAGTAGCTCTCCGCGATGGCATCGGGATCAAGCATCGAATCCGGCTTCTCCGGCGCTTCCGTGCGCGCTGCGCTTCTGATGCCGCCATCGATCACGAAATGTGCGACATGGATGCCTTGCGGCGACAATTCGCGCGCCATGCTCTGCGCCAGCCCGCGCAGTGCGAACTTGCCCATCGCGAATGGCGCGGACTGCGCATAGCCCTTGACGCTTGCCGAAGCGCCGGTGAACAGGATCGCGCCGTGCTGGTTCGGCAGCATGCGCTTGGCCGCCTGCTGCGCCACCAGGAAGCCGCCATAGGCGCTGACCGCAATGGCCTGCGCCACGTCGGCCGGAACGAGATCGACGAACGGCCCGCGCGCCCGGCCGCTCGCGTTGTAGACGACCAAATCGGGCGTACCGATCTCGCGTTCGACCAGGCCGAACAGGCGTTCGACCTCATCAGGGTCGGTGGCGTTGCAGGCATAGGCCTTGGCGCCGGTCTCGCTGCAGAGTGCGCCGAGCTTCTCGATTTTTCGCGCGGCCAGTGCGACGCGGATGCCCTGGGCGGACAACAGCCGCGCCAGCGAGGCGCTCAGGCCTTCGCCGGCGCCGACGATGAGGGCGATCTTGTATTTCGGGTGTTCCATGACGTGATCTCTCGAAGACGGGAAGCCGCTGATCTATGCACGGTCCGCGCGGACAACCACCCGGGGAGGATCACAATTCCGCAGAGCGAATTGCTCCGACGCGGCGATCATGCCTCCCTGACAATTTGCGGCTTTATCCGCTTTCGCGACTGGAGCATGATCGACATCATCTCAAGCGGCAAGCGCCAAATCAGCGCAAAATGACCGCAAGGCGGAAACGAAGAGGACGATCATGCACAAGCCGGCCCCTGCGCAGGCAAAACAGGTCGCGGCCGCACCATCCGGACTGCTGGCTCCCGACACTACCGGCATGAATTTCTACCGCGCCGACCACGCCCTCACCGATCTCCTGCGCATCCATCTGCCGGAGACGCTATTCCGCCACGTCGAGCCGCATCTCGATCGCCTTGGTGAACTCGCCGGCGGACATCTCGACGATTGCGCGCGGCTCGCCGACCGGCACACGCCGGTGCTGCACCAGCGCGACAAGTTCGGCCGCGATTTGCAGTGGATCGAATACCACCCGGCCTATCGCGAGCTGGAGAAGGCAGCGTTCGGCGAGTTCGGCATCCACGCGCTCTCGATCCGCAAGGGCATCATGGGCTGGCCGGACAAGTATCCCGTCGTCGCCAAGCACGCCTTCACCTTCCTGTTCAACCAGACCGAATTCGGCATGGGCTGCCCGATCAACGTCACCGACGGCTGCGCCAAGCTGCTGGCGAATTTCGGCAGCGAGGCGCTGAAGGCGAAATATCTCGACGGCCTGACCCAGACCGACATGAGCAAGCTGACCCAAGGCGGCCAGTTCATGACCGAGAAGGAAGGCGGCTCCGATGTCGGCACGCTGACCACGACGGCCGTGCAGGAAGGCGACCATTGGCGCCTCACTGGCGAGAAATGGTTCTGCTCGAACGCCGACGCAAAAGTCGTGATGCTGCTGGCGCGCCCCGAGGGCGCCGGCCCCGGCACGCGCGGAGTCGGTTTGTTCCTGATGCCGCGCTTCCTCGACGACGGTTCGCAGAACCACTACCGGATCGTGCGTCTGAAGGACAAGCTCGGCACGCGCTCGATGGCCTCGGGTGAAATCAAGCTCGAAGGCGCGATCGCCTATGCGGTCGGCAAGCTCGACCGTGGCTTCGTTCAGATGGCCGAGATGGTGAACTCGTCGCGGCTGTCAAATGGCGTCAAATCCACCGCGCTGATGCGGCGGGCCTACCATGACGCGATGACGGTGGCAAAAAACCGTGTGGTGTTCGGCAACCGCATCATCGACCTGCCGCTGGGCCGGCGCCAGATACTGAAGATCATGCTGCCGGTCGAGCAGGCGTTGTCGATGAGCTTTCTCACTGCGGACGCGCTCGACCGCGCCGAGGCCGGCAGCCAGGATGCGGCCGCACTGCTGCGCATCTTGACGCCAACGTTGAAATTCCGCGCGACCCGCGATGCCCGAAAGGTCTGTGGCGATGCGCTCGAGATGCGCGGCGGCATCGGTTACATCGAGGAGTTCGCGACCGCCCGCCTGCTGCGCGACGCGCATCTCGGCTCGGTCTGGGAAGGCACCGGCAACATCGTCGCGATCGATGCGTTGAGGCGCGCCGTCGGTCGCCACGGCGCCGAATCCGCGCTCGCAGCCGATCTGCACGCCCGCCTCGATGACAGCCCCTCGGTGCCGCAGGCTTGGCGCGACCGGCTTCACACTCTCACCGATCGCGCGGTCGGCTTCGCACGCGAGGTCGCGGGAAAGGCCGACAATGAGGCCGATGCGCGCCGTGCCACCAGCCTGCTCTATCATGTTGCCAGCGCCGTCGCGCTCGCCTGGGAGGCACATCGCATTCACGACATGCGTGGCGATGCGCGAAGGCTGTTGTTGTCGCGGCTGGTGATCGATCACCGGGTATCGCCGAGCGATCCGTTCCGGCTGACGGAAAATGCCGTGCAGCAGAAGATCGCCGCACTGCTGCTCGGCGACCGTGATGCTGGCATGAGCGAGGTTGGCGAACTGGTCCTGGCAGCGTAGGCTGCACCCGCGTTCAAAGCAAAAAAAGCGATAGGGAGTGCTCGATGAAGGCCGCCGTCCTCCATGAAGTCAACAAGCCCCTGGTCATCGAGGATGTCAGCCTGCCGAAGCCCGGCCCGCGCGAGGTCCTGATCCGGACGTCGGTCGCAGGTCTCTGCCACTCCGATCTGCACTTCATGGAAGGCCTGTATCCACATCCGCTGCCTGCGGTGCTCGGGCACGAGTCGGCCGGTGTCGTCGAGCAGGTCGGCTCCGACGTGACTTATGTGAAGCCCGGTGATCATGTCGTCACCTGTCTTTCGGTGTTCTGCGGCACCTGTGACAATTGCACCACGGGCCGCACGGTGCTCTGCACCGACACTACGGTGAAATTGCTGCCGGGGGCATCCAATCGGATGCAATGGGCACGCTCGGAGAAGCTGCATCAGTTTCTCAACCTGTCGTCCTTCGCCGAGCAGATGCTGGTGCACGAGAACGCGATCGTCAAAATCCGCAAGGAGATGCCGCTCGATCTTGCGGCGCTGATCGGCTGCGGCGTCATTACCGGCTACGGCGCGGTCGTGAACACGGCGAAGGTGACGGCCGGCGAGACCGTAGCCGTAATCGGGTGCGGCGGTGTCGGCATGGCTGCGATCAACGGCGCGCAGATCGCCGGCGCCGGCCGCATCATTGCCATCGACACCAATCCGGCCAAGCTCGAGCTCGCGACCAAGCTGGGCGCCACCGACATCATCAATCCGGCAGACGGCGACGTCGTGAAGCAGGTGCGCGATCTCACCAATGGCGGCGTGCATCATTCGTTCGAGGTGCTCGGCCGCAAGGAGACCGCGGAGCAGGCCTTCGGCATGCTTGCCTCCGGCGGCACGGCCACCATCGTCGGCATGATTCCGTTCGGCCAGAAGATCGAGCTGCATGGCTTCGACTTCCTGCGCGAGCGCAGGATCCAGGGCTCATCGATGGGCTCGAACCATTTTCGCGTCGACATGCCGCGGCTGGTGGATTTCTACCTGCGCGGCCGGCTGCACCTGGAGGACTGGATCTCGGCCAAGCTGAAGCTCTCCGAGATCAACGAAGGCTTTGCCAACATGAAAGCCGGCAAGACGCTGCGCAGCGTGATCATGTTTGACAGCTGATGCAAGAGACGCGGTCCTCAGCCCGCCGGGCACGTTGCGGGAAGGTAAGCCCGGCAAGACCAGATCTTGACCAACCGATGAACTGCCCCGGAGCATGACGGCAGAGCCCGGAGCGGCACTACCGCTGCAAATGTCGCGTAAAGATCCGCACCACATGACCCCTGACCCGCGGCGCCTCGTCGTAGAGGTCTGAGGCGAGGCGCTCGATGGTCTCGCGCAGCGACAGGAACTGGGCCTGCCGCGCGCTGCTTTCGGTGCCCTGCATGCCCGCAAGCTCGTCCATCGCGGCGTCGCTGATCTGGCAGTGTACGACCTCGCCGTCGTTCAGCATGGTGAAGCGAAAGGCGAGCCGTTCGAGATCATGGCCAATGATCCTGTCGCGCATGAGTGGCATCAAGTCGTCCCGGTCGACCCCGCGCCGAAAATGCCGAAAATCCCGCTGCTTGTCAGCAGCAAAGGCAATCCATGGCCTACTGAAATGCGACTTCAGCGAAACTGCGGAGCTTTCGCGAATGCAACCGCTCGGATTCCTGCTGTTTAAGCCGTTCCAGCGCCTTCAAGCCGATCTCGAGATGCTGGCCGACGCGGCGGCGGTAGAATTCGCTGGCCATGCCTGCGAGCTTGATCTCGCCGTGCAGAGGCTTGTCGGAGACGCACAGCAGCGTGCCGTAGGGGACGCGAAAGCGGTAGCCGTTGGCGGCAATCGCGGCCGATTCCATGTCGAGCGCAACCGCGCGCGATTGCGACAAGCGGCGAATGACATCGGGACCGCTGATCTCCCAATTGCGGTTGTCAACGCTCGCGACGGTGCCGGTACGCATCAGGCGCTTGAGCTCGAACCCCTCGAGCCCGGTGACGTCCTCGACCGCCTCCTCGAGCGCGACCTGCATCTCCGCGAGCGCCGGGATCGGCACCCACAGCGGCAACTCACGATCAAGCACATGGTCCTCGCGCACATAGCCGTGGGCGAGCACATAGTCGCCGAGCCGCTGCGTGTTGCGCAGGCCCGCGCAATGGCCGAGCATCAGCCAGGCATGGGGCCGCAGCACGGCAACATGGTCGGTGACATTACGCGCGTTGGACGGACCGGTGCCGATGTTGATCAGCGTGATGCCGCGATAACCGGGGGTGACCAAATGGAAGGCCGGCATCTGCGGCGCGCGCGCGGGCGCAACGCCCGTCGACGCGCCGCCGCTGCGCGTGATCACGTTGCCGGGAGCGACGAAGGCATCGAGGCCGGCCTCGCCAGCCTGAAGCCGCTGCTGGCAGAGCTGCGCGAAGGCGTCGACGTAGAACTGGTAGTTGGTGAAGATCACGAAGTTCTGGAAATGCTCTGGATCTGTGCCCGTGTAGTGGTAGAGCCGGCGCAGCGAGTAGTCGACGCGGGCCGCCCGAAACAAGGACAGCGGCTCGGGCGCGCCGGGCTGGAGCTCGAAAGTGCCGTCGGCGATGGCATCGTCCATGGTGGCCAGATCAGGCACGTCGAAGGCATCGCGCAGCGATCGCGTCACGGGCGAGTTCTCGCTGGTGGTGATGGCGGCTTCGATGTTGATGTCGCGGCGATAGGCGAAGTGAACGGGGATCGGTTCGCTGGACTCGCCGATTTCGACCGGGACGCCGTGGTTCTGGATCAACAGCCCGATCTGCTCGGTCAGATAAGTCCGGAACAGATCCGGACGCGTGACGCTGGTCTCGTGCACACCGGGCCGGGCGACGAAGCCGTAGGCGAGACGCGAATCCAGCCGCGCATGCGTCGCGGTGGTGACACGGACGAAGGGATAGAAGGCCCGCACCCGCGTCGTGATTGCCTCGCCGTTGACGTAAGCTTCGAACCGATCACGCAGGAACTTCGTGTTGCGCTCGTAGATCTCTTCGAGGCGGGCGACGGCGAGGCCGGCGTCGGAAAAGGATTCGGTGGCGACGGAGGGTGGGGATTGGACGGATTGCATTGTTCGATGCCGGGTTGCTGGGGCTGAATCGAACTATAGCAAGAAAACTAAAGCAAGAAAGAAGCCCCCCCCGTCATTGCGAGCGTAGCGAAGCAATCCAGAAATCTCGCCGCGAAGGCAACCTGGATTGCTTCGCTACGCTAGCGATGACGAAAGGAGGCGACGCTTCCCCGCGTCACTTCTCGCGGAACGCCCGCATGAACTGGTCGTGCAGCGGCTTCATCAGATAGGACAGCATGGTGCGGTCGCCGGTCTGGACGAAGGCTTCCGCCGGCATGCCGGGGATCAGCCTGGAGTCACCGAGCTTGGCGACCTCTTCTGCGGACAGCGAGACGCGGATGGTGTAGTAGCTCTGGCCGGTGCGCTGATCGGTGGTGACGTCGGGCGAGACGCGGCTGACGACACCGTTGAGCTCCGGCGTGGTGCGCTGGTTGAAGGCGGACAGGCGCAGCAGCGTCTTCTGGCCGATCTGGAGCTTATCGATATCGACCGGATTGACCTTGGCTTCGACCTGGAGATCGTCGGCCTGCGGCACGATCAGCATGAGGGCGTCGCCGGCGGTGATGACGCCACCAACGGTATGCACCGTCGATTGCAGCACCATGCCGTCCTGCGGCGCGCGGATGTCGACGCGGCGAAGCTGGTCCTCGGCGGCGACCTTGCGCTCGATCATTTCGCCGATCTTGTCGTTGGTCTCGCGCAGATCCTTGGAGACCTCGCTGACCATGTCCTTGTCGACCTGGATGATCTGCAGCTCGGTCTCAGTGATCTTGCCCTTGGCCTGCGCGCGCGAGGCGATGTATTGCGCACGCTCGCCGTTGAGACGGGCGCTATCGCGTTCGAGCGTGGTCAGGCGGGAGATCTGCACCAGATGCTTGTCATAGAGATCGCGGACACCCACGAGCTCCTGCTGCACCAGTGAGATTTCCCTGTCCTTGGCCCGCTCCTGCGCGGAGAGGCCCTCGATCTCCTCGTTGAGCTGCTGGATGCGCTCGCGCAGCTGCGCCTTCTGGCCGGCGCGTCCGTTGACGCGGACGTCGAACAGCTTGGTTTCGGCGGAGAGCAGCGCCTTGACGTCGGGATCGTTGCTGCGATCGAGCAGCGCTTGCGGGTAGTCGATCCTGTCGATCCCGCGCTGCTCGGCCTGGAGCCGCGCCGCACGCGCCTGCGCCGCATCGAGATTCTTGGTGACGATGGCGAGGTTGGCCTTGGTGACGGTGTCGTCGAGCCGCACCACGATGTCGCCGGCCTTGACCACGTCGCCATCGCGCGCGCGCAGCTCGCCGACGACGCCGCCGGTCGGATGCTGGACCTTCTTGACGTTGGATTCGACCACGATCTGACCCGGCGCGATCAGCGCGCCGGAAATCTGCACCGTCGAAGCCCAGCCGCCGAGGCCGACCAGGAGGACCAGCACGATCCCAAGCCCGAGCATCAGGTGGAACCGGATCGACTGCCGTACGGTCCGCTTCGCGGCGGGCTTCGCGCCGCCGAGCGCCATCGTGCTCATGCCTTGGCTCCGCCTTCGCTGACGATCTTGATCGGCGCCGGCGGTGTCACGCGCGGCTGGAGCACCTGGGCGAGCACCTGCTCCTTCGGCCCGAAGGCCTGCATGCGGCCGTCGCGCAGCACCAGGATCTGGTCGACCGCTTCCACGCCGATCGGACGGTGCGCCACCACGATGACGATGGCGCCGCGCTCGCGTGCCGCACGGATGGCGCGGGTCAGCGCTTCGTCGCCTTCGGTGTCGAGATTGGAATTGGGCTCGTCGAGCACGATCAGGAACGGGTTGCCATAGAGAGCGCGCGCCAGCGCCACGCGCTGCGCCTGGCCCGCGGAGAGCGCCGTGCCCTGCTCGCCGACCTGGGTGTTGTAGCCCTCGCGCATCTTGATGATCATCTCGTGCACGCCGGCCTCCTTGGCGGCGGCGATGATGCCGTCGGAGGTGGCCTCGGGATCGAACCGGCTGATGTTCTGCGCGATGGTGCCGCCGAACAATTCGACGTCCTGCGGCAGGTAGCCGATATGGCGGCCGAGCATGTCGGACGCCCATTGGTCGAGCGCCGCGCCGTCGAGCCGCACCTTGCCGCGAACCGGTTGCCAGACGCCGACCAGCGCGCGGATCAGCGACGACTTGCCGGAGCCGCTCGGTCCGATCACGCCGAGGCCGTTGCCGGCTTCGAGCGCAAAGGTGACGTCCTGCACGATGAGGCGCTGGTCGCCCGGCGGCACCATGGCGATGCCTTCGACCGAGAGGCGGCTGGTGGGCGCCTGCAACTGGGTCGGCATCGTCTGCGCCGGCATCTGCTCCAGAAGGCGGGTCAAGCGGTGCCAGCTCTGGCGTGCCGCGACAAAGGATTTCCAGTGCGCGATGGCAAGATCGACCGGCGCGAGCGCACGGGCCGACAGGATCGAGCCGGCGATGATGATGCCGGCGGTCGCTTCCTGGTGGATGACGAGATAGGCGCCGACCGCGAGCACGGCCGATTGCAGCATCATGCGCAGCACTTTTGCGACCGCGCCGAGACCGCCGGCGACATCGCTCGCACGCTGGTTGCCGTCGAGATATTTTTCGTTGGCCTCGCTCCAGCGCGCGTTCATCCGGCCGGCCATGCCCATCGACACCATGACTTCGGCATTGCGGCGGCTGGCCTGGGCGAGATCGTTGCGCTGGGCGGCAAGCCCCATCGCGTCTTTCGCCGGCTGGCGGGACATGAACTCGGTGACCAGCGTCAATCCGACCAGGATGACGGCGCCGACCAGCGCGGTGACGCCGATCATGACGTGGAAGGCGAAGCAGATGGCGAGATAGAGCGGCAGCCAGGGCAGATCGAAGAACGCGCTCGGGCCCATGCCGCCAAGAAAGGAGCGGACATTGTCGAGATCGCGCAGCGGCTGAAGCCCCTCGTTGCGGCTGCCGACCAGCAGCGGCAGGCGGACGATGGTGTCGAACACCCGCTTGTTCAGGGCTTCGTCCAGCGCGGTGCCGACCCGGCCCAGGATCCGGTTGCGGATCATGTCCAGCACGCCCTGCGCCATGTAGAGGAAACTGGCGAGGACGATCAGGCCGACCAGGGTCGGAATGCTGCGGCTCGGCAGCACCCGGTCGTAGACCTCCAGCATGAAGATCGACCCGGTCAGATAGAGCAGGTTGATCATGCAGCTCATCAAGCCGACGCCGACAAACGCCGTGCGACAGGCGCGCAGCGCATCACCGAGCTCTGAGCGGCGGACGCCGGGAACGGCTGCCATCAGTCTGATCTCTTTCGGGTAGGGGCCAAAGCCCCTGATTTCAAAGGCAAATTCAGGAGTAATTGACCCGGATTAACATCGCGTTTGCGCTCATCGCCCAACGCAGTCGAACACCCGGGACCCCTATAGCCCACATCACCCTCGACCGACCTTGCACGCAAGTCCGGAATCTCACGATCTTGCGGCTTTTTCTTGCAGACATGTCACCTCTCCCCGGGCGGGGAGAGGTCAAAAGTTCGATCAATTGAACTCGGGCGCCATTAGAATCGGCCGCCGCCGCGGACCAGCCGCACCACTAGCAGCAGGATGACCGCGCCGATCGCGGAATAGACGATCTCCGATATCAGTCCGGTGCCGATGTGAATGCCGAGCTTCGGAAACAGGAAGCTTGCCACCAGCGCGCCGGCGATGCCGACCACGATGTCGCCGATGATGCCGAACCCGGTTCCGCGCACCACCTTGCCGGCCAACCAGCCAGCCACGAGGCCGACGAACAGGATGACAAGCAGGCCTTCATTGGAAATGTACATAAGTGAGGTCCCTCTCCGTGAACGGTTCCATGGAAGCGGAACCGGGATGAACGAGGTCTGAATGCTGTTCCCCCCGTTCCCCGCTGGCGGTCCAAAGATCATGACAGCGCGGTGACCGGCTCTGCCAGCACGCACCGTGCTGCCCTGCCCAGCCCGACCTCCACATTCCCAGGCAATTGCTCCAGGCAGCGCGGCTGGGCAGCGGCGCAGCGGGGCGCAAAGGAGCAGTTGTGCGGCCTCTCGCCAAGCGACGGCGGGGTGCCGGGGATGGTCTCGAGCCGCTGTCCCCGCTTGGCCCCGTGGACGGTCGAGGCGAGCAGGCCCTTGGCGTAGGGATGCACCGGTGAGCGGACGATGTCGCGAAGCGTGCCCTGCTCCACGATCTGGCCGGCATACATCACAGCGACCCGGTCGCAGATCTCGATGGCGACGCCGATGTCGTGGGTGACGAAGATGACGGACATGCCGAACTCGCGCTGCAGCTCGCGCAGCAGCAGCAGGATCTGGATTTGCACGGTGGCATCGAGCGCCGTGGTCGGCTCGTCCGCGAGCAGGATCTTCGGCCGGCAGGCGAGCGCCAGCGCGATCATCGCGCGCTGACGCATGCCGCCGGACATCTCGTGCGGATAGGCATCGAGCCGGCGTTTTGCGGAAGGAATGCGCACGACATCGAGCATTTCGAGTGCGCGCGCCCTGCCCTCCGCATAGGACTTGCCTTCGTGACGCACCACGCTTTCGGCGATCTGCGCGCCGATGGTGTAGACCGGATCGAGCGCGAGCGCCGGCTCCTGAAAGATCATCGACACGGTCTGGCCGCGGAACGACGACAGCTGCTCCTCGTTCATCGCGAGCACGTCGCGGCCCATGACGTTGACCTTGCCCGTGATCTGCGTGCGCTTCTTCGGCAACAGCCGCATCAGTGCACGCAAGGTCACGCTCTTGCCCGAGCCGGACTCTCCGAGCAGGCCGAGTACCTCGCCGTCGCCGAGCGAAAGGCTGAGATCGTTCACGGCATAGACCGTGCGCTCGCCGGTGAAGCGGATGTTCAGGCCTGAGATCTCGACGAGCTTTGTCATGACGGAAGTTTCGGCAGCCTGTCGTGATAATCGGTGGCGCGCTGGAATGCGGCGCCGATGGTGAGCAGCGTCGCTTCATCGAACGAGCGGCCGATCAGCTGCATGCCGATCGGAAGACCATTTTTGGTGAAGCCCGAGGGCACCGTGAGCGACGGCAGGCCAAGGTAATTCACCGGACGGGTGAACAGCGTCAGCCGCTGCAACAGCGCCGGCGCGTTCGGCCCGCCGCCGACGTCGCTCTCCTCGATCGTCGGCGCCGGCACCGGAGACGCCGGCGCGATGATCGCGTCGACACCTGATGTCGCAGTGTTGTGCGCGGCCAGTGCCGGCCCGCGCCAGCGCATCGCCTCGAGGTAGGTGATGGCGGGGACCGCAAGGCCGTTCTGGAGCCGCATCAACACCTGCGGGCCGTAATCCTGCGGCCGCTCGATCATCCAGCGCTTGTGGAAGGCGGCGGCTTCGGCCGCAAGCACGAGCTGGCTTGCCGCGGACAATTGCCGCTGATCGGGCAGCTCGACCGTGACGATGTCGGCGCCCTCACGCTTGAGCACCGCGATGGTTTCGTCCAGCACGCGCGCGACCTCGCCGTCGAGATCGTCGACATAGAAGGACGAGGGGACGCCGACCTTGAGGCCCTTCAGCGAGCCCCTGGTCGCGCCGACATAGTCAGACAGCGGCTCGTGGCTCGCAGTCGAATCCTCGGGATCGGGACCGGCCATCAGGGCCAGCAGCAGCGCGCAATCCTCGGCCGTGCGGGCGAGCGGGCCGACCGTGTCGAGCGACTGCGACAGCGGCATCGCACCGGCGCGGCTGACCCGGCCGACGGTGGTCTTCAATCCCGTGACGCCGCAGAAATGCGCGGGCATGCGGATCGAGCCGCCGGTGTCGGAGCCGAGCGCGGCATAGGTCAGTCGCGCCGCGACCGCCGAGCCCGAACCCGAGGACGAGCCGCCGGTGATGTGCGCCACGTTCCAGGGATTCCGAACAGGGCCGTAATGGGCGTTATGGCCGGTCGGGCCATAGGCAAATTCGGCGAGATGCAACGTGCCGAGCCGAACCTGGCCGGCGTCCTTCAGCCGCTGCAAGGCGGTGGAGGTCACTGTCGGAACGAAATCGCGGCGGATCAGCGAGCCGCAGGTCGCGACGTGGCCTGCGTCGTAATACATATCCTTGTGCGCGAGCGGCACGCCGTGCAGCGGACCGCGGACTTCCCCCTTGGCGAGTTCGGCGTCGGCGGCATCGGCGGCCTTCAGCGCCGCCTCTGCCTCGATCGACATGAAGGCGTTGAGGTGCGGCTGCCACTGCGCGATACGATGCAGCAGCGCGCGCGTCACCTCATGCGAGGACACCTGCTTCATCGCGATCGCGCGCGCGGCCTCGGTGAGCGTCATCAATGCGGGCTCGGCGCTCATTTCGAGAGCTTCGCAGTCTGCGCGATCGGATAGAGCGCGGGCTCGAGATCGAACGGCAACGTGCCGGCAATGGCCGCAAAGCCCTCGAAGGCCGGTCCGATGGAATTGGAGATGCGCGTCGCAATCTCGTCGTCGACGGGAACGCCGGCGACCTGTGCCGTCGCCTTGATCTCTTTTGTCGTCGGTCTCGTCATACGGTTTCCTCCTTCGGCGCGCGGCTATGGCCTGAACCCGGGATCGCCATGTAGCACGCGGCCTCGTGGCCCATTCTATCGAGCGCGGTGAGTTTTGGTGTCGCATTTGCGCAGAGCGGCTCCGCAAACGGGCAACGGGTGTGGAAGCGGCAGCCCGAGGGCGGATCGATCGGATTGGGCGGATCGCCCGTGATCGGCGGCGTCTCGGTGCGACGGTCCGGATCCGAGGACGGCATCGCGGCAAGGAGTGCGCGCGTATAGGGATGCGCCGGCTGGTCCCAGACCTGGTCGACCGGGCCGAGTTCGACCACTTCGCCGAGATACATCACCAGCACGCGATCGCTGATGTAGCGCACGACGTTGAGATCGTGACTGATGAAGAGATAGGTCAGGCCGAACTCGCTCTTGAGATCGGCAAGCAAATTGAGCACCTGCGCCTCGACGGATTTGTCGAGCGCGGAGACCGCTTCGTCGAGGATCACCAGCCGCGGCGAGAGCGCCAGCGCGCGCGCGATGTTGACGCGCTGGCGCTGGCCGCCGGAGATCTCGTGGGGGTAGCGGTTGGCGAAATTTGCAGGAACCAGGCCCACCTTGCCCAGCAGCTCGCGCGCCAGCGCGCGCGCAGCGCCGTCGGCCATGCCATGCACCTTCGGGCCGAAGGCGATCGATTCCTCGATCGTCAGGCGCGGGTTGAGCGAAGCGTAGGAATCCTGGAACACCATCTGCATGCCGCGGCGCAGCTCGCGCAAGGAGAGCGACTGGCCGACGCTCATGCCGTCATAAATGATGTCGCCGGTATCGCGCGGCATCAGGTGCATGAGCAGCCGCGCGGTGGTCGACTTTCCGCAACCGGATTCGCCGACGATCCCGACGGTCTCGCCCTTGGCGACGGAGAAGGAGACATTGTCGACGGCACGCACGGTGCGCTTTGCGGCGAACAATCCGCCGCGCACCGGGAAATGCTTGGTCAGGCCGTTGACCTGGAGCAGCGGCTGGGCGACGCCGCCGAGGTCTTCGATCGGCTCCAGCATTGCGACAGAGAGGTTGGTTTCGCTCATGGCTAGTTCCTGATGTCCATGGCGCTACGCAGGCCGTCCGAGAGCAGGTTGAAGCAGATCGAGACCGCGAAGATCATTGCACCGGGGAGCGCAGCGACCCAGGGGTTGACGTAGATCGCGGTCCGCAAGGTGTTCAGCATCAGGCCCCATTCCGGCTCCGGCGGCTTAGTGCCGAGTCCAAGGAAGGACAGGCCTGCCGCGAGGATCATCGAAACCGAGATCAGGCTGGTGGCATAGACGAAGATCGAACCGAGCACGTTGCCGAGAATGTGCACGCGCATGATGGTGAAGGGACCGGCACCGGAGGCGCGCGCGGCGTCGACGAAGTCCATGTTGCGCACGCCCGTCGTGACGCTTTCGGCGACGCGGGTGATCTGCGGCACGAACACGACGGTCAACGACACGATGGAATTGAGGATGCCCGCGCCCAGCGCGCCGGAGATCGCGATCGCCAGCAGCACAGACGGAAACGCGTAAAACACGTCGATGGTGCGCATGATCGCGGTGTTGAGCTTGCCGCCGACATAGCCGGCAACTAGGCCGAGCGACGTGCCGATGCAGAAGGCGAGGATCACAGGCAGAATGCCGATGAGAAGCGACAGCCGCCCGCCATAGATCAGCCGCGCCAGCATGTCGCGGCCGAGCTCGTCGGTGCCGAGCGGGTAGCCTGATGTGCCAATGTGGCGCAGGCGCCGGATCATCGAACCTTTGTACGGATCTTCCAGACCGAGCCACGGCGCAACGATCGCGGACAGGAAGATCAGCAGCAGCACCAGCGCGCAGACCATGCTGACCTTGTCGCGCCGGATACGGCGGCCGACGGTCGCCCAATAGCCGCGCGCCTTGGTCGCGGGCGCGGACTGAAGCGCGGCGTCGGAGGTGACGGACAACGGAAGCTCGCTCATCGCTAGCCCCGCTTGATGCGCGGGTCGATCGCGGCTTGCGCGATGTCGACCAGCAGATTGAGGAAGACGAAGAACAGCGCCAGGATCAGGATCGTGCCCTGGAGCAGCGGCAGGTCGCGCTGGAAGATCGCGGAGTTGAGCAGGAAGCCCGAGCCCGGCCAGGAGAACACGGTCTCGATCAGGATCGAGCCGCCAAGCATGTAACCGAGCTGAAGTCCCATCACGGCGAGCGCGGTGGGCGCGGCGTTCTTGATGACGTGGCGGAACACCCCGCGCTCGTGCAGGCCTTTTGCACGCAGCGCCTCGACGAAGTCCTGGCTGAGAATGTCGCCGGTCAGCGCGCGCACCGTGCGGGTGACGATGCCCATCGGGATCACCGAGGTCGTGATCGCCGGCAGCACGAGATATTGCAAATGCGCCCAGTCCCAGGCCCAGGCGGCCGAGCCGCCGGGTCCGGCGCCGACGGCGGGCAGCCAGTTCAGCTGAACCGAGAAGATGATGACGAGCACCATGCCAAGCCAGTAATGCGGCACCGAAACGCCGGCGATGGCAAAGGATGTCGCCAGCTTGTCGATCCAGGTCTCGCGGAAATAGCCGGCGATCAGGCCGAGCAGGATGCCCATGGTGAAGCCGATGATCGCCGCCGCAATCGCCAGCGTGACCGTGTTGCTGACCGCGCGCATGACCTCGGCCAGCACCGGGCGGCCCGTGGCGATGGAATTGCCGAGATCGCCATGAAGTGCGCGGAGCAGCCAAAGCCCGAACTGCACCGGCAGCGGGCGGTCGAAACCATAGGCGGTGCGGAGCTGCGCGGCGAGCTCCTGCGAGGCGTCAGCCGGCAGCACGGCCACCAGCGGATCGCCCGGCGTGATGTGCACGAGCAGAAAACACACCAGCGCGACGCTGATGACGATCGGGACGACGTAGACGATGCGTCTGGCGATATAGGCGAGCACGTTGTTTCTTTTCTTCCCTTCTCCCCTTGTGGGAGAAGGTGGCGCGAAGCGCCGGATGAGGGGTATCTATCCGCGGATGTACTGCGTCAGTTGAGAGGTCCGCATTCGCGGAGAGAGACCCCTCACCCGGCTTCGCTTTGCGAAGCCACCCTCTCCCACAAGGGGAGAGGGTGCACTGAGCAAGCTGAGAGAATTACTGCATCGACACCAGCGAGAAGTCGATGAACCAGCTCTTTGGCTGCACGATGCCTGTCACCTTCGGGCTGATGGCACGGGGGCCAACGTCGTGGGCGACGTAGAGGAAGGCTGCGTCATCGACGGAGGCCGCGTGCAGTTCGGCGAGCGCCGCGTCACGCGCGGCGGGATCGAAGGTTTGCCGCGCCTTCTTCACCAGCTCGTCGAAATTGGGATTGTTGATGAAACCCCAATTGTTCGAGACCGGCGGAGCCATGCCCGATTGCAGGAAGCGCACCAGCGCGAAGAACGGATCCATCGCCGCGTAGGTGACGTTGGTCGCGTTCGAGCCGTTGGCGCTGGGATCCTTGGCGCCGCGGCGCCAATTGGTGAACAGCGTATTCCACTCGATGACGTCGAGCTGCACGTCGAAATAGCATTCGGCCAGCGCCTGCTGGAGATATTCGTTCATCGGCAGCGGCTGCATCTGGCCCGAGCCGGAGGCAGAGGTCTGGGTCTTCACCGTCAGCTTCTTGCTCGGGCCGAAACCGGCCTCCTGCATCAGCTTCTGCGCAGCCGCCTTGTCATACTTGATCTCGAAGGTCGGCTTGCCGCGCCAGGGATGGCCGGGCTCAAAGGTGCCGGTCGCGGGCACCATCAGCCCCGCGAGCAGGCCGTCCTTGAGTCCTTCGCGATCGACGCAGAGGTTTGCTGCCTTACGCACGCGGATGTCGTTCCAGGGCGAGCCCTCGACGCGCGAGAACTGCCACGGCCAGACGTGCGGCTGCTCGTTGGCGTAGAGCTTGAAGCCGCGCTGCTTGAGCTCGGGCAAAGCGTCCGGCGCCGGTGCCTCGACCCAATCGACCTGCCCGGAGAGCAGCGCCGCGGTGCGCGCGTTCGCCTCCGGCATCGGCAACAGCACCATCTTGTCGACCTTGGGCACGCGGTCCTTGTTCCAGTAGCTCGCATTCTTGACCAGCTCCAGCCGCTCGCGCGGGGTGAACGCGGCCATCTTCCACGGGCCGGTGCCCGCGGCGTCCTTCGCAAACGCGGTCCATGCGGCCTGCGACTTGGCCTTGGCGTCAGCGCCTTCCGCCTTCTCGTAGAAATGCTGCCACTTCGCCGGGCTCGCCATGAAGAGATTGGTGAGGTTGATCGGCAGGAAGCTATCGGGCTCCTTGGTGGTGAGCTCGACCGTCATGTCGTCGATCTTCTTCGCGGACGCCAGCGTCGGCATCCGCGAGGCCGTGACGCCGACCTGGCTGGCGTCGAATTGCGGCGCGTCCTGCTTCAGCACCTTCTCGACGTTCCACACCACGGCGTCCGCATTGAACGGCGAGCCGTCATGGAAGGTGACGCCGGAGCGCAGCTTGAAAGTCCATTTGGTCTTGTCGGCATCGTCGACCTTCCACTCGGTGGCAAGGCCGGGGATCACCACGCTCGCCTTGTCGGCCGAGGACAGGTCCCAGCCGGTGAGCGCGTCATACATGGTGAGGCCGGTGAAGCGGTTGCCTTCAAAACCCTGATCGGGCTGGCCCAGCGTGCGCGGAATATCGGCAGCCGTCATGGCGATGCGCAGCACGGTTTCGGCACTGGCGACGCGCGGCCACGCAGCCGCGCTACTGAGCGCCAGCAACGCGATCAGCGCCGCGCGGGTCTTGTTTTTGTTGATCAGCATTGCCTCAATCCTTTTCCGGCTTCGATGACTAATTTTGATGCAATCGTATGCAATGCCTATGCCAATGGGGAAACTTATTCTGCAAATTGCCCCTGCGACGACAAGTCCTTGTGATGACACGTCGGCGAAAGCACCTCGCTGCCTATTCTGGCATCAAGATTGCAGGTTTGGCTCCAATTCTCCCTTGAAGTCTTCCTTGGAGCTTTGGCCATGCGTATCCGACTATCGACCTGTTTCGCCGTGCTTGCACTGGCGTTGTCCGCGATTCCGGCGGGCGCCGAAACGGTGCTGCGCTACGGCATTTCGATGGCGGACATCCCGCTGACCACCGGCCAGCCCGATCGCGGCGCCGGCGCCTATCAGTTCACGGCCTACACCATCTACGATCCGCTCGTGGCCTGGGAGATGGACGTCGCCGATCGACCCGGCAAACTGGTGCCGGGGCTCGCCACCGAATGGAAGGTCGACGATACCGACAAGACCAAATGGCGCTTCACCTTGCGTAAGGGCGTGAAGTTTCACGACGGCAGCGAGTTCACCGCCGACGCCGTGATCTGGAATCTGGACAAGGTGCTCAACGACAAGGCGCCACAATTCGACAAGCGCCAGAGCGCCCAGGTCAAGACCCGCCTGCCCTCGGTCGCGAGCTACGCCAAGATCGACGACTCCACGGTGGAGATCACCACCAAGACGGTCGATTCCTTCTTTCCCTATCAGATGCTGTGGTTCCTGGTGTCGAGCCCGACGCAATACGAGAAGCTCGGCAAGGACTGGGACAAGTTCGCGAGCCAGCCTTCGGGGACCGGCCCGTTCAAATTGACAAAACTGGTGCCGCGCGAGCTCGCCGAGCTCACGAAGAATCCGGATTACTGGAACAAGAAGCGCATTCCCAAGGTCGACAAGCTCGTGCTGGTGCCGATGCCGGAAGCGCTGACGCGCACCAATGCGCTGCTGGCCGGGCAAGTCGACCTGATCGAAACGCCGGCGCCGGATGCCGTGCCGCAGCTCAAGGCCGCCGGCATGAAGCTCGTCGATAACGTCACGCCGCATGTCTGGAATTATCATCTGAGCGTGCTGCCGGGCTCGCCCTGGACCGACATCCGCCTGCGCAAGGCGCTGAACCTCGCGATCGATCGTGAGGCCGTGGTGGGCCTGATGAATGGCCTTGCGAAACCCGCCAAGGGACAGGTCGATCCGTCGAGCCCGTGGTTCGGCAAGCCGAGCTTCGAGCTGAAATACGATGTCGCCGCGGCGAAGAAGCTGGTCGAGGAAGCCGGCTACTCCAAGGCGAAGCCGCTGAAGGCGACCTTCATCATCGCACAGGGCGGCACCGGCCAGATGCTGTCGCTGCCGATGAACGAATTTTTGCAGCAGAGCTTCAAGGAGATCGGGATCGACATCGATTTCAAGGTCGTCGAGCTCGAGACACTCTATACGCACTGGCGCAAGGGCGCGGCCGACGAGATGAACGCCGGCATCACCGCCAACAACATCGCCTACGTCACCTCCGACCCGCTCTACGCCATCGTCCGCTTCTTCCATTCGAGCCAGATCGCGCCGGTCGGCGTCAACTGGGGCGGCTACAAGAACCCGAAGGTCGACGCGCTGATCGACGAGGCCAAGCAGACTTTCGACAGCACCAAGCAGGACGAGCTGCTGGCGCAGGCGCACGCGCTGATCGTCGACGACGCCACGCTGGTGTGGGTGGTGCACGACACCAACCCGCATGCGCTGTCGCCCAAGGTCAAGCAGTTCGTCCAGGCGCAGCACTGGTTCCAGGACCTGACGACGATCGGGGCGGAGTGAGGCGACAGCTCAACCCTCTGCCGTCGTCTTGGCGAAAGCCAGGACCCATAACCACCGAATTTCATTTGCCGAAGATTGGTGGTTGGCCGCTCGCCGTAACAACTTCTCCCTGGGGTAATGGGTTCTGGCGTTCGCCGGGACGACAGCGAGTGTGTGGTTAGCTTCAAAACCGCACATCTGCCCCCTACTTCGTCAGCAGTGCATAGGCCCCGGTCCACCCCTCCGCCGGCGGATTCACCTGGAATTCCTTGATACGCACTTCATAGAGCTTGAACAGCTTTTCCAGCGTGTCGGCATCCTCGCTCCTGCGCCCGCGTTCGATGGCGTCCAGCGCGCCCTGCCAGTCGCGGCCGCGATAGCAGGCCAGCATTTCGATGGTGACGTTGCGCAGGCGCTGGAAGGCGCCGGAATGCATCACGTCCTCGCGGCCGGCGATGGCGTAGATCACTTCGGGCTCGGTCTTGCCCTTGACCATGATGAAGTCGAGCTCGAGGATCGCGAACTTGTCCTTGGCGGCGAGCGCGGTCCTCGAGCCGACGATGATGGGAAAGCCGTACTCCTTCGACTGGCCTTCCAGGCGCGAGGCCAGGTTCACGCTGTCGCCGAGCACCGAATAGTTCTTCTTCAGGTCGGAGCCCATGTTGCCGACGACGCCGATGCCGGTGTTGAGGCCGATACCGACATTGAGCGGGATGTAGACGTGGCCGCCATCCGTGGCTTCCTGTTCGCGGTCCTTGTTCACCGCGTCGATCCGCTCCAGCATCTCGATCGCGGCCTCACAGGCGTTGACCTCGTGCTCGGCATCGTCGAGCGGCGCGTTCCAGAACGCCATGATGGCGTCGCCCATATATTTGTCGATATAGCCCTTCTGATCGATGATCACGTCGGTCAGAGGGGTCAGGAAGCGGTTCATCAGCGCGATCAGGCCCTGCGGGTCGTGCTTGTAGGTTTCCGATATGGTGGTGAAGCCGCGCACGTCGGAGAACATGATCGTCATTTCGCGCTCCTCGCCGCCGAGGACGAGCTTTTCCGGTGACTGCGCGAGTTGCTCGACCAGCACCGGCGACATGTATTGCGCGAACATGCCGCGGATCTGCACGCGCTGCCGCTGCTCGCGCACGAAGCTCGCGAAGATCAGCGTCAGATAGATCGCGGTGGTCGAGAGCAGCGGATAGGTGAAGTCGATGAGATAGCGGCGCTGGGCATAGTAGAACCAGGACACTCCGATCAGGATCGCGGCGAAGGTCGCGCCGGCAAGTACGAGGCGGACCGGTCCGAGGTTCGGCGTGAAGATGATGACGAGCAAGCCGATGACGAGCGCGGCGAGCAGCTCGACAACGAGCGCATAGCCGGGCTGGGAGATCACCGCGCCGCTCAGCACACTCTCCAGCACCTGGGCGTGGATCTCGACGCCGGGCATGGTCGAGGACACCGGCGTGGTCTTGAGGTCGTTCAACCCGCCCGCGGAGGTGCCGATCAGGACCAGCTTGCCGGCGATCTTGCCGGGCGACACGCTATTGTCGAGCACATCGGCCGCAGAGACGTAGATCGAGGGGTCCGGGCGGGCGTAATGCATCCACAGCTGGCCGTTCTTGTCGGTCGGGATCTCCAGGCCCTTGAGGCGGATCGTGCGGATACCGCTCTTGTCGGTCCTGATCAGCAGCGTCGGCGTGCCGGTGGCGACGCGCAGCATCTCCAGGCTCAGCGAGGGCATGATGTTGTCCTGCGCCCGCAGGATCATCGGCACGCGGCGGATCAGGCCATCGCGCTCGGGTCTGATCGAGAACAGGCCGCGTCCGGCCGCGACCTTCTCGATCACAGGCACGTTGCGCAACAAGCCCGGGAAGTCGAACATGAAGCGTTCAGACCCGTCCTCCCCGAGCGTCGCTACGCCGGTGAATGGAAGTGACTTGTCGAGTTCGGACAAGACTGCTGGAAGCCCCGTCTCGCCCAGCACCACGCGCGAGCGCTTGATCGCTTCGGCAAGGATCTGGTCGTTGCTCGGCAGCTCGCGCAACTTGGCGCGGGTGGCATCGTCGAGGTAGCGCATGTGGCTCGCGACCAGATCCGGATTGAGCCGGTCGGCCTCCGAGAACACGACGTCGAAGCCGATTGCGACCGCGCCGTTGCTGGTAAGGTTCTGTATCATGTCGGCGATCCGCGTCCGCGGCCACGGCCATTGGCCGAGCTTGGCGAGGCTCTTGTCGTCGATGTCGACGATCGTGACCGGCCGCGCCGCCTTGTGGCGCGGATCGATCAACTGAAACATGTCGAAGGTGCGCAGCCGCAGTTCCTGGATCGGCGGCGGATCCCACAGGCGAGCGCCGGCAAACACGACCAGCAGCGCAAGGCACATCAGCCGCGCAAACCCCAACTTCCGCGCAAACCACCGCCGCAGGATTTTGAGACGTTTCATGGCGGTTGAATATCACGCTTTCACGGGCAATGGCAGCCGGCGGCTTGGCACCCAAGCGGTCATCAGGCGTGGACGATGAAGTCGCTCGCATGGAGATGGGCCGCGGTGACGCCCTTCAGGACGATCGTGTCTGCCGCGTCGATCGTGATCAGGGTGTCCGCCGAATTGGTAGGTGACCCGGCCACATGCTGGGCCATCCAGGCGGAAAGATTGGAGGTCGTCACAACTGCCGAGAGATCGATGTGGTCCTGACCCGGCGTGAAATTCACGATCATATCGCGGTTCGAGTCGGCCGCGAACACGAACTGATCCTGATAGCCGGTTCCGATGAACAGATCTTTGCCGGTCGTGCCGGTGATCCGCGCGTGGTCGTTCGCACTTTCAGGAAGGTTGAAAATCAAGTGAATGGTATCGCTCGCCCCGTGCCCGTCGGTCACGGTGAGCGTGATCTTGTCCGTGGGCGGCTCTGCGCTGCCTTCATTGTAGATAACGGTATTCAGGCTCCCATTGATGTTTGCAAATAGACCGGAGCGCGACGACGGGCTCGCATTGCTGCCGGCAGCCTCAGTCGTGGCAGCCAGCGTGAATATCTCATTCGGAGCAGCGTCCGGGTCGACCAACGAAAGGCCATGGACGATCACCTGCTCGTCGTCGTCTTGCCTAACACTCACGTGATCGAGATCGAACATCGGCGTGTCATTCGCGCCGGTCACGCCGACTGTCAGTGTCGCCGTGCCCGCGGCCCCATGAACGTCCGTCGTCTGTACCGTGAACGTATCCGAATAGGATCCCTGCGGCAGTGCGTTGATGGCGGTTGCATCCGGAACGTAGCTGTAGTTGCCGTTCGCGTTCACCGTTAGCGAGCCGTAGTGGCCTGCGACCGTTGCAGCCGCATGATGCGTCGCATCAAGCACGGCATAGGTCAGCGACCCCGTCTCGCCACTGTCAGCATCGGTCCCGACCAGCTTGCCGGTGAGATTGGCGAAACTGTCAGTCGCAGCCGTGTCCGTGAGCGAGCCGATGTTGAGATCGGACAGCGTCGGCGTGTCGTTGGCGCCCGTCAGGTCCACCGTGTATGTCGCGGTGGTGGCAGCGCCATGCGCGTCGGTGACCTTGACCGTGAAACTATCCGAATAGGAGCCTCCCGGCAGGGCGTTGATCGACGCAGCGTCGGGAACGTAGCTATAGCTGCCGTTGCTATTGAGCGTCAGCGCGCCATAATGACCCGTGACCGTCGCGACGGCCTGGTGACCTGCGTCAAGCAGGGCATAGCTCAGCGTGTCGCCGGTGTCGACGTCGGTCCCGACCACCTGTCCCGTGAGGTCGGAGAAACTATCCGCTGCGGCCGTGTCGGTGAGTTTCCCGATGCTGCCATTGGACAACACCGGCGTGTCGTTGGCGCCGGTGACGGCGACCGTGAATGACGCCGTGCCGACAGCACCCTGCGCGTCCTTGGTCTGAATCGTGAAGACGTCCGAGTAAGGGCCTGCCGACAGCGCGTTGATCGCCGCAGCATCCGGAACGTAGCTGTAGCTGCCGACGGCATCCACCGTCAGCGAACCGTAATGACCGGCGACCGTCGTGACCGCGTTCGCTCCATCCATCACCGCGTAGTGCAACGTTGCCGTCTCGCCATGGTCGGCGTCGGTCCCGACCAGCGTTCCCGTGATGTTCGGGAAGCTATCGGTGGCGGCGGTGTCAACAAGTGGACCCGTGGTGACCGCGGCCAATGTCGGAATGTCGTTCTTGCCAGTGATGGTGACGCTGACCTCGGCCGTATGGATCTTGCCGTAATCGTCCGTGAGCGTGATGGTGGAGTCGACCTTCGCGGTCTGGTCCTTGGCGAGGAAATCCAGCGCACCGTCGACGATCGAATAGCTCCAGTTGACGGTGCCATTGTTCTTGCCGGTCTGCCCATAGATCAGCGCGGCCTTCAACGCGGCGGTCTCGTCGTCGGTGAGCGACGCGGTGAGGTCGGTGCCGCCATCCAGCCAGGTCACAGCCTGGTCGGTGACTGCAACTGTCGCTATCGGACGGTCCGTCAGGTCGATGTCGGTGAAGTGAATCGAGCCGGTTGCGGCGGGCAGCGGGTCGGAATCGCCGGAGCCGGTGGTGCTTTCGCGCTCGGAGAAGTTCGCGGTCAGGGATGCATTGACCATGTCGAACGCCGGCGCGTCGTCGATCGCATGCATCGTGATCAGCGTGTGGCCGCCATCGTCGCTGCCCGCGAAGTGCGCGTTGCGATAGTCGCCGACGAGAGTCAGGTCAATGGTCTTGCCATCGTTGCCGGTGACCGTGAGCATGCCGCCGCTCGCAGGATCGGCAGCATTGGGCAAGTAGACGGCGCTGGTGCCGGGGCCCCACTGGATCGTCGATAATTCGATCGTGTCGTTCACGGACAAGTCTGCGATCGAGCCGCCGAACGTGTCCGTATCGATCTCAAGCGCGGCGCCGTTGCCGTGAAGTGCGATCGTTTGCGCGACCGTGCCTTCGAGCTTCAGCAGCGCGCCGGCATCGACGGTGACCGAGCCCGTGCCGGTCAACGAGCCGAACAGCGACAACTCGCCATGGACCTCGATGGTGCCGGTATTGGCGATGGTGCCCGAGATCGACGCCGTGCCCCAGCTGTCGATGTGGTTGTGATTGACGAGGCCAGGCCCACTCAGGGAGATCGAGGCGCCGTTGAGGAGATCGATGACACCGTCATTGACGATCGTCGACGCATTGCCGAACACGCTCGTGCCGGCGACCGTCCAGGTGCCGCCCAGCTCGTTGTTGAAGGTCGCGGTAGCGACCGAGACATTGCCGTTGATGTGGCCGGTGTTGTTGATCGTGAGGCTGCCGTCGGTCTCGACGATCGCATCGGTCGCGGAGGTCACGCTCAAGGCGGCGGCCGGCCCGATGGTGCCGGAATTGTCGATCACCGAACCGGTCGTGTCCTGCTGGATGTGGATCGCCGCATTGCCACCGGTGCCCACGATCGAGCCGGAATTGACGATGTGGATCGAACCGGTCGCGCCCGAAAACTCCAGCGTCGCGCCGACATCGACGATCACCTTGCCTGAACCGGCGATGCCGCCCGCAAGGTCGAGCGTGCCGCTCTGGACCTCGATGATGCCGGTATTGGTGACGCTGCCCGTGACCGTATCGACGCCGGCGCTGTAGAGATTGCCGGCATTGCTCAGGCTGCCGCCGTTGATCGAGACGTCGGTCAGATAGAGCTTCGAGTGACCATCGACCGTGATCGCTCCGGTGCCGCTGTTACTGACAGTCAGATTTGTCAGCTTCAGCGTGCCATAGTTGATCGCCTCGAGATCCGCGGTGTTGGAGATGTCTTCGCCGGAGACGCCGAGCACACCACCATTCGCCTGAATCAGATTGTGATTGGTGATGGTGTGAAGCGTGGCGGGATCGATCGTCAGCGTGCCGCTGGTGACCGTGATCGTGCCGGTGTTGGTGATGTCGGCGTTGTCGATCGCGCTCGTGCCGGTCGATTCCAGCGTACCGGCAATCGTCACCGTGCCGCCGTCGATGGTCGCGCCCTGGAGATCGAGTGTCGAGCCGGACTCGACCGAGACGGCACCGCTGCCGGTATTGGTCGCCTTCATCCCGATCAGCTTCAGTGTC
Source organism: Bradyrhizobium sp. JR4.1 (assembly GCF_040548605.1). NCBI lineage: Bacteria > Pseudomonadati > Pseudomonadota > Alphaproteobacteria > Hyphomicrobiales > Nitrobacteraceae > Bradyrhizobium > Bradyrhizobium sp. JR4.1. Next base: position 315,318 of record NZ_JBEPRY010000002.1, read on the forward strand.
CCGTGATCGATCGCCGCCAACGTGCCGGTGTTAGTGACGGCTTCGCCGTTGATGTCGAGCTCGGCGCCATTGGCCCGGAGGATGCCGTCATTCGCGATCGAGCTTGCGGAGGTCGTCGCCAACAGCGTCAACGCGCCCAGGGTTGCCTCGATCAGATAGTTGTTCGAGATGTTAGCGTCGGTAATCGCAGTTGTGCCGGTCGAATTCAGCGTGCCCGAAACAATGAGCGCGCCGCCGGTCAGGCTTGCACCGTTCAATGTCAGCTTGCTGCTTGCATCGACCTTGACCGTGCCATGATTGGCGATTGCGGTACCCGCAACGGTCACGTCATCCAGCGTCAGTATGACGCCGCTCTCAACCGTCACGGCAGCGGTGCTCAGCGTCGCCGATTGATCGATCTTGCTGCTGCCGATGACATCGATCGTGCCGACGCCGTTGACAGCCCCGCCCGAAATCTCCGTGCTGGACAGTGTCAACGTCTGGCCGCCATCGACCGTCACCATTCCGGTGTTGGTCACGACGTCGTTGAGCAGCATCGCAGCGCCGGCGATCTTCAGCGTACCGGTATTGGCGACCGCGCCACCCTGGATGCTGGCGCCGTCCTGGAGCTTGACGGTGTTGTCGAGCTCGATGCCTGCATTGTCCGTGATCGTCGAGCCCGACACCGTGATGCCGTCCAGCGTCAGCTTGGCATCGGCGATAACTGTGGCCGTGCTCAGCGTGGCGCCGCCATCGATCGTGCTGGCGCCAGTGACGTCGATCGTGCCGACGCCGTTGACAGCCCCGCCCGAAATCTCCGTGCTGGACAGTGTCAACGTCTGGCCGCCATCGACCGTCACCGTGCCGGTGTTGGTCACGACGTCATTGAGCAGCGTTGCAGCGCCGGCGATCTTCAGCGTGCCGATATTGGCGACCGCGCCACCCCGGATGCTGGCGCCGTCCTGAAGCTTGACGGTGTTGTCAAGCTCGATGCCTGCATTGTCCGTGATCGTCGAGCCCGAAACCGTGATGCCGTCCAGCGTCAGCTTGGCATCGGCGGTAACTGCAGCCGTGCTCAGTGTGGCGCCGCCGTCGAACGTGCTGGCGCCAGTGACGTCGATGGTGCCGGGGCCGTCGATCGTGCCGCCTGTGATCTCGGCGCCGGACAGCGTCAGGGTCTTGCCGCCGTCGACATGGACGGTGTGCCCAGTGTTGGTGAGGACATCGTTGAGCAGCGTCGCCGCGCCGGCGATCTCCAGCGTGCCGATGTTGGTGATCGGGCCATTCTGGATCTTGGCGTTGCCTTCCAACAGCACGGTGCCCTTCAGCACCACGCTGCCGCCGCCGCTGATGGTCGAGCCCGACACCGTCATGCCATCGAGCGTCAGCGCGATGCCGTTCTCGACAGTGACCGTGCTCGTGCTCAGCGTCGCGCCGCCATCGATCGTGCTGGCGCCGGTAACGTCGATCGTGCCGAGACCGTTGATCGTGCCGCCGCTGATGGTGGCGCCGTTCACTGTCAGCTTGCCCGCGGCATCGATCGTGACGTTGCCGGTATTGGTAACGGTCGCGCCCTGGTCGATCGTCAGCCAGCCATTCGCCAGCACCTTGATCGTGCCGCCGGAGGTGTTGGAGACGGTCTCGTGGGCGAACTCCGCTGTGCCCTTGACGTTGACCGCCCCTGAATTGTTCAGCGTGCCGTTCTTGAGGACGCTGCTGCCATCGAGTTCCAACGTGCCGGCGATGGTGACCGTGCCGCCGCTGATGGTGGCAGTGTCGACGATCAGCGTCGTGCCGGCATCGGCCTTGAGCGTGCCGCCGGCATTGTTAATTGCGGCGAGCGTCTTCAGCGTGCCGCCGGACAGCTCAATCGTGCCGGAATTGGCGATCGTGGTACCGCCAGCGAAATCGCCACCGGCCGCAAGCGTCAGATAGCCGGCATTGGTGAGCACGCTACTGTCCAGGAACTCGGCCTTGCCACCAACCGAGATCGTGCTTGCCGCGAAATTGGTGAGCTTCGAATCGGCCTTGAGGCTGATCTCGCCCGCAATCGTCAGCGCACTCTTGTTGATGACTTCCGGTGCCTTGTGGCCGACCGCGGTGTCGTAGTCGTTCATCGTGATCGACTTGGCGTAGGCTGCCGTGTCGATTGTCACCGGGTAGGACGGCGTCAGCCCGTGCAACTGATCGGTGATGACGATGACGTCGTCATTGATGGTCGGGACCGTGCCGGTTGCCCAATTGGCCGCATCCTTCCAGAAGCCGCCGGAGGGAGCACCGGGCTTGTCGGTCGCGATCCACACCACGGCGGGAGCGTCGGTGCCGGTGATCGTGACGGTGATGGTCTGCTGCGAGGTGGCGCCTTGCGCGTCCTTGAGCGTCACGGTGTAGGCCAGCGTCAGCACCTCACCCTTGGGGATGAAGTCGGCGAGGTAGACCGGCAGGTCGGCCAGCGACCAGCTGATGGTGCCGGTGCCGCTGCCCTTGCTGTCGGCGCCCGCCGCGATCGCGACCGACATCGCGCTCTGGAACGCCGCGAGTGGGCCGGGCGGAACGCTACCATCAGGCAGGGTCGCACTGGTCAGCTTGACCGCGACCGTGTGGGCGTCGGTGAGGTCGACATCCGTGAAGGTCAGCGTGCCCGAAGTCGGCACCTCGCTGGTGAGCGGGCCACCGGGTTTGCTGGTGCCGCCCTCGAAGATGATGACGGGAACGCTGGTGGTGATCACCGGCTTGTCGTTGGTGCCGGTGATCGTGATGGTGATGTCGATGGGCGACGTTTCGGGATTGACCGAGAAATTATTGTTGACGCGAACCTTGTAAGTCAGCGTCAACGTTTCACCGGCCGCTAGGAAGTCGAAGACGTGGTCGGGAATCGTGTAGGTCCAGACCGCCGAGCCGTTGTTGTTGTTACCGCCGGCTGCGGCGACGCTGATCTGGATTTGCGTTGCCGCGATGTCCTGCTTCTGGAGTGCAGAGAGCGCGCTGGTGACATCCTGCTGGCCGGCATTTTTGTAGAGATAGTTCGGCGCGTCGCCGAGGTCTATGCTCACCGTCGGCCGGTCGCCCAGGTTCTGGTCGACGAAGGTGATCAGGCCGGAGATGGTGTCGGAATGCGTCGTGTCGCCGGTCGTATCCGCACGCTCAGTCAGCGCGAACGCCTTCTGCACATTCCCATTGAGATCAAGGCTGCGTGCATCGGGCGGGCCGGGAATGCGGGTGCTGCTCGACGGATCATGGCCGGAATCCTGCGCTCCCGGCTGAGTGAGATTCGTGAAGGTCGCGGTCGCGGTGGCACCGGTGTCCGTCTTGATCACGACAATGTTGCCGGTCTGCGTGATCGAGTCGGTGAAGTTCTGGGTCAGCTTGGTGTTGCTGTTGTTGTCCGTGAACTTCAGCGTGAACACGTCCGTGATCAGCTTCTGGATGTCCGGCGACATCAGCGCATTGGAGATCGAGACGTTGCCGCCGCTGATCTGGATCATCTGGCCGGCCTGGTTGACCGTCGCGATCGGCAGCAGCGTGACCTTGTCGAACAGGATGTAGGAGCCCGTCGTGCCGTTCGGCTCGACCAGCACCTGGAAGCTCGCCTGCGGCTGCGGATCGCCGCCGCCGGCGGGAACGACGAAGTTGATCTGGCTCAGCACCGCCGTGCCGCGGATACCCATGGTGGCGACTGGCGTGTCGACCTTCATGTCTCCGTGCTTGGCGGTCTCGCCGGCAACGAAGGTGATGGTGCCCGCGACCAGACTGAGGAGAGAGGAATTGTTCGACCCGTTGGGGTCGTAGACCATCTCGTTCAGCACCATCCGCGCATTGGAGGACAGGCCGAACACCGTGCCGTCGATGAACGTGATGCCGAGCGTCGAGTCGCCACCGGTCGAGACCACGTCGCCCTTCTCGACGTTGTCGCCGTTGTTCAGGATGACGGAGACGCCGTTACGAACCGCGGTCGCGCTGCCGGAGAGCTTGGTGACGTGGCCGATGACCTGGGCGGCGGCAATGCCGGAGGCGGCCTGCGCATATTGCACATGGCCGGTGAGTGCGTTGACGACGTCGCCGGTGAGGTGCGCGCCGTCGGGCGAGGCGATCGCCGCGCGCTTGTCGCCCCTGAAATAGTCGTGAACGACGAAGTCGTGGCCGTCATGGGACAGCACGAGGTCGAGACCGGCGCGCTTGAAATCGCCGTTGAAGATCAGGTTCGGGTCGGGAACGACGAATGCGCCGTCAGGCACATGACCATGTGCCTTTGCGGTAAAGGAATCGACGTGGCCATCGGCGGGCGATCGGGAACCCAAGCCGTCCAAGGAAATCGCGGCGTCAAATTTGCCAGCGTAATTCAATCCGGGCACCAAAAAAGGAGTTAAAATCTAAGTAAGTATCGCTCGCCTAAACTTGCATATCATTACCAAGTCCTTAGCGAAACCACCTATTGCTTGTGTGATTTCGCATCACCAAGCGGTCGATGCTCTCAGGCGGCTGGGCACCTGCAGAGAAGTCAAAGTAATCTTTCAAATACTCATACGTAAAGCAGCGCTTATTTTCGCTCATTCCAAGTAACCTCATGTATTATATTGCAGAAATCCCACAATAGATACTTATGTCATCTTTTGTTCGTGGTGCCCCGCACCACCCTGCGGCAAATACGGGGCCAAATCTGTGATCCAACCAACAGAAGCCGTGAAATAGCGAGCCGTTAGCCATAAGGCGCAGAATCAGTTCCACCACAACTTGTGCCTGCAATTGGTCCTTCTTCGCGGCAACTGCCGCTCTCCTAGCCGGCGAATCGTAAAATTTTACGCAATATGAGCAGGCCCGTTTCAGCCTGTTGCCCGGTTTTGGGACCCCAGCCGGGCGCGTTAAGCAGAACAAAACCGCCTGCCTCGCACTATCTCCGCGAAAGCAACAAAGCCCGGCACGTGCAGGTCGAGGGGGACCTAGCGAAGCCGGAAGGGGATGTCAGATGGAGACCGCTGCTCGTTCGCGCGCTTGGCGCGCAATCCTAGTGCTGTGCGGATTGATCCTGCTCGGATCGGCCGCCGAGCTTCGCGCTGGCACGCTGTTGTCGCCGGGAGCCGGCGTCCTCGTGCGCAAATCCGCCGAGCCGTTCGGCGTGTTCGCCTTCGCCATCTCCGCCGGCAGCCTGCAACAAAAATGGCTCGCGCTGAGGTCCAGGCTCGACGATGACATGGTGCAGCTCGCGCTGTGCGACGGCGACCGGGACAATTGCGCTTCGCCGGCTGCGCTGAAACTGCTCGCCATCGTCGACCAGGCCCGCAGCCGTGACGGCCGCGCTCTGCTGGGCGAGACCAATCGCGCCATCAACCTCGCCATCCGTGCCGCCGCTGACGGTTCTGAGGACGTCTGGAGCTCACCTCTCGCGACCTTCGCGCGCGGCGCCGGGGATTGCGAGGATTACGCCATTGCCAAGCTCGCCGCTCTTAAGCTCGCGGGCGTTGCCGCCGAAGATCTCCGTATCGTCGTGGTGCGCGACGTCAGGGCCGGCGAAGAGCATGCGGTTGTCGCTGCACGGCTCGACGGCCACTGGCTGATGCTCGACAACCGCCGCATGGCGATGGTCGAGGACGACGCCGCACGGAGCTACCAGCCGTTGTTCGTGCTCTACCAGTCGGCCGTGATGAAGTATGTCGACGAACCCGTGCGGTTCTCGATGATCGCCGCCGAGGCGCGTTGACTTTCTTGTAGCCCGGATGGAGCCACCGGGTCGGCGCACAGCGCCGCCCGATGACGGGCTCCGCGAAATCCGGGGCCGCCGCCTGTCGCACGAATCCCGGATTGCGCTGCGCTCCATCCGGGCTACCAGCACAAAGTACGCTTACCCACAAACCCATTCCACAGTGCGATCCAGGACGCTAGCATGGCCGCGGCTATGCGGGGGCGACCGGAATGCGGTTCATCGTGCTGACTGTGCTTGCGCTGCTGGCCTTGCCGGCGGCTCCAGGCTTGTCGCAATCCGGCCCGTCCGACCGCTCCGTCGCCGACAGGCTGCCGCTGTTCGCGAGGAACAACTGCCAGCAGATCCGCGATCCCGGCAATCAATTGTTCTGCGGTGATGCCGAGCTTGCCGCCGCCGCCGAGAAGCTGAGCACGGGAATCGAGGCACGGCTTGCCCGCCTCCCCGATCGTCTGCCTGGGATCGAGGAGAACGCGATCTGGATTCGCCAGCGCAACCTCGGTTGCGGCATCGTCGGCCAGACCGCGATCCGCACCGACGATTTCGACCGGGTGAAGGCATGTCTTCTCAAGGTGACCGAGGAGCGCGCCGCGATCGTACGCGATCCGGATTTCGACTGTCTCGCCGCCAACACCGCCGCAGGCGCGCTGATCTGTGCGGACCCGTCGCTGGCGCTTGCCGAGACCGACTTGAACAGCCAGGTCCTCGGCCTGATCGGCAAGCTCGATCCGACCTCGGCACGCTTTGCCTTTGCCGAATATGGCCGGTGGACGCGGGAGCGCGATCGCAAATGCAATCTGGTCGGCAAGGAGAACGTGCCGCTCGGGGAGCTCGAGTCCGCGGAGGACTGTCTCGCCGGCTATCTGAAGCACAAGACCGACGAGATTGGCGCGGCGAAAGGCGATCCGAAGAAGGTGTTCGGCCGGCAGGTCGCAGCCCGCGCGCCCGACACCGATGCCGTCGACTTCTGTGCCGCGCGAATCCACGCGGCCAATTCCTGCGGCAACTTCCTCCGCATCAACCGCGTCTATGCGCTCGATAGCCAGGTGGGCGAGCAGGAGGCGCAGGTCACGGGCGAAATCGAGATGGCCGTGCTGGCGCCCTTCGCCACCTGCAGCAAGGTCGCCACGACGTGCACGGGCACCTGCTGGGACCCCAGGACGGGTCGTCCGCAGCCTGGCGTCAGCAACAAGGAGCGCTCCGCAGACGCCTTCAACGTCACGCGCCGCCTGCGAATCCAGCGCACATTTGCGTTTGTCAAAGCCGCCGATGGCTGGCGCTGCCGGGAAGACGAGCTGGCCCCGGTGAATTCAGGCACCGCGGGTGGGGGATCGTAGGGCTGTGTGCTCTCCCTCGCCCCGTTCTTACGGGGAGAGGGTTGGGGTGTGGGGCTGCTTCAGCGAATCCGGTGACAGGTCGACTCGCGGAGAGCCCCCTCACCCGGAATTTGCTGCGCAAATCCCGGCCTCTCCCCGCATGCGGGGAGAGGCGAAGAAATCAAAACATCAGATTGTCCTTCACCAGAACCCAGCGGCCGCCCTTGACCTGCTGCACCTGGGTGATGGTGTTGGCGAGGTGGTCGGTCTTGGAGAATTTGGTCGGCGGCGAGTTGAAGATGTCGAGGAACTTGTCGCCCGATTCCAGCGCGTCCAGCATCTTCTGGCCGGTCAGATCCTTGCCCGCCTTGTTGGCGTAGAACGCAAACGTCGTCACCGCGTTGTAGCCGATGATCGCCTGGGTATTGGCATCGGTGTTGAACATCTTCTTGTAGTTGATGAGCCAGTCGTGGACCTTGCCCTTGGCGGTGTCCTCATAGGGGATCTCGAAGCCGCTCGCCGCATAAAGGCCCTCGACGGCGTCCTTGCCGAGTGCCGGCACTTCCAGCACGTTGGTCGGCGTCGCCCCCAGGAAAGTAACGTCCCAACCAAGTTTCTTCGCCTCCGTCATCGCGCCGATGGTCTCGCGGATCACGGTGCCGAGCACGACGAGATCGCAGCCGTCGGACTTCATCTTGGCGATCTGCGCGCTGAAATCGGAGGCGCCGCGCTTGTAGCTCGTCACCGACGCCGGCTGCAGCTTCATGACCGTCAATTGCTGGGTGAAGCCGTCGAGCACGTTCTTTCCGTACTCGTCGTCCTGGTGCATGATGCAGGGCTTCTGGAAGTTCTTCCACTCCACCATGTATTTCAGCGCGGCGCGCGTGCTCTCAACATAGGGCAAGAGGTTGTTGAACTTCAGCCGCTCCTGCGGCTTGGCCGGGTCGAACTTGAAGGTGAACTCGGCGGCGGTCAGCGGGAAGAGCTGGAGCACGCCGGCATCGAACAGGATGTCCTGCGCGGCGAGCGTCGGCGCCGATCCCATCGAGCCGATCATTGCAAATATCTTGTCGCGCTCGACCATCTTCTGGGACGCCAGCACGCCCTTCTTCGGATCGTAGCCGTTGTCCTCGAGGATCATCCTGATCTTGCGGCCATTGATGCCACCGGCCGCATTGATTTCCTCGACCGCCATCTTCATGCCGTTGGAGACCGGCACGCCCCAGACCTTGATCGGCCCCGACAGATCCTGATGGGTGCCGATGACGATCTCGGACGCCGAGATGCCTTCATTGGTGACCTTGGTTTGCGCGACGGCGGGCAGACAGGTGAGCACCACCGCGCCTGCCGCAAGGCCGAACGTTCTCAACGATCTCGACATTGACGTCTCCTCTCCTTGGGGCCCTTATGGTGCGAAGGGTGGGGCCATCACTCCTTCGCTGTTATTTAAACAAGATTGTTCAAGCCACCGCCCGCGCCGGATACATCGCGTCGATTTCGGCGGCATAACGCTTGTTCACGAAGCCGCGCTTCAGCTTCATGGTCGGCGTCAGCTCCTCGTCCTCCGGAGTGAGCTGGCGTTCGATCAGATAGAATCTCTTGATGGTCTCGACGCGGGCGAAATTGGCATTGACCGCTTCGATCTCGCGCCAGATCAGATCCTGGATCTCCGCCGCGCGGCACAGGCTGGCATAATTGGTAAAGGGGATGTCGTGGTCCTGCGCGAACTTCTCGACATTCTCCTGGTCGATCATCACGAGGCAGGTGAGGTATGGCCGCTTGTCGCCGATCACCACGGAATCCGAGATGTAGGGCGAGAATTTCAGCTGATTCTCGATCTCGGACGGCGTGATGTTCTTGCCGCCCGAGGTGATGATGATGTCCTTCATCCGGTCGGTGATGCGGACGAAGCCCTCATTGTCGATGGTGCCGACGTCGCCGGTATGCAGCCAGCCGCGATGGTCGATCGCCTCAGCTGTCCTCTCCGGCTGATTCAGATAGCCCATGAACAGGAAGTCGCCCCTGATCAGGATCTCGCCGTCGGGCGACAGCGCCACTTCCCCCCACGACACCGCCTTGCCCACCGAGCCAAGCTTGATGCCTTCCGCCGGCATCATGGTGGCGACCCCGCAATTCTCGGTCTGGCCGTAGAGTTCGTGGATGTCGATGCCGAGCGCGAGATACCAGCGGATCAGCTCCGGCGCGATCGGCGCCGCGCCGGTGAAGGCGATGCGGCATCGGTCGAGCCCGATCATGCGTCGGATGTTGCGAAAAGCGAGCCGGTAAGCGATGCCGTTGGCGATGCGCAACGACAGCGGCGGCGGCTTCCCTTCGATCCTGCAATCGACCATGCGATAACCAATGTCGATGGCGCGGCGGTACACCCATTGCTGCAACGGCGTCGCATCCTTCAGCGCGATGGTGATCGCGGAATAGAACTTCTCCCAAATCCGCGGCACCGCGAGGAAGATGGTCGGCTGCACCTCGCGCAGATTGTCCGGCACAGTCTCGGGACTCTCGGCAAAATTCATCACCGAGCCGAGCGCGACCGAGATGTAATAGCCGCCGATCCGCTCGGCGACGTGGCAGAGCGGCAGGAAAATCAGCCGCTCCTCGTTCTCGCGCGCTGGAATGAAATCATCGGCGTGCCGCATCTGGTGCGTGACGCTGCGATTGGCGTGCATGGCGCCCTTGGGCGGGCCCGTGGTGCCGGATGTATAGACGAGGACCGCGAGATCGCTCGCGCTGCGACTGTCGACCATCTCCTGCCACAGCGCCTCGCGGCCGGCCATGTGGTTGCGCCCGAGCGCGCGGAACTCGTCGAGCGACATCACCATGTCGTCGGAGAAGCCGCTAAGGCCCTCCATGTCGAACACGATGATCTTTCGCAGGGACGGACAGCGTGCGCGGGAGGCCAGGATCTTGTCGAGCTGCTCCTCGTCCTCGGCGAAGATCACTTTCGTCCGGGAATCGTTGACGAGATATTCGACCTGGGATGAGGCATCGGTCGGATAGATCCCGGAAGAGACGCCGCCGGCGCACAGAATGCCCATGTCGACATGGACCCATTCCGGCACGGCGTTGGCGATGATGGAAGCAACGTCGCCGGGCCTGAAGCCGATGGCGTGCAGCGCGTAGGCGATCTCCTTCGAGATCTCCAGCCATTCGCGCCAGCTGGTCGGCTGCCAGATCCCGAATTTCTTCTCGCGTATAGCCGGCCTGTCGCCCCGCGTCTCCGCGGCGCGCAAAAAGCTTTTCGCGATCGTGTCAGCGACCGTCAGCACCGCCGGTCGGGCCATGCACGTCTCCTCCTTGTCGCGCTCCCCTCCACTGCCTGCCTTGCCGGCGGTCTATATTAGCGGATGGACTTTGGTATTTAAGGCTTCCTCTAACGCCAAGTCTTCTTCTTTTTCCAGCGCCGCTCGCCTCGTGCGCCGGCTTCCTTGGCGCCCAGGTAGAATTCCTGGATGTCCTTCGAATGCATCAAGCGGTCGCAGCTGTCGTTCATCACGATCCGGCCGATTTCCAGCACATAGCCATAGTGCGCCGTCTCCAGCGCCACCTTGGCGTTCTGCTCGACCAGCAGGATCGACATGCCCTGCTCCTCGTTGACCCGACGGATGATGGCGAAGATCTCCTTCACCAGCAGCGGCGACAGCCCAAGCGAGGGCTCGTCGAGCAGCAACAGCGTCGGCCGGTTCATCAGCGCGCGGCCGATTGCGAGCATCTGCTGCTCGCCGCCGGAGAGCTGTCCGGCCGGCTGGTTGATGCGCTCCTTCAGCCGCGGGAAATAGCCGTAGACGCGCTCCAGATCGTCCGCGACGCCGTCGCGATCCTTGCGCGGATAGGCCCCCATCATCAGGTTCTCGCGCACGGAGAGGAACGGGAACACCTCGCGGCCCTCCGGCACATGGCTGAGGCCCAGCCGCACGATCCTGTCCGCCTCCATGCGCTGGATCGACTTGCCCATGAACTCGATGGCGCCCTTCTGCGGGTCGAGAATGCCCGAGATCGTCTTCAGCACCGTGGTCTTGCCGGCGCCGTTGGCGCCCAGCAGCGTGACGATGCGGCCGCGCGGCACTTCGAGCGAGATGCCGCGGATCGCCATGATCGGCCCGTAATAGCTCTCGATGTTGGAGAGTTTCAGGATGATATCTGGTGTCGCCACGGCATCCATCGCGTCAGGCTCCCAGATAGGCGGCGACGACATCGGGGTGCTCTTGCACTTCGGCCGGCGAGCCCATCGCCAGCACCCTGCCGTAGTTCAGCGCGATGACGCGGTCGGAGACGCGGTTGACCAGCGACATGTCGTGCTCGACCATCAGCACGGTGACGCCGAGCTCGCTCTTCAGGTCGCGGATCCAGAACGACATGTCGTCAGTCTCCTCCACGTTGAGGCCCGAGGACGGCTCGTCGAGCAGGATCAGCTTCGGCTCCGAGCATAGCGCGCGCGCCAGCTCGATCACCTTGCGCACGCCGTAAGGCAGACCCGAGATCAGCTTGTCGCGGTAGGGCTCGAGATCGAGGAATTCGATGACCTGCTCGACCCTGCGGCGATGCACCTTCTCGTCGGCGCGTACGCCTGGCAGGAACAACAGCTCCTGCCAAAGCTGCGTGGTCGAATGCCGGTGGCGGCCGACCAGCAGGTTCGACAACACCGTCGCATTCTCGAACAGCTCGATGTTCTGGAACGTGCGGGCGATGCCAAGCCTTGCGATGTCATGGGGCGGCTGCTCCGTGATGTCCTGATCCTCGAAAAAGATGCGACCCGAGGTCGGCCGGTAGATCCGCGAAATCAGGTTGAAAATCGAGCTCTTGCCGGCGCCGTTCGGCCCGATGATCGAGAGGATCTCGCCCTTTTCGACCGCGAACGACACCGCATCGACGGCCTTCAGCCCGCCGAAATGCAGCGACAAACTCTCGGCGCGAAAATAGCTCATCGGTTGCGCTCCGACTTCACGTAGATCTTCTGCCGCTTGAAGGTGGCGCGCTTGTAAAGCGGGAACAGCTGGAAGAAGAGTTTGATCTTGAGCCAGCGGCCGTAAAGCCCGAGCGGCTCGAACAGCACGAACAATACGATGATGATGCCGTAGATGGCGCCTTTCAAGCCGTTGAGCGAGGCAAAGGCCGCGACCTTGGACTGGACATTGGCCGCGGCTTGCGTGCCCGCTCCGAACGTCGCTGCAATGCCGGCGATGATGCCGGGCATGTCGTCCTTGAGGTAGGTCAGGAACGGATCGATCATCACGATGAAGATCGCTCCCAGCACTGCGCCGTGCAGGCTGAAGGTGCCGCCGATCAGGATCACGATGATGAACTCGATCGAGAGCTGAAGCGTGAACATCTCCGGCGAGATGAAGGAGAGCTTGTGCGCGAACAACACGCCGGCGAAGCCGGTGATCGCCGCGGAGATCGCAAAGGACTTCACCTTGTACAGCGCGACATTGACGCCCATGCTGCGCGCCGCCGTCTCGCTGTCGCGGATCGCGACGAAGGCGCGCCCCGTGGGCGACCGCAGCAAATTGAGCGTGCCGACGATGGTCAGCACCAGCACGGCGAGGCAAAGGAAATAGAAAGTGGGGCTGTCGCGCGAGACTGCGACCCCAAACAGCGACACCGCCTTGATCCGCATGCCCTCGTTGCCGTTGGTGACGCTCTCCCATCGCGCCAGAATCTCCTCGACGATGAAGGCGAAGGAGATGGTGGCGATGACGAGATAAATGCCTTGCAGCCGCAGCGCGGGGAATCCGACCAGCGCACCGATCAGCCCGGTCAGGAGCCCGGCGGCGAGAAAGTAGACCGGGAACGGCACACCATACTTCTGCAAATAGGCCGCCGTATACGCACCGATCGCGAGAAACGCCGCGTGCCCGAGCGAGGCCTGCCCGGTGAAACCCGTCAGAATCAGCAGCGCCACGCCGACGGTCGCATAGATGCAGACGAAGACGAGCTGGCTCATCAGATAGCTGGAGAGCACATAGGGCGCGATCAGCAGCACGGCCAGCAGGAGACCGTAGGAGACGTAATAGCCAGAATGCGGAAACAGCCTGATGTCGTCCTCGTAGTCGGTCTTGAACAGGAAGCGCATGCGTTCAGACTTTCTTGCGGACATGAAGGCCGAACAGGCCTTCGGGCTTGAGCAAGAGCACGGCGAGCAGCACGACGTAGGGCGCGACGTCCTTCCAGCCCTCGGCCAGATAGAAGCCGGCCATGCTCTCGATGACGCCGATCAGGACGCCGCCGACGACGGCGCCGGGGATCGAGCCGAAGCCGCCGAGCACGGCGGCCGGAAACGCTTTCAGCCCCAGCACCAGACCGACATTGGAATGGATGAAGGTGATCGGCGCCAGCAGCACGCCGGCGCAGGTCGCAACCGCCGCGCTGATCGCCCAGACGATCGACACCACGCGCTTGACCGGGATGCCCATGTAATAGGCGGCCAGCATGTTCTCGGAACTGGCGCGCATCGCGGTCCCGAGCGTGGTCTTGTTGAAGAACAGCCAGAGCAGGGCGCAGAGGATGACGGTGGCCGCGATCACCGAGAGCTTGTCATGGGCGAGCACCAGCGAACCGATCCGCAGCACGCCCTGGCTGAAGGGCGTGTCGATCTTGAAATCGTCGGTGCCCCAGATCATGCCGGAGACCGAGCGCAGGAAATAGCCGAGCCCGATGGTGGCCATGATGATGGAGAATTGCGGATAGCCGAGGATCGGCCGCACCACCACGCGCTCGGCGAGCATGCCGAACAGCGCCATTGCCGCCACCGCGCCGGCAAAGCCGACCCAGTAGTTCAGCCCCATCATGCCAATGAAGGTGAAGGCAAAGAAGCCGCCCAGCATCATCAAATCGCCCTGCGCGAAATTGACGACCTCGGTGGCCTTGTAGACAAGCACGAAGCCGAGCGCGATCAGGCCGTAGACGCAGCCGAGCGCAACACCGCTGACCAGCTGCTGAACGAAATCCAGCATCGTCGCGCATCCTCCCGATACAACCGGCGGTTCTTCCTGACCGCCTTGCCGCATCTTGTGTTCAGTCGCTACGCAGTCGTTTCGCTGCGTTAGCGCCATTCGTCCCTTTGCCAATTCAGCCTGAACCGCCAAGCGCTGTCAACAAACGGTGACTTGCCATTAGTCCAATCCGGATGACGGAATTTGCGGCAGCGCGATTCACGGTGCCGAAACATCTTCGGGGCATGGTCGCGAGCGATGCAAAACCGCAAGGTGTGGCCGCCATGAAGACGGACGACTCGGCGCTCGAAGTCATGGGGTTAACGAAGTGTTTTGACCGTCTGGCGGTCGATAACCTCGATCTCACCATCCATGCCGGCGAATTCTATGCGCTGGTCGGCCCCAACGGCGCCGGCAAGACCACCACTTTGCGCATGGTTGCAGGCCTTTTGCGGCCCGATGCCGGCGCGGTCTCCATCTTCGGCATCGATGCGCTCCAAAACCCCGTCGCCGCCAAGCAGGTGATGGCGTGGGTCTCCGACGAGCCCATGATCTACGACAAGCTCACGCCGCTCGAATATCTCGAATTCGTGGCCGGTCTGTGGGGCATCGCACCATCGGCCTCGGAACCGGTCGCCGCGGGTCTCCTGAACTCGCTCGGGCTCGAGCCGCACCGGCACGAACGCTGCGAGGGTTTTTCCAAGGGCATGCGCCAGAAGGTCGCCCTCGCCGGCGCCCTGGTGCACGATCCCCGCCTCATCATCCTCGACGAACCGCTGACGGGACTGGATGCCGTCTCCGCCCGCCATGTCAAGGGACTCCTGAGCGAGCGCGTCCGCGCCGGTTGCACCGTCATCATGACCACGCATATCCTCGAGGTCGCCGAACGCATGGCTGACCGTATCGGTGTGATCGCAGCCGGCCGCCTGGTTGCCGAGGGCACGCTAACCGAGCTCCGGCAGCAAAACGGGCACGCCGACACCAGCCTGGAAGATCTCTTCATCGCGCTGGTGACGCTTCCGGAAGCCGCATGAGCTCGGCCACCGCGCTGTCCTGGTTCGCCCGCCACGAGCTCCGGCTCGCCTGGCGCGAATGGCTCGCCATGATGACCGGCGGGCGGCGCAAACGAACACGTGCGGCGGTAATCGGCCTGCTGTTCTTCGCGGCGCTGCTGCACGTACCGGCCTGGGCGGTGATCGGCCGCTTCGCCGACCTGCAATTGCCACTCGACAAATCCTCGCTGATCGTGATCTCGGCGACGATTTTTCTCGCCTGGACGCTGATGCTGTCGCAGGCAATCGAATCGGTGACCCGGGTGTTTTACGCACGCGCCGATCTCGACCTCATCATGTCCTCACCCGCGACGCTGGCCAATCTGTTCTCGGTGCGCATCGCCGCGATCGCGCTCGCCATCACGGTGATGGCGCTGCTGTTCTCGACGCCCTTCATCGACGTGCTGGTATTCGGGGGCGGCGCGCGCTGGCTTGCTGCGTTCGGCGTCGTTGTCGCCATGGGCCTGTCGGCCGCAGCGATCGCGATCGCCGTCACCATCCTGCTGTTTCGCCTGATCGGTCCGGCGCGGACACGGTTCGTCGCCCAGATCCTCGCCGCCATCATCGGCGCCGGCTTCGTGATCGCGCTTCAGGTGGCGGCGATCATGTCCTACGGCACGCTGTCGCGCTTCACCATCCTGACCTCGGGTAGCTTGGCCGCTTACGCGCCCGATGCCGACAGCATCTGGTGGTGGCCGGCGCGGGCGGCGATGGGAGACGCCGAAGCGCTGCTGCTGCTCCTAGCGCTCGGGCTCGTGCTGCTCGGAAGCGTCATGGCGATCTTCTCGGGCCGCTTCGCCGACACGGCGATCGATGCCGCCGCCTATGGCGCGTCCGGCCGTCGCAGCGCGAAGGAGCGCCCGTTCCGCGGCGGATCGCGTCAGCATGCCCTGCGGCGCAAGGAATTTTCGCTGCTCTGGCGCGATCCCTGGCTGATCTCGCAGACGCTGATGCAGCTGCTCTATCTGGTGCCGCCGGCGCTGCTGCTCTGGCGCAACTTTGCCGACAGCTCCGCGGCGCTGACGCTGATCACGCCCGTCATCGTCATGGCGGCCGGCCAACTCGCCGGCGGGCTTGCCTGGCTGACGATCTCGGGCGAGGACGCGCCCGACCTGGTTGCGACCGCGCCGCTGACGCCGTCCAGCGTCATCCGCGCCAAGATCGAGGTGGTGCTGATCGCGATCGCCATCGTCTTCTGCCCGCTGATCGCGGCGCTCGCTTTCGCCTCGGCGTTCCAGGCCGCGGTCAGCGCCGGTGCGGTCATCGTCAGCGCGGCCTCCGCCACCGCAATCCAGCTCTGGTTCCGGGTGCAGGCCCGGCGCAGCCAATTTCGCCGTCGCCAGACCTCGTCGCGACTTGCGACCTTTGCCGAGGCGTTCTCCTCGATCGGCTGGGCTGCCAGCGCCGCGCTGGTGCTCACGCTGCCCATCGTCGGTCTCGTCAGCGGCCTGATCACCGCGGGCCTCGTCGCCATCACCTGGAAGTTCAGCCCAAGGCGGGAGTGAAGGCTGCCTGCCTTGAAAGTAAGGATAAAATGCCTTACCTATCGAGGACTCAGTATTGAGGGATCCCCATGAGCACGCTCACGGTCACGGCAAAGGGGCAGGTTACGCTACGGAAAGACCTCCTGGAGCACCTCGGTGTACATCCGGGCGACAAGATTTCGATAGAAAAGCTTCCTGGCGGGCGAGTTGAGGTGAGAGCAGTTCGGCCCACCGGAGAGATTTCGGATGCCTTCGGCTTTTTGAAGGGAAAGACGAACGGTCGATCGCTCTCGATCGAGGAGATGAATGCGGTCATTGCTGACGGCTGGGCCAGCAAGCGATGAAGATAACACCCGACACCAACGTCCTGGTACGGGTGCTGGTCGAAGATGATGCCGAACAGAGCAAGGTGGCCGAAGCCCTTCTCGAGAACGCGGACCTCATAGCCATCTCGATCCCCGCATTATGTGAGTTGGCTTGGGTCCTCTCACGAGGCTACAAAACCTCTGCTGGAAATATCGCGGCTTCGATCCGGCACTTGATCAATGCATCCAATGTCGTCGTCAACCGGCCCATAGCTGAGGCTGGATTAGCGCTCCTCGAGGCCGGGGGTGACTTTACCGATGGCGTCATCGCCCACGAAGGCAACTGGCTTGGGGCCGATACTTTCGTGTCGTTCGACAAAGCGGCCGTGAAACTGATCAAAGCAAGCGGTGGAATGGCGCGGCTCGCCGGCACCACATGACGCGAGGATAATTCGTAGATACACTCACAGATCGTCGATAAGCGCCGGACGGTTCCTGATGTCTCGATTGTTGCTGACGGTCTGTGCGCTTCTCGGTTGGCTGGTAACATCTGCCTTCGCGCAGCAATCACCTCAGCGCAGCGAATGCCTGGCGATGGCGCATGCGGCACCCCGCGTGACGCCGGTCGCGTTCCGGCAGGCCGCAGCCTCCGCTGAAGTCCAGATTACCTATGCAGGCCATTCCACCTATTTCATCGACACGCCCGGCGGCTTGCGCATCGCGACCGACTATAGCGGGGCCTACCAAGTGGGCCGGCTGCCCGATGTCGTCACCATGAACCGGGCCCACAGCACGCACTATTCTTTATATCCCGACAAGCGCATTCCTCATGTGCTGCATGGCTGGGGCGAGGACGGCAAGCCGGCCATCGTGTCGGAGCGCATCGGCGACACCTTCATCCGCAACGTCACCACCGACATCCGTCGCTATTTCGGCGACGATTCCGGCGCCGACATGATCCGCGACGGCAATTCGATCTTCATCTTCGAGGTCGCGGGCCTCTGCATCGGCCATCTCGGCCATCTTCACCACAAGCTCGACGACAGCCATTTTGCCCAGATCGGGCGGCTCGACATCGTGATGGTGCCGATCGACGGCACCTACACCATGTCGCTCGACGGCGTCTCCGAGATCACCAAGCGGCTGCGCGCCTCGGTCGTGCTGCCGATGCACCGCTTCGCCACCCCGCTCGACGATTTCATGCAACGTATCGGCCAGCAGTTCGAGATCGACCGGCGCATGGAACGAAGTTTCCGGATGTCTCGGGATGCGTTGCCGTCGAAGCCGACGGTGATCATCCTCGACGGGGTGTGACGCGCCGAGCCGGAACGCATGAGCCTCCTCCGACTTGGTTGCTTCGAAATCAGTTACGATCGGAGCAGTCATGAGCAGAAGGTTGCTGGTCATAGGCTCATTTGCGGCCATTTACCTGCTGTGGGGTTCCACCTACTTCGCCATCACTTTGGGCCTGAAATCGATTCCGCCATTTCTGCTGATGGCGCTGCGTTCGCTCTGTGGCGGCATCTTGTTGCTGGCCATGAGTGCCGGTGAGGTCGCGAACCTATCCGCGCAGGCGTGGATAAGGGCGAGCCTGTGCGGGCTCCTGTTCTTTGTCGGTTGCCATGGCGTACTCGCCTTCGCGCAGCAATCGGTTCCTTCGGGCGTGGCGGCCATCGTGCTGGCCACGATCCCGTTCTGGATCCTGCTGATCGATGTCTTGTTCCCCGGCGATCAGCGACCGAAGCCCTTCGCCCTGCTCGCTCTTGTGCCGGGCTTCTTCGGCGTCGGACTCGTGGCGTGGCAAAACGTCGAGCAGGCCGGCATCAGTATCCTTCCCGTCGTCTGGCTGCTGGCTGCGGCCTTGTCATGGTCGGCCGGGACTATCTTGTCCCGGAGCATGTCGAGCCAGGCATCCGCTATCCTGCTTTCGGGCATCCAGCTTTCGATAGGCGGTACCGTGTTGTTCACGATCAGTTGGCTGACAGGCGAGATCGGAAACTTCAGGCCGAGCGAGGTTTCGCTGACTTCGCTTGCAGCGGTGCTTTGGCTGATCATCGCTGGCAGCGTGATCGGATTCGTTGCCTACAACTGGCTTCTGGAAAACGTCTCGACCTCGTTGGTGTCGACCTACACTTTCGTCAACCCGGTGATCGCTGTACTGCTCGGCACCCTCGTGCTGAGCGAGCCATTTTCGCGCCTGATGTTGCTTGGTGCGGGTCTCGTGATTGTCTCCGTCATCGTCATTTGGCTCGCGGAACGCGCGACGAGCCGACGAACGAACGACAGGCCCAATCCTGGCATAGGGCATCTGTCGCCCAACAAGACTTGACGGCGGGCGCCGCGCAATTTTCTCCAAGTCGGCTGCCGTCCGGTCGTGCTGATCTCCTCGCAAACAGGAGATGGACATGACCGACTTTGCGAGATTATTGCACGCGGACGGACCGAACCCCGAGCACGCGGCGGCGCTCCAGCTTTATGGCCGCTTCGTCGGCGATTGGGACGCCGAGATCACCGCCCATGGACCCGATGGAACGAAACACACCGCGCCCGGCGAAATCCATTTCGGCTGGGTGCTGGAGGGCCGCGCCGTGCAAGACGTCTGGATCATTCCGCGCCCGGCTGGCAGCCCGGCCTTGCCGATCGCCGGCAATTGGTACGGCACGACGCTGCGGGTCTACGATCCGACCATCGATGCCTGGCGGATCTCCTGGTTCGATCCCGGCCGCGGCATATTCCGCCAGCAGATCGGCCGTCCACGCGATGCCGACATCGTTCAGGAAGGCACGACCGAAGCCGGCGACCTGACGCGCTGGAGTTTTACGGAAATCACCGAGGATTTCTTCCATTGGCTCGGCGAGGTCAAGCCGGCCACCGCAACCGATTGGCGGCTTTTGGTCGATGTGAGGGCGAAGCGGCGCAAGGATTGACGACGGCGCCGCTGTGCCCGCGATGACGGGTGCGGTTGCGAAACGCGCGCTGCTGCACGCGAGAACGAGGTGTTAGGCTCCCAGAACAAGAAGCATACATCAAGGGAGCGAACGCCGATGGCCGCAAGCGGTTTGCCCGCCAACACGAGCGGGCTATTCGTCGAGCCGCGCGAGGACTGGCTCGCGCTGCATCACGAGGAGATCATCGATCCCTTACGGCCGATCGTCGATCCCCATCACCATCTCTGGAATCGCGGGCACCGCTATTTGATCGAGGAGATGGCGGCGGATATCGCCTCCGGCCACAACATCACCGCCACCGTCTATGTCGATTGCCGCTCGATGTATCGTGCGCACGGGCCCGAAGCATTCCGGCCGGTCGGCGAGGTCGAGTTCGCCAATGGCGTCGCCGCGATGAGCGCCAGCGGCGGCTATGGCAAGGCGGCGATCTGCGCCGGCATCGTCAGCCACGTCAACCTGCTGCTCGGCGATGCCGCACAACCGGTGTTGGAGGCCGAGATCGCGGCGGGCAACGGTCGCTTCCGCGGCATCCGGCATTCCTCGGCCTGGGACGCAGATCCCGCGGTCGCCGGCATGTATGCGAGCCGGCCGCAGGGATTGTTGCAGGACCCGACCTTCCGGAAGGGCTTTGCCTGTCTCGCGCCGCTGAACCTGAGCTTCGACGCCTGGCTGTTCCATCCGCAAATCGGCGAGCTGACCGAGCTCGCCCGCGCATTTCCCGACACCAGGATCGTGCTCGACCATTGCGGCGGCCCGGCCGGAATCGGCCGCTTTGCCGGGCGACGCGAGGAGGTGTTTGCGCAATGGCGCGCCTCGATCCGGGAGATCGCGAAATGCGAGAACGTCGTGGTGAAGCTCGGCGGGCTCGCGATGTGCCTGCTCGGCTACGACTTCCATTTGCGCGAGAGGCCGCCGTTATCCGAGGAGCTTGCCGCGGCGTGGCGGCCTTACATTGAAACCTGCATCGAGGCGTTTGGACCCACGCGCGCGATGTTCGAGAGCAATTTCCCGCCGGACAAGGGCCAGTGCAGCTATCAGGTAATCTTCAACGCCTTCAAGCGTATCGCGGCGCCCTTGAGCGAGACCGAGAAGACGGCGTTGTTCTCGCAGACCGCGAGTGATTTCTACCGGCTCGATCTGCCTTAAAGTGATTGGCGCCATGACGAGAACAGGGGCCGGGATGTTGATCCCGGCCCCCTGTTCCGTCGTGACCGCTGGGAAGCGTCCTTGAAACTGATTGAACTCTAACCGGCGCCCATCAGCGAGGCAGGACGGCGCTCGCCGGTGGAGACGAAGATCTTCTTGAGCTTGTTGAGGACGCGGATCAGGAAGCCGATCATCACGGGATTGGTCTTGCGGCAGAAGGCGATCTTCTTGACGTGGCCCTCGACATGCCATTTGGCATGCGCGCCGTTGCGGAAGAAAATGACGTCGCCCGGGCCGTAGCGCTTCGGCGGCATGCCGTCGCTTTCGAGCACGATCGACCCTTCCATGATCATGATCGTCTCATCGATGTCGTAATACCAGTTGAAGCGGCCTCCGGTGCAGGCCCAGATGATGGTCGAAGCGGTGCCGTCGGCGCTGGTGGACAGGATGTGCGAGCGCGACACCGGATTGCCTTCGATGATCCAGGACGGTTCGATCGGCCGCAGCTCGAGATCTACATTGCAACTACTGATTTCAATCAATGCGCGCGACATCTGTTCCCCCAGGGGATAAAATATGATCCGCCGGGTCTCGGCCCGGATTGTTCAAAGATGGCGGGAACGCTAGTAGCCGGTTTTTAATTCTTTCTTACGCAGGGTCCGACAATCAGCCGCAAGTTGCAGACGCGAAACGGTTAACGTCCCAATTTCCCTGCAATTTCGTACACATGAACCCTTCTTTTCCGGGGTGCGACAAAGTGCGCGAAGCTATCTGAAAGGAGCCATGCCGATGCCCCTCACCCCGGAGGTTCTCGCAACTCAAGGCGAGGTCGTGGCCTGGCTCGGCAGCCTCGATGTCTCCTTCGCAACCGACGAGGAGCCTTGGTTCACCGTCGACGGCATCGAAAGCCCCCGGCAAATCGGCAGTGACGGCTCCGGCGGCGCGTTCGTTCTGCTGCCGTCTCAGAATGTGCTCTACGTCTCGTCGGAAGGCCGCGCGGGAATCATCGCCGAGAGTTTCGAGGCTTTCGTCAAGCTCGTCGTGGCGCGCCCCTATTGGGTCGACATCCTCAAATTTTCCGCCGGCGGTGATCTCCATGAGATGCGGCGGGCGGCGGATGCGCTGGAGGCCACACTCGACGACGAGGACGACGTCAACGAGGCCCGCGAGCAAATCCGCGGGGGTCTCGACCTGCCCGAGGCGAATGATCCGGTCGGTGCGCTCTACGACGCGGTGGCGGCCTCCGACGCCGTCGTGCGGGCCACCGACGGCAGCCCGTTCACGACGCTGTTCAACCGCTTCAGCATCGACAACAGCCCGATGCTGCGCAACGCGGCGGCGTAGTTACTTCGCCCATTCGCCCTTGCGAAACACCGGCACTTTGCTGCCGTCGGCCAGAATGCCGTCGATGTCGGTCTCGGCCGAGCCGATCATCCAATCGATATGGATCAGGCTCTGGTTGCCGCCTTGCGCCGCGATCTGCTGCGGCGTGAGCTGGGCGCCGTTGACGAAGCACTTCGAATAGCACTGGCCGAGCGCGATGTGCGAGGCCGCGTTCTCGTCGAACAGCGTATTATAGAACAACAACCCGCTCTGCGAGATCGGCGAGGAATGCGGCACCAGGGCCACTTCGCCGAGACGCCGCGCGCCCTCGTCGGTGTCGAGCACCTTGTTCAGTACCTCCTCGCCGCGCGAAGCCTTGGCGTCGACGATCCGGCCGTCCTCGAAGCGCACCGCGATGTTGTCGATCAGCGTGCCCTGGTAGGATAGCGGCTTCGAGCTCACGACATGGCCGTAGACGCGCCGGCAATGCGGCGTGGTGAAGACCTCTTCGGTCGGGATATTGGCGTTGCAGCTGATGCCGTTCTTGGAGAGCGAGGCGCCGCCCTCCCATTCATGGCCGTCGGCGAGCCCGATGGTGAGGTCGGTGCCCGGTCCCGAATACTGGAGCGCGCGGAAACGCTGGCCGTTGAGCCAGTTGGTGCGCTCCCGCAGCACCGCATTGTGGCTCGCCCAATTGGCCGGCGCATCGTCGCGATCGACGCGGGACGCTGCGAAGATCGCGTCCGCGAGCTTGCCGATCGCGACCTCTTCAGGATCGTTCGGAAAGACTTGCTTCGCCCAGGACGGGCTCGGGTAGGCAATGATGTTCCAGTTGGTGTCGAAATTGACGATCTTTTCCAGCGCCGGCTGATAGGCCATGGAATTGGCCTTGCTGGCGCGCGCGACCTTGGAAGCATCTTCGCCCGAGAGCAGCATCGGATTGTCGCCGACGATGGCGAGACGCGCGGTGTTGTTCGAGAACGCCTTGGCCATGCCCTCGTAGAGCCAGTTGGCGGCGCGATCGAAGCTGTCGTCGTGGCCGTGGCGATAGCGCGCCAGCGTCATCTCTTCGTCGGAGAGAATGGGCGTCACGATGCCGGCGCCGGCCTTGTAGGCATGCACCGCGATCCGCCGCACCAGCGGCAACGCGATCGCAGGTGCCGTCAAGAGCAGATCCTGGCCCGGCCGCAAGCCCAGGCCCACCTTCACCGCCACCTCAGCCAGCCGGTCGAGCTTCACGGGATCGATGGGAGTGGAGGTGATGCGTTGATCAGTCATGCCGGATCCTCTGCCGAACGTCTCTCGTCCAATCTAAGTCTAGCATCGCGAGACACAAGTGCGCGAGTGCCTTGCGACCCCCCAAAGATACGCAGTTTCGCGCATTTTGGTTTTCAACGCGTTGCCGATTTCAGCACCCGGTCGACCATGGCGGGAGCAAGGCCGAGGTAATTTTTCGGTGATGTCAGCGCCTCGATCGTGGCACGGTCGATTCTGACAGAGACGCGGGAATCGGACGAGAGCGCGTCCGCCAGCGTAAGACCTTTCTCATTGGCGAGCCGGCAGGCGTCATAGACCACGTCATGGGCCTCCTGCCGCCCGATCTGCGGCGCGAGCCCCATCATGACGGCTTCGGCCACGATCAGACCGCGGCTGACGGCGAGATTCTCGTTCATCTTGCTTTCATCCACGATGAGGCCGGCGAGCGCGAACTTCGCCTGGTGCAAGGCGCCGGCGGTCAGCACGAAGCTCTCGGGGATCGCCATCCATTCGGCGTGCCAGGGCCCGGTGGCGCGCTCGAAATCCTGCACCATGGCATCCAGCATGAGGCCGGCGTGCTGGCGCACCGCCTTCGACGCCGCGAGCATCAGTTCCGAGGAGATCGGGTTGCGCTTCTGAGGCATAGTCGAGGAAGCACCGCGTCCCTTGACGAAGGGCTCGTAGACCTCGGCGAATTCGGTCGAGGCCATGATCATGATGTCGAGCGCGATCTTGCCGAGCGAGCCGGTGACGAGCGCCAGGAAGTTGACGGCCTCGGCAAAACCGTCGCGTGCGACGTGCCAGGTCGAAGCGGGGACGCCAAGCCTCAGTTCGGCGCAGAGCGCTTCCTGCACCTCGAACCCCTTGTCGCCGAGCGAGGCCAGCGTGCCGGCGGCGCCGGCGAACTGGCCGACCAGGACGCGCGGCTTCAATTCACTGAGGCGCTCGGCGTGGCGGTCGAACATCGCGAGCCAGATCGCGGTCTTGTAGCCGAAGGTGACCGGCAGCGCCTGCTGGAGATGGGTGCGGCCCGCCATCGGCGTGTCGCGGTGGCGCTTCGAGAGGTCGGCAAGGATTGTGCGCAGCGCGGCGATGTCCTGCTCGACGAGCTCGAGCCCGGCGCGCAATTGCAGCACCACGGCGGTGTCCATGATGTCCTGCGTGGTCGCGCCCCAATGCACATAGCGGCCGGCATCGCCGCATTGCTTCACCATCTGATGCACGAGCGGCAGGATCGGATAGCCGACGACATCGGTCTCCTGCCGCAACAGGTCGAAATCGAGCGCGGCCACATCGGTCCGCGCCGCGATCTGGTCGGCGGCATCGTGCGGAATCACCCCGCACTTCGCTTCCGCTTTCGCCAGTGCCACCTCGACCTCGGCATAGCGCGCGACCGTCGCGATATCGGAAAACACCTCCCGCATCTGCGGCGTGCCGAAGGCATCGCGGAACAGCACGGAATCGAGCACGGTGGTCGAGGCATGAAAAGCGGGCATGGGCGTTTCTTCGTGGTTGGTGTTTTGTGTGGGCGGCAGCTTACGCACGCGGAACTGTTCGGCAATGGACATTCACCGTTCGTCACACATTCGATGCCGTCGCGAAGGCCAGGACAACATGGGAAGCTGCCGCACGCCATTGCCTCAACACCGACATTGCGAGGAGCCCTTGCGACGAAGCACTCCACGCTGTCTGCGCGGCGACAGGCTGGATTGCTTCGCTACGCTCGCAATGACGTGAGGAAATCGCGACAATCCGGCCGAACCGGCCACGTTCTAACCAAGGCTGCATTCCTCCCCGTAAACTGCATGCCTGCCATCACGCGATCGTGGTGAACCGGGCAGGCCCCTCGGTGGACTCACAGACATCAGCCGAAATCCGTCTTGATTTCATCGTTGCCCGATGTCGTGAGGTCTGAGTTTTCGACGTGCAGTTTCTGTTCCGGGATCACCTGCTCGATACCGACTTGCGCGAGCTGAGCCGCGAGCAAGTTCCCGTTGCCGTGGAGCCGCAGGTCTTCGATCTCGTCGTCCACCTCATGGAGAACCGCGACCGGGTGGTCAGCAAGGACGAGCTGATCGACAAGATCTGGCATGGGCGCAGCGTGTCCGAATCCACCCTGACCAGCCGGATCAATGCGGCACGCAAAGCGGTCGGAGACACCGGCGCCAACCAGGCGCTGATTCGCACCATCTCACGCAAGGGTTTTCGTTTCGTCGGCGACGTCGAAACCAAGCGTGGGGCGACCGCGCCGGACTCCGATTTCGGAGCGAAGCTACTGCAGGCCCCGCTGGCGCTGCCGGACCGGCCGGCGATCGCGGTGCTGCCCTTTACCAATATGAGTGGCGACCTCGAGCAGGATTATTTCTCGGACGGGATCAGCGAGGACATCATCACCGCGCTGTCGAAGCTGCGCTGGTTCTTCGTCATCGCGCGCAACTCCTCCTTCGTCTACAAGGGCCGCGCGGTGCACATGAACGAGGTCGCGCGCGAGCTCGGCGTGCGCTACGTGCTCGAAGGCAGCGTGCGGCGGAGCGGCGATCGCGTGCGCATCTCCGCGCAGCTCAACGACGTCTCGACCGGCAGCCATCTCTGGGCCGAACGCTACGACCGCGAGCTTGCCGACATCTTCGCCGTGCAGGACGAGATCACCGAGGCGATCGTCGCCGCGATCGAGCCGCA
The DNA here is from genome assembly GCF_040548605.1 of Bradyrhizobium sp. JR4.1. NCBI lineage: Bacteria > Pseudomonadati > Pseudomonadota > Alphaproteobacteria > Hyphomicrobiales > Nitrobacteraceae > Bradyrhizobium > Bradyrhizobium sp. JR4.1. The sequence continues at coordinate 341,449 of NZ_JBEPRY010000002.1, forward strand.
GCTCTATACCGCCGAGAGTTTTCGCGCCCAGCAGAAGCCGCCGGGAAGCCTGGATGCCTGGGACCTCGTGATGCGCGCATTGTCGCATTACTGGCGCATCACCCGCGAGGACAATGCCGCCGCGCAAGGATTGCTCGAGAAGGCCGTCGCGCTCGATCCCGCCTATGGCAAGGCGCTCGGCCTGCTCGCGACCAGCCACATCTTCGGCGCGCATATGGGCTGGTCCGACATGGCCGCGACCGTGCCGGTCGCCGAGCACGCCGCGCTCGCGGCGGTGGAGGCCGATCGTGAGGATGCCTGGGCCCATCACGGCCTGGCATACGCTTATTTATTCCGCCGCCGCTTCGACGACGCACTGGCGGAATTCGAGCTGGCGCTGAACCTCAATCCGAACTTTGCGATGGCGCACGCCTTCTACGGCGTGACGCTGTGCTACGCCGGACGATGGCAGAACGGCGATGTCGCCGCGCGCCGCGCGCTGCGGCTGAGCCCGCGCGACCCGCTCGCGGCGATCTATTGCGGCGTCGCGGCCTATGCCCGGTTCATCGGCCGCGATTACGAAGGCGCCGCACAGATGGCGCGCGAGTCGATGCGGCAGCGCGCCGATTTCGTCGGCGCGCATCGCGTGCTGACGGCCGCCGCCGGCATGTCGGGGGATCCCGTGCTCTCGGCTTCCGCCCTGGAAGGCTTGCGCCGCGCCCAACCCGGCATCTCGCTGGCCTGGATCACGCGCGAGCTGCCGATGCTGCGGCAAGAGGATCGCGAGCATTACCTCGAGGGATTGCGGCGTGCGGGGATGAGGTAGCGAATTTCTCCTCTCCCGCTTGCGGGAGAGGAGAAGGGACCGCTACTCCTGCATCATCTCGCCGCTGCCGCCGAATTCGGCCGGAAAATCCTTGAGTTTGGGCAGGCCGTCGCGCATCGGCAGCACCGTCTCGGCGTAGTTGACGTGGACGCCGGGCGTGAAGGCGAGGGTGGGGATGGTGGCGGTGAAGACGTCGACCAGGCCGAGCGGCGGATGGTTGGTCATGAGATGACCGCCGCACTTCTTGCAATATTTGCGCTGGCTGAGCGGCGTCTTCGCAAAGGTCTCGACATTCTGAGCACCCTCGGTGATACGCACGGCCTCGGGTTTCCACAGGCTGAAGGCGTTCACCGGACCGCCCGACCACGACCGGCACGAGCTGCAGTGGCAATAGCCCATCGCCTCCGGCGCGCCTGTGACCTCGATCGTGACCGCGCCACAGAAGCAGTTTCCAACATGTTTCATTAGGTCGTCTCCGTTGATGATTGATTAGATTCCTCTCCCCGCTCCTGTTTGCCGATAACTCGGCAAAAAGGAATGCGGGGGTCGCGACGAGCTTCGCTCGCACTAATAGCGCCGGGGTGAGGGGGATTCACCCCGAGAAACGTGGAAGGCCGGGTCGGCAAGCTCCGTTACGCGCCTCGGCGCCGCCGCGCGTCCTCCTTTCGGCGGACGCGGCCGAACGACGCGCAAGCTATACTGACTTGCGCCAGGGAATAAGCATCGACACCCGTTGTTTGTAGTGCCGGTACTCGTCGCCGAAGAGATCGATGAGGTCGTGCTCCTCCAGCGCGATGCCGACGAAGATGTAGGCCGTCGTCACGGCGGCGAACAGCAGATGGCCCGCGGTCATGACCGGCGCCGCCCAGAACGCGATGATGAAGCCGAGATAGATCGGATGACGGACGAACTTGTAGAGCAGCGGCGTCTTGAAGCGCGGCGGCGACGCCTCCTTGCCGACGAGATGATTGGTCACCTGATGCAATCCGAACAACTCGAAGTGATTGATGATGAAGGTCGAGGTAAACACCAGGACCCAGCCCACCAGCGACAGCGTGACGATCGTCACAGCAAGATCCGGGTTCGCGACGTCCCATATGACCGTGGGCAGCGGACGCCACTGCCAGAACAGGAGAAGCAATGACAGGCTGGCAAACAGCACATAGGTGCTGCGCTCGACCGGCTTGGGGACGTACTGCGTCCACCAGGCCTTGAATTGCCGGCGCGCCATGACGCTGTGCTGGATCGCAAACAGGGCCATCACGAGCAGATTGATGATGACGGCCTCGGCCACGGGCGTATCGGTCCCGGTATCGATGGTCTTCGGCACCACGAGCCCCATGACGAAGCCGATGGCGTAGAGAATGGTGACGAAAAACACGAGATACGCCGCAATTCCGTACAGAAAGGCGATGAACTTGAAAATGCGTGAGCCCGCAACCGGGCCGATAGGATCAACCTGATGATCAATTTGGGTCATAAACAGCTCCGTTGTGCCAAAACGCCGGCACTTCATTGGTCGCTGCACCATGCCGCACCGGAGGTCCCAAGACTTTCGCGGACGGTTGATTTTCGCCTGAGACGACTTTGATTTTTGCTTGAGACGACAGAAACGTGCGATTTCGCTTTGAAAACAACGTGCTCGACGGCGACCTGCGGGAACTCATCTGCAGCGGAGCGGCTGTGCCGCTGCAGCCGCAGGTGTTCGATCTCCTGCTTTATCTGGTGGCGCAGCGCACCCGTGTGGTCAGCAAGGATGACCTGATCAGCCAGATTTGGAGCGATCGGATCATCTCTGATTCCGCCCTGAACAGCCGGATCAACGCCGCGCGCAAGGCGCTCGGCGACGACGGTGCGACCCAGCGGCTGATCAAGACCATTCCGCGCAAGGGCTTTCGTTTCGTCGGCGAAGTCCGGGAAGAAATGGCATCCGCGCCCGCCCCCACGCAACCCGTCGCTGCTTTGCCGCGCGCCCTGGCGGACCGCCCGGCGGTCGCGGTGCTCGCTTTCGAGAACATGAGCGGCGATCCCGCACAGGACTATTTCGGCGACGGGATCAGCGAGGACATCCTCACCGCGCTGTCGAAGCAGCGCTGGTTCATGGTGATCGCCCGCAACTCGTCCTTTACCTACAAGGGCCGCGCTGTCCACATCCGGCAGATCGCCGAGGAACTCGGCGTCCGCTACGTCGTCGAAGGCAGCGTGCGCAAGTCGGACAACCGGGTGCGCATCACCGCGCAGCTCAACGACGCCACGACGGGCAGCCATCTCTGGGCCGAGCGCTACGACCGCGAGCTGGTCGACGTGTTCGCCGTGCAGGACGAAATCACCAACGCGATCGCGGCGGCGATCGAGCCGCAGATTCATGCGGCGGAAAGTTTTCGCGCCCATCGCAAGCCCCCCGCGAGCCTGGATGCCTGGGATCTCCTGATGCGGGCGCTGTCGCATTACTGGCGCGTGACGCGGCGGGATCACGAGACCGCGCGGGCGCTGCTGGAACGCGCGGTCGGCATCGACCCGAACTACGGCCAGGCGCGGTCGGTGCTCGCGGCGAACCACATGTTCGGCGTGCATCTCGGCTGGGCCGAGCTTGCCGTGGTGGCACCGGTGGCCGAAGCCGCCGCGCTCGCCGCGGTGCGCTGCGACCACGAGGATGCCTGGGCGCACGCTGCGCTCGGAAGCGTCTACTTCTCGACGCGAAGGCTTGCGGACGCGCTGTCCGAGTTCGAGCAGGCGCTCGCGCTCAATCCCAACTTCTCGCTGGCACAGGGCTATTACGCACTGGCGCTGTCCTATGCCGGACGACCGAAGGATTCATTCGAGGCAGCGCAGAGGGCAATGCGGCTCTCGCCGCGCGATCCATCCCTGGCGATCTATCACGGCATCGCCGGCTATGCCCGCTTCACCGAGCGGCGCTATGGCGAGGCCATCACGCTCGCGCGGGAGGCGATCCGCCACCGCGGCGACCTTACCGGCGCCTACCGCGTGCTGGCGGTTTCTGCTGGCATGACCGGCGACGGCGTGCTTGCGGAGATGGCGCTGGGCGAGCTCCGCCGCACCCAGCCCAACATCTCGCTGCGCTGGATCGCGACGCAATTGCCATGGGCGAACGACGCCGACCGCGAACACTATCTGGAAGGGTTCCGGCGGGCGGGCTTGCGCTAGACGATCGTCATGCCGGGTCTACGTCACGCTTCCGGCGCAGATGGACGACGACGTCGAGCCGCGCGATCTCGTGGCCCGGAAGCGCCTCGGGCATCCTGGTGAAGGTCAGGCCGTCGGTGACGTCGACCAGCACATCCTCGCCTTCGAGGTAGAAATGCGGATGCACGGACGTATCGGTGTCGAAGAACGACTTGATGCCGTCGGCGGCGATCCGCCGCAACAGGCCGGCTTCGGTGAACTGGTTCAGCGTGTTGTAGACGGTCGCAAGCGACAGCCGCAGATTGGCGGCGGTGGCTTCTTCATAAAGCCCCTCCGCTGTCACATGACGATGAGGGCAGAGGAACAGCATTTGGCCGAGCGCCAGGCGGTGGCGCGTCAGCCTGAGGCCAGCATCGCCGAGCAATTGCGCGCAACGTGCCGACGCCTCGTCTGCGAAAGAGATGGCGCTATCGTCTGAATCCGCTTCGGATGGGGTGGAATGGACGTTCATCGCCGATGGACTCGCAGTTGACCGGGCACGCGGGGCTTCACCCGTCCTGCCATCAGATCGCAGAAGCGGCAGCCCGGCTTTGATCCGAATCAAATCCGGAACGAGCCCGCCTCTGACCTATCGCAAGGCGGCCGAGTTTATTCCCGGCCAGAATGGCCTGACATCAATGAGGCTCACATGTCCAAGCCGGTTCCCGACAAGGCAGAGATCGCGCTCGAATATCCCGACAAGTTCTATGTCGGCACCTTCGGGCATTCATCGCGGTTCGAGGCACGTCTCGACGGAAGCGGCGTTGCGCTGGTGCTGCAGCATCCGGGCACGGCGGACGAGCGCAAATCGGTGCACCTGCACCTCAATTTCGGCCCGCTCGCCGGAATCCTGCGCGAACTCGCGGGCAGTGTCGCGGCCATCCCCAAGGACGACATCGCGCACCGGGAGCAACTCGCGGACGCGCTTGCCGAGTTGCAACGGGTGCTGCGGCCCTCCTGAAGCAGGGCGGCGCGGCGGCGTCGGCTTGGCCGTCAAATGCCATAACAGGACGCGCTGTACATTTTTTGGGCGAACACTGTCGAGACTTTCATCTTGCGGCGCCGAATGAGACTGTGTGAGCCTCGATCCCGGATGGGGACTGGGATGGGCCTGCCGTAGCTTTGCGCGCCATGACGTGCGAAGCGTTTGCGGCTGGTCTCGCTTGAGAAAGATACGACATGTCAAAACGAGTGTTGCTTGGTGTCCTCCTGGCTTGCGGCCTCGCGGCCCCGGCGCTGGCGCAAGAGCCGAAAGCGGGTGGAGCGATCAATGCCGTGATTCAGCCCGAGCCGCCCGGCCTGATGCTGGCGATGGTCCAGAACGGCCCGGTGCAGATGGTGTCGGGCAACATTTTCGAAGGCCTGCTGCGCTACAGCCCCAAGCTCGAACCGCAGCCGGAGCTCGCCGAGAGCTGGAGCGTCAGCGAGGACGCCAAAACCTACATATTCAAGCTCAGGAAGGGCGTGACCTGGCACGACGGCAAGCCCTTCACCGCCGCCGACGTGCTGTTCTCAATCGAGATGCTGAAGCAGACCCACGCGCGTGCCCGCAACAATCTGGCGCAGGTCGACAAGGTCGAGGCGCCCGACGACTACACGGTGGTGTTCACGCTGAAGCAGCCGTTCGGTCCGTTCCTCGGCATCTTCGAGGTCGGCTCGATGCCGATGGTACCGAAGCATCTCTACGAAGGCACCGACTGGAAGACCAATCCCTACAACAACGCCCCTGTCGGCACCGGCCCCTTCATGTTCAAGGAATGGCAGAAGGGCTCTTTCATCCGCCTGGTCAAGAACCCGAACTATTACGAGAAGGGCAAGCCCTATCTCGACGAGATCTACTGGCAAATCATTCCCGATGCCGCGGCGCGCTCGGTGGCGTATGAGACCGGCAAGGTCGACGTGCTGCCCGGCGGCTCGGTCGAGAATTTCGACGTGCCGCGGCTGTCCAAGCTGAAGGACACCTGCGTCACCGGCGCCGGCTGGGAGTTCTTCTCGCCGCTGGCCTGGCTGTGGCTCAACAATCGCCAGGGTCCGCTCGCCGACAAGCGGGTGCGGCAGGCGGTCATGTTTGCGATCGACCGCGACTTCGCCAAGGACGTGATCTGGAACGGGCTCGGCAAGGTCGCGACCGGCCCGTCGGCCTCGACCATCAAATACTACACCGACGACGTGCCGAAATACCCTTACGATCCCGCCAAGGCCAAGGCGCTGCTGAAGGAAGCCGGCTACAAGGGCGAGAAGATCCGCCTTCTGCCGCTCGCCTATGGCGAGACCTGGCAGCGCTGGGGTGAAGCCGTGAAGCAGAACCTCCAGGACGTCGGCATGAACATCGAGACCATCGCCACCGACGTTGCCGGCGGCAACCAGAAGATCGGCGACTGGGACTACGACATCGCTTTCACCTATCTCTACCAGTACGGTGATCCCGCACTCGGCGTCGGCCGCAACTACGTCTCCAGCGCCATTGCCAAGGGCCAGGTGTTCAACAACGTCGAAGGTTACTCCAACCCGGAAATCGACAAGCTGTTCGCCGACGGCGCGGTGGCAACGCCCGACTCCAAGCGCAAGGAGATCTACGAGAAGGCGCAGAAGATCCTGGTCGAGGACGTGCCGGTGGCCTGGATGCTCGAGCTGCAATTCCCCACCATCATGCGTTGCAAGGTCAAGAACCTGATCACGACCGGGATCGGGGTCAACGACGGCTTCAAGGACGCATGGCTGGACAAGTGAGGGCTGCCTCCGTCACCTCTCGCCGCTGGCGGGGAGAGGTGATCGCTCCATCTCTGTCGCTCCAGGTCACATCACCGATATGATCCTCTAGATGCTCTCCTTCGTCGCTCAGCGTGTCGTGAAGGGCGTGATCGTCCTGCTTGCGATCGTCGTCCTCAATTTCTTCCTGATCCGGCTTGCGCCCGGCGATCCCGCCGTCGTGATGGCGGGCGAGGCCGGGGCGAGCGACCAGATCTTCGTCCAGCAGCTCAGGGAGAAGTTCGGCCTGGACAAGCCGCTGCCCGAGCAGCTCTTCATCTACGTCAAGGGCATTGCTACCCTCGACCTCGGCTTCTCCTTCCGCCAGCAGGCGCCGGTCGCGAAGCTGATCGGCGAGCGGCTGCCCGCGACATTGCTGCTGACGCTGACGGCGTTCGCGATCTCGCTCGTGCTCGGCGTTCTCTTCGGCACCTTCGCCGCGCGCTTTGCCGGAACCTTTCTCGACACCGCGATCACCGTCTTTGCGCTGATCTTTTACGCCATGCCGATCTTCTGGGTGGCGCTGATGGGCATCCTGCTGTTCTCGGTCACCATGGATTGGCTGCCGAGCTTCGGCTACGAGACGGTCGGCGCCAACCTCACTGGCTTCGCTCATGCCGTCGATGTCGCGAAGCACCTGATCATGCCGGCGATGACGCTGGGCCTGTTCTTCATGGCGACCTACACCCGCATGACGCGCGCCTCGATGCTGGAGGTGAAGCGGCTCGACTTCGTCAAGACCGCGCGCGCCAAAGGCCTGTCCGACGCCGTGATCCAGCGCCGCCACGTCCTGCGCAACGCGCTGCTGCCCGTCGTGACGCTCGCCGGCGTCCACTCCGGCACCCTGATCGGCGGCGCCGTCATCACCGAGACCGTGTTCGCCTGGCCCGGCATCGGACGCCTGATGTACGACGCCCTGCTGCAGCGCGACTACAATCTGCTGCTCGGCGTCTTCGTGATCTGCTCCGCCATGGTCCTGATCTTCAACCTCATCACCGACCTGGTCTATCGCCTGGTCGACCCGCGCATCGAATTCACCACATGAAACAGTTCTGGAAATCGATGCTGAGGAGCCCGAGCGGCGTCATCGGGCTCATCATCCTGCTGCTTGCGATCTCGGTCGCCTTGTTCGGTCCGATGCTGTTCCCGAACTCGCCCTGGCGCATGGTGCAGCGGCCGTTCCTGCCGCCGTTCACGCTCGCGACCGTGCCGCTCGGCACCGATGCACTCGGCCGCGACGTGTTCGCGGGCATGATCTTTGGCGCACGCGTCTCGCTGCTCGTCGGCATGGTCTCCACCCTGGTGGCGCTCGTCGTCGGCGTTCCCATTGGCGCCATGGCCGGTTATTTCGGCGGCAGGGTCGACGACGCCCTGATGCGCTTCACGGAGTTCTTCCAGACCATTCCGAGCTTTGCGCTCGCGATCGTGCTCGTCGCGATCCTGCAGCCCTCGATCTATTCGATCGTCGCCTCGATCGCGCTGGTGAGCTGGCCGCCGGTCGCGCGGCTCGTCCGCGGCGAGGTGCTGTCGTTGCGCACGCGGGAGTACGTCCAGGCCGCCGTGGTCACGGGCCAGAGCAACACCTGGATCATCCTGCGCGAAATCCTGCCGAATACGCTGTCGCCGGTGATCGTGCTGGCCTCGCTGATGGTGGCGACCGCGATCCTGCTGGAATCCTCGCTGGCGTTCCTCGGCCTCGGCGATCCCAACCTGATCTCCTGGGGCTACATGGTCGGTGCCGGCCGCACCGTGATCCGCCAGGCGTGGTGGATCACCGTGTTTCCCGGCGTCGCCATCCTGATCTCGGTGCTCGGCCTCAATTTGATCGGCGAAGGCCTCAACGACGCGCTCAATCCGCGGCTGTCGCGGGAGGGCCGCTGATCATGACCGCTCCGCCCGCCGTCTCCATCAAGAACTTGCGGATCGCGTTGCCCAAGGGCGCCGAGCGTCCGTTCGCGGTCGACGGCGTCTCGCTCGATCTGCGGCCCGGCAAGATCGTCTGCGTCGTCGGCGAATCCGGCTCCGGCAAATCGATGTGCGCGCATGCGCTGATGGGACTGTTGCCTGACACGGTCACCGTCACCTCCGGCGAGATCCAGTTCGAAGGCCGCGACCTGCTCAAACTCGACGACGACGGCTGGCGAGATCTGCGCGGCCGCCGGCTCGCGATGATCTTCCAGGAGCCGATGACCGCGCTCAATCCGTTGATGCGGATCGGCGATCAGATGGCGGAGATGTTCGAGGCGCACGGGCTGCTCACGCCGAGGGAGCGGCGCGCCAAGGCGCTGTCGCTGGCGCGCGAGGTCGGCCTCCCCGACCCCGAGCGCATCGTGCGCGCCTATCCGCACCAGCTCTCCGGCGGCCAGCGCCAACGCGCCATGATCGCGATGGCGCTCGCGCTCGAACCGGCGGTGCTGGTTGCGGACGAGCCGACCACCGCGCTCGACGTCACCACGCAAGCGCAGATCCTGAAACTGATCCGCAACCTCCAGCGCAATCGCAACATGGCGGTGATGTTCATCACCCATGATTTCGGCGTGGTCGCCGACATCGCCGACCAGGTCATCGTGTTGCGCCACGGCAAGGTGGTCGAGGAAGGCCCCGCCTCGGCCGTCTTCAACGCGCCGCAGCACGACTACACCAAGGCGCTGCTCGCCGCCGTGCCCACGATGGACCCGCCCGCCCGCAACCCTCTCGTCGACCAGGCCAAAGCGGTCGAGGTGATCGGACTGGACAAGACCTACGTCACCTCGGGCGGCTGGTTTCGCGAGGACCGTCGCGTCGATGCCGCACGCGAAGTCAATTTCACGATTCTCAAGGGCGAGACGCTCGGCCTGGTCGGCGAATCCGGTTCCGGCAAATCGTCGGTGGCCCGTCTTGTGATGCGGCTGGTCGAAGCCGATCGCGGCACCGTGCGGATCGGCGAGACCGATCTCACAAAGCTCGCGGGCAAGGCGCTGCGCGCCGAGCGCCACCGCATCCAGATGATCTTTCAGGATCCGTTCGCCTCGCTCAATCCGCGGCGCAAGGTCGGCCACATCATCGCCGACGGCCCGATTGCGGCCGGCACCGATCCGAAGGTGGCGTTCGACCGCGCCCGCGATCTCCTCAAGATGGTCGGCCTCGATGCCGGCGCACTCGAACGCTATCCGCACGAATTCTCCGGCGGCCAACGCCAGCGCATCGGCATCGCGCGCGCGCTCGCGCTCGAACCCGAAATCATCGTCGCCGACGAAGCCGTCTCCGCGCTCGACGTGTCGGTGCAGGCGCAAGTGCTGAGACTGCTTGAAGACCTCAAGGCGCGTCTTGGCCTGTCGATGCTGTTCATCACCCACGATCTGCGCGTCGCTGCTCAAATCTGCGATCGCATTGCGGTGATGCAGCGCGGCGCCATTGTCGAACTGAAGCCGACCGCGCAGCTGTTCGCCGCGCCCGAACATGCCTATACGCGCGAGCTGCTCGCGGCAGTGCCGGGGCGCAAGGATCGCCCGCCGGCGGCGTAAGTCAGCCGATCGCGATTTCTACTTCGGTCGGGGATTCGTGTTGTTCCAGGTGGGGACCGAGTTTGTTACGCCGACGGAGGGCTGGTTGGACGTTCCGACCGATGGCGCTGTCACGGTCCCGACGGTCTGCCCGGAACTTCCAATAGTCCCTTGCTGTACTGGTGCTCCGGAGCGTCCGCTCGTGCTGCTTGGTGTCCCCGTCCCCGACGTTTGTGCGTTGACGGCGAGTGGCGCTGCAGCCAATCCGAGAGCGATAAGTGCAGCAATGGAGCGTTTCGTTCTTGTCATGGCTGATCCTTTCGGGCGCGGTCTCTCAATCGCGATGCCGTTCGTCGAGGCACCCGTGCACTGAGTGACCTTACAACTCCACGCGCGACAAAATGTGCCGCAGTGCCATCATCCCGCGGGGCTCAACTCTTCATCACGATGCTGCGAAGCGGTCCCCGCCGAACAGATGCGCCGTGAGATCGGCGCATCGCTGAAGGTACCCCGCTCCCCCTCAGGAGCGGAATCCTCACGGGCTTTTTATCCCTCGTGACCGCCCGCACGGCTGCAAAGCCGAAGGCGACACCCCACATCCGGATGAAATGATTTCCATCATGTGATGATGGATTGAGAATCTATTGGAGACGACATGGGCCAGGTTATTGAGTTTGTCTCGAAATCCGAGCGCGAGCGCATTCGCCTCATCCAGGAAGCGCGCGCGATCTACGACAGCATCTTCCCGACGGCTGATCCGGTGAGCGAACGATCAAGCGGAGCCTCCGCGCGTCGCAGCGACGGAGGCAACCTCGCGTGATCAAGATCATCGCCGTGCTCTGCAACCTCGCCTCTCCAGCGAACTGTCATGAGCAGACCGTCACCACATCCGATTTCGCCGACGTCTCGATGCAATCGTGCCTGATGGGTGCGCCGCAGCTTGCCGAATGGATGAACCAGCATCCGGCCGAGCGCCTCGCGGGATGGCGCTGCGTGATCGGCCAACAGGCCGGCCGGGGCGCCTGAGGGCGCATGCTCCCCTCTGGGGGCGTTGCGATCTTCACCTTGCGACCGGCCGCGCTGATCGACATCGGCTCTCGCCCAGAGCGTTCGCGTGCTATCGAACCGGCGGGTTGGTATTGCTCCAGGTCGGAACCGAGTTGGTGACGCCGACGGAAGGCCAATTATACGTGCCGATCGACGGCGCCGTGACCGTCCCCACCGTCTGTCCTGAGCTGCCGTAAGCCCTCGACGGCACGGCCATCGACCCTCCAACGCTGCCATAACTCGGGGCCGCCATAACGGAGCTGTAGTGTCTGGCGGACCTGTGCTTCTTCGCCTCGACAACGGAGGGGGCCGTAGCTAGGCCAACCGTGATAAGTGCGGCAATCGCGAATTTGATGCCTGTCATCGCTGATCCTTTCGTCGCCGTAGACCCCGTACGCCAAGTGTTCATTGTTCGGAAGAATTCCATAGCACTCCGTTCATAACTCCGTGCGCACACGAAGGTGCCGGAGCGCGGTCGCACGGCATGATCAGCGCCGCCGCGGACGACAGGCCTTGCGGTTGTGGCGCTCCTTGACGGTCGCGACCGAGTGCATCAGTTCCTTGAAGGCCGCGATTGCCTTGTCATCGCCGAATGCGCTGTCACCGAGCGCTTCCAGATGCTCAATGACCACGAGCAGCGCATCCGCGACCTGGCCGATCTGCTTGCCGTAACTGCCGACATCCGACAGTAGGTCCTTCTCGACATCGGGCGCCGAGGATTGGCCCACCGTGATGTTCACGAGACCGAACTGGCCGCCGGCCGGGCTGAAGAACGACGTGATCGGGTTGATGGACTGCACGACGTCCCCCGACAGAGGCAGCTTGAACACGGGCATGCGACTATTCTTTCCTTTGCTGAGCCCGGCGGGCGCGAGACTAGCACGCCCGCCCGCTACCGCGCCTCGCCTTCGGATGGACCCGAATCAGCGCTAAAGCGTTTTCGAGCGAAGTGGATGCCGGTTCGCGTGAAGAAAACGCGTCGAAACAAGGATCTAGAGCTTCGGTTCTGATTCAATCAGAACCGATAATGCTCTAGTGCATTCACCTCATCGACTTCGCGTATTGAGGCGATATGACCGGTCCCGAACTGAAGCAACTCCGCAACGATCTCTCGGACGTCCTCGAACGCAAGCTCACCGCGGCCGACATGGCCCGGCTTTGCGGATTGCCGGAGAAGGGCGGCGCCGACACCATCCGGCGCTGGGAAGTCAGCGGCCCGACACCGTCCGCGACCAAGGTGCTGCGCGTGCTCGCGATGGCGAGCGAGCGCTACCCGATCCTGGAGAAGTTCGACGTCTTCGATCGTCATGACGTGCGCGAGGAAGACCGGCCCGCAAAGCGCGCTGCATTCCGCGAACAGATGCGCGATGAGGCGCGGCGCCGTCTTGGTTAATGAGATGCGCGCGCAAGTTACACTGACAGCGCCGAGTTAAGCCTTCCTTCACCACTTCTTAAGCCGACATTAAGCACGAAAATCATTTACGGCCCAATACGTTAGGTTGGCTGCCGCTGTGCCACGGATGTGACAGCATTTTCGTCAAAAGCGAGCTATCTGCAAAATCAACGACGGCGCGGAAAGCGCGCCTGCCGGGGACCTAAGTGTTGGAGTTTGGACGATGAAGAAGATTCTGTTTGCGACCGTTGCGCTGCTCGTGCTGGGCGCTGCTGCGCCGGCAGTCGGTGCCGATCTCGGTAACCGCAATTACTATAAGGCGCCCGCGCCCGCTTATGCCGCGCCGATCTACAACTGGACCGGCTTCTACATCGGTGGCCATGTCGGCGGCGCGTTCTCCAGCGACAACAATTTCAGCGGCCTCTCCACCGGCAATAACGGCAACGGCCGTTTCCTCGGCGGCGTGCAGGCTGGTGCGGACTGGCAGTTCAACCCGAACTTCGTCGTCGGCGTCGAAGGCCAGTATTCCTGGCTCTCCGGCAGCGTCGGCGCGGTGTTCCCGGGCGGCGTCGCCTACACCAACGACCAGCGCGGTCTCGGCTCGATCACCGGCCGCGTCGGCTACACCTGGGGTCCGGGCCTGCTCTATGTGAAGGGCGGCTACGCCTACTCCGACAACAACGAGAAGGTCACTGTCGGCGGCGTGCCGGCGGCCTTCGTCATCACGGGCGATCACCGCAACGGCTACACCGTCGGCGCCGGCCTCGAATACATGTTCGCCCCGAACTGGTCGGCCAAGGCCGAGTACCAGTACTACAATTTCGGCGACGCGCACTTCACCGGTGGTCCGCTGGCGGGCACCGGCAACTTCACCACCGACGACCACACCATCAAGGCGGGCGTCAACTACCGCTTCAACTGGGCCAACTCGGCGGTCGCGCGCTACTGAACGGTTATCAAAACCTTATCATGATGAAGGGCCGGCATCGTTGCCGGCCCTTCTTTTTTTCGCTGTGCGGAACGCGCAACCGATTGAGCAACTTGCGATTTTTTAACCTGACCCGAGGATACTCCGCGGCGAAAACGTAAAGATCACGCGTGGGGGAATTTCGATGGCGATCCGTCTGGGCCTTGGCCGTTTGCTTGGTCGTATCCGGCCCCGTTTCAAAATGCCGACATGGGGCGTGCGGGGCAGCCTGTTCACGGCCTTCGCGGTGATCGCGGGCATGGGCCTCGTGATTGCAGCCGGCGCCGGCTTCGTCTTCAACCATCTCGGCAGCACCATGATAGACCTGAGCGGCCGCGACATCCCGCGCCTGTCCGCCAGCCTTCAACTCGCATCGCAAAGCGCAACGCTCGCGGCACAAGGGCCGGGCCTCCTGGCGTCGCCGTCCGACGAGGCGCTGAACGAACGCACCAAAAAGGTGCAGGAGATCCAGCAGCTCGCCATGGCCAAGCTCGGCGAGATCATCGAGCTCGGCGCCGACAAGCAGATCGCAACCGCGTTGCGCGACACCGCCAAGAGCATCGACGAGGCGACCCAGAGCCTGGTGTCGGCCGCGCGCGAGCGGCTCGATACCGGCGCGCTGCATGACAAGCAATATGAAGCACTCCGCAAGGCGCAGCTCACCTTCGTCGGTGCGGCCGGTCCTGCCATGCTGGATGCGCAAACGCGCCTGAACGCGATCCTCGGCGCGGCGGAAGTGTCCGCCGACGATGCTACCGAAGCCGCCCGCACCGTCTCCCAGGTTGCGACCATCTCCGCCAACGGCAATCTGATGGCCGCCGACATGATGGCGGCGCTGTCGGCCAACAACAGCGACACGCTGGAGGCGATCGAGAAGGAGTTCAAGGCGACACGCGACCGCGTCAAGTCGAATCTCGAGGACCTGCCGAACATGGCCTCGACGCAAGCGGTGCGCGACACCGTGCAAAAGCTGTTCGCCTTCGGCGAGGGCAAAGCCGGCGTGTTCAAGATCCGCCAGAAGGAGCTCGACGCCATCGACTACGGCCAGACCATCCTGGACGAGACCCGCAAGCTCAATGTCGGCCTCGGCATCAGCGTGCAGCAACTCGTCGAGGGCGTGCAGAAGGAGACCAACGCATCGACCTTCCAGGCGCGGCAGGAGATCTCGCTCGCGACCACCGCGATGCTGGCACTCGGCGCTCTAACGCTGGTCGGCTCGGCGCTGTTCGTCTGGCTCTATGTCGGGCGCAACATCCTGCGCCGCATTCGCGAGCTTCAACGCGCCATGCAGTTGCTCTCGGCCGGCGACCTCGACACCGAGATCGTCCGCTCCCGGCAGAACGACGAGATCGGCGCGATGAAGGAAACGCTGACAGTGTTCCGCGACAGCATGATCGAAGCCCGGGCGCTTGCGAGCGAGCAGGACAGGGACCGCGTCGCCAAGGCCGAGCGTGCGGCGCAGATGGAGGCGAAGATTGCAGACTTCGAGGGCGCGGTCCGCTCCGCACTCGACAATCTCGCGCAGTCGGCCAATTCGATGCAATCGACCGCGCAGAGCATGTCGAACACGGCAGACCAGTCCAACGCGCTGGTGAACGCGGTTGCCTCCGCAGCCGAAGAGACCTCGGTCAACGTGCAGACCGTATCGTCAGGCACCGAGCAGCTCTCGTCCTCGATCGAGGAGATCAGCAAGCAGGTCGTGACCTCGGCCGCGATTGCCAGGAAGGCGGTCGACGAAGCCGGCGCGACCGACGCCACTGTGCAGAGCCTCGCCGATAGCGCGAGCCGCATCAGCGTCGTGGTCGACCTGATCCAGACCATCGCCTCGCAGACCAATCTGCTGGCGCTCAACGCCACCATCGAGGCGGCGCGCGCGGGCGAAGCCGGCCGCGGCTTCGCGGTGGTCGCCTCCGAGGTGAAGAGCCTCGCGAGCCAGACTGCGAAAGCGACGGAGGAGATCCGCAGCCAGATCGCCAGCATGCAGTCAGTGACGACTTCGGCGGTCGGCGCCATCCAGGGCATCGGCCGGATCATCGGCGAGATCAACGACGTCACCACGACGATCGCCGCCGCGGTCGAGGAACAGGGCGCGGCGACACGCGAGATCGCCCGCAACATCCAGCATGCGGCCGGCGGCACCAGCGAGGTCTCCAGCAACATCGTCGGCGTCTCCACGGCTTCGGCGGAAGCCGGTGCAGCGGCGAACGAAGTGCTCGGCGCCTCCGACGCGCTCCGCCGCGAGGCCGACATGCTGCGCGGAGAGATCGACGCGTTTCTCAACAACATGCGGGCGGCGTAGGCGCCGTTCCGTAACCCGGAATGACCGCTATGCGGGCCCCGCCAGCGCCCTTTTTCGGCTGGCGCGGCGGGGGCGGCGGGTTTAAGCCGGTAGCATGAACGCAAAGACCGACACCGTGCAGTCCTCCGCCGACGCCCTGCGCTATCCTTGGGAACAGCATCCCGGCCCCGAACAGGTCGTCGAGGTGAAGCCCGGCGTGTTGTGGGCGCGGCTGAAGCTGCCGTTCCGCCTCAACCATGTGAACATCTACCTGCTCGCCGACGGCGACGGCTATGCCATGATCGATGCCGGCTTCGGCAACGAGGAGACGATCGAAGCCTGGACGAAGCTGTTCGACGGACCGCTGAAGGGCGTCAACATCACGCGCCTGATCGTGACCCATTCCCATCCCGATCATGTCGGTCTGGCCGGGTGGATCGTCGAGCGGTTCAACTGCCCGCTGGTGATGTCGCAGGTCGAATATCTGCAATCGGTCTATCACCAGAACCGCGGCACCGAGGAGCGGCAGGAGGCGCAACGGCTGTTCTTCCGCCGCCACGGCATGGACGAGTCGCTCACCGAAAAGCTGCTCGGCCGCGGCCAGGATTATCTCAAGCGCGTCTCGGTGTTGCCGCCGTCCTACCGCCGCATCTCGCATGGCGAGGACGTCGTGATCGGCACGCGCCGCTTCAAGGTGATCACCGGCGGCGGTCACGCGCTCGACCAAGTGATGCTGTATTGCGCCGACGACAAGCTGTTCCTCTCGGCCGACCAGGTCCTGAGCAAGATCTCGCCGAACGTCAGCGTGTGGGCGGTCGAACCCGACCAGAACTCGCTCGGCGAATATCTGGCCTCGCTCGCCAGCCTCACCACGACTCTCCCCTATGACGTGCTGGTGCTGCCCGGCCACGGCGTGCCGTTCTACGGGCTGAAGACCCGCATCAAGCAGCTCGCCGATCACCACGAGGAGCGCTGCCGCCTGATCGCGGAAGCCTGCCGCGAGGTGCCGCAGACCTCGCGCGCATTGGTGCCCGTGGTGTTCAACAAGCACGTGCTGGACGAACACCAGATGGGTTTCGCCGCCGGCGAACTGGTCGCCCACGTCAACTACATGATCGTGGAAGGCCGGCTGACGGCCGAGACGAAGGACGGCGTGCTTCAGTTCAGGACGACCTGAGTTGCAGGGCCGCCGATGACCCATGAGGCCATCCGCAATCTGCTAGCACGGGACGACGACGAAGCCCTGGGCGAGCTTCGGACACTGTCAACGGCGAGCGACGCCTTTGTGCGGCGAACCGCAATCGAAGTCATCGGACAACACAAGCGGGGGCATGAACTCCGCACAATTATTGCCGCTGCGTTTTCCGACACGTCAGATTACGTCAGGCGCACCGCCTGCGGCATCGTCGAGCAATGGAAGCTTGCCGAAGCTCATGATCTCGTGCTGCCCCTTCTGAGGGCGCCCGAAGCATCGACGCGGGAGTGCGCGCTTCGCGCCCTTGCGGAAATCTGGCATGAGGCGGATTTCCATTCGACCTTTGATCTCTACAGGCGCGATCCGGAAATCGGAGTTCGGAAGGAAGCCGCGCGGACCTTACGGCGAGGCGCCGCCGCGGGCAATTGGCGGCTGCTGTTCGATGCTTTTTCCAGGGATGAGCTTCCGCGGCATCGATTGTGGGCCTGCGAGATCGCCGAGACTTTCGGCGATCCGGACGTCCTACCCGCGCTGACCCTGCTGCTGAACGATGACGACGGACATGTGCGCAAGTCCGCCGCGCACGCCCATCAGGCGATCGGGGCGCGCAATTAGCCTGGGCACAATGGTGCAGAGCAACATTGCATCTCGCGCGAACTTGATCCGGATCAAGTTTCAAATCGCACGATAGGGCATTTTGCCCAAATGCCCCGCAGGTCCAAATGTGGGATAGCGCATAGACATTGGAGCTGGAAAAGCTCTAAGGATATGCGGGTCTTTGGTCGGTTCCGCTGCAGGTTTGACGATGGATTACGCCCAGTTCTTCAATTCCGCCCTTGATCGTCTCCACACCGAGCGGCGCTACCGCGTGTTCGCCGATCTCGAGCGCATCGCCGGCCGGTTCCCGCATGCGCTCTGGCACTCGCCCAAGGGCAAGCGCGACGTCGTGATCTGGTGCTCCAACGATTATCTCGGCATGGGCCAGCACCCGAAAGTGGTGGGCGCGATGGTCGAGACCGCAACTCGCGTCGGCACCGGCGCCGGCGGCACCCGCAACATCGCCGGCACGCATCATCCGCTGGTGCAGCTCGAGGCCGAGCTCGCCGATCTCCACGGCAAGGAAGCCTCGCTGCTCTTCACGTCCGGCTACGTCTCGAACCAGACCGGCATCGCGACCATCGCAAAGCTCATTCCGAACTGCCTGATCCTGTCCGACGAGCTCAACCACAATTCGATGATCGAAGGCATCCGCCAGTCCGGCTGCGAGCGGGTCGTGTTCCGCCACAACGACCTCGCCGATCTCGAAGCGCTGTTGCAGGCTGCAGGCCCGAGCCGGCCCAAGCTGATCGCCTGCGAGAGCCTTTACTCGATGGACGGCGACATCGCCCCGCTCGCCAAGATCTGCGACCTCGCCGAGAAGTACGGCGCGATGACCTATGTCGATGAGGTCCACGCCGTCGGCATGTACGGTTCGCGCGGCGGCGGCATCGCCGAGCGCGACGGCGTGATGCATCGCATCGACATTCTCGAAGGCACGCTCGCCAAGGCGTTCGGCTGCCTCGGCGGCTACATCGCCGCCAACGGCCAGATCATCGACGCCGTGCGTTCCTATGCGCCGGGCTTCATCTTCACCACCGCGCTGCCGCCGGCGATCTGCTCGGCCGCGACCGCCGCGATCAAGCACCTGAAGACCTCAAGCTGGGAGCGCGAGCGTCACCAGGACCGCGCCGCCCGGGTCAAGGCGATCCTCAACGCCGCCGGCCTGCCGGTGATGTCGAGCGACACCCACATCGTCCCGCTGTTCATCGGCGATGCCGAGAAGTGCAAGCAGGCTTCCGACCTCCTGCTCGAACAGCACGGCATCTACATCCAGCCGATCAACTATCCGACGGTCGCCAAGGGCTCCGAGCGCCTGCGCATCACGCCCTCGCCCTATCACGACGATGGCCTGATCGATCAGCTCGCCGAAGCCCTGCTGCAGGTGTGGGACCGCCTGGATCTGCCGCTGCGCGAGAAGTCGCTGGCGGCGGAGTAGGCTTCTTCGCCTTCTCTTCGATCTAAGTTTCACCGTCCCCGGAGCTACCCCCCTCCCCACCCTCCCCCACAAGGGGGGAGGGAGCGAGAGAGTTGCGGCTCCTTACATCGGGTAGCCGCACAGCGTAACGGTCGGTCTCGAATTCTTGCGACGCGGACGCTCTCTCCGTTCCCTCCCCCCTTGTGGGGGAGGGTCAGGGAGGGGGGTACCGCGCGGGGACTCTCTCGGTGAGCCCGAGGCAGCGCAGCTTTGGGGCAGCGCACCGCTTAACGACAACCCCGGTTCCCGCGCCCGCGCGGCATTTCGCTGTCGCCTCCACCCGCCCAACGCGCTAGATTTACAGGGAAAATGAGATCGGGCGCGGCCAGCGCGCCCCCGGGAGAAGCACGCTCGCCATGCTGCACGATTGGGGCGTGATCGCCGCCGCCTTCGGCTATATCGGCTTTCTGTTCCTGGTGGCGAGCCATGGCGACCGCCGCTCGCGGGCCGGGCGGGGCCGCGCCTCGGGGCTGATCTATCCGCTGTCGCTGGCGATCTACTGCACCTCCTGGACCTTCTTCGGCTCGGTCGGCTTCGCCACCCGCACCTCCACCGACTTCCTCGCGATCTATGTCGGCCCGGTCCTGATGATCGGGCTCGGCGCCGGTGTCCTCCGCCGTGTGATCCAGCTCGCGAAGGCCCACAACATCACCTCGATCGCCGACTTCATCGGCGCGCGCTATGGCAAGAGCCAGGCAGTGGCGGCAACTGTCGCACTGATCGCGATCATCGGCTCGGTGCCCTACATCGCGCTGCAGCTCAAGGCGGTGGCCTCCTCGCTCGAAACCATCCTGAGCGAAGACCAGGCCTTCTCCCACATCCCGATCGTCGGCGACGTGGCGCTGATGGTGACGCTGGCGATGGCGGCCTTCGCGGTGCTGTTCGGCACGCGGCAGACGGACGCCACCGAGCACCAGCACGGCCTGATGCTGGCGGTCGCAACCGAATCCATCATCAAGCTGGTCGCCTTCCTCGCCGCGGGCATCTTCGTCACGTTCTGGATGTTCTCGCCGCACGAACTGATCGAGCGCGCGATGAAGACACCGGAGGCGGTGCGCGTCATCAACTATTCGCCGTCGATCGGCAACTTCCTGACCATGACGCTGCTGTCGCTCTGCGCGATCATGCTACTGCCGCGCCAGTTCCACGTCAGCGTCGTCGAGAATTCCTCGGATGCCGAGGTCGGCCGCGCGCGTTGGCTGTTTCCGCTCTATCTTATCGCCATCAATCTGTTCGTGATCCCGATCGCGTTCGCCGGTCTCGTCAGCTTCCCGTTCGGCGCGGCCGATCCTGATATGTACGTGCTGGCGCTGCCGATGGAGGGCGGCGCGGATCTGCTCAGCGTCGCCGTCTTCGTCGGTGGCCTGTCGGCGGCGACCGCGATGGTGATCGTCGAATGCGTCGCGCTCTCCATCATGGTTTCGAACGACCTCGTGGTGCCCCTGGTGCTGCAACGACGACCCGAGGGGCGCACCGGCGGCGCCGATTTCAGCGACTTCCTGTTGCGTTCGCGCCGGCTCGCGATCTTCGCCATCATGGTGATGGCCTATTTCTACTACCGCGCGCTCGGCAACACTCAGCTCGCGGCGATCGGCCTGCTGTCTTTTGCCGCCATCGCCCAGCTTGCACCAAGCTTCTTCGGCGGACTGCTGTGGCGGCGCGCGACCGCGCGCGGCGCGATCGGCGGCATGCTGGTCGGCTTCGCGGTGTGGCTCTACACGCTGTTCATCCCGAGCTTCATGGATACTTCGACGGCGGGGATCCTGCTGCTCCAGCACGGCCCGTTCGGGATCGAGGCGCTGCGGCCGCAGGCGCTGTTCGGCGCCGATTTGCCGCCGCTGATGCATGGCGTCGTCTGGTCGCTGTCGCTCAACATCCTCACGTATGTGCTGCTGTCGCTGGCGCGCCGGCCGTCTTCGATCGAGCTGGTCCAGGCCGATCTGTTCGTCCCCAACACGCTCGCGCCGATTTCCCCGAATTTCCGGCGCTGGCGCACCACCGTCACGGTGCAGGACATCCAGACCACGGTGGCGCAATATCTCGGGCCTGACCGCGCGCGGCATTCGTTCGAGGCATTCTCCGCGCGGCGCAATGTGCGGCTGGAGTCCGGGGCGCCTGCCGATTTCGAGCTGCTGCAGCACGCCGAGCACCTGATCGCCTCCTCGATCGGCGCAGCCTCCTCGCGTCTGGTGATGTCGCTGCTGTTGCGCAAACGGACGGTGTCGGCGAAGGCTGCGCTCAAGTTGCTCGACGATTCCCATGCGGCGCTGCATTTCAACCGCGAGATCCTCCAGACCGCGCTCAACCATGTGCGCCAGGGCATCGCGGTGTTCGATGCCGATCTGCAACTGATCTGCTCCAACCGGCAGTTCGGCGATCTCCTCAATGTTCCCCCGCATTTCATCCAGTTCGGCACGCCCTTGCGTGAAATCCTGGAATTCATGGGCGTGAGCGAGCCGACCGATCCGATCGAGCGCGAGGCCATGCTGGAGCGCCGGCTGCTGGCTTACACCACCGACGGCGAGCCTTATCTCGAGCGCCTGCCCGACCGCCACATGGTGATCGAGATCTTGACCAACCGCATGCCCGGCGGCGGCTTCGTCATTACCTTCACCGACGTCACGCCCACGTTCGAGGCGGCCGAAGCGCTCGAGCGCGCCAATGCGACGCTGGAAAAGCGGGTGCGCGACCGCACCGAGGAGCTGACCCGGCTGAATTCCGAGCTGGCGCTGGCCAAGAGCGCGGCCGAAGACGCCAGCATCTCCAAGACGCGCTTTCTCGCCGCCGCCAGCCACGACATTCTCCAGCCGCTGAACGCGGCGCGGCTCTATGTCACGAGTCTGGTCGAGCGTCAGCACAGCGGCGAGGAGACGCGACTGGTCGAGAACATCGACGAATCGCTCCAGGCGATCGAGGAGATCCTCGGCGCGCTGCTCGACATCTCCAGGCTCGACGCCGGCGCGATGACGACCTCGATCTCGAGCTTCAAGATGGCCGACCTGATGCGCTCGCTGGAGATCGAGTTCGCGCCGATCGCGCGCGCCAAGAATCTGGCGCTCGTCTTCGTGCCGTGCTCGCTGCCGGTGGAGTCGGATCGTCTCCTGCTGCGGCGGCTGCTGCAGAACCTGATCTCCAACGCCATCAAATATACCCCGCGCGGGCGCGTGCTGGTCGGCTGCCGCCGCCGCGGCGCCACGCTGAAGATCTGCGTCTACGACACCGGCGTCGGCATCCCGGCGGTCAAGCGCGGCGAGATCTTCAAGGAATTCCACCGCCTCGAGCAGGGCGCGCGAATTGCCCGCGGCCTCGGCCTGGGCCTGTCGATCGTCGAGCGGTTGGCACGCGTGCTCAAGCACGACATCGCCATCGATTCCAATGTCGGCGGCGGCTCGGTATTTTCCGTGACGGTGCCGACGGCAAAGGCGATCACCCACACCGCGGCCGTGACCAGTGCGACGCCGCTCGCACGCACCTCGATCTCGGGGACCCTGATCGTCTGCATCGAGAACGACGCCGCGATCCTCGACGGCATGCGCACGCTGCTGAAGGCCTGGGACGCCGAAGTGATCGCGGTCGCCGATCCCGAGGGCGCGATCGCCGCGATCGAAACTGCCGGCCGCCGCGTGACCGGCCTGCTGGTCGATTACCACCTCGACCGCGGCAACGGCATCGCGGCGATCCGCGACATCCGCCGCCGCTTCGGTGACGGCATCCCCGCGATCCTGATCACCGCCGACCGCAGCCCCGCCGTGCAAATGGCTGCGCGCGACGAAAAGGTCGCGGTGCTCAACAAGCCGGTCAAGCCGGCTTCGCTGCGCGCCCTGCTCGGCCAGTGGCGCACGCAGCAGATGGTGGCGGCGGAGTGAACTTCCGCACTCAAGGTGCAAGCCTCGTAAACACGTAGTCGCGGCTCTTCACACGAGCTTCGTGGCAGGCGAAGCAGGTGCGATGCTGGGCCTCGTCGACCGGCTTGCCGTTGACGAAGCGACCAAATCCCCAGCCGCCGGTCGAGGCATATTTTCTGGAATCCTTCACCATCACCTGGACGGTGGTGGCCTCACCGGGAATCGTCGCGGACGCAAATTCGGGCGATTGCTTCCGCTTCCAGGCCCGCTTGACCAGAATTGTGCCGTCCGGGAACGGAAGCTTGTTGTCTTGATAAGCATCGATCGCGGTCCTGTTGCCGACGACGGCACGCAGCTCGTCCAGGGGAGCCGCCTCCTCGGCCGGCGCGATCAGCTCCCACTGCTTGTAGCCTTCCGGGACAGTGACGCCGAAGATCGGCGAGGCATCGGCCTGCCCGTGCGCGAACGCGATCGTGACCAGATACGGCACGCAGGTCAGGACAACGACGAGGAGGAGCACGGCCAACACGATCATCGCCGTAGAGGATGGAATTCTTGACTTTCCGGATTTCATTTTCGCTGACGCTTCATTGAACTGCGATCGCATGTCAGGCCTCGGCCCGGCCTTTCCGGCCCCTTGCCGGACCGAGGTGCGGCCAAAATCATCAAGCACCGCCGTCGGCATCGATGACGGCCTTGGCAAACGCTTGTGGCGCTTCCTGCGGCAGATTGTGGCCGACGCCGCCGGTGATCAGGCGAAATTCGTAGCGGCCCGAGAACTTCTTGGCATAGGCGCTTGGATCGGGATGCGGCGCGCCGTTGGCGTCGCCTTCCATCGTGATGGTTGGGACGCCGATCACCGGAGCTGCCGCAAGTTTCTTTTCGAGCGCCTCGTATTTCGCTTCGCCCTGGGCGAGCCCGAGCCGCCAGCGGTAATTGTGGATCGTGATCGCGACGTGATCCTTGTTGTCCAGCGCCGCCGCGCTGCGGTCGAAAGTGGCGTCGTCGAACTTCCACTGCGGCGAGGCCAGCTTCCAGATCAGTTTTGCGAAATCATGCGTGTACTTCTCGTATCCGGCGCGGCCGCGCTCGGTCGCGAAATAGAACTGGTACCACCATTGCAGCTCGGCCGACGGCGGCAGCGGCGCGTTGCCCGCGGCCTGGCTGGAGATCAGATAGCCGCTGACCGACACCAGCGCGCGGCAGCGCTCCGGCCACAGCGCGGCGATGATGTCGGCGGTGCGCGCGCCCCAATCGAAGCCGGCGACCACCGCTTTCTTGATGTCGAGCTTGTCCATCAGCGCGATGATATCGGCGGCCATTGCTGCCGGCTCGCCGTTGCGCGGCGTCTCGGCGGAGAGGAAGTGCGTCGTGCCGTAACCACGGAGATAGGGAATGATGACGCGATAGCCGGCCTTTGCCAGGATCGGCGCGACGTCGACGAAGGCGTGAATGTCGTAGGGCCAGCCGTGCAGCAGGATCGCGACGGGACCGTCCGCAGGACCGGCCTCCGCGTAGCCGACGTTGAGGACGCCGGCATCAATCTGCTTGATCGCGCCGAACGACGCGTTCGTCGCGGAAGAGCGCGGCGCTTTCGATTCGGCGTGGGCGAGGCCGATCACGCCGAGGCCGGTGGCGACGGTTCCAGCGGCGATGCCGAAAAACTGGCGGCGGTGCTGATCGATGATCTGTTTCATGATGGTGCTACCTTGTTGATGGTTGGAGGTGGTGCCGTCAGATCAGCGCGACCGTGACGTCGATGTTGCCGCGGACGGCCTTGGAATAGGGACAGGTCTGATGCGCCTCATCGACGATCCCGCGCGCGATCTCGCGATCGAGGCCGGGCAGGCTGACATCGAGGCGTGCCCTGAGGGAATAAGCGCCCTCGTCGAGCACCAGGTCGATCTCCGCATCGATCGCGCATTTCCTGGGGAGCTCGATCTTCCGCTTGCGGGCCGCGATCTCCATCGCGCCCTCGAAGCAGGCCGACCAGGCGGCCGCGAACAATTGCTCGGGATTGGTACCGATGCCGGTGCCGCCCGGCGGCGACAGCTTGACATCCAGGCGGCCGTCGGAACTGCGCGATATCCCGTCCTGTCGCCCGCCGCTGGTGTGGGTCCGGGACGTGTAAAGCAACTTTGCCGCCTGGGTCATGAAGGTCTCCTTGCCGTCGCACAACTGAATAGCAGCGGCTGCCGCGACACACCCGTTGGGACTTGTGAGAAGTTGTGAGGTCTCGGTTCGCGCTCCTCAAAGGGCCTGCATTCGCGGTCTGATCGCGGCGGCGGACGGCCTTGCCGGATTGCGATCATCTGGCTATCCGATCCGCTCGAAGGGATCAGGATTCCGCCATGACCGAGCCGGCCGGCACCGCAACGGGAACCCTCTCGTTTGGGCCATTCACCGTGACGCCAAATGAAAGACTTGTGACGCGCGACGGCGTCGCGCTGCCGCTCGGCGCAAAGGCCTTCGACACGCTGCTCGCACTGATGTCGCGGCCGAACCAGGTCGTCAGCAAGTATGATCTGATGGCGCTGGTGTGGCCCGGCATGACGGTCGAGGACGCCAATCTCCGCTTTCACGTCGCGGCGCTTCGTAAGGCCCTTGGCGAGGGCAAGGACGGTGCCCGCTACATCACCACACTCTCCGGCCGCGGCTATTGCTTCGTGGCGCCAATCTCGCAGGTGAATATCCCGGCAGAGCGGCGCACCGCCGCGCAAACGGAATTGCCGCCCGTCAAACTGCCGAACCGGCTGCAACGGATGGTGGGGCGCGACGATGCGGTCGCCGCCGTCTCCGACAGGCTCGTCGCCTCGCGCTTCGTCACGATCGCCGGCCCGGGCGGTGTCGGCAAGACCGCCGTTGCGGTTGCGATTGCTCACGATCTGCTCGCGACATTTTCCGACGCCGCACATTTCGTCGATCTTGCCGCGCTGAGCGATCCCGATCTCGTGATCACCTCGATCCTGCTGATGCTGGGCTTGCCGGCGCAAACCGAGGATCCTCTGCCTGCGCTGCTCGCCCATCTCAGGGACAAGCGGATGCTGCTGATCCTCGACAATTGCGAGCACGTCATCGCCACGGCGGCGCCGCTGGCCGCCGACATCTTCCACGCCGCACCGCATGTCCATATCCTGGCGACGAGCCGCGAAGCCCTGCGGGTCGAGGGCGAGCAGGTCTATCGCTTGGCGCCGCTCGCCGTTCCGCCCGACAATCCTGGGCTGACGGCGGCCGCGGCGCAGACTTATCCCGCGCTTCAACTCTTCCTCGAACGTGCCACGGCCGGCGGCGCGCAGATCGCGCTCGACGATGTCAATGCCGCGATCGTCGCCGGGATCTGCCGCAAGCTCGACGGCATGGCGCTGGCGATCGAACTCGCCGCCGGCCGCGTCGAAGCCTACGGCCTGGAGCAGACCGCAGCACTGCTCGACGAGCGCCTCAATCTGCTCTGGCAGGGCCAGCGCACGGCGCCGCCGCGACAGAAGACGTTGCAGGCGACGCTGGCATGGAGCTACGGGCTCTTGTCCGACATCGAACGCCTCGTGCTTCGCAGGCTCGCGGTTTTCGCCGGTCACTTCACCATCGACGCCGCACTCGAGATCGTGCCGGACGAACGTGTCGACCGCTCCCGCCTGTTCGACGCCATCGACGGCCTGGTGGCCAAGTCGATGGTCGCGGCGCGGCCGGTCGGCGCCATGATGCGTTACCGTCTGCTCGACACGACGCGCGCCTATCTGCTCGAGATCGAGCCTGATGACGCGGCGCTCGCCGCCCGGCACGCGACCTATTACCGGCAATGGCTGGAGCAGGCCGGCACGACGTGGGCCACGGTGCCGAGCGCCGACGAGCGCGCGATCCACTTTTCCGCGCTTCACAACGTGCGCGCGGCGCTGGACTGGTGTTTTGGCACGGACGGCGATGCCAGCATCGGCGTTGCACTCGCCGCTGCAGCCGCTCCCATCTTTCTGGCCATGTCCCTGCTGGTCGAGTGCCGGCGCTGGTCTGAACGGGCGCTGCTTGCGATCGATCCGTCCTCGCGCGGCTGCGCCGAGGAAATGCATATCCAGGGCGCGCTCGGACTGACCTTGATGTTCACGCGCGGCGGCAGCGAAGCGGCGCGCGCCGCCTTGAGCCGGAGCCTTGCGATCGCCGAGGCGCGCGGCGACGCGCCGAACCAGCTCCAACTGCTCGGGCGCATGCATATTTTCCACGAGCGGATGGGACAGTTCGACGCCGCGCTCGGCTATGCGCAGCAAAGCCTTACGGTCGCCGGGACACTCGCCGATGCCGCCTCCCTCGCCCTCGCCCATTCGCTCCTCGGTGTCTCCTTGCATCTTGCCGGCGAGCACCGCGACGCGCTGACGATGCTGGAGGCCGCCTGGCATGGGCCGGGCACGGAACGGATCAGCACCGTCTATGGCTTCGATCACCGCAACCGGGCCGGCATCTCGCTCGCGCGCGAGTTCTGGTTGCAGGGCCGCCCCGCGGATGCGCTGCAACTGGCCCGACAGACGGTCGTCGAGGCCGCGCAGATGGACCATCCGATCACGCTCTGCATTGCGTTGATCTGGGCGGTCTCGATCGATCTCTGGAGCGGAGACCTCGAGGCCGCGGAAGAGAACATCGACCGCTTCATCGCCCATGCCGAATCGCGCTCCATGGGCCCCTATCTTGCGGTCGGCCGCGGCGTCAAAGGCGAACTGGCGATCCGGCGCGGCCATGCCGCCGAAGGCGTCGAGACGATCGGGACGTGTCTGCGTGAGCTCCACGATGCCGGCTACGAGCTGCTCACCACGACGTTCAACATCGCGCTTGTTCAGGGCTTGATGGCGCTTGGGCAGATCGAGCGGAGTGCGGGCCTGATCGACGATGCGATCCGCCTCGTCGAGCAAAGCGGCGATCATCTGTACATGCCCGAGCTGCTGCGCATGAAGGGAAGGGTTCTCTTGGCGAGGCCCCAGCCCGACGCTGATCAGGCAGAAGCCCACTTCGTCCAATCACTGGAATTGAGTCGTCGCAAAGGCGCCAAAGCCTGGGAGCTGCGGGCCGCGATCGATCTCGCGGGGCTCCTTGCCGAACGCGGCCGGCGCGAGGAAGCGAAGCGATGGCTTCAATTGGCGTATGAAGGCTTCGCCCAGGGCTCAGAGACAGCCGATATCCGGGCCGCCGACAAGTTGTTGCAAACATTGTGACGCGGACTCGGTGCAGCTCGTGTCCTGGGCGCGCTGCAACGCTCTTGCGTTGCTGCGCAGAACCGGGACCCAGCAGTGACATGATACAGTGCGGCGAGATGGGCCCCGGCTCTGCAGCGCATCGTCGAAGGGACGCTGCGCTGCGTCCGGGGCACGAGAGCGGAGTAGCAGTCCAGAATCCCTCTGCGGAAAGACAGTGGATTGCTTCGCTGCGCTCGCAATGACGGAGCAAGGGGCAGCATCGTCATCCTCCAATGCAGATTCAACTTGCAGACACACCTTCGCGTCCTCGCGGCGTGTTTCGCCCGAGCTTTGCTTCGTCACTCCACCCTCTTGTCCAAGAGGGCGCAGGGAAGGCCGGGTGCTGACCTCGCACCCGCGGTCCGCTGCGCGAAAATGTAGCGCAATGAAACCGCACAGCAGCATACAGGTGGTGCCAATCACTCGGCCTTCCCTGCGCGATGGTTGGACGGCTTATGCCGTGCTCTCCCGGGAGCCGAGTTCTCTTTGGCCTCCCTCGCCTTCGTGAAATTCACCGGCACCGCGCCGGTTGACGCGGATGCCGCATTCGCCAGGGCTTGACCGTAGCAACGACGGCCAGGACCACACGGTTTTGCCGTACGCACGGTTCGCCATTTCGCCGCAGTTTTTCCAGCCCTGTCGACAGAGCCGGAAACTTACAGACGAGACGAAGCCTAGCAGCGCCGCTCGTCGGAACGAAGCCTTGGGCTCACGGAGAGCAATCC
Source organism: Bradyrhizobium sp. JR4.1 (assembly GCF_040548605.1). NCBI lineage: Bacteria > Pseudomonadati > Pseudomonadota > Alphaproteobacteria > Hyphomicrobiales > Nitrobacteraceae > Bradyrhizobium > Bradyrhizobium sp. JR4.1. The sequence goes on from NZ_JBEPRY010000002.1 coordinate 370,404, forward strand.
GCCCTGCCCTTGGCCACTCGCACCCGAACGCTGCCGCGTCCACCGCAAGCCCGGCTCGCGAACGTGACGACCACAAGATCGCCCCTCAAGGATGAGCCGGGATGAGCGACACATACGCTAAAACCGAATTTCGGTAAAGTGGAATATTTTTGCGGCCAACGATTGACAGAGGAGCGACACAGGCGCGGTCCCGTAGCCCGGATGAGCGAAGCGATATCCGGGGTTCGCTAGCTAGCCGCACTAGCGGTCCCGGATGTCGCTTCGCTCATCCGGGCTACAGGCTGCGAGAGGCCCTCTTCCAGGCTCACCCCGTCGGGGTACCCTGCTTCCACTGGCCGCCGGCAATTTTCGCGGCAGCGATCACGGCTTGGGTCCGGCTTTCGACGCCGAGCTTTTGCAGGATCGCCGAGACATGCGCCTTGATGGTGGCCTCGGAGACGCCGAGCTCATAAGCGATCTGCTTGTTGAGCAACCCCTCCGACAGCATCATCAGAACCCGGACCTGCTGCGGCGTCAGCGTCACCAGCCGGTCGCGCAGGCGCGTCATGTCGGGATCGGCGACCGCCGACAGATCGGTGTCGGCGGGAACCCAGACGTCGCCCTCCATCACCTTGAGGATGGCGTCGCGCAAGGTCTCGACGCCGAATCGCTTCGGAATGAAACCGGAGGCGCCGAAATCGAGCGAGCGGCGGATGGTGGCGCTGTCGTCGGACGCCGAGACGATCACCACCGGAATGGCCGGATATTGTGCGCGCAGATAGATCAGGCCGGAAAAGCCGGAGATCCCGGGCATCGAGAGGTCGAGCAGGATCAGGTCGACGTCGGAGGTCTGTTCCAAAAGTTTGGTCAGATCCTCGAACGATCCAGCCTCGTCGATCCTGGCCGAGCTCAGGACGCCCGCCACTGCCTGCCGCAGCGCGGCGCGGAACAATGGATGGTCATCGGCAATGACGAGATGGGTCGAGGGAGCGTTCATCGTTCTCTTGCTGGCAATCGCACCGGGCCAGTAGGCCGGCGCAGGGCCTTGGTCAATTGTTTCCCGACCAGCCGTGGCATGCAAGTGGACATTATCCCTTTGCGGCAACGGGGTTAATCCACAAGCCGGCACTATGTTGCCGGATGGAACGGCCGCGGCGTCAGGCGAGCGTCAGTGCGAAAGGCCGAAAGTCGTATTGGGGCGGGTTTCACGCCAATGTTACCTTGGGGGCAAGGCTTGGGTTGATCCGGCATGACCGGACATCCAGGGCGCGAGGAAACGATTTTTCGGGGAGCGACTCAACATGTCGACATTGGCTGTGTCTCAAGCAGGCGCGGGAGGGATGACGAAGGACGAACGGTTCGTCATTCTCGCCTCCTCGCTCGGTACCGTCTTCGAGTGGTACGATTTCTATCTCTACGGTTCGCTGGCTAGCATCATCGGTGCGCAGTTCTTCTCGGCCTATCCGCCGGCAACCCGCGACATCTTCGCGCTGCTGGCCTTCGCGGCGGGCTTCCTGGTGCGCCCGTTCGGCGCAATCGTGTTCGGCCGTGTCGGCGACATCGTCGGCCGCAAATACACCTTCCTCGTCACCATCCTGATCATGGGTCTGTCGACCTTCATCGTCGGCCTGCTGCCCAATGCGGCGACCATCGGCATCGCGGCCCCGATCATCCTGATCGCGCTGCGTCTCGCCCAGGGCCTGGCGCTCGGCGGTGAGTATGGCGGTGCGGCGACCTACGTCGCGGAGCATGCTCCGAACGGCAAGCGCGGCTACTACACCTCCTTCATCCAGACCACGGCGACGCTCGGCCTGTTCCTGTCGCTGCTGGTGATCCTGTTCACGCGCTCCGCGCTCGGCGAACCCGACTTCGCGGCATGGGGCTGGCGCATTCCGTTCCTCGTCTCCGTGCTGCTGCTCGGCGTCTCGGTCTGGATCCGGCTCCGCCTCAACGAATCCCCTATCTTCCAGAAGATGAAGGACGAGGGGAAGAGCTCGAAGGCCCCGCTGACGGAAGCCTTCGGCAACTGGCAGAACGGCAAGCTCGTGCTGCTGGCGCTGCTTGGCGGCGTGATGGGCCAGGGCGTGGTCTGGTACACCGGCCAGTTCTACGCGCTGTTCTTCCTGCAATCGATCCTCAAGGTCGACGGCTACACCGCCAACCTGCTGATCGCCTGGTCGCTCCTGCTCGGGACCGGCTTCTTCATCGTGTTCGGCATGCTCTCCGACAGGATCGGCCGCAAGCCGATCATCCTCGGCGGCTGTCTGATCGCGGCGCTGACCTTCTTCCCGATCTTCAAGATGATCACCACCAACGCCAACCCGGCGCTGGAAAAGGCGATCGAGTCGGTCAAGGTCGACGTCGTGGCGGATCCCGCAGGTTGCGGCGACCTGTTCAACCCGGTCGGCACCCGCGTCTTCACCTCGCCTTGCGACACCGCGCGTGCCTACCTGTCGCAATCATCGGTCAAGTACTCGACCACGCCAGGTCCGGCCGGCTCCGGCGTGAAGGTGATGGTCAACGGCAAGGAAGTTGCCTACGCCAACGCCAAGGACGGCAATCCGGCAGTCCTCGCCGCCGTGCAGGCAGCCGGATATCCGAAGGCCGGCGATGCGGGCATCGTGAAGATGGCGCATCCGTTCGACATCTTCCGTCCGCAGGTGGCGGCGGTTGTCGGACTGCTGTTCGTCCTGGTGATCTTCGTCACCATGGTGTACGGCCCGATCGCCGCGATGCTGGTCGAACTGTTCCCGACCCGCATCCGCTACACCTCGATGTCGCTGCCCTACCATATCGGCAACGGCTGGTTCGGCGGCCTGCTGCCGGCGACCGCCTTCGCCATCGTGGCCTCGACGGGCGATATCTATGCGGGCCTCTGGTATCCGGTCATCTTCGCGTCGATTACCGTCGTGATCGGCTTGTTCTTCCTGCCGGAGACCAAGGACGTCGACATCAAGTCGACCTGATCGACGCAGATCGAGATCAACACCAACCGGCCGCGGTCTCCGCGGCCGGTTTTGTTTTGAACTCCGGATTCTTTGTTTTGACGCGTTTTCTTGACGCGAACCGGCAGCCACTTCGCTCGAAAACGCGCTACTGATTGCTGCCGAGGAATTGCAGCACCACCTCGCGCCGATGCGGGCGGGCGCGATGCTCGATCAGATAGATCGCCTGCCAGGTGCCAAGCGCCAGCCTGCCGTTCAGCACCGGCACCTGGAGCGACGTCCCCGTCAGCATGGTTTTGATATGCGCCGGCATGTCGTCCGGCCCTTCGGTGTCGTGAGTCCAGCCCGCATCTTCATCGTCGGGCGCGAGCCGCGCCAGCACCGTAGTGAGGTCGACCAGCACCGACGGGTCGGCATTCTCCTGGATTGTCAGAGACGCCGAGGTGTGACGGATGAACAGCGTGAGCACGCCGTCCCGCGCATGAACGTCGGCGATGAACCGCGCCGCCTCGGCGGTGAGGTCGCTGAAGCCGCACCCCGGCGTCTGCACGGTCAGCAGCGAAGATGCGATGGTGGTGGCCGGCCCTGACGACGGCGCCGAGCGCGAGATGGATTTGGCTGATGTCATCATCATCACTCTCAATTCGGAAAGCTGCCGTAGGGTGGGCAAAGCGAAGCGTGCCCACCGACTCACTCAACGGAGACGCAAATGGTGGGCACGGCGCTTCGCGCCTTTGCCCACCCTACGGCATCTCACCACGCGCTAAATCTTCCCCGACACGTCCTTCTGCACGCGGTTGGCCATGTCGATCAGGCGACGCCAGGCTTTTTCCAGGAACGACATCACGCGATCGACGTCCTGGTCGCTCGGCAGCGGGATCTCGATCCTGCGCTCGCCCTCGGCGGCCCTTGGTTCTCGTGCTTGCGGCTCCGCCTTCTTGAGCGGATCGGTTTTCGGCAGCGCCTCGTCGATCTTGCCTGACACGGTCGGCCCCGCCGCAAGCCGTTCCTTCAGCATCTCGACTTCGGCCTGGAGCCTGCCGATCTCGGCGTCGAGCGCGGTACGTTCATCGGGTACGGCGTAGCAGGCCCAGCCGGCGCCGCTCCGGGTGCAGGTCGACACGGTGCCGGTGCGGCTGTCGAGCCGCAGCACGCCCTCGGGGATGGGGGTCATGCTGTAGCGGCCGTTTTCGCTGTCGGGCGCGGATTGCGCGGCAAGGCAGCCGACGCTGATGGCCATCGCCGCGGCGAACGCCGCCGCCGCAAGCCATGATGCTGGGGATGAATTCGCTGGTCTCATCGCGTTCTCCGCCACGACGCGCCGGTCGCACGTCCAAAGATGGCGCTCATAAAGGTGGCACGTCTCGCAAATGCTACACCCCGGCGAGGCGATCCGCCGCCCAAAACGCGCCTTTGACATGAACGATCGCGAGGCCCCCTTTGATCCCGGCAGCCGGGCGAAATGGCGACTGCGTTCGCCGATCCAGCGGAGACCTGCTGCGGTGCGGCGTCACGCTGTGTGCAGCGCTGCCGGCCGCGCCGATATTTCCAAAGAAATCATATACATAACGGGAATGGACACAATCGTGACTTGGCTTGACTTGATTATGGGCCATCAGTATGGTCCGCGCGGCTTTTGAGGGTGGCGGGCGCAATTTCCATTCAGCCGCGGCGTTTCGGGTCTTCGTTGCATGACACAGGGCACGGGACACGGCGAGAATGGAGATCGCGATAGATCGCCCGAGGAAGCTGCGCTTTCCGATCGGCTCGGAAATCTTGATCAGCGGTTGTCCGAATTTCGCGGCCGCCACGTCAAGACCGAGCAACCCGCAGGTGACGGTGAAGACAGAGCGGCCAGAGCCTCGGCGATGGCGCTTGGTTTCCGGTTATCCTCCGAGTTGGTCGCCGGGGTCGTTGTCGGAGCGGGGATTGGCTGGGGTTTCGACCGCTTGCTGTCGACGTCGCCTTTCGGATTCATCGTGTTCCTGCTGCTGGGCTTCGTCGCCGGCGTGGTGAATGTGGTGAGAACGGCAGGCGCGGGTCAAAACAGGCGCGGTGGTTCTTAAGCGATCCACTCCAGGAGAGGAATGATCGTGCCGGCTTGAGCCGGTACGGGCCGGGCCCGACCGGCAGACCGAGACCCGCCGGCATCGCCCGGCAGACCAAGAGATGCCGCGCTGATGAAAATCGATCCGATCCACCAGTTCAACATCGAGCCTCTCTTCACCCTGGGCCATATCGGCAACCACACGATCGCCTTCACCAATTCGTCGCTCTACATGCTGGTGGCGGTCGCGATCATCTCGATCCTGATGCTCGCCAGCGGCACGCAGCTGGTTCCCGGGCGCCTGCAGTCGGTCGCCGAGATCTCCTACGAGTTCGTGGCCTCGACCATCCGCTCGACGGCCGGCTCGGAAGGCATGAAGTTCTTCCCGCTGATCTTTTCGCTGTTCATGTTCATCTGCGTTTCGAACCTGGTCGGCATCATTCCCTACACCTTCACGATCTCGAGCCATCTGATCGTCACCGCGGCCCTCGCGCTGCTGGTCTTCTTCACGGTGCTGATCTACGGCATTGCCAAAAACGGCCTGAAATTCTTCTCGATCTTCGTGCCCCACGGCGTCCCCGGCTACATCCTGCCGCTGGTGATGTTCATCGAGATCCTGTCGTTCTTCCTGCGGCCGGTCTCCCACAGCGTCCGTCTGTTTGCCAACATGCTGGCCGGCCACATCGCGCTGAAGGTGTTCGCGGGCTTCGTCGCCATGCTCGGCTTCTCGCTCGGCGCCCTCGGCTGGGTCGGCGGCGTGCTGCCGCTGGCGCTCACGGTCGCGCTTTACGCTCTCGAGATTCTGGTCGCATTCCTGCAAGCCTATGTGTTTGCGATCCTGACCTGCATCTACCTCAACGACGCCATTCATCCGGGACACTGAGCGGTCCGGGGAATTTCCACCCAAAACCCAATCTTTCTTCCAAGGAGTCTAAAATGGATCCGGCAGCAGCAAAACTTATCGGCGCGGGCATCGCATGCATCGGCATGGGCGGCGCGGGCGTCGGCGTCGGCGTGATCTTCGGCAACTACCTCGCCGCAGCCGTTCGCAACCCCTCGGCCGCTCAGGGCCAGTTCGGCAATCTGATCTTCGGCTTCGCCGTGACCGAAGCGCTCGGCATTTTCTCGCTGCTGATCGCGCTGCTGCTGCTGTTCGTTCCGCTCTGAGGACGATTTTCGCGCCGCTTCAGCCGAAGCGACGCGCATGACAGCAACAGGAGTACTCCATGGCTGAAAGTCATGGCGGCGCAAAAGGTCCGGCGGCGGGCGCTCACACCGAGGCTGACGGTGGTCACCACGGTGGCGGTTTTCCGCCGTTCGAGAGCAGCACCTATGCTTCGCAGCTGGTGTCGCTCGCGATCTTCTTCGTCGCGCTTTACGTGATCGTGTCCAAGCTCGCTCTGCCGCGCGTCGGCGGTGCGATCGAGGCGCGTCAGAACAAGATCGAGGGCGACCTCGCCGAAGCGCAGAAGCTGAAGGACCAGTCCGAAGCGGCGCTGAAGGCCTATGATAGCGAGCTTGCTTCGGCACGCTTGCGCGCGCAGGCCATCGGCAACGAATCCCGCGACAAGGCGAATGCGCAGGCGGACGCCGAGCGCAAGGCGCTGGAAGAGCAATTGGCGGCCAAGCTCGCCGAGGCGGAGAAGACCATCGCCTCGACCCGTGCGACCGCCATGAGCAACGTCCGCGACATCGCGGCCGATGCGGCAGGCACCATCGTGCAGCAGCTCACCGGCGTGGTTCCGGACGCGGCATTGGTCAATGCCGCCGTTGATGCGTCCTTGAAGGGTTAATCGATATGTTCTTCGATCCTGAAACCTGGGTCGCCATCGCCTTCGTGATCCTGATGGTCGGGTTCGGCTATCTCGGTGTCTTCAAGAAAGCCATGACTGCGCTCGACCATCGCGCCGATCGCATCAAGGCCGAGCTCGACGACGCGACGCGCCTCAAGCAGGAAGCCGCCAAGGTACTCGCCGACTACAAGGCGCGCACCGCCTCGGCCGAACGCGAGGCCGCCGACATCATCGCCAACGCGAAGAGCGAAGCCGAGCGCATCGCCACCGAGGCCAGGGCCAAGGTGGAAGATTTCGTCGCTCGCCGTACCAAGACCGCGGAGGGCAAGATCGCGCTCGCCGAGGCCCAGGCGGTGGCCGATGTCCGCGCCGCAGCCGCCGAAGCCGCCGTCCAGGCCGCCTCCACCATCCTGTCGCAGTCGGTCAGGGGCCAGGTCGCCGACGATCTGCTCGCCAAGGGCATCACCGAGGTCAGGCAGAAGCTGAACTGAGGGGCTTCGCCTTCACCCATCAAAAAGCCGGTGCGATGAGCGCCGGCTTTTTTGTTGGTATGGCTTCTTCCCGTGTCCCGGACGCGGCGCAGCGTGTAACGCTGCTCCGCAGAGCCGGGACCCATGCCTCACACGATAACGCTGACCGCAACATGGGCCCCGGCTCTGCGTCGCACCGCTGCGCGCCTGCGCCGCGTCCGGGGCACGAGACCGCCCTACTTCTTCTTCACCCGCGCCTTCGGCTCGGGCGACAGCGCCTGCGGATCGAAGCCGACATAGAAGATATAGCTATCGGCGTCCTTGGCCGAAGGCATCGGATAGACCAGATCCTCGGCCACGAAGGTGAACGGCACGCTGCCGCCCTCCGACATTCCGACCGTGGTCCGGTAGGCCTTGGAAGCGATCACCTTCTCGCCGACGCCGCCCTGCACCACGGCGACGCGCAGCGGCACCTCGACGGTCGCAGGCGCGCCGGCGGGACCGGCAATGACGCGGCCCTGGATGCCGATCCGGGCCGTGATATCGCCGCCATTGCGGGCGCATTCGCGCGCCATCTTGGTGATGGTGGCCTGAAAGCGGATCTCGTTGCCGACGGCCGGCTTGCCGGTGGCACCGACCGCATAGGTGGAGGCTCCGGCACGCACCGTGACCTGCGGGCAGTCAAGATCGTCATCGGCCGCCGGCTGGCCTGGCGCAGGTGCCGGCTTGGGTTGAGCCGGCTCGTCCGACTTGCCGCCGAACAGGCCCTTGAATCGATCGGTCAGCGACTGCGCCGCAACCGGCGAGACGGAGACGAGTGCAACCGACAACGCCAGCGCGACCGCCGCCCCCCGCCGCAACGCATTCCGCGATGACCGAAGCTCCTGCACCATCAACACCCACACTCCATGACAACATCACGGCCGATCACCGGCCGGGTTGCGCCGTTATATCGTCAAAACCGGCGAACCCAAGGCAGGCACACAGGAGACTTTGGTCACATCAACGAACGGCTCAGCCGCGGAAATCCTCGTGCAGCAGGCCGAACAACAAATGGTCCTGCCAGACCCCGTTGATACAGAGATAGCGGCGCGCCAGCCCCTCGCGCGAGAAACCGCACTTCTCCAGCACCCGGATCGAGGGCGCATTGGTCGGGATGCAGGCCGCCTCGACCCGGTGCAGATTGAGCTCGCCGAACAGCGTCGGCAGCAGCACACGCAGCGCGGCCGTCATGTAGCCGCGCTGAGCGTGGGGCTTCCCGACCCAATAGCCGATGGTGCCGGCCTGGACGATGCCGCGGCGGACATTGGCGAGCGTGATGCCGCCGACCATGGCGCCGTCGAGCTCCCGGAAGATCAGAAAGGGATAGGACCGGTCCGCGGCGATGTCCTCGGAATAGCGGCGCAGGCGACGGCGGAAACCGGAGCGCGTGAGATCGTCCGACGGCCAGATCGGCTCCCAGGGCGTCAGGTAATCGCGGCTGGACTCGCGCAGATGGGCCCACTGCAGGAAGTCCGACATCTGCGGCGCGCGTAGCAACAGGCCGTTGCCGCGCGGCGCGAGAGCGGCGGGTCCACTGGATGGCAGGCGAAAGAGGGCCATGGTGATGCTTCCCCGGGGCGGATCAACCCGTGCGCGGCTCCTAATGCAGCCGCGCCTTGGCGCGTGCCCGGGTCAATCCTTCCGCAAAAGACACCGCCGTGTCCAGACCCCTGCCACTGCCTAATGCGACAACCGCAGGGCGGCTGCGCGAAAGCAGTGCACGCGCCGCATCCCGGGTCGATTCGACGCTGACGGCGTCGATCCGGGCCACCAGCTCCTCGGCGGTCTGGGGCCGGCCATAGGCCAGCACATGCCGGGCGAGCTGCTCGGCACGGGACGAGCAGCTCTCCAGCGCCATCAGCAGCCCCGCCTTCATCTGCGCCTTCGCCCGCGCGATCTCGACCTCGGTCAGGGTCTCGACCGAATCGTTCATGATGTCGACCACGACCTCCATCATCTCGGGCGCATCGGCCGGATCGGTGCCGGTGTAGAGGCCGAAAAAGCCGGTGTCGGTATAGGGGGCGTGGAACGAGTAGATCGAGTAACAGAGGCCGCGCTTCTCGCGCACCTCCTGGAACAGCCGCGATGACATCCCGCCGCCGAGGATGTTGGTGAAGACCTGGAGCGAGAACAGCGACAGATCGGTCTGCGGCACGCCCTCCAGCGCCAGCGTCAGATGCGCCTGTTCGAGCTCGCGATGCACCACCTTGGTGCCGCCCTTGCCGAACTGCGCGGGTTGCGGCTTGGGACCCGCTGTCCCCTCAAAACTGGCAAAGCGCTGCTCGACCTCGGCGACCACCTGCTTGTGATCGACCGCCCCGGCGGCCGCCACCACCATGTCCGGCCCGCGGTAATGCGTCGACAGATAGTCGCGCAGCGAGTCGCGGCTGAAGGCACGCAAGGTCTTCGCGGTGCCGAGCAGCGAACGGCCCATCGGCTGGTCGGGATAGCAGAGCTCGTTGAGGTGCTCGAACACGACGTCGTCAGGCGTGTCCTGCGCCGCGCCGATCTCCTGCACGATGACGTTCTTCTCGCGCTCGAGCTCGTCGGGCTCGAAGGCCGGATTGGCCAGGATGTCGGCGAGCACGTCGAGCGCGAGCGGCACGTCGGCCTTCAGCACCCGCGCATAATAGGACGTGGTCTCGGTCGAGGTGCCGGCGTTGAGGTCGCCGCCGACCGCCTCGATCTCCTCGACGATCTCGCGCGACGAGCGCTTCGTCGTGCCTTTGAACGCCATATGTTCCAGGAGATGCGAGATGCCGTGCTCGTTGGGCTTCTCGTCGCGCCCGCCGACGCCGGCCCAGACGCCAAGCGCCGCGGTCTCGAGATGGGGCATCTTGTCGGTGACGACGGTCAGGCCGGACGCAAGCTTGGAAATCTCGACGCTCATCCGGCAACTCCCTGTTTCGCGGCGCGGCTGACCGACAGCGCGAACCGCTCGACCTCGGCCTGGTCGTTCTTCATCACCTTCATGTGTTCGGATTTGGTCATCAGACCATCGAGCCAGGCCGGCAGTTGCGGCCGCTGGCCGCAGGCCGCTTCGACCGCATCGGGGAATTTGGCCGGATGCGCGGTGGACAGCACGATGCTGGGAACCGTCCTGTCCGTGGTGTCGCGGTCGGCGACCGCAAGCGCGACCGCAGTGTGGGGGTCGACCAGTTCGCCCGCCTCGCGCCAGGCGGCGCGGATCGCGGCCGCGGTCTCGGTCTCGTCGGCGCGGCCTGCGTCGAATCCCTCGCGGATCGCGGCCAGCGTCGCATCGGGCAGCACGAAGCGGCCGGATTGCTTCAGCGAATCCATCAGACGGCGCACGCCGGCGGCATCGCGCCCGCCAGCTTCGAACAGCAGCCGCTCGAAATTCGAGGAGATCTGGATGTCCATCGACGGCGACGCCGTCGCGTGGACCTCGCGCACCTCGTAGATCCCGGTCTTCAGCGTGCGCGCCAGGATGTCGTTGACGTTGGCGGCGATGCCCAGGGTCCGCACCGGAAGACCCATGCGCTTGGCGACATAGCCGGCAAAGATGTCGCCGAAATTGCCGGTCGGCACGACGAAGTCCACCGCGCGCGCGGGTGCGCCGACGGCAACGGCGGAGGTGAAATAGTAAACCACTTGGGCGACGATGCGCGCCCAATTGATGGAATTGACGCCGGACAGCGAGGTCGCATCGCGGAAGCGATGGTTGTTGAACATCGCCTTCACGATGGCCTGGCAATCGTCGAAATTGCCCTCGACGGCGAGCGCGTGGACGTTGGCCGCGCCCGTGGTCGTCATCATCCGCCGCTGCACCTCGGAGATGCGGCCATGCGGGAACAGCACGATGAGATCGACATTTTCGAGCCCTGCAAACGCGTCGACCGCAGCACCGCCGGTGTCGCCGGAGGTGGCAACCACGATGGTGGTGCGCTGGCCGCGCTTGGCGAGCACGTGGTCCATCAGCCGCGAGATCAGCTGCATCGCCACGTCCTTGAAGGCGAGCGTCGGACCATGGAACAGCTCCAGCACGAACTGGTGCGGCGCCATCTGGCGCAGCGGCACCACCGCCGGATGGCGGAAGGTGGCGTAGGCCTCGTTCGCCATGCGGCCGAGCTCGGCGTCCGAGATCTCGCCGGCGACGAAGGGGCGGATCACCTCGACCGCGACCTCCCAATAGGGACGACCGAAGAAGCCGGCGATGGCGTCAGGCGCGAGTTGCGGCCAGGTGGCCGGCACATACAGGCCGCCGTCGCGAGCGAGCCCGGTCAGCATCACGTCGCAGAAGCCGAGTTCGGGGGCCTCGCCCCGGGTCGAGATATAACGAGTCAAACTGCCCTCCAAAGGCCGGCCGAGCCTGGGCTCGATCCGCAAGCCTTTGATTTTACGAAACTACTTGTTAACAGCCAGAGGCTTTGGGCCACCATAAAGTGTTTTGCGGCATCAGGAAACCGCTTCGCGCCGGGGGCCATCCAAGGAAAAACGCTACCAACGAAAAGGGCTGCGGCAATGCCGCAGCCCTCTCTTGGAAGGTCTGTCGTTGTGTGCAGACCGGTTTGGCCTCTTGGGGTCACCGACCCGCAAAAACTGTTCGCGCAAGCTTTCGTCGGCTGTCACGACATCGTCAAGGGACAAAACGGGATGTGCGAGAAAATGTTCCTGTTTTTCCCGACGCGCTTCGGCGCGGGCAAACGTTCGCGAGCGGTCTTGCGTCACGCACTGCCATTATATCCCGAACGATCGGACAGTTCGGGAACGAACGATGGCTGCGCTCATTGTGTCGGCGGATGGTATCGGCGCTATCCATGCATTGCCCGGCTGAGCGCCGAGACCGGTCCGCCCGCCGAACCGGCAGCATCCTGGAGCAGCCGGTTCGGCGCCCGGGCGTCAGTTCATCCCGATTTCCACCGCGATCCGGATCAGGTCGGAATGGTTCTTGGCACCGAGCTTCTGCTTGAGCAGGGAGGTGGTGTTGGCGACGGTCTTGTAGGAGATACCGAGCGCCTCGGCGACCTCCACGATCTTGTCGCCTCGACCCAGCAGGCGAAGAATCTCGAGCTCCCGCGGCGTCATCTGCGAGGCAGGATTGGCCTTGATCGCCGCGCCGGAAAACGTCACGGCTTCCGCGAGCTGCGGTGAGATGAAATTGTCGCCCGCAACCACCTTGCGCACCGCCTTGAGCAGGATCCGGGGATCGTCGCCCTTTGAGACGTAGCCCTGCGCCCCAAGCTCGACCGCCCGCACCACGAAGGCCGGATCGTCGTTCATGCTGAACATGATGATCTTGGCGTCAGGATCGTCCTTACGAATGCGCCGCATCAGTTCAAAGCCGGAGACGTCGGGCAGGCTGATGTCGATCACAGTGACGTCGGGCCGCTTGCTGACATAGGCGCGATGCCCGGATTTGGCGTCGGTCGCCTCGTCGATCCGGATCGAATGGTCGGTGGCGAACAGGGTGCGGCAACCGGACAGCACCACGGGATGGTCGTCGACAATCAGGACGCGGGTCGCCGGCTTGGCAGTATCTTGCATTGTAATTCTCTAGTTTTTCGACTCATAAACCGACGGGAACAAATGGAAAGAGCAAAATCCCCTGACGCGCGTTAGAATTGACCTAATGTGGCAACGCTTCTCGTTCAGGACCCAACTGTTTCTGCCGCTCGGCTTGAGCTTCCTCGCCGCGCTGATCATGGGGGGCGTGCTGCTCCAAACCTTCGCGACCGGCCAATTGGCGGACGAGAACGAGCCGGGGCGGCGTTCGATTCAGACCATTGCCGCCGCGCTCAACAATACCCTGCGCACCTCGAACAACCCGCGGCAGACGCTCGACGCCTTTGTCCATTCTCTGGACACCTCCTCCGATATCCAATTCCGTGCCGTGGAGACGGGTCCAGCGTCCTCAGCGAGGGGCGGCCTGCGCAAGCCGCATGGCGTACCGCAATGGTTTGTCGACCTGCTCACCATTCCAGACATGGACGCGGCAGCTGCGGTGACGATCGACGGCCAGCGTGTCGGCGATCTCGTCTTCCTGCCGGACCTGTCGGCTGACCTGTTCGAGAAGTGGATCGGCTTTCTCGCGCTGACCATCCTCGTTGCCGTGCTGATGGTGCTCACCGGCACCATTGCCTATGTTTTCGCGGGATCGGCCCTGCGCCCGCTGCAAGATCTCGGCGAAGGACTCACGCGGATGCGGCGCGGCGACTACGCAACGCCGATCCCGGTCAGAGGACCGCCGGAAATCCGGCAAAGCTGCGAGGAGGCCAATGCGCTGGCCGAAACGCTGGCGCAATTGAGCCAGGATAATCGCGACCTGCTGCACCGCCTGGTGTCGCTCCAGGACGACGAGCGGCGCGATCTCGCGCGCGAACTGCACGACGAACTCGGCCCGCTGCTGTTCAGCATCCGCGCCGGCACGATCGCATTGGCCGACGCCTCGCCCCCGGCGGGAAATCCCGGCAGTTCGGCGCAGGATGTGTTGCAATCGGTCGAGGCGCTCCAGCAGACCAACCGCCGCATCCTCGACCGGTTGCGACCGCTCTACATCGAGGAATTGGGTCTGGAGACCACCGTGCAGACGCTGCTCCGGAATTTTCGCAAGCAGGCGCCGTCTATCGACCTGACGGACACGATCGATCCGGATCTCAACGCGATCGGCGGGCCGCTGGCTCAGACCGTCTATCGCGTGATTCAGGAGGCGCTGACCAACGTGCTGCGTCATGCCGGCGCCAGCAATGCCCATGTGCAGGCGACCTTCGCCGGGGAGACGGTCGTCATCGAGATTTCCGACGATGGCGGCGGCTTTCCCGAAGGTAATGTGTTCGGCCGCGGCCTGACCGGCATGCATGAGCGCGTGCGCGCACTCAGCGGATCGCTGTCACTGCTGCGCGTGGACGACAGGACTTATGTGCGCTGCCGCCTTCCCGCCGAGCCGGCACGCGAGGCGCCGGTCACCGGCTAGAGCCTTTTCGAGCGAAGTGGATACCAGTTCGCGTGAAGAAAACGCGTCAAAACAGAATCTGGTGTTCGGTTCTGACTTAATCAGGACGGAAACTCTAGCACGCCCAGCCAAGCTGCGCGTTCTGTCGCGCCGGCTCGCACAGCGTGGTGCGGATCTTGCCGTCCGGACTAAAACAAAACGAGGCGCGGAAGCGTAGCGCGCCGGCGACGGAATATTCGAGATCGACGCCGTGTGGCGCAGGATGGATTTCCTCCAGCCCGAAACCGACCGACGAGAAAGCGCTGAGCCGCGGCTGCCAATAGGCTTCGAGCTCGCTCCGGCCGCGATAGCGCTGCGTGCCGTTGCACGTGCATTCGACGTGGGCGTCGTCCGCATAGAGGTCGAGGAGCGCCGCGAGGTCGCCCTTCCTGCAGGCATCCACCCAGTCGACGACAATTCCCATCTGGTCGAAATCGCTCACGCTGCAATCCTGTCGGCCGCGGAAAAACGATGGCGGCTTAGGACCACACTCGTGAATGTGCGCTGAATGGTAAACCCCGGGCGATACCGGGTTCCCTGGCAGGGCTGTCGCATATGAAGAAATATATTCGACTGCGGCCATCCTTCGAGACGCCCGCCTGCGGCGGGCCCTCAGGATGAGGGATGAGTATGCGGCAGCATTTCAACGCGGATGGATGCAGCTGAGCCTCATCCTGAGGAGGCCGCGAAGCGGTCGTCTCGAAGGATGAGGCGTTCGCTCTGGCGCCGCCGAGACGTCATATGCGGATCTACGGAGCTCAGCCCCGTCGCCGCCCTCTTGCCCAAACGGCGAAGGCGATGAGCACGGCGCCTGCAAGCGTGAACCAGGTGATGGCGTATTGCAGGTGATCGTCCTTGAGATGCACGTCGAGCGGCCCCGGCCGCGGAATGCCGTTCTCGGGCGCGGGCTGCTCGAGGTCAACATAGAACGGCGCAACCGCGCCCCAGCCCAGCGCGCTCGCGATCGCCACGTGATCGCGCACGAACCACAGCCGCTTGTCGCGGTTCGCCGCCGGGGTCAGCCAGCCAGGTGCCTCGGGGAAGCGCAGATAGCCGGTGAACGAGACCGCCTGGCCCGTGACGAGCTTCTTGACCGCGCGATCCTCGACGCTGCGATCCTGCATGGTATTTTCGACGAAGCCCGCATCGATCACCACCGTCTCGCCGCTCGGCAGCCGCGCCGGCAGGAACGCCCAGGTGCCGGGGCCTGACGCATCCTTGCGTACGGCGGATCCGGGGGAATAGACCATCGCATCAGGCAACGGCGCATAGGTCGCGGTAAAGCTGACACGGCGGAATTCATCGCGCGCGGGGCTTAGCGCGGCCCATCGCGCCGGCGTCGGCAGAGCGACCGGTGCCTCCGCGAGACGCTCGGTGAGTGCGGCGATCAGCTCGTGCTTGGCGATGCGGCGCTGCAATTGCCAGATACCGAGCACGATGCAGACCGCAGTCAGGAATAGCGTGAACAGCGCGAAGCCGGCCACGCGGGGCTTGCGCGCGGTCTCGTTCATTTCGCGCGGTCGACCAGCCGGCCCGGTGCCGCCTTATGGTGGAATTGCAGCGCGATCAGCAGCGACTTCATGGCGCGCAACGGCAGCAGGGTGGTCGCAAGGATCAGCGGCAGCCACAGCACCGCATGCAGCCAATACGGCGGCTGGTACTTGACCTCGACGACGAGCGCGCAGCCGACCACGATCGCACCGGCCAGCATGATGATGAAGATCGCCGGACCGTCACCGGAATCGATGAAGGCGTAGTCGAGGCCGCAATGCTCGCAGGACGGCGCAAGCGTCAGGAAGCCTGCATAGAGCTTGCCCTGGCCGCAGCGCGGGCATTTGCAGGCAAGCCCGCGCAGCGCGCTCTGCAGGACGGTGGCTTGCGACTCGGACGTGTCGTCGGCTTTGTTCATGATGACAGGGTCTATCACAGTTTCTGCCGAAACCCCTGCGCGCAGAAAAGCAAAAGGGCGGCCCCGGGGCCGCCCTTTCTCGATCCGAAGTCAGCCCGCTCAGTGCGCGCCGTGGGCCATGGTCTCGGCGCCGTGTCCCCAGACATAGATGCAGAGGAACAGGAACAGCCAGACCACGTCGACGAAGTGCCAGTACCAGGCGGCGAACTCGAAGCCGAGATGCTGGGTCGGCGTGAAGTGGCCGGCATAGGCGCGGAACAGGCACACCAGCAGGAAGATGGTGCCGACCAGCACATGAAAACCGTGGAAGCCGGTCGCCATGAAGAAGGTCGCGCCGTAGACGTTGCCGCCGAAGGAGAATGCCGCGTGGCTGTACTCATAGGCCTGCACGCAGGTGAAGAGCGCGCCGAGCACGACGGTGAGGATCAGGCCATACTTCAGGCCCTGGCGATCGTTCTCGAGCAGCGCATGGTGGGCCCAGGTCACCGTGGTGCCGGAGGTGAGCAGGATCA
The DNA here is from genome assembly GCF_040548605.1 of Bradyrhizobium sp. JR4.1. Classification (NCBI taxonomy): domain Bacteria; kingdom Pseudomonadati; phylum Pseudomonadota; class Alphaproteobacteria; order Hyphomicrobiales; family Nitrobacteraceae; genus Bradyrhizobium; species Bradyrhizobium sp. JR4.1. The sequence continues at coordinate 387,050 of NZ_JBEPRY010000002.1, forward strand.
GCGTGTTGAGGAGCGGCAGATGCCAGGGATCGAAGGTCTCGATGCCGTGCGGCGGCCAGGTGCCTGGCACGGCGCAGGCGCCGGCCGCTGTCCCGAGACCACAGCCGAACACCGCATCGCGGGTGGCGTGGACGGCGTCGGCCGGGAATAGCGCCGCGTTGAAATAGGCCCAGAACCAGGCGACGAAGAACATCACCTCCGAAGCGATGAACAGGATCATGCCGTAGCGGTGATGCAGCTGCACGACGCGGGTGTGGTCACCCTTGTACTGGGCTTCCCTGATCACGTCGCCCCACCAGCTCGCCATGGTGTAGAGCACACCGACGGTGCCGACACCGAAGATGATCGGCGCAGCCGAGAACATGTGGTGCATCCAGGTGATCGCGCCGACCGCCATGATGAAGGCGGAGATGGAGCCGACGACGGGCCATGGCGAGGGATCGACCAGATGGTAGTCGTGATGCTTGGTGTGCGCCGTTGCCATTTGCGGTCTCGCTCCTCAATCCCGTGCCTGTCAGGCACTTATCCCCTTATTTCCAACCCCGGCGCGTGAGCCCGGAGATCAGAGATTTCCCTTGCGTTTGTCGTCTTCGCTGGCCGCGAGCGGCTTCACCACCGGATCCTTCACCGGATAGAAAGTATAGGACAGCGTGATCGTATTGAGACCGTCGTTCTCGTGGTCGTCGGCGATCGACGGATCGACGTAGAACACGACCGGCATCTCTCGCTTCTCGCCCGGCGCCATGGTCTGCTCGGTGAAGCAGAAGCAGTTGATCTTCTGGAAATAGGATCCGACCGTCAGCGGCGCGACATTGTAGGCGGCCTGGCCTGCGGTGGTCCGCGCGGCCTGGTTGGTCACCGTGTAAAAGACGGTCACGACCTGGCCGATATTGACCTCGATCTCGCTCTGCTCGGGCTCGAACTTCCAGGGCAGGCCGGGCGCGACGTTGGAATCGAAGCGCACCGCGATCTTTCGTGCGATCGGACCGCTGGCCGGCGCCGAGGTCGCGACCTGGGTCGTGCCGTTGAAGCCGGTGGCGCGGCAGAACCAGTTGTAGAACGGCACCGCCGCGTAGGAGGCGCCGACCATCAGCGCGACCACGCCGCCGCAGATCGAGGCGACCACCACGTCGCGGCCAAGCCCTTTGGAAGGCCTGCGGCCTTTGGCGGCCGTCCGGCTCTGATCCTGCGATATGGTCGGCTTCTGATCCATGTTTCCTACATCGGCCGGACGAGCACGGCCGGCCCCTTGACCATGGTGACGGCGAAGAACAGCACCACGAGCACACCGAGCGCGAGTGCGATCGCGATCGAGCGCTGACGACGGCTCTTCTTCTGCGCCTCGGTGAGGACGATTCCATCTATCTCGGGTTTGTCGGCCATTCCTGCGATCATGCGCCCCCTACCATCGGCGCAAGCGCCCGGAACACGACCTCGGCCAGCAAGGTCGCAAACAGCGCGAACAGATAAAGGATGGAGAACGCGAACAGCTTGCGGGTCGCCCGCAGCGATTGGCTACGCTCGCGACGCACATAGACGTTGACGGCGAACGCCAGCATGCCGGCGCCGAGGATCAGCGAGACGATGCCATAGATGGCGTCGAAATAGCCGAGCGCCCAGGGCGCAGCAGCGACCGCGATCAGCACGATGGTATAGAGCAGGATCTGAAGCCGGGTTGCGTCGGGGCCGGCGACGTTGGGCAGCATCGGAATGCCGGCGCGCGCGTAATCGTCGGAGCGGAACAGCGCCAGCGCCCAGAAGTGCGGCGGCGTCCAGAAGAAGATGATGGCGAACAGCAGCAGCGGCTCGACGTCGACCGTGCCGGTGACCGCGGCCCAGGCCACCACTGGCGGCAGCGCGCCGGCGGCACCCCCGATCACGATGTTCTGCGCGGTCCAGCGCTTCAGACCGATCGTGTAGATCACGACGTAGAAGAAGATGGTGAAGGCGAGCAGCGCGCCCGCGATCCAGTTGACCAGGATGCCGAGCGTCATCACCGAGAAGAAGGCGAGCGTCATGCCGAAGGTCATCGCCTCGGGGCGGGTGATGCGGCCGCGCGGAATCGGGCGGTTCGCCGTGCGCGACATCTTGGCGTCGATGTCGCCTTCGAGCGCCATGTTGAGCGCGCCGGACGCGCCGGCGCCGACGGCGATGCAGAGCAGCGAGGTGATGGCCAGCACCGGGTGAAAATGCCCGGGTGCCATCGCCATTCCGACCAGCGCGGTGAAGATCACCAGCGACATCACCCGCGGCTTCAGGAGCGCGATGTAATCGCCAACCTCCGCTTCGGAGATGCGGGGATTGATGTCGACGGCGTTGTGGTCGAGGACGGACACTAGACTGACTCGCTTGGTTGTCGAGCCGCGGCGCCCGTCACGGGCGCCGCGAGCATTTGCTTACTGCACGCGGGGCAGCACTTCGAACTGGTGGAAGGGCGGCGGCGAGGGCAGCGTCCATTCCAGCGTGGTCGCACCTGCACCCCACGGATTGTCGCCAGCCGGCACCTTCTTCGCGAAGGCGTCGATCACGCAGTAGAGGAAGATCAGCACGCCGAAGCCGGAGATGTAGGAGCCGACCGACGAGACCAGATTCCAGCCCGCGAACGCGTCGGGATAGTCGACATAGCGGCGCGGCATGCCCGACAGGCCGAGGAAGTGCTGCGGGAAGAACACCAGGTTCACGCCGATGAAGGTGACCCAGAAGTGCGCCTTGGCGAGCCCTTCATTGTACATGTAGCCCGACATCTTCGGGAACCAGTAGTACCAGCCGGCGAAGATACCGAACACCGCACCGAGCGACAGCACGTAATGGAAGTGCGCGACGACGTAGTAGGTCTCCTGGAGCACGCGGTCGACGCCGGCATTCGCCAGCACCACGCCGGTGACGCCGCCGACGGTGAACAGGAAGATGAATCCCACCGCCCAGATCATCGGCGCGCGGAACTCGATCGAGCCGCCCCACATCGTGGCGATCCACGAGAAGATCTTCACGCCGGTCGGGACCGCGATGACCATCGTGGCGGCGACGAAATAGGCCTGCGTCGCCGAGGACATGCCGACCGTGTACATATGGTGCGCCCACACCACGAAGCCGATGCCGCCGATCGCGACCATGGCGTAGGCCATGCCGAGATAGCCGAACACGGGCTTGCGCGAGAAGGTCGAGACGATCTGGCTGACCATGCCGAAGGCGGGCAGGATCAGGATGTACACTTCGGGGTGACCGAAGAACCAGAACAGATGCTGGAACAGCACGGGATCGCCGCCGCCTTCGGGATTGAAGAACGTCGTGCCGAAATTGCGGTCGGTGAGCAGCATCGTGATCGCACCGGCGAGCACCGGCAGCGACAACAGCAGCAGGAACACCGTCACCAGGATCGACCACACGAACAGCGGCATCTTGTGCAGGGTCATGCCCGGCGCGCGCATGTTGAAGATGGTGGTGATGAAGTTGATGGCGCCGAGGATCGAGGAGGCGCCTGCCAGATGCAGCGACAGGATCGCGAAGTCGACGGCCGGGCCCGGATGGCCCGAGCTCGACAGCGGCGCGTACATGGTCCAGCCGGCGCCGACGCCGTTGGCGCCCGGCTCGCCCTCGACGAAGGTCGACATCAGCAGCAGCGCGAACGAGGCCGGCAGCAGCCAGAACGAGATGTTGTTCATGCGCGGGAACGCCATGTCGGGCGCGCCGATCATCAGCGGCACGAACCAGTTGCCGAAGCCGCCGATCATCGCAGGCATGACCATGAAGAAGATCATGATCAGACCGTGGGAGGTCACGAACACATTGTAGGTGTGCGTCTCGTGGAAGATCTGCACGCCCGGATACATCAGCTCGGCACGGATCGCGATCGACATCGCGGCGCCGATGACGCCGGCGATGACCGCGAAGATCAGGTACATCGTGCCGATGTCCTTGTGGTTGGTCGAATAGACGTAGCGCCGCCATCCGGTCGGATGGGCGTGCTCGTCATGTCCGTGGTCTTGCGCGTGATCGCCGTGTGCCGCTGCGCTCGTTGCCATTTTCTAATCCTGCCTTGCGTCCCGATCGGACCTCTGGAGGTCCCGCCCTTATGTCGCTTTCAGTTTCCTCGAACCCTTCGCCCGGCGCTCACTGCGTCGGGCCGGCCGTGGAGGCGTAGGTGCTGGTGCCGCCGCTCGCGTACTTCTTCTTCGCCGTCTCGACCCAGGAGGCGAACTCCTGGTCGCTCACCACGCGGATGGCGATCGGCATGAAGGCGTGGTCCTTGCCGCACAATTCCGAGCACTGGCCGTAGAACATGCCGGTCTTGGTGGCCTTGAACCAGGTCTCGTTGAGCCGGCCCGGAATGGCGTCGATCTTGACGCCGAAGGACGGCAGCGCAAAGGCATGAATCACGTCGGCCCCGGTCACCTGAACCCGGACCACCTTGTTGACGGGCACCACCATCTCATTGTCGACGCCGAGCAGGCGGGGCTGCTTGTCCTGGGCCATCAGCGAGTCGAACTCGAACTTGCCGTTATCAGGATAGGCGTAGGACCAGTACCACTGCTTGCCGGTCGCCTTGATGGTCAGATCCGCCTTCGGCACGTCGAGCTCTAGGAACAGGAGCCGGAACGACGGCACCGAGATACCGACCAGAATCAGCACCGGAACGAGCGTCCACGCTACCTCGATCAGCGTGTTGTGCGTGGTCCGCGACGGCACCGGATTGGCTCGCGCGTTGAACTTCACGACCACGATCACGAGCAGCGCCAGAACGAACAGCGTGATCAGCGTGATCAGCACGAACAGGAAATTGTGGAACCAGACGATGTTGTCCATCACCGGGGATCCGGACTGCTGCAGCGTCCACTCCCACGCAGCCGGTTGCCCGAGCTCGGCAGATGCCGCACCGCCCGTCGCCAGCGTCAGACCCGCTACGGCCAATCCCAGCAAGTGCCGGCCCACCGGGCCCATCGACATCTTCATGCCGTTCGCGCTCCCCTAACGAAATCACCCCAAGTGCATTCCCCTATTTTCGGGAAACGCTTTATTCGATCCCCCCGTCTGACAAACCGCCGCGCAAGAATACCTCTAAGAGGAATTGGGGCCAGATCGCTAGAACGCCGAAATCAAGCCTCTCAAACCATAATTCTTGATCTATCGCAATGCAGTCTTGAGCCTCGTCTGTCAGCCATCACCCGCAAGATATTTCCTAGTAACATCAGACAAAAATACCATTTCCCGGGATGCTGCCGCTTGACAGCGGAATTGCCCGCGGTAGGCACTGGCGGACAGCCGCACAGGAACCTGATTCGTGCGGGCGACGGCGGCCGTGGCGGCGTGGAATTTGCTTGCGAATCGCCTTCAAGACGCCGTCATTCCCGTATCAGTCCGCCCGGAGCGAGCGACCCAGGCGAGCAAAGGGACCGACCCGATGGGGTTTTCGAGAGGCATGGCAAGGCGGGCTAAAAGGCAGGCTGGCGGCCTCACGACGGCGGCGGCCCTGCTGGCGGCGGCTATCGGCATGGCGCTGCCGGGCCTCGCCCATGCGCAGGGCGCGGTGCGCTCCGTCCATGGCGACTGGCAGATCCGCTGCGACACCCCGCCGGGCGCCCAGTCCGAGCAATGCGCCCTGATCCAGAGCGTGGTCGCCGAGGACCGCTCCAATGCCGGCCTGACCGTGATCGTGCTCAAGACCGCCGACCAGAAGAGCCGCCTGATGCGCGTGGTCGCCCCGCTGGGCGTCCTGCTGCCCTCCGGCCTCGGTCTCAAGCTCGACAACCAGGACGTTGGGCGCGCCGGCTTCGTCCGCTGCCTGCCCAATGGCTGCGTCGCCGAGGTCGTCATGGACGACAAGCTGCTCGGCCAGCTCCGCACCGCCAAGACCGCGACCTTCATCATCTTCGAGACCCCGGAAGAAGGCATCGGCTTCCCGCTCAGCCTGAACGGGCTCGGCGAGGGATATGACAAGCTGCCGTAGGCTAGCTCCGCTCGGCTGGCTAACCACGGCGGTTTGACGGAACTTACGTCAGATTCATCCCGCGGTGGGGAGTTCCGAGCGAAGTTGATCAATCAGCGAAGACACTTTGGCCTCCCACGGGAGCATCTGCCCCTGTGCACGACTCTGCTCAGGCAAGGGCGGCAACTCGGCGCCTAGAGTTCTAAGGATCTCCTCCGCCGCATCAAGATGACAACGTGCGACGTAAGCATCCCACTCTTTACCGAAACTATACACCGCAGCCGCGTTTTCGATCGCCCTTTTCTCCTCCCCCAGCACCTGCCACAGCTCAGCCATCGCCAAACTGCACCGCACGCTAGTACTCTCGATTTCGTTTGCTTGGTTCATCGCATCAAATTCCTCGCCAGCCAGAATTCTGGCTAAGATGAGACGAGATTCACAGTATGAGCTACCAAGCCCGTTTTCCTTGTACATCGCTAGCGCGCGAGAAAAGTGCTCAGCTGCGCAATGAGGCTCCTTGCGCGTGAGATGCCATTCTCCACGAATTTCGTGCAGGAAATTGACCATGCGACGATTGCCCCCCCGCTTAGCTAATTCCTCCGCGCTCAATATCGCGTCCTCGGTCAGCTTCCCGCGATACAGCAGATCGCGAGCTCGCTCGCCCTCCGCATCGCCGGGCCTATAGTTACCCGGAGTCCAATCCCGGCCAAGAGCTTCAATTTCGGTCCACAGGGCGTCAGCTAATGCCCAGTCACTCCCAAGTACAGATAAGGCGTATTCCCTGAGCTTCGAAATAAAGAGCAACTCCGGATCTCGCGAAACCTTCGCGAGATTGAGACTGAGCGAACGAAGCCTCAGGCTGTCGGCCATTCTGACCCCATCGGCGAGCGCATTAGCGAAGCCGTAGATCGAGACGTAGAGGCAGTTGATCATTCGCTTTTCAAGGCTAAGGCGGATAGCCCGTTCAAAAAGGTCTTGGGCACGCTCTTGAGAAATTGGCGAGATCGATGCAGCTGCGAGATTTGTGATGTACCAGCGCTCCTCCGGTTCATTCAATGATGGTCGCGATCCAGTCCATCGGGAAAGAAGCCGTCGGCTAACGCAATCAGTTCGGCGATCGCACCAAGATTGAAATATAGAGCATTGGCGAGGTCTCCTTGTAAGGCGTAGAAGCCTTCAGAATATCGCCGCATTCTCAGGAACGTACTCACAATTTGGATGCCGTCAGCAACCTCTTCGAGAGTGTCGGCGTTCACCCACGGATCGTGCTGACGTCGAGTAAAATAATCGACGATACCTTGACCAAGCCGATCCGTTTCCTGTTTTTCAATTCGACCAGCTGCAACACTGCGAACGACAGGGTGCAGGTCATATCGCTTCTCTGTGGCGTCATACTGCAGCAGCCCGCGTTTCTCGAGGTCGCGAAGCGTCGTATTAAGGTCACGCGAACTAGAGCGCTGCTGAGCAATTATTTCCGCATCATTCGGCTGGCCCACGGGGATGGCATCTTCGCGGGTCTGACTCAGAGCCCCTAAAGTCTGGAAATCGACAGCTCCTTGCAAAATTGAGAGAAGATGCAGCAGTTGGCTACCATTCGAATCCAAAGCATCGATAGCTGCCAGCAAAATATGATTCTGGCGCTTCACAAGGCCAAGCTCACCTAGCTTGAGCGCCATCCCACCATTGAAATCGCGGACCCAATGATCAAAATTGCCTCGGTCATAAGGATAATCGCTGACTAGACCTGCGAGCACCCCCACAACAAGTGGATGACAATCACAGTTGTGTTGGAGATAAGCACGAATTTCCCTCGAATTGCCTGTAACTCCGCATCGCCTAAACAGAGCCTCCGCATCAACCGGGCGGAGGCCCGGCAATATCTCCCGACGCACGCCCGGCACAGCCATGTGCGACGAATTGATCAAGATTCGCGGCGTTAATCTTGAGGACACCAGAATTTTCGATGGTGCTGCCGCCGCCAACCGGCGTAGTAGCTCGCCATCTTCGGGGCGTATTGCGGCAGAAGGATCTCGGTGTGCTAGTTGATCAACTTCTGAGCCAACATCGGAGTCCGGTGCCTGTGCGGCATCATGCCGATGATAGGCGACAAGAATGCGCTCAAGTCCGTCTAACACTAAGAGCCACGGATGCTGCTGCAACTCTCCGACAAGATATTCGCTGAGTGTCGCCGGCCCCAACTTTCTAAACTCTCCGATTGGCCTCTGCGTCATGTAGGCGAGCACTTGGCAGCAAAAATCCGCCATGACTGCTCCCTTCTCGTAGAACGAGTACCAGAACAAACCCGCCCAATCGGGTCTCGCTGTTTGCGCGTGTTTCGTTGTCCACTCCCAAGTGAGCATGCTTTTTCCTGATCCTCCGATGGCTTCGAGAAGCAACATTGGATTCGGGTCAGCCGCCGCGCACCAATCAGAAAGTGTCTGCAGTTCTGATTCTCGCCCGACGAAATCGTGCGAGCCGAGATATCTTGGCACAGCAGCCAAAAGTGGTGGTCGAGGTAAGTTCAAATTTGGAGCGTCGTGACCGAGTGCGTCCAATACAGACGGACCAGTCCCAGGGAATGCATGATGATTTGTTGAAGACTGCGGCTCACGCGGGAACGGAATTGGCTGAGACGGCTTTGATGCTGGTGTCAGAAAACTCGCAAGCTTTGACCTCGCCGCTGCCTCGCCCAAGCCATGCAGATCACAGCGCTTCAGCGGTGCGAACAGAGTGGGCGGCTCGCAGGATTCAACAAAGATCGGTATCAGGAAGCCCGGCCGGGCTGTGGTTGCGGCCCAATGAGCCGCGCGGCGCTCCCAGCTTGAATAAGGGGCGTCGAGATAGGCAGCGCTCACCACACATAGAACGTGATCGGCGCTGTGATGTCTTTCCTCCATCCATTGAGAAATATCGCCTCCGGCGGAGATTTCCCATTCATGAAGCCGTGGAATATGTCCCAGCTTCTCAAGTTCCTGCCCTATCCAGAAGGCCCATTCGCGGTCCTTAGACGTATAACTGACAAAGATGTCGGCCACATCCGCTCCCAGAAACTGACCTTACTCGCCATCCCAAACCTCTCAGGATTCGCGATGGCAGAATATCTTGTCGCCGACTGTACACGCAAAATAAGAATCGCTTGCGCACCGCAACCAATTTTAGGCCATCTTGCCAAAAGAGAGCACAAAGGGGACGAATTCACTGGCCTGGTAGCTCTGCAAAACTGAGGTTCTGATCGAACAGCGCCTCATATCGGTGCGGTCACCAATCGCCTCTCGCGGTCGGCGGCATAGGCCAGGCAAGCGCGGATATCGTCCTCGGTCAGTTCGGGGAAGTCGTCGAGGATTTGAGCGTGGGTCTGGCCAGCAGCCAGCCAGCCGAGCACATCTGCCACAGCGATCCGCATGTGGCGGATGCAGGGTCGCCCACCGCGTTTGCCAGGTTCAATCGAGATGATATCTCGGTAATTCATGAAACTAGCATAGCACCGATCGGCATCCGCGTCAGGGCCCCTTACTCCCGTGCCAATCCTATCGTTTCCGTAATGTGACGGCCAAGCCCCTCGCGGAACTGCCGGGAAACCATTATCTTGCCTCACATCCCCCGATAATGGACGGACGCATGACCAACCCTGCCACAACCTCCCTGCTCGACCGCGCCAATCTCGACCGCGATCAGGTTCGCAACGAGCTCGCGCGCGGGCTTGCCGGTGCCGACGACGGCGAATTGTTCCTGGAATACAGCCAGACCGAAGCGCTGATGTTCGACAATGGGCGGCTGAAGCAGGCGACCTACGACACCTCGCAGGGTTTTGGCCTGCGCGCCGTCAAGGACGACGCGGTCGGCTACGCGCATTCCTCCGACGTCTCGCTGCCGGCGCTGATTCGCGCCGCGGACGCGGTAGCGGCCGTGCGCGGTGGTTATTCCGGCAACTTCGCCGCGCCTCCAGCACATACCAACGTGCGGCTTTACAGTGACGACAATCCGCTCGATGCCCCCGGCTTCGAGACCAAGGTCAAGCTGCTCGCCGAGATCGACGCCTATCTGCGCGACAAGGATCCGCGGGTGCGGCAGGTCAGCGTCAGCCTGGGCGCGACCTGGCAGGTGGTCGAGATCCTGCGGCCCGACGGCGAGAGCTATCGCGACATCCGCCCGCTCGTGCGCGTCAACGTCTCCGTCGTCGCCGGTCAGGGCGACCGCCAGGAGAGCGGCAGCAAAGGTTATGGCGGCCGCGCCGGCTACGCCGAATTCATCGAAGCTAAGTCCTGGCGCGACGCCGCCGACGGCGCGCTGCGCGAGGCCCTCGTCAATCTGGAATCGATTCCCGCCCCCGCCGGCGAGATGGATGTCGTGCTCGGGGCCGGCTGGCCCGGCGTAATGCTGCATGAGGCGGTCGGCCATGGCCTCGAAGGCGACTTCAATCGCAAGAAGACGTCGGCGTTTGCCGGCCTGATGGGCCAGCAGGTCGCGGCCAAGGGCGTCACCGTGGTCGACGACGGCACCATTGCCTCGCGCCGCGGCTCGCTGTCGATCGACGACGAGGGCACGCCGACCAACCGCACCGTGCTGATCGAGGACGGCGTCCTGGTCGGCTACATGCAGGACCGCCAGAACGCGCGCCTGATGAATATGAAGCCGACCGGCAACGGGCGCCGCCAAGGCTATGCCCATGTGCCGATGCCGCGCATGACCAACACCTACATGCTCGCGGGCGACCGCGATCCGGCCGAGATCCTCGCGTCGGTGAAGAACGGCGTCTTCGCCGCGAATTTCGGCGGCGGTCAGGTCGACATCACCTCGGGCAAATACGTGTTTCAATGCACCGAGGCCTACAAGATCGAGAACGGCAAGATCGGTGCGCCCTTGAAGGGCGCCATGCTGATCGGCAACGGGCCGACCGACCTGCATCGCATCCGCATGATCGGCAACGACCTCGCGCTGGATACCGGCATCGGCACCTGCGGCAAGAACGGTCAGGGCGTGCCGGTCGGCGTCGGCCAGCCGTCGCTGTTGATGGAACGCATTACGGTGGGTGGAACAGGCGGATGAGCGTCGAGAAGATAACTGTCACCACCAAGCGGAAGGGCAGCGGCTGGGCAGGCCAGCTCGTGCAGCTCGCGGGCATCGTCGCGGCGGTGTTCATCGCCAAGGGTGCGCTGGCCGAGCCGTTCTACGTGCCGTCGGGCTCGATGGAGCCGACGCTGTTGATCGGCGACGCCTTGATCGCCTCGAAATTCCCCTACGGCTACGGCACCTCGTCGCTGCCGATCCAGATCAACCTGCCCGAGAGCGGTCGCGTCTTCGCGGAGACGCCGAAGCAGGGCGACGTCGTGGTCTTCCGCTGGCCCGGCGACCGCTCGCAGGCCTGGGTCAAGCGCGTCGTGGGCCTGCCCGGCGACCGCATCCAGCTGCGCCAGGGCCAGCTCTTCGTCAATGACCGCCCCGCCGAGCTGAAGCCGGACGGCGTTGGCGCCGCCGAGGACGACAATGGCGGCAGCGAACCCGCCTATCGCTATGTCGAGACGCTGCCGAATGGCGTCTCGCACCTGATCTTCAAGATGCGCGACAACGGTCCGCTCGACAACACGCAGGAGGTGACGGTGCCGGCGGGCCATCTCTTCGTGCTCGGCGACAACCGCGACAACTCCGCCGACAGCCGCGTGCCCCTGCGCTCCGGCGGCGTCGGCATGTTGCCGATCGACAATCTGGTCGGCCGCGCGGATGCCGTGCTCGGATCCTGGGATCTCGGCATCCGGGGCCAGCCGGTGTGGACCTGGCTGTCCGGATTTCGCATGGCGCGGTTTTTCACCGCCGTGCATTGAAGGCAGGAACGTCCTCACCTCTCTCCTGCATGCGGGAGAGGGAGTGCAACAGTGATGATCCGCGACGAATTTCTGGCTCTCGCCCTGCGAAATCCGTTGAACGCAGCGATCCTCGATGAAATTCATCGCCTCGCGCTGCCGGATGCGTGGCTCGTCGCGGGCTGCCTGGTTCAGACGGTATGGAACGTGCTCACGGGCCGCCCGATCGATCACGGCATCGCCGATTACGACGTGTTCTATTTCGATTCCGACACCTCATGGGAGGCGGAAGATGCGGTGATCCGCAAGCTGCACGCGCAGCTCGCGCATCTCGGCCCCAAGGTCGAAATCCGCAACCAGGCACGCGTACACCTTTGGTATCCCGGCAAGCACGGTCTGCCCTATCCACCCTTGATGCGCGCGACCGACGGTATCGACCGCTTCCTCACGGAGAATACGCAGGTGGGCATCCGCCCTGCCGGAGGGGATTTCGAGGTCTACGCGCCTCACGGATTCGACGACGTCGCGAAGCTGATCGTGCGACCCAATCGGGCGCCGAATTTTTCCGCCGCCAATTACGCGGCGAAGGCGGCACGCTGGAAGACGCTGTGGCCCGAGATCACGGTGATCGCGGCAGAGTGAGCTACCGCACCACGCCCGACGTGAATCCCGCCTTCCGCCGCGGCGGTTTGATTTCCTTTTTCAGGAAGCAGCGCGCTTCGCGTCCGGTGTAGCCGGGGCGGGCATAGGTGAAGGCGCGGCATTTGTTGTCGGCGGTGCAGGCGGCCTTGCAGGCTTCTTCGCCTTCGCCGTCCTTCATCTCGAAATTGCGCAAATCGCCGCCGGGGCGGTCGATCGAGGTCTCCACGCCTTCGACGCGTGGCTCGATCACGCCGGCGCCCCGCACACCGGAGATGCAGCAGCTTCCCGGCACGCGCGCAGGCACCGTGTTCTTCAGCCAGCACACGGCCGAGCCGCCTTCGACGTCCGGATAGCTGAAGCTCCACGAGCGGCACCGGCGGTCGCGCTCGCACAGCAGCGCGCAATCCTCCGGATCGCCCGACGTGACCGGGGTGCTGAAATAGTCTCCGCCGGGCCGGTCGAACGCCGTCTGGGCGCGCGCAGGCCAGCTCGAAAACGCGAGCGAAAGCAGCGCGGCGCAGGCCGCGACGCTTGCCAGGACGCGTGCCATGACGGCCAGGCGGCCCTTCCCCATCGGAACAGCTTTCGAGTTATTGACGACGCTCGGGTTTTTCAGCCGGCCATTTGATCGCCGCAAACCTGTACGGGCGATGAACGGCTCAGCTCCCGACCGCTCGTCTTGTGTCCTAGAACGCGTATTCCGCGTAGGCTGGTTCCACCGAGCCGTTCCAAGGACCCTTGAACTTGTCGAGCATCTCCTCAGCCGGCGTGCGGCCGGAATCGATGATGCGATCGAGCGGCTCCAGATGCCTGGTCTCGTCGCGGCCGAGCTGGTCGATCCGGCCGCGCCGGCGCAAGCCGGCATGTGCCAGAACGAGGCATTCCTTGGCGATCTCGAACAGATAGCGGTCCTTGATCCGCGACTTGAAGCCGAAGCGCGGCACGTCGTCGCGCAGGGCCTGACGCTCATGCGCGCTCCAGTGCTTCACAAGGTCCCAGGCGGCATCCAGCGAGACATCGTCGTAGAGCAGCCCGGCCCAGAACGCTGATAGCGCCGGCAGACGGCCCCACGGGCCACCATCGGAGCCGCGCATCTCGAGATAGCGCTTGAGCCGCACCTCCGGGAAAATCGTCGAAAGATGGTTGGCCCAATCCGACAACGTCGGACGTTCCCCGGGCAGATTGTTGTTGCGGCCATCGAAGAAGGCGCGGAACGAGGAGCCGGAGACGTCGATGTAATCCTCGTCGCGCTTGACGAAATACATGGGCACGTCGAGCGCGTAATCGACATAGCGCTCGAAGCCCATGCCGTCCTCGAATGCCCACGGCATCATGCCGGCGCGCGCATTGTCGGTGTCGCGCCAGATCTCGGACCGGAAGGAGAGAAAGCCGTTCGGCTTGCCCTCGGTAAACGGGGAGTTGGCGAACAAGGCGGTTGCGACCGGCTGGAGCGCGAGCGAAACACGCAGCTTCTTGACCATGTCGGCTTCGGAGGAGAAGTCGAGATTGGTCTGTACCGTGCAGGTCCGGTACATCATGTCGAGGCCGTACTGGCCGACCTTCGGCATGTAATTGGTCATGATCTTGTAGCGGCCCTTGGGCATCACCGGGATGTCGGCGCGCGACCAGGACGGCGTCATGCCGAGCCCGAGGAAGCCGATGCCGAGCGGCGTTGCGATCTCGCGCACCTGCGCCAGATGCGCCATCAGCTCACTCTGGGTCTGGTGCACGTTTTCGACCGGAGCGCCCGAAAGCTCGAACTGCCCACCGGGCTCCAGCGAAATCGCGCCGCCGCCGGTGACGTCGTAGAGGCCGATGATGTTTCCCTTCTCCATGATCGGCTCCCAGCCGAGCAGGAGCTTCATGCCTTCGAGCAGCGCGCCGATACCGCGCGGGCCCTCATAGGGCACCGGGCGGTGGCCTTCGAGCGTGAACGGCGTCTTCTCATGCTCGGTGCCCATGCGGAATTCGGACGGGTCCTTGCAGCCTTCCTCGAACCACTTGACGAGTTCGTCACGCGATTGCAACGGCGTCATATCGATCTGGTCTCGCGCCATATCAGACTCTAATCAAAAGCGCTTCGATCGAACGCGCGTGGGTGACAGGGATGGTCCGCGCAGCCACCGGCTGCACGGACGAGCTGGTTTGCCGCGCGATCATCGCAACGGCGTGGTTTCGTTGACGTGGGCAGGCGGCAGTTTCATCTCGCCGCACGAGCAGCCCAGACGGTCGAGCAGACCGCTGAGCTTCACGGCATCCGCATCGGACAGCTTCGAACCGACATATTTCTCGATCGCGGCCGAATAGGCGCCCCACATCCGCTTCTGCAATTCGCGCCCGGCTTCCGTGATCTCCACGAACTGGCCACGCTTGTCGATCTTGCATTCACGTCGCGAGGCGAGGCCTTCGTCGACCAGGCGGTCGATCAGCCGCGATGTCGAATATTGCGGGATCAGCATCTGCCGTTCGAGTTCGACCGGCCGGAGTTCGCCCGAGGGCGCCCGTGACAGTTCGAGCAGCGCGTCATACCATGCCAGCGGTGGGAAGCCGGCCTTCTTCAGGTCCTGCTCGACGCAATTGAGCACACGGCTCTGCACCCGCATCAAGCGGATCCAGGCGGAAGTCGCCTCGGTCGATGGTTTGCGTTTCATGGTCCCGCTCAAGCTCGTCGCCCGTCTCTTACCCTATTCGATGCAGCTGCATCAATCTTGACTATTTCAAGCAGATGCATGTAGTCGTTCTTTCGCCTGAACCAAGCAACAAGAGGAGGAAATTCCATGAAATTGTACTATTCGCCCGGTGCCTGCTCGCTATCCCCCCATATCGCGCTCCTGGAAGCCGGCCTGCCTTATGAACTGGTCAAGGTCGATATCCGGGCCAAGAAGCTCGAAAACGGTGAGGATTATCTGAAGCTGAACCCCAAGGGCCAGGTCCCTGCGCTGGGCCTCGATAGCGGAGAGATCGTGACCGAAGGCCCGGTGATTGTCCAGATGATCGCCGATCAGGCCTCAGCCAAGGCGCTGGCGCCGGCCCACGGCAGCGCCGAGCGCTACAAGCTGCTCGAATGGCTGAACTTCCTCACCTCGGAGGTCCACAAGAGCTTCGGCCCGATGTTCGCGCCGGCGCTGAACGACGAGGCCAAGGCCTTCTTCAAGGACCGCGTCATGGGCAAGCTGAAATACATCGACAGCCAGCTCGCCGGCCGCGACTACCTCATGGGCAAGCAGTTCACGGTGGCCGACGGTTATCTCTTCACGATGCTGACCTGGGCCGACCGGATGAAGTTCGACCTGTCGGCGATGCCGAACCTTGCCGCGTACAAGACCCGCGTCGCGGCGCGGCCGCAGGTGCAGGAAGCGATGAAGAAGGAAGGACTGATTCAGGCTGCCTGAGGCGCCCATGCGAAAGGCCGGATCGAGATCCGGCCTTTCGTAATTTTCGTCCCGGCTACGGTTCAGAGAATCACGCCGCCGCCTTGTTCGGAGCGAAGCGGCCGTAGAAGGTTTCTCCCTTCGCGGCCATCTCCTCGAGGAGTTTCGGCGGGGTAAAGCGCGAGCCGTATTTCGCCTCCAGCTTGTGACAGAGCTCGACGAACTTCTTCGTGCCCATGAAGTCGATATAGGACAGCGTGCCGCCGGTGAACGGCGCGAAGCCGAAGCCGAGGATCGAGCCGACATCCGCCTCGCGCGGATCGGTGATGACGTGGTCCTCCACCGTGCGCGCGGCCTCCACCGCCTGCACCACCAGGAAGCGCTGCTTCAGCTCCTCGACGTCGAGCGTATCAGGATCGAGCTGCTTGGGCTGCAGTGCGGACAGGCCCGGCCAGAGGCTCTTCTGACCCTTGCCCTTCTCGGGGTAGTCGTAAAAACCCTTGCTGTTCTTGCGGCCCAGTCGGCCCTGCTTCTCGACCATTTCCACCATCAGCTTCTTCTGATCGGGATTGATGGCGTTGGGACCGAGGTCGGCTTCCGTCGCCTTCATGATCTTGAGCCCGAGGTCGAGCGCGACCTCGTCCGACAGCGAGAGCGGGCCGACCGGCATGCCGGCCATCTTGGCGCAGTTCTCGATCATCGCGGGCGGCACGCCCTCGAGGAACATCTCGTTGCCTTCGGCGACGTAGCGGCCGACGCAGCGATTGGCGAAGAAGCCGCGGCTGTCGTTGACGACGATCGGCGTCTTGCCGATCTGCCGGACGTAGTCGAGCGCGGTCGCGATCGCGAGATCGCCGGTGTTCTTGCCCTGGATGATCTCGACCAGCATCATCTTCTCGACCGGCGAGAAGAAGTGGATGCCGACGAACCTGCCCTGGTCCTTGAAGGATTCCGCCAGCGAGGTGATCGGAAGCGTCGAGGTGTTGGACGCGAAGATCACGTCCGGCTTCATATGCTCCTGCGCCTTGGCAAAGGTATCAGCCTTGACCTTGCGGTCTTCGAACACGGCCTCGATGACGAGATCGACGTCCTTCAGTGCGGAATAGTCCGCGGTCGGCGTGATGCGCGCGAGCAGGGCTTCTGCGTCGCCGGGCTTGGCGCGGCCCTTCTTGATCTGCTCCTCGATCACCTTTTGCGCATGCGCCTTGCCCTTGTCGGCGCTCTCCTGGTCGCGATCGATCAGGACGACGTCGAGACCGGCACGGGCCGAGACATAGCCGACGCTCGCACCCATGAAGCCGGCGCCGATCACGGCGATCTTCTTCACCTTGGTCGGCGGCACATCCTTCGGACGGCGCGCACCCTTATTGAGCTCCTGCATCGACAGGAACAGGCTGCGGATCATCGCGGCCGCTTCCTTCGAGCGCAGCACCGAGGTGAAGTAGCGCGACTCGACGCGTAGCGCGGCGTCGATCGGCAGCTGCAGACCCTCATAGACGCAGCTCATGATCGCGCGTGCGGCCGGATAATTGTCGTAGGTCTCGCGGCGGTAGATCGCGTTGCCGGCCGGGAACATCATCATGCCGGCCTTGGAGAACACCGGGCCGCCCGGCAGCTTGAAGCCCTTCTCGTCCCAGGGCGCGACGGCCTTGCCGCCGCCCTTGATCCAGTCCTTTGCCGACTTGACGAGGTCGGCGGCGGGAACGATGGCGTGGATCAGATTCAGCGCCTTGGCTTTCTCGACCGTGACCGGATCGCCCTTGAGCAGGATCGTCATCGCGTCCTGCGGCGGCACCAGGCGCGGCACGCGCTGCGTGCCGCCAGCGCCCGGGAAGAGGCCGACCTTGACCTCGGGCAGGCCAAGCCGCGTCTTGGGATTCTCCGCCGCCACGCGATAGTGGCAGCACAGCGTGATCTCGAAACCGCCGCCGAGCGCGAGACCGTTGATCGCCGCCGCCCACGGCTTGCCGGAGGTCTCGATCGAGCGCAGCACCTGCGAGAAGCGCCGGCTCTGCTCGAACAGCATCTGGTTCGCCGCCGTCTCGCCCTGCTCCTTGAAGACCTTTGCGTAGGCCTGGTTCATGCCTTCGAGCATGGAAAGATCGGCACCCGCGCAGAACGCTTCCTTTGCGGAGGTGATGACGACGCCCTTTACCGCGGCATCCGCCGTGGTCGCCTTGACGATCGCGTCGAGCTCGCTGGTGGAGGTCTCGTCGAGCACGTTCATCGAACGGCCCGGGATGTCCCAGGTGACAAGCGCGATGCCGTCGGAATCGGTCTCAACCTTGAAGTTCTTGTAAGCCATGCTGGTTGCTCCCCTACCCTTAGACGCGTTCGATGATGGTGGCAGTGCCCATGCCGCCGCCGATGCACAGCGTCACCAGCGCGGTCGCCTTGTTGGTGCGCTCGAGCTCGTCGAGCACGGTGCCGAGGATCATCGCACCGGTCGCGCCAAGCGGATGGCCGAGCGCGATCGCACCGCCATTGACGTTGATCTTGGCGTTGTCGATGTCGAAGGCCTGGATGTAGCGCAGCACGACGGAAGCGAACGCTTCGTTGAGCTCGAACAGGTCGATGTCCGACTTCTTCATGCCGGAGCGCGCAAACAGCTTTTCGGTGACATCGACCGGGCCCGTCAGCATCATCGCGGGTTCGGAGCCGATATTGGCGAATGCGCGGATTCTTGCACGCGGCTTCAGGCCGTATTTGCTGGCCGCTTCCTTGCTGCCGAGCAGGACAGCGCCGGCGCCATCGACGATGCCCGACGAATTGCCGGCGTGGTGCACGTAATTGACGCGTTCGATTTCCGGATGCGACTGCACCGCGACGCCATCGAAGCCGCCCATCTGTGCCATCATCGTGAACGCCGGCTGCAGCTGCGCCAGTGACTGCATCGTCGTCGAAGGACGCATATGCTCGTCCTTGGCGAGGATCGTGAGGCCGTTGATGTCCTTTACCGGGACGACAGACTTGTCGAAGCGGCCTTCATCCCAGGACTTCGCCGCACGCTGCTGGCTCTGCACCGCATAGGCGTCGACATCGTCGCGCGAGAAGCCGTATTTGGTCGCGATCAGATCGGCCGAGATACCCTGCGGCATGAAATAGGCCGGCACTGCCATCGACGGGTCCATCGGCCAGGCGCCGCCGGAGGCGCCGATGCCGACGCGGCTCATCGATTCGGCGCCGCCGCCGATCACGAGTTCGTGCTGGCCGCTCATCACCTGGGCTGCGGCAAAATTCACGGCATCGAGGCCGGAGGCGCAGAAGCGGCTGATCTGCACGCCCGGCACCGCTTCGCCGAGGCCCGCCTTCAGCGCGGCAAAGCGCGCAATGTCGGAGCCGGCTTCGCCGACCGGATCGACTACGCCGAGAATGACGTCATCGACGGAATCTTCCGGCAGGTTGTTGCGGTCCTTGAGCGCCTTGAGCGGCACGGTCGCGAGCGCGAGCGCGGTGACTTCGTGCAGCGCGCCGTCCGCCTTGCCGCGGCCGCGCGGGGTGCGGACGTGGTCGTAAATATAGGCATCTGCCATGGGAGCCTCCTGATTGCAGTTATTGGTCGCGACCGCCGCGCGGTCGCTATTATTGGTGGGGCAAAATCCTCAGAACGCTTCTGCCGGCAGTTCCATGATGGTGGCGGAGCCGGCCTGGATGCGCGCGAGATTGGCCGCGGTCTCCGGCAGCATCCGCTCCATGAAGAAGCGGCCGGTGACGAGCTTGGTCGAGAGATAGGGCGTCGTCCCGCTCTCGGCAATCTTGGCCTGCGTCACCTTCGCCATCTTCGCCCACATGTAGCCGAGCGCGACGAAACCGAAGAGATTCAGGTAATCGGTCGCGGCGGCTCCGGCATTGTCGGGCTTCGCCATCGCGTTCTGCATCAGCCACGTCGTGGCCTGCTGGAGATGGCCGAGCGAAGCCGAGAGCGGGGTGATGAAGGACTTCATCGCCTCGTCGCCGCCGTTCTCCTTGGCGAAGGCCATGACCTCGCCGAAGAACGCCATGATGGCGCGGCCGCCATCGCGCGGCAGCTTGCGGCCGACGAGGTCGAGCGCCTGGATGCCGTTGGCGCCTTCGTAGATCATGGCGATGCGGGCATCGCGCACGAACTGCTCCATGCCCTGCTCGGCGATGTAGCCGTGGCCGCCATACATCTGCTGCGCCTGCACCGCGTTGGCGAAGCCGTAATCGGTGAGAAAGCCTTTCAGGACGGGCGTCATCAGGCCCATGTGATCGTCGGCGGCCTGGCGGTCCTTGGGATCCTCGGAGCGATGGGCGACGTCGCTCTTCAGCGCGGTCCACATCACGAAGGCGCGCGCGGCCTCGTTGAAGGAGCGGATCGACAGCAGCGTGCGACGCACGTCGGGATGGACGATGATCGGATCGGCCGGCTTGTCCGGCGCCTTGGCACCGGTGAGCGAACGGCCCTGGATGCGATCCCGGGCATAGGCGACCGCGTTCTGATAGGCCACTTCCGACTGTGCGAGACCCTGCACGGCGACGCCGAGGCGGGCCTCGTTCATCATCACGAACATGCCCTGCATGCCCTTGTTCTCTTCGCCGATCAGCCAGCCCACGGCGTTGTCGTAATTCATCACGCAGGTGGAATTGCCGTGAATGCCCATCTTGTGCTCGATCGAGCCGCAGACGACGCCGTTGCGCTGCCCCACCGAACCGTCGGCATTGACCATGAATTTCGGCACCACGAACAGCGACACGCCCTTGATGCCGGCGGGCGCGCCCTCGATACGGGCCAGCACGAGGTGGATGATGTTGGGCGCGAGGTCATGCTCGCCGGCCGAAATGAAGATCTTGGTGCCCGTGATCTTGAAGCTGCCGTCGGCCTGCCGCACCGCCTTGGTGCGGAGCATGCCGAGGTCGGTGCCGCAATGCGGCTCGGTCAGGTTCATGGTGCCGGTCCACTCGCCGGCCACCATCTTCGGCACGTAGGTCTGCTTCTGCTCCGGCGTGCCGTGGACGATCAACGCCGCGGTCGCGCCCATGGTGAGGCCGCCATACATCGAGAACGCCATGTTGGCGGAGATCTGGAATTCGTTGACCGCCTGGGAGAGCGTCACCGGCAGACCCTGGCCGCCGAACTCGGTCGGCGCCGACAGGCCGAGCCAGCCGCCCTCGGCGACCTGCTTGAACGCCTCCTTGAAACCCTTTGGCGTGGTGACGCTGCCGTCATCGGCGCGCTTGCAACCTTCGAGATCGCCGACGCGGTTGAGCGGCTGCAGCACCTCTTCGGCGAGCTTGGCGGCTTCGCCGAGAATGGCTTCACGCACGTCGCTCGACGCATCGGAGAAGCCGGCCAGATTGTCGTAGCGGTCGATCTGGAAGACGTCGTTGAGCAGGAAGTTCACGTCTTCGACGGGGGCTTTGTAGATCGGCATGGTGGTCTCCCGGCAGGCCTTGAAGTGATGATGCTGGCTTAGGATTGAGCGGCGGCCAACTGCTCCGCCATCAGGCGATGCAGCATGTTGATGGCCTTGAGCGGCCGCACCATCACCTTGAAATGCGTGATGCGTCCCTCGCCGTCGAAACTGATGATGTCGACGCCGTTGATCTCGATGCCGTCGATGATGGTCTTGAATTCGAGCACGGCGCCGCTCTCACTCTTCCATTCGCCGACATAGGTGAAGCCGGGACCGCCAAGCACCTTCTCGGCGCTGGCCAGATATTTGAAGGTGATGTCGCGGCCGCGCTGCGGCGCGTGCACGACGGGGCTTTCGAAGATCGCGTCGGGATGGAGCAGGTCCCAGAGCGCTGCCTGGTCATGCGACTTCATGTAGCCGTACCAGGACTCGAGGCCGGTCATTCAGCTGCCTCCCTAAAGGCTTCGGCAAAAAACGCGAGAACAACCCCATGCACAGTAGCGCGAAGGTTGATTCCATTGGGGTTTTCGGGGCGGTGCTTGCCCTCGTTCTTGGATCACCTCATATGCACATTGACGCATATGCGCCGATGCGCATAAAGTCAAGCCAATTGGTTAAGGTCAAGAACAGGAGGACCGGGTCATGGCTTTGGGCGACGCAATCCTCGCATGCCTGACGGAACGTCCGATGACGGGCTACGAGCTCGCCAAGACATTCGATTCCTCGATCGGCTTCTTCTGGAAGGCCGACCACCAGCAAATCTACCGCGAGCTCTCCAAGCTGCGCGACCGCGGCTACATCCAGGGCCGCGAGGTCGTGCAGACCGGCAAGCCCAATAAGCTGATCTATACGCTGACTCCGGAGGGCCGAACAGCGCTGCGGCACTGGGCCGCGCGGCCAAGCACGCCCCCCTCCATCAAGGACGACCTCCTGGTGCGGCTGCATGCGCTCGACAGCATCGGCCTCGAGCCCATGCGCACCGACCTGATGGCCCGGCTCGAGCACCACCGCGATCGCCACGAGAACTACGAGCGCATCCTGAAGAAGCGCTTTCCCGAGGGGGCGGCGTCCGGCGTGCTCGACCTCGGTAACCTCCTCCTGCTTCAGCTCGGCGCCCGGCACGAGCAGATGGTGGCCGATTTCTGCGAAGAGGCGCTCGAGGCCCTGTCGGCGATGAGCGCTGGCGGCACCGTGGTGCCGCTTGAGGACGGCAAGCGCGAGAGCAAGGGCTAGACCGGCTTCGGCGGTGCTCGTCGCCTCTCCCGCTTGCTTGCGGGAGAGGTCGCGCCGAAGGCGCGGGTGAGGGCTCTCTCATCTTGGGGGTTCTCGATTGTGGAAGCACCCTCTCCCCAACCCTCCCCCGCAAGCGGGGGAGGGAGCGCACCTGCCATCGTGCCGTTCCCCCGCTGGCCAACTTTAAGACACCGTCAACGGGTTCCTTAACCCGTTATTTACCGTAACAGACAAAAGTCGGTTTTCGAGGCAGACGACCCACGCGAAATTCGATTGTCTTTGCAACGGGCACGCGTGGGGAGGCTGGAGGCGCCGGGTGAGGCGCCGGAGTCGGGACCGGACAGAGTCATGAATTCGCGCGTATCGTGGAGTGTTGACGGCATCGATCCCTCCGTCCGGGAGCGGGCCGAAGCTGCTGCGCGTCGCGCCGGCATGTCACTCAACGATTGGCTGAACTCCACGCTCGGCGAGACCGCCCCGCCGAACTTTCGCGGACTTTACGATCAGCGTCCGCAAGCCCAGCACGTCCCGAGTCAACTGCCGAGCCAAGTCCCGAGTCACGTGCCGAGCCAGGAAAGTCGCGAAGTCGCCGACATCCACCAGCGGCTCGACGCCATCACCCAGCAGATCGAACGGATTTCCAAGCCCGCGCCGCGGCAAGATCCTTCGCGACAAGACACTTCGCGGCAGGACACTTCGCGACCAGACGTCTCGCGCGAGCAAGGCGTTGCGCGCCAGCTCAACGACGCGATCTCGCGGCTCGATGCAAGGCTGTCGCAAATCTCAAAGCCGCAGCAGGCTCCGGCACCGCGGCAGGCACCCGTTGAAACGCGCCAGCGCCAGGCCGATGCGGTCGAGCGTGCGGCAGCGCAGGTCTATCGCAGCTCACCGCCCCTGAGCCCCGCTTCGTTCGACGTCGCGGTCGCCGAGATCACGGCACGGCAGAGCGAGCTCGACGGCTTTACGCCCAGACAGATGCCGCCGCGCGCAGCACCCTCGATCGCGCCTGCGGCAGCTCCTTACGCGCCCCCCGCGCCGCCTGCCTACGCTCCGCCGCCACCGCAGCCGGGGCCGGATTTCTCTGCGCTCGAGCGCCATCTGCTCAAGATCACGAGCCAGATCGAATCGCTCCAGCGCCCCGACAATACCGAGCAGGCGATCAACAGTTTCCGCAGCGAGCTTGCGGAGATCCGCAACGCCATCACCGAGGCGATGCCGCGCCGCGCGATCGAATCGATCGAGAACGAGATCCGCTCGCTGCATCGGCGCATCGACGAGACCCGCTCCAACGGCACCGACGGTCAGGTCCTGTCCGGCATCGAGCACGCGCTGTCCGAGATCAAGCAGGTGCTCCGCACGCTGACGCCGGCCGAGCAGCTCACCGGCTATGACGAGGCGATCCGCAATCTCGGCGCCAAGCTCGATCTGATCCTGCGCGCCAATGACGATCCCTCGACGGTCCGCCAGCTCGAAGGCGCGATCTCGGCGCTGCGCGGCATCGTCTCCAACGTCGCTTCCAACGAAGCGCTGGCCCGGCTCTCGGATGACGTGCAGCTGCTGTCGTCCAAGGTCGACCAGGTCACCCGCGCCTCGGGCAACGGCGACAGTTTTGCGGTGCTGGAGCAACGCATCGCGGCGCTCACCGCGGCTCTGGAAACGCGCGAGCGCCCTCAGCCACCCGAGAGCAGCGAGCATCTCGAAAGCGCGATCCGCGCCCTGTCCGACCGTTTCGACCGCATGCAGGTCGGCAACGACTCGGCTTCGACCTTTGCTCATCTTGAACAGCGGGTCTCGTATCTTCTGGAGCGGCTCGAGGCCGCCTCCGATCCGCGCAACGGGAATTTCAGCCGCGTCGAGGACGGGCTGCACGACATCCTGCGCCACCTGGAGCGGCAGCAGGCGACCTATTCGGCGCTGGCCGAGAGCCGCAACTCCGCGCCCCCTGCCGAGTCCGGCATGGTCGATCTCGTCAAGCGCGAGCTCTCCGACATCCGCTTCAGTCAGGCCGAGACGAACCGGACCACCCAGGACTCGCTGGAGGCCGTCCACAACGCCCTTGGCCACGTCGTCGATCGTCTCTCGATGATCGAGGGCGATCTGCGCAATGTGCGCACCGCGCCGCCCGCCCCAGCGCCGCAGCCGATGCCGATGGCCGCTCCCATGGCGCCCGCGCCGATGGCGCACGAGCCGCGGCCGCAGCAACAGCAGCACCCGAAATACGATCCGAAGCCCGAGCTGCCCAATCCGGCCGCCGCGCAGGCGGCGCAAGCCGCCTTCGCCGCCGCGCCGCGCGAATTCCATGCCGCCGCGCCGGCAGCGCCGCCGCCGATGCCGATGGCACCGCCGGTTCCGCCACGCGCGATCAGCGAAATCCTGGAGCCGCATACGGCGCCCACGCGCGCCGCGCTCGCGCCCGAACTGCCGCCGGATCATCCGCTCGAGCCCGGCACCCGGCCGGGTGCACGCATCGCCACGTCGTCGGAGCGCATTGCCGCGTCCGAAAGCGCAATCAGCGAAATCCCGGCCGCGCCCAAGGAGCCGGTGTCGTCGTCGAGCTTCATCGCCGCCGCGCGCCGCGCAGCCCAAGCCGCCGCCGCGCAGCCGCCCGAAAAGCCGGCCCGTGGCGCCAAGGCCGCAATCGCCCGCGCCAAGGACAAGGGCCAGGAAGGTGGCGCGACCATCACCTCGAAGATCCGCTCGCTGCTGGTTGGCGCGAGCGTGGTCGTGATCGTGCTCGGCACCTTCAAGATGGCGATGAACCTGCTCGATGGCAGCAGCCCGTCGCCGTCGCCGCAGGCGATGGAGAATTCGTCGCCCGCGCCCGCGCCGCAGGCCCCGCCGCCGGTCGAGAACAAGCCCGCCACGCCCGAGCAGGTCACGCCGTCGATGACCTCGCCGACCCCGATCGGAAAACAGTCGCAGAACAATGCCGCGCCGGGGCCCGTGACGAGCCCGAGCGGCACCGCTTCGGTCGAAATCCCGCAAACCGCGGCGCCAACCCCGCCTGCGGCCTCCAGCGACGCCACCGGCGCGCTGTCGGGCACGAGCCGTGCGAAACTCGCGATGATCCAGGTGCCGCCGAGCGAAAAGCTGCCTGACGGCATCGGTGGCCCCGGCTTGCGCACCGCCGCGATGAAGGGCGATGCGACCGCGGCCTACGAGATCGGCGTGCGCTTTGCCGAGGGCAAGGGCGTGGCCGCGAATTACGACGAAGCCGCCAAATGGTACGACCGCGCGGCACAGGCCGGCGTGGTGCCCGCAACCTTCCGCCTCGGGACACTCTACGAAAAGGGTCTCGGCGTGAAGAAGGACGCCGACATCGCCCGCCGCTACTACACGCAAGCCGCCGAGCGCGGCAACGCCAAGGCGATGCACAACCTCGCGGTGCTCGATGCCGACGGCGGCGGACGCGGCGCCAATTACAAGAGCGCGGCACTGTGGTTCCGGAAGGCCGCCGATCGCGGCGTCGCCGACAGCCAGTTCAACCTCGGCATCCTCTATGCCCGCGGCATCGGGGTGGAGCAGAACCTCGCCGAGTCCTACAAATGGTTCACCCTCGCCGCCGCTCAGGGCGATGCGGACGCAGCAACCAAGCGCGACGACGTCGCCAAGCGGCTCGACCCGCAATCGCTCGCCGCTGCCAAGCTCGCGATCCAGACCTTCAGCGCCGAGCCCCAGCCCGACGACGCCGTCAACGTTGCGGCCCCGAACGGCGGCTGGGACAGCGCCCCGCAGGCCAACGCGAAGCCGGCGCCGAAGCCGGTTGCGAGCAAGAAGTCGGCGTCGGCGGTGCACTGAGGCCCTCTCCCCTCATGGTGAGGAGCGCGCTCTTGCGCGCGTCTCGAACCATGCAGGCCCGCCTCTTGATCCGGGCCTCGCCCTTCGAGACGCCTGCTGCGCAGGCTCCTCAGGGTGAGGAGCTAAAGCGTCGATGCCGCCGACACCCCCATTCACCACGCCCGAAATTCCTGGTCCCGCCCGCTACCGAATTCCGCTATTGAGGGACGCGGCAATCGTTCTGCCCTCCTGCGAGCATTCCGCGCAATCGATCCGTCTCGCCGGAAGCGTGGTCTCTCGATGCAGCTCTATCTCCCGATCGCCGATCTTCCGGTCAACGTCTTCCTCGTGCTAGCGATGGGCGCGGCGGTCGGCTTCGTCTCCGGCATGTTCGGGATCGGCGGCGGCTTCCTGATGACGCCGCTTCTGATCTTCATCGGCATCACACCGGCAGTCGCGGTCGCTTCCGTCGCAAGCCACATCGCCGCCTCGTCCTTTTCCGGCGCCCTCGCTTATTGGCGGCGACGCGCGATCGACCCGGCGCTGGCGAGCGTGCTGTTATGCGGCGGCGTAACCGGGACGGCTCTCGGGGTGTGGACCTTCACGCAGCTGCGCGCGCTCGGCCAGCTCGATCTGATGATCGCACTGTCCTACGTCGTGCTGCTCACCACCGTCGGCAGCCTGATGTTCTCCGAAGGCCTGCGTGCCCTGATGCGGACCCGGCGCGGCGCGGTGCCGCCGCGACGCACGCATAACTGGATCCATGGCCTGCCGCTGAAGATGCGGTTCAAGCGCTCCAAGATCTACCTCTCGGTCATTCCGGTCGTGATCGTCGGCATGCTGATCGGCTTCATCGGCGCCATCATGGGCATCGGCGGCGGCTTCATCCTGGTGCCGATCATGATCTATTTGCTGCGGGTGCCGACCTCGACGGTGATCGGGACGTCGATGGTCCTGACGCTGGTCACGATGCTGTTTGCGACCCTGCTGCACGCGGTCACTAATCACCTGGTCGACGCCGTGCTGGCGCTGATCCTGATGGTCGGCGGCGTCACCGGTGCGCAGTTCGGCGCCCGCGCCGGCCAGAAGATCCGCGGCGAGCAGTTGCGGCTGCTGCTCGGCCTCTTGATCCTCTCGGTCGGTGTTCGCTTCGCGATCGAGCTGGTGATCCGGCCCGAGGATCTCTTCACCATTCGCGAGCTGGGGGTGAACGGATGATGCGCGCAGCTCTCGCAGTCCTGGTTGTCCTGCTGCTCGGCTCCGCCGCACGGGCCGAGCGCCTGATCGTGTCGGTCTCCAACCATCGCGTCACGGTGACTCCGAACTATTCCGGCGAGGAGCTCGTGCTGTTCGGCTCGGTCGAGAAGGACGCCTCCACGCCCGTCGACCGCAAGAGCTACGATCTCGTCGTCACCGTGATGGGCCCGCGCGCCGACATGGTGACGCGGCGCAAGGAGCGTACCTTCGGGATCTGGATCAACACCGACTACCGCCAGTTTCTGGAGGTGCCGAGCTATCTCGCGCTGTTCGCCAACCGCTCCTTCGATGTCATAACCTCGCCCGAGATCGCGCGACGCCAGCAGATCGGGCTCAACAACGTGCTGCTGACCCAACGCGTCAGCGGCGACTATGCCGATGTGGTGCCGAACGACGCGTTCCGCTCCGCCTTCATCCGCCTGCGCACCCAGCGCGGTCTCTACCGCGAGGATCCGAGCGCGGTGACGTTCCTGACATCGACCCTGTTCCGCACCGGCATTCCACTGCCGGCGGAGGTGCCGATCGGCACCTATGAGGTCGAGATCAAGCTGTTCGCCGACGGCGCGTTCATCGGCAAGACCGAGACCGCGTTCGAGATCGTCAAGGTCGGCTTCGAGCAGTTCGTCGCGACGACGGCGCGCCAGAACGGGCTGATCTACGGCCTCGTCACCGCCGCGATGGCGCTGATGACGGGCTGGATGGCGTCGATTGTTTTCAGGAAGGATTGAGGGAACTACGCTCTCTCCTCTCGTCGTCGCCCGGCTTGACCGGGCGACCCAGTATTCCAGAGGCCGGCGTTAGGCAGTTCGCTCTCACAACTACCGCCGCGGCGTACTGGATGCCCCGGTCAAGCCGGGGCATGACAGTTGGGGCTACGGCGCCTGCACCACGGTCGGCACCCCCGGCTCCAGCAATCGCAGCCTTGTGCCAAAACCCAGCACATCAAACGTCTTGCGCAGATCCTCGCCGTTCTGGCGGAAATGCGCCCAACCCTCCGTATGAACCGGCACGATCATCGCATCGGGGAAGGCGCGTGCGGTCTCGATGGTGTCGTTGGTGTCCATGGTGAGATGAAACGGCCCGCGCGTTTGCGCGGCGCCAGCGAACGGCATCACCACGCCGCATTTGAAGCGGCGCGCGACCTCGGCGACGCCGTCGAACCAGGTGGTGTCGCCGCTGATATAAACCGAAGTGGTGTCGGTCCGGCTCGACGACACCACGAAACCGATGACGTCGCCCGACAGCGGCTCGATGCCGGCCGGGCCGTGGCGCGCGGGCGTGGCGGTGATCGTCAGCGTATTGCCGTCACCGTCTTTCAGATGCGAGGTCGCCCATGGCGCGAGGCCTTCGACATGGCCGCCCAGGCGCTTGGCGCCGGCCTCGGTCGTCAGCGCGCGCGGCGCTTTAAGCAGATAGTCACGGCCGGAATTGTCGAG
The DNA here is from genome assembly GCF_040548605.1 of Bradyrhizobium sp. JR4.1. NCBI lineage: Bacteria > Pseudomonadati > Pseudomonadota > Alphaproteobacteria > Hyphomicrobiales > Nitrobacteraceae > Bradyrhizobium > Bradyrhizobium sp. JR4.1. The sequence continues at coordinate 415,862 of NZ_JBEPRY010000002.1, forward strand.
ATTGTCGGAATGCTGGTCGTGGCTGAGCAGGACCGCGTCGACCGGGCCGATTGCGTCGGCCTTCAGCGCGGGTCCAATCGTCTTCTCCAGCTTCACATGCGGCAGTTGATAGGCGCCGGGCGCATCGAAGGTCGGGTCAGTGAGCAGGCGGAAGCCATCGATCTCGATCAGCGCAGTGGGACCGCCGATCAGGGTGATGGAAATGGGCATGATGGACTCCTCTTACGAGACGGATTTTGCGGGCCGCGTCACCAGATAGATGCCAAGTGCGACCGGGATGATTCCGAGCAGATCGCGGGCCTCGACATGCTCGCCGAGCACGAGATACGCGAACAGCATTCCGAGCGGCGGCATCAGGAAATGATAGGCACTGGCAGCCGTCGCGCCACACACTTTCAGGAGATGAAACCAGAGCCAGTAGGCCATGATCGAGCCGCCGAGCACGAGGAAGGCGAAAGCGCCGATCAGGCCCGGCGTGAAGTCGATGGCATGGACGTCAGCGAAGGTGAGCGCGACCGGCGTCAGCACGATGCCGGCGGCGAGATTCTGCACGCCATTGCCGATCCACAACGAGCCCTTTGGCGCGAGCAGCTTGAACAAAATGGTGCCAGCGACGAGGGAGGCAAGCGAGGCCAGCGTGAACACGATGCCGTGCAGCGAGTCGGTGCCGACCGACAGGCGGTGCCAGACGATCAAGGTCACGCCCATGATGCCGAGCAGGAGGCCGCTCGCCTTGCGCCACGTCATGCCTTCGCCGAGCAGAATCGCGGCGAGGCCCGCCGTGAACACCGGATTGGCGGACACGATCAGGCCGCCGAGGCCGGCGGAGACCGATTGCAGCCCGGTGTAGCCGAGGCCGAGATAGAGCGCGTTGTTGGCGACGCCGAGCACGGCGAAGATCGCGGCATCGCGCCAGGACAGCGACCAGTCGTCGCCGCGGACCAGCGTGGCACCGATGATCAGGATGCCGGCGAGCGAAAAGCGCGCGGCGAGCAGGATCAGCGGCGGGCAATGGGTCACGCCGATCTTGCCGGCGACGAAGGCGTAGCTCCAGAGCAGGCAGAACGCGCCGATGGCGAGCGGCAGCGTATTGAAGCGGCTGCGGGGAACCGAAATCGAGGGGGCGAGCGACATGCGAATCTCCTGAGCCCTCGATTTAGGGGGGCCGGCTTGTCATTTGGAAATTAAATGATTAACTTCTAGTCAGTGGATTTTCGAATGGAGGCGCCCATGCTCGATCTGGAGCTCCTGCGCAGCTTCGTGTCGGTGGTCGATGCCGGCGGCTTCACCCGCGCCGGCGAGCGCGTCCATCGCACCCAATCGACCGTCAGCCAGCAGATCAAGCGGCTGGAGGAGGATGTCGGACAGGTGCTGCTGCATCGTGACGGCAAGGATTTGCGCCCGACCGAAGCCGGCGAACGGCTGCTGTCCTATGCGCGGCGGCTGTTGTCGCTTGCGGAAGAGGCCCGCGACGTGCTGCGCCAGCCCGACGGCGAAGGCGCGATCCGGCTCGGCATCCCCGAAGACTTTGCGGCGTACCGGCTGGCGAAACTGCTCGGCGCCTTCTCGCGTTCGCATCCGGGCCTGCGGCTCGATGTGCGCGCCGATCAGAGCAAGAACCTGGCGCGGGACCTCGATCGCGGCGAGCTCGACCTCGCACTGTTCAAGCGCGCAGCCGGTGAGAAGGGCGCGATCGCGGTGTGGCCGGAGCAGGTGCACTGGGTCACCAGCAAGAGCCATCCGATCCACGCCGATGTCGCCTCGGTGCCGCTGATCGGCTTTCCGCTCGGCTGCCTCTACCGCGCCGGCGCCATCCACGCGCTGGAAAGCGCGGGCCGCATTTGGCACATGTCCTATACGTCATCGAGCCTCGCCGGCATCCAAGCCGCGGTCGCTGCCGGCATGGGGCTGAGCATCCTGTCGGAGATGGCGATCCAGTCCGACCACCGCGTGCTGACCGCGAAGGATGGATTTGCGCCAATCAACCGGACCGAAGTCGCGTTGATGGCCGCGCCGGGTGCAAGCCCCGCGACGCTGCGGCTCGCCGATCGGCTGGCAGAGTTCTGCGATGACGTGCAGGCGAAGGCGGCGTGAACCGTTGCGATAGTCGCGATCTGCGGCTGCGAGACCGGTACGTTCCCTCCCCCCTTGTGGGGGAGGGTTAGGGAGAGGGGTACCACACGGGGATTATCTCGATTCGCACACGCGTTTGCGCGACGCCAACGCGCAACTTTTCCTGGGCTACCCCCCTCCCCTGCCCTCCCCCACAAGGGGGGAGGGAGCGCAGTGTGCGCGTGGTGAGAGGGTTCAGCCCGATCGAAGCGATAGCTAGTCAATAACACCGCGACGCGGCAATCGCGTGCACGCGGCGGTCGCCGAGCAAATGCGCGACAAAACCATTCTTTGGAAAGATCTTTGCAAACGCCGCGTCGCGGATGCTGAGGCCGCCGGCATAGGCGCCGAAGGCGGGCATCACGGCGCGCATCCCATCACAGGCGAAACAGCGGCGCTCCATCGAGCGGCCGCGCGCGGAGACGCGGGCCTTGGGATGGAGATGGCCGGCGATCTCGCCGCCCGCGCCGGTCGGCTCGTGGCGGAAGGTGATCGGGCCGATCGCGACTTCGTCGGCGACGGTGCCGCCGAGATCACGCGGCAGCGCCGGATCGTGATTGCCCGAAATCCAGATCCAGTCGCGGCCGGCCTGCAAGGCGGCGACCGCGTCGCGATCCTCCGCCGACAGGCGTCCATGCGCGCTGCGATCATGAAAACTGTCGCCGAGCGCAATGACGATGCGGGGATCATGGCGGGAGATGACAGCAGCGAGACGACTGAGAGTCGCGATGGTGTCGTAAGGCGGCAGCAGTACGCCGCGCATGGCGAAGCTGGAACCTTTTTCCAGATGCAAATCGGAGACGACGAGCAGGCGCTGCTCTTCCCAGAACAGTGCGCCGGAGAGATCGGCGGCGAACGTCACGCTGCTGATGTTGACATTCGAAACGCGCATGTCCTCGTTATCTCCTGAAACCAGCGCGCCTGCCGTCACGTCAAAACCTGCTCTTATCCCATCGCCTCTTTGACCAGCTCATCGGCGGCCTCCGCCAGGAGCTCGTCTCCAGCTTCGCCATAGACTGACTCGCGGCCGATTTCCAGCATCACGGGGACGGCGAGCGGGGAGACGTGGTCGAGTTCCCGGTGGGTGATCCGGCCCTGAATGCGCATCAGCATGTCGCTGAGGCGGCGCAGATCGAGCAGGCCGGTGGCGGCATCGGCCCGCGCGGCACGCAACAGCACGTGATCGGCCTGGTGTTTTCGCAAAACGTCGTAGACGAGATCGGTCGAGAACAGCACCTGGCGGCGGCTCTTCTCCTCGCCGGTGTGACGGCGCGCGATCAGGCCGGAGATGATCGCGCAATTGCGAAACGTGCGCTTCATCAGTGCGGATTCGGCAAGCCAAGCTTCGAGATCGTCGCCGAGCATATCAGGGTCGAACAGCGCATCGAGGTCGATCCTGCCGTCCCGGATCATGGAGGACAGGTCGCCGAGCGCCCAGACCGCGATCGCATATTCGTTGGCGACGAAGCCGAGCGGTCGGGCGCGGGCACGCTCCAGCCGGCGCGTCAACAGCATGCCCAGCGTCTGGTGCGCGAGACGGCCTTCGAAGGGATAGCAGACGATGTAGTGCTTGTTGGCGCGGGGAAAACTCTCGACCAGCAGCTCGCGCACTTCAGGCACACGCGAGACGTCCTTTTGCTGCGACAGCCAGTCGCGCACCTGCTCCGGCAAGGCGCCCCACGCGCGCCCGTCATCGAGCAGGCGGCGGACCCGTTCGGCGAGATAGGTCGAGAGTGGGAACTTGCCGCCCATATAGGACGGCACCTTCGGGTCCTTGTCGTTGGCGCGCGAGACATAGACCTGGTCCTCGACCAGGGTCTCGTAGCGCACCACCTCGCCCGAGAACACGAAGGTGTCGCCGGGGCTGAGGCCCTCGATGAAGGCTTCCTCGATCTCGCCGAGCAACCTGCCGCCGCGCGCGATCACGCCCGTCGACCCGCCTGCTTTTCCTTGACCACCGCCGCGCGATCGCACCAGCCGCACCTTCAGCATGTCGTCCTCGACGATGGTGCCGACATTCATCCGGTAGCTCTGCCGCACCTTGGGATTGGCGACGCGCCAGCGCCCCTCCTTGTCCTGCTTGATGCGGGCGAAGCGCTCATAGGTCTTCAGCGCGTAGCCGCCGGAGGCGACGAAATCGACCACGTCGTCGAAATCCTGCCGCGTGAGATCGGCGTAAGGTGCGGCGGTGCGCACTTCGTCGTAGAGCTCGTCGGAGAAAAATGGCTCGCCGCAGGCGCAGCCGAGAACGTGTTGGGCCAGCACGTCGAGGGCACCGATCCGCAGCGGCGGCGTGTCCTGCGCATTCTCCGCGATGGCGTCGATCGCGACGCGGCACTCCATCACCTCGAAGCGGTTCGCCGGCACCAGCACCGCGCGCGAGGCTTCGTCGAGCCGGTGATTGGCGCGGCCGATGCGCTGCATCAGGCGGGAGGAACCCTTGGGCGCACCGATATTGACGACAAGGTCGACGTCGCCCCAGTCGACGCCGAGGTCGAGCGAGGAGGTGCAGACCACGCCGCGCAGTTTGCCCGCCGACATCGCGTCTTCGACCTTGCGGCGCTGGGCAACGTCGAGCGAGCCGTGATGCAGGGCAATGGCGAGATTGTCATCATTCATGCTCCAGAGATTCTGGAACAGCATCTCGGCTTGGCTGCGGGTGTTGACGAAAACCAGCGTGGTCTTGTTCGCCTTGATCAGCTCGTAGATCTCGGGAAGCGCATGGCGCGCACTGTGGCCGGCCCAGGGCAGGCGCTCGCGCGTGTCCATCATCTCGACCAGCGGCGGCGCCGCGCCGCCGGCAATGACGATGTCGGCGGCCGCTTCCTTGCCGCCGGGCTGCGGCACCAGGAAGCGCGCCAGCGATTCCGGCTCGGCCACGGTCGCCGACAGGCCGATCGCGCGCATCTGCGGCGCCAGTCGCCACAGCCGCGCGAGCCCAAGGGAGAGAAGATCGCCGCGCTTGGACGTCACCAGCGCATGCAGCTCGTCGAGCACGATGCGCTTCAGCGAGGAGAACAGGAACGGCGCGTCGTCGGAGGACAGCAGCAGCGCGAGCTGTTCGGGGGTCGTGAGCAAGATGTCGGGCGGATAGCGCCGCTGCCGCTGCCGCCGCGACGTCGGCGTGTCGCCGGTGCGGGTCTCGATCTTGATCGGCAGCGCCATCTCGGCGACGGGACGCTCGAGGTTGCGCGCGATATCGACCGCGAGCGCCTTGAGCGGCGAGATGTAGAGCGTGTGCAGGCCGCCGGTGCGTTGCAGACTGCGGCCGGTGGAGATCACCGATTTTGCCGAAGCTTTGGGCGCAGAACTCAACTCCACCAGCGTCGGCAGAAATCCCGCCAGCGTCTTGCCGGCGCCGGTGGGCGCGATCAGCAGTGCGGACCGGTCCTCGTGCGCCTTCTCCAGCAGCGCCAATTGATGCGCGCGGGGCGACCAGCCGCGGGCTGTGAACCACGCCTGGAAGTGGTCGGGCAGCAGCGCGGCAGGCTCGGCCGGAGATTTGCGGATGCGGGGCGGCACGGCATCACAGGTAAGCCGTGGGGGTGGGTTCGTCGAGGGGGTGGTCCCGTAGGGTGGGCAAAGCGAAGCGTGCCCACCATGTGCACCCGAATGCATGGAGAGATGGTGGGCACGGCGCAAGTGCGCCTTTGCCCACCCTACAGCATCCCGCCCGCCCCTACTCCGACATCGGCTTGTCGGAGATGTCCCAGTCCTTGCCGGTGAAGGTGGAGATGAAGAGCGTCTTCATCGGCGTGTAGTCGTCAGGCGTGTAGTCGTAGGTGACGCCGTCGAGGAAATAAGGCGAGTGGAAGCCTTTGAGGTTGGAGGCCTGCTTCAGCACGTTGGCGCGCGTGAGCTCGTCGCCGCAGCGGCGCAGGATCTCGCCCATGGTGACGGCCTGGCCGTAGCCGGCGAAGGCGATGGTGTTGTCTTGATCGATCGCCGGCGTGTACTTCTTGCGCAGCTCCTCGAACGCCATCACGTCGGGGTCCTTCTCCCATTTGGGCAGGCCGACCTCCTTGTTGTAGCGGATGGCGACGATGCCGGCGGCGTTCTCGAGGCCCGCTGCATTGAGGATCGAACGGCCGGTCGAGCCGGCCGACAACAGCTGCAGCGGCTTCCAGCCGAGCTCGGCCACCTTGCGGATCGACTGCGACGACGCCTTGCCGGTGGAGATGTTGTAGAAGACGTCCGCACCCGACTTCGAGAGGTTGATGAGCTGGGAATCGACGGTCGGATCGGTCAGATCATAGGTCTGTTCCATGATGACCTGCGCGGTGCCGCCGGCATCGGCCAGCACTTTCTTGAAGGGACCCAGGAAGTCGCGGCCGAAATCGTCGTTCTGGTAGAGGATGCCGACCTTCGCGTTCGGCTTCACGCTGACGACGTGCCGCGCCAGGATGCGCGCCTCGGTCGGATAGAGCGGCAGGCCCGCCATGGTCCATTTGAACTCTTTCGGATTATTCCACTTCGACGCGCCGGTGTTGAGCAGCAGCTGCGGCACCCCCTTCGAGTTGAGGTATTTGTGCACGGCGGTCTGCGGCGCGGTGCCGAGCGAGCCGTAGAGCGCGAGCACCTCCTCCTGCTCGACCAGGCGCCGCGTCGCCTCGACGCATTTCGGCGCGCTGTAGGCATCGTCCATGGTGAGGAATTTGACCTTGCGTCCGTTGATGCCGCCCTTCTCGTTGAGCATCTGGAAATAGGCTTCGCCGACGCGCCCGAGCACGCCGTAGAGCGAGCCGGGGCCGGAATGCGGCACGGTCTGCCCGATCTTGATCTCGGTGTCGCTGGCGCCGGCATCGTATTTCTTTTCCGCGGCCCAGACATAGGGCGCGGGCAAGGTGGATGCCGCGATGGTCGCGAGCGCGGCGGCGCTGAAATCGCGCCGCGATGGATTCTTCGTCATTGTTCGTTTCTCCCTGGTGCGCGCATTGTGCTGGCATCGCCGCAGGGCTCGCAAGTGGGAAGTCACGGCTTTGCGACGCAATGACGCTCAAAGCGCCGCTTATAGCGCCTAAACTCAAGTTTTCTCGGCGACCACGACGAGTCCGCGCACCGGCTCGTTGTTCTCGGTGCGTGGCGAGGCCCGCTCCAATGTGAGGACCTTGAGGCCGGCCTGCGCCATCGCATCGCGCACATATTCCGCCGAATGGGCATAGCGCAGGCCTTCGCCGAGAACGATCCCGCTGCCGTCATGGGTCTCCAGCGTGAACGCAAGCACGCCGCCGGGCGCGAGCACGCGCCTGGCCTCACTGAGCACTGGCGCGAGATCGGGGAGATAGACGAACGCATCGGCAGCGACGACGAGGTTTGCGCTCGCATCGCTCCTGCTGCGCAGGCCTTCGATCATGTCGGCGACTTCGAGCTCGGCATAGAGGCCGGTTGCGCGCGCCTCCTTGACCATGCCGGGCGACAGGTCGATGCCGATGAACTGGTCGACCTGTTTTGCGAAGGCGGCGGCCGCAAGCCCCGTACCGCAGCCGAGATCGATGGCGCGCTTGAACAGGGCGGGCTTCTTCGCGGCGACGCGGGCAGCCACCACCGCCTTGAAGATCAGCGAGGGCGCGCGATAGCCGAGATCGTTGATCAGCACGTGCTCGAAGCGCGGCGCGTATTGATCGAACAAGGCCTGCACATAGGCCTTCGGCATCTCCGACAATTGCGCATCGCCGAGGCGTATCAGATGCAGATGAGCGCCATGCTGATCGCCCGGGTCGGACTCGCGCGATTTGCGAAAGGCCGCAATCGCCTTGTCGCGCTCGCCGAGTTGCGCGCGGATTTCGCCGAGCGTGAACCAGGCCGAGGTGAAATTCGGCGCAAGCTCGATGGTCTGCTCCAGCAGGTCGGCGGCAGCCGCCAGATCGCCCTTGAGCTGGAGGTCGCGCGCGAACTCGAAGCGGCGGTCGGCCATGAGATCGCCGGAGGTCAGGAACAGGCGCAGGGGCATTGGGGAACCAGGGAACGAAGCGGTGATGACTCGAAGATGCGGGGTCGCAACCTATATAACAGGCATGCGTCCGCAAGACATCCTGCTGCCAGTTGCCGCCGGCCTATGCTGCAAGCCGGGCGGCTTCCATATCGACCCCGTCCGGCCGGTCGAGCGGGCCGTGATCACCCACGGCCATTCCGACCATGCCCGCGCCGGCCACGGCGCGGTGCTGGCGACGCAGGAAACGCTGGACATGATGCGGCTGCGCTATGGCGAGAATTTTGCCGGCTCGACGCAGGCGATCCGCTATGGCGAGGAGATCCGGCTCGGCGATGTCAGCGTGAAGTTTCACCCGGCCGGCCATGTGCTCGGTTCGGCGCAGGTCGCGGTGACCTGCAAGGACACCTGCATCGTCGCCTCCGGCGACTACAAGGATGCACCCGACCCGACCTGCACGCCGTTCGAGCTCGTGCCCTGCGACGTCTTCATCACCGAGGCGACGTTCGGCCTGCCGGTGTTTCGCCATGGCGATGCCGCCGACGAGGTCAAGAAGCTGCTGGCATCGGTGGCGCTGTTTCCGGAACGCGCGCATCTCGTTGGCGCCTATTCGCTCGGCAAGGCGCAGCGCGTGATCGCGCTGCTGCGCCAGGCGGGTTACGACGCGCCGATCTATCTGCATGGCGCGATGGAGAAGATCACGCATTACTATCAGAGCCGCGGGATCGAGCTCGGCGATCTCAGGCCGGTGAAGGGCGTCAAGAAGGCGGCACTTGCCGGCACCATCACGCTGGCGCCGCCCTCTGCGACGTCCGATCTCTGGACCCGGCGGTTTCCCGATCCAGTCACGGCATTCGCCTCCGGCTGGATGCGGGTGCGCGCCCGCGCGCGGCAACGCGGCATCGAGCTGCCGCTGGTGATCTCGGATCACGCCGATTGGGACGGCCTCACCGCCACGATCGCCGCGACCGGCGCCGGCGAGATCTGGGTCACCCACGGCCAGGAAGACGCGCTGGTGCATTGGTGCCAAAGCAAGGGTTTGCAGGCACGGCCGCTCGATCTGGTCGGCTACGGCGACGAGGAGGAGACCGAGACGCCGCTCGCTGACGAGGCCGAAGCATGAACCGCTTCGCCGAACTTCTCGACCGCCTCGCCTACGAGCCCGGCCGCAACAACAAGCTGCGGCTGATCACGAGCTATTTTCGCGAGGTTTCCGACCCTGATCGCGGCTACGCGCTGGCCGCGCTGACCGGCGCGCTGAGCTTCAAGCACGCCAAGCCCGCGCTGATCCGAGATCTGATCGCGTCGCGCACCGATCCGGTGCTGTTCGGATTGTCTTACGATTATGTCGGCGACCTCTCGGAAACGGTGGCGCTGATGTGGCCGAAGCGGAATGCACACAAGGACGAATCTTTTCCGGGCTACCCCTCTCCCCCGCCCTCCCCCACAAGGGGGGAGGGAGCGCAGTTGCGCGCGGCGCTATCAGTGAGCGCGAGAGCTAACAGCGATTCCCAAAGTGATGGATGCACGAACCTCACCGTTCCCTCCCCCCTTGTGGGGGAGGGTCAGGGAGGGGGGTACCGCGGGCGAGATGCCAGCGATGCGCTTCATCCGAGCAACCACAACAATCCACCACCTCCAACACTAACCGAGGTCGTCACCACGCTGCGCACGCTCGGCAAGACCGAGCTGCCAAAACAGCTCGAGCGCTGGCTCGACGAGCTGGATGAGACCGGCCGCTGGGCGCTGTTGAAGCTCGTCACCGGCGCGTTGCGCATCGGCATCTCCGCGCGCCTGGCCAAGACCGCGGCCGCTGCACTCGGCGACAAGGACCCGCACGAGCTCGAGCTGATCTGGCCGGGTCTCGCGCCGCCTTATCTCGACCTGTTCGCCTGGCTGGAAGGCCGCGGCGACAAGCCGGTCAATCGCGATCCCGCCCCGTTCCGCCCGGTGATGCTGGCGCATGCGATCGAAGACACCGATTTCGCCGCGCTCGATCCCGCCGACTACATCGCCGAATGGAAATGGGACGGCATCCGCGTGCAGGCGGTGGCCGGCCGCGACGAGCACGGCCACATTACCGCGCGGCTCTATTCGCGCACCGGCGAGGACATCACCGGAAGCTTTCCGGACCTCGTGCCCTCACTGCGGCTACCCGGCGCCATCGACGGCGAGCTTCTGATCCTGCGCGAAGGGCGCGTGCAGAGTTTCAACGTTCTGCAACAGCGGCTCAACCGCAAGGTCGTGTCTCCGAAGCTGATCAAGGAGTTTCCGATTCATCTGCGCGCCTATGATCTGCTCGGCGACGACGAGAACGATTTGCGCGAGCTGCCTTTTGCGGAGCGCCGCGAACGGCTGGAGACCTTCATCGGCAAGCTTGACGATCCCCGCATCGATCTCTCGCCCACCGTCGCCTTCGCAAGCTGGGAGGCGCTGACCGCCGCACGCGCCGATCCCGCGGGCGCCGGTGCGGGCGAAGACGCCGACGCCGTCGAAGGCGTGATGCTGAAGCGGCGCGATGCACCCTATCTGCCGGGACGGCCGAAGGGACAGTGGTGGAAGTGGAAGCGCGATCCGCACATCATCGACGCGGTGCTGATGTATGCGCAGCGCGGCCACGGCAAGCGGTCGTCCTACTATTCCGACTACACCTTCGGCGTCTGGACTGAAGGTGCGGGCAGCGACGAACTGGTGCCGGTCGGAAAAGCCTATTTCGGCTTCACTGACGAGGAGCTGCTCCAGATCGACCGCTTCGTGCGTCGCAATACCACCGAAAAATTCGGCCCGGTCCGCCACGTCGTGCACGAGCCGGACAAGGGGCTGGTGCTCGAGGTCGCCTTCGAGGGGCTGCAGCGCTCGCCGCGGCACAAATCCGGCGTCGCGATGCGCTTTCCCCGCATCAGCCGCTTACGCTGGGACAAGCCGCCGCGGGAAGCCGACCGGCTGGAAACGCTGGAGAAGATGCTGAAGGCGGAGGCAGTGGAGGTTGAGGCGTGAGCGTACGAGGTGCTCTCCCTCTCCCGCTTGCGGGAGAGGGTTGGGGAGAGGGTATCTCCGCAGTGGGATTCCCCAAGAGGCGAAAGCCCTCACCCGCGCCTTCGGCGCGACCTCTCCCGCAAGCGGGAGAGGTTGCAGCGAGCCTGCGGCGCGATCATCCCACAACCAAGGCGGACCCGCCTTGCCCGAATTAAAATCCCGTAAGCCGATTGACGCCCCCTCACGGGTTCCCCATGTCCACCGCCTTGCCCTATGATAGGGTAGAATCCCCTGAGGAGTTTGAGATGGCCCACGACGTCAGAGATTTGCCGGCCGGCCGCAGTGATGGCCTGCACCGCTTTCTCGGCGGCTCGCCGCTGGCGGTCGCGTTTCGCCTGGTGCTGCTCTCGATCCTGGTCGGCGTCGTGCTGGCGGCGATCGGCTTCGATCCCTGGAATATTCTCACCAGCATTCGTCTCCTGTTCCAGCGGTTGTGGGATCTCGGCTTCGATACCGTGAACTGGCTATGGCGCTACTTCCTGCTCGGCGCTGTCATCGTGATCCCGATCTGGCTGCTGATGCGCGTTTTCGGCACGCCGCGCAGGTAAGCCGTTAGTTTTGAGCATGATCTTGTCGGAAAACCGCTTCACACTTTTCCGGATCATGCTCTAGGGAGCCAGCAGTCGATGCAATTGCGCTTTGTCGGCTGCGGGGACGCCTTCGGATCCGGCGGCAGGCTCAACACCTGCTTCCACGTCTCGGGACGCGAGGCCAACTTCCTGATCGATTGCGGCGCGTCGGCTCTGCCGGCGCTGAAGCGACTCGAGATCGAGCACAATGAGATCGATCTCATCCTGATCACGCATTTCCACGGCGACCATTTTGCCGGGCTGCCGTTTGTCCTGCTCGACGCACAATTCTCGCGGCGGACGCGGCCGCTCACGATCGCCGGGCCCAAAGGCATCGAGACGCGGCTGCGTGCGGTGATGGAGGCGCTGTTCGAGCACTCCTCCAAGACGAACCAGCGCTTCGAGCTGTCGGTCGTCGAGCTCGCGCCCGAGCAACGCCGAAGCTTCGGCGCGGTGACGGTGACGCCCTACCCTGTCGTGCACGGCGAATCCGGCGGACCGTTCCTCGCATATCGCATCGAAGCCGAGGGTCGCACGCTGGCCTACAGCGCCGATACCGAATGGACGGAGACGCTCATTCCGCTGGCGCATGGCGCCGACCTTTTCATCGTCGAGGCCTATATGTACGAGAAGGTGGTCAAGAATCACCTCAGCCTGAAGACCTTGGAACAGCATCTTCCCGAAATCGGCGCAAAACGCCTCGTGCTCACCCATATGAGCGAAGATGTGCTGTCGCGCCTCGACGACATCGCCCATCTCGCCGCCGAAGACGGCATGGTGCTCGTGTTCTGACATGCACGCACCCGTTCACTTGAAGATCGGTTCCCGTCAGGTCTTCGCCATCGCAGGCCCCGCGATGGTCGCGAACCTCACCACGCCGTTGATCGGCGTGGTCTCGACCACCGCGATCGGACGGCTGGACGACGCGGCGCTGCTCGGCGGCGTCGCCATCGCGTCCGTCATCTTCGATTGCCTGTTCTGGCTGTTCGGCTTCCTTCGCATGAGCACGCTTGCCTTCACGGCGCAGGCGCTCGGCGCCGGCGAGACGCGCGAGCTGACCGCGATCCTGGTGCGCGGCTTCATCGTCGCCGGCTTGATCGGCATAGCCCTGATCGTGCTGCAACTGCCGCTGGCCGCCGGGCTGTTCGACCTGATGGGCGGCAGCGAAGGCGTTACGCGCGCGGCGAAAACGTACTTCGTGATCCGGATCTGGTCGGCGCCGCTGGCGCTCGCCAATTACGTCATCCTCGGCTGGCTGGTCGGCCAGGCCCGCGCCAATCCGGCGCTCGCGCTCCAAATTGTCATCAATCTCGTCAACGCGGCGGCGACGATCCTGCTGGTGCTGGTCTACGACACCGGCATCGCAGGTGCTGCAATCGCCGCGCTGTTGTCTGAAGCGGCCGGATTCGGGCTCGGCATGATGGTCTGCCGCCGCTATGCGGACGGCGGGTTCGCGGTGCCATACGCAGAGCTGTTCGACCGGGCCAAGCTGATGCGGCTGCTGGCGGTGAACTCCGACATCCTGATCCGCACCGCGGCGCTGATCGCGGTGTTTCTGTTTTTCACCGCCAAGGGCGCGCGGGCTGGCGACGTCACGCTGGCCGCCAATTCCGTTCTCAACAATTTTCTGCTGGTCAGCGCCTTCTTCCTCGACGGTCTTGCGAACGCAGCCCAGCAGCTTTGCGGCCGTACGCTCGGCGCACGCGACGCCAAGGGATTTGCGGATTCGACCCGGCTGGTGCTGCTATGGGGGCTCGGCTTCGCGCTGGTCGTGTCCGCGCTGTTTGCGCTGTTCGGACCGAACTTGATCGATTTCATGACGGCGAGCGAAAGCGTCCGTCGCGGCGCGCGGGAATTCCTGCCGTTCGTCGTGCTTGCGCCGATTCCCGGCGTGTTCGCCTTCGGCTTCGACGGCATCTATATCGGCGCGACCTGGGCGCGCGAGATGCGCAATCTGATGCTGGCCTCGCTCGCGATCTTCCTCGCCACATGGTGGGCGCTGCAATCGTTCGGCAATGCCGGGCTGTGGAGCGCGCTGATCGCCTCCTACGTCTCGCGCGGCGGCTTGCAGGCCGCGCGCTATCCGGCGCTGTACAGGAAGACGTTTTCGAAGCAGTCGCTGTAACGCGTAGCCCGGATGGAGCGAAAGCGTAATCCGGGACCTTCGCGTCCGCGGATAGAATCCCGGATTGGGCTTCGCTCCATCCGGGCTACGCGGCGAAGAGCTACATCCCCGGCCAGGCTTCCGCCGTCAACGTGGCGGCGTCGGAGCCGACGATCTCGGAGAGAGAATCCCGCCCGGTGCGCAATAGGGTCGAGGCGAGATCGCGCTTGATCTCGTCGACGAGGCCGAGGCCCTTGTAGACCAGCGACGAATAGAGCTGGATCAGGCTCGCGCCGGCGCGGATTTTCGTCAGCGCGGCGCCGCCCGAGTCCACACCGCCGACGCCGATCAGGGGGAATGCGCCCTCGACCCGCACATAGGTTTCCGCGACCATCCGCGTCGACAGCCGGAACAGCGGCCGGCCGGACAGGCCGCCCTGCTCCTTGGCGCGCATTTCCTCGCGCAGCGTGCTCGGCCGCGCGATCGTGGTGTTCGACACGATCATGCCGTCGACCCGGCGCGAGCGTGCGACCTGCACGACGTCGTCGAGCTGGGCGAGGCTCAAATCCGGCGCGATCTTGAGCAGCACCGGCGTGTCGCCGGCCTTTTGCCGCACCCGCTCGCGCGCGTCGATCACCCTGGCGAGGAGATCGTCGAGCAGCGCGCCTTCCTGCAGATTGCGCAGGCCCGGCGTGTTCGGCGAGGAAACGTTGACGGTGAAATAGCTCGCGACCGGCGCAAATGTCTCGATCAGCTTGACGTAGTCATTGACGCGGTCGGGTGAATCCTTGTTGGCGCCGACATTGACGCCGACGATGCCGCCGTGCTGCGCGCGCGCCGCGAGCCTGCGCAGCGCTGTCTCCGCGCCGTCATTGTTGAAGCCCATGCGGTTGATCACGGCCTCGTCGCGCTCCAGACGAAACAGCCGCGGCCGCGGATTGCCGCTTTGCGGCTTCGGCGTCACCGAGCCGATCTCGACGAAGCCGAAGCCGAGCCGCAGCAGCGCATCTGGCACTTCGGCGCTCTTGTCGAAGCCCGCGGCCATGCCGATCGGATTGGGGAAGTTGAGCCCGAACGCACGCACCGCAAGCTTGGGATCGTCAGCGTGCGGCTTGCCCGGCGGCAGGAAGCGCAGGCCCTGGATCGCGAGGCGATGCGCATCCTCCGGATCGAGCCAACGCAACACCGGCAGCGAGAGAGCGTCGAAAGCGCGGATCACGGGGCAAGCTCCGGAACATCGTGGCCACCGTCGGAGCGCGTGTTGAGGTTCATCACGGCAATCACCGCACCGAGATCGAGTTCGCCATAGAGATGCGGAAACAGCTCCTCATTGCGCGAACGCTCCCAGCGCAATGCGCTACCGAGCGCATCGCCGTCGACCTCGACCAGGAACAGCGCGCGCTGCCCGACATAATGCTTGTGCAGGGTCTCGGGAACCTGGGCGGCGGTCGAGAAATGGATGAATCCGTCGCGCGAATCGTCCGCGCTGCCGCGGTAGACGCCCTGCCGTTCCGCCTCACGCCAGGCCGAGGCCGGACAGATTTTGTAGATCTTGACCACCGCTTACGCAGCCCTGTTTGCTCGTTGAGTCTTTTGGGGTTTTTGGGTCGTGCGGGTCCCTGAAACCCGGGCGCGACCGTAATGGCCGCCCCCTCCGAACTCAAGACTTAGAGCCATTTCCGTTCCGATGAAATCGAAGCGGAGCGCCAAATTCCTGCTTTGACGCGTTTCCTGGTGCGAACCGGTAACCGGTTCGCTTGAAAACACGCTCAGCGCGCCCCTTGCGCAAAAAGCGGAAAACCGGTTGATTCGAGGATAGTTTTCCTGAGTTGCGACGGGCTGGACCTTTCATGGTCAGGCAGGCCAAAGCGCAGAGGATCCTCACTCACGACCAGATCTGGGGCGCGCTGGATCGGCTGGCGGCGCGCGCCGGCTTGTCGCCGTCGGGCCTCGCCAAGCGCGCCGGGCTCGATCCCACCACCTTCAACAAGTCCAAGCGCGTCACCTCCGACGGCCGCGAGCGCTGGCCCTCGACCGAATCGATCGCGAAAGCGCTGGCGGCGGCAGATTCCTCGATCGACATTTTTGCCAGGCTGGTCGGCGACGAGGCAGGCGGCGGCCGCTCGGTGCCGCTGCTCGGCTTGGCACTGGCGGGCGCGAGCGGCGCCTTCGACGAGTCCGGCCTTCCCATCGGCAAGAGCTGGACCGAATTTGCCCTTCCCGCCGCCGAGGACAACCACAGCTTCGCGCTGCAGATTTCCGGCGAAGCGCTTGCGCCCGCCTATCGCGACGGCGACATCATCCTGGTCGCACCCGGCGCGCCGATCCGCAAAGGGGATCGCGTGGTGGTGAAGACCAGGGCAGGCGAGGTGACGGTGGCGACGCTGAAGCGCCGCACGGCAAAGGCTGTGGATTTGCAGCCGCTCGATGCCTCCCAGGCCGAACGCAGGATGGCAGCGAGCGAGGTCGGCTGGATCGCGCGGATCGTGTGGGCGAGCCAGTGATCACGTCTCGCCTGCGTCGTGACCGGGCGATGATTTCAGCCGCGCCGCATTCGCCGCGGGCATCCTTGCGACTCAGCATCTCTCTCGCATAGGTTGCGGCCACTCATTGCCGAGCAAATTCATGTCAGGGGGAATATGATGGATCGCCGTCACGCATTGAAGGCCCTCGCAGGTCTTGCGCTTTGTCCGCTCTGCAAGCCGGCCTTCGCCGCCGAAGGTGCGCATTGGAGTTATGAAGGCGCCGGCGCCAAATGGGGCGATCTCGACGCGGCCAACAAGGCCTGCGCGGTCGGCCTGCAACAATCGCCGATCGACATCGAGGCGACGGTCAAATCGCAACTGCCCGCGCTGAAGCTGAACTGGGGCAAGAGCGCCGACACCATCGTCAACAACGGGCACACGATCCAGCTCAACTTCACCGAGGGCAGCACGCTCACGCTCGGCGACGTCAAATACAAGCTGCTCCAGGTGCATTTCCACCGGCCGAGCGAGCACATGATCGGCGGCAAGAATTTTCCGATGGAGGCGCATTTCGTCCACCGCAACGATGCCGGCGGGCTCGCCGTGGTCGGCGTGCTGATGGCCGAGGGCAGGCCGAACCCTGCCTTCGGCAAGATCGTCAAGACCATGCCGGCCGCGGAAGGCCCCGCCGTGAAGGCGGATTCGACCATCGATCCCCACGCCATGCTGCCCACGAGGCTCAGCTACTTCCGCTATCCCGGCTCGCTGACGACGCCGCCTTGCTCAGAAGTGGTCGAGTGGCTGTTGTTGACGACCCCCATCCAGGCGTCGGCCACCGACGTCGCCGCATTCGCAAAGCTCTACCCGATGAACGCGCGCCCGGTGCAGAAGGATAACCGGCGCTACGTGCTGCGGTCGACCTGAGCGGGGGGCTGAAGGTCCGTAGCCCGGATGAGCGAAGCGACATCCGGGACCGCTGGTGCGGCTAACTAGCGAAAACCCCCGGATGTCGCTTCGCTCATCCGGGCTACGCGTTCGCTACAACCGCCTCACGCACTCCGCGCCAGTGCGCCGTCGATCATGTTCACCGCGTTCTGCACGCCATACACCGCGACAAAGGAGCCGAAGCGCGGGCCCTTTTCCTGGCCGAGCAGCACCTGGTAGAGCATGTTGAACCAGTCGAGTGTCACGCCGGGACGGCCGTCCTTGCCCTTCTTGACCGGATCGAGGAACGGCTCGCGGCGGCCGATCTCGTAGACGACGTTCTGGATGTCCTCGGCCGTGGCATCCTGCGGAAGCTGCGATAATGCATCGCGCAAATCCTGCAGCGCCGCGCGCTCGGTCTCGGTTGGCTCGCGGAACGTCTTCGTCGGCGCGACGAAGTCGCGATAATAGTTGATGGCATAGCCGACCATCGCGTCGAGCTTGGGATGCGTCTGCGGGCTCACGCCAGGCCGATAGCGGCCAATGAAACCCCACAGCGTCTCGGCATTCTCCGCATTCGACGACGACACCAGCGTCAGCAAGAGCTGGAACGTGACGGGCATATCGAACTTCGGCGGATGGCCGCTGTGAACGTGCCAGACCGGATTGCCGAGCTGCTGTTTGGCGTCCTGCTTGGCAAAGCCGTCGATGAACTGCTGGTAGTCGTCGACGTTGCGCGGGATGACGTCGAAATACAGCCGCTTGGCCGCCTTCGGCTCGCGATACATGAACAGCGACAGCGATTCCGGCGAGGCGTAGCGCAGCCATTCGTCGATGGTCAGCCCGTTGCCCTTCGACTTCGAAATCTTCTGGCCCTTGTCGTCGAGAAAGAGCTCGTAGTTGAAGCCCTCCGGCGGCGTGGCGCCGAGTGCCCTCGCGATCGCGCCGGAGAGTTTGACCGAGTCGATCAAATCCTTGCCGGCCATCTCGTAATCGACGCCGAGCGCAACCCAGCGCATCGCCCAGTCGGCCTTCCATTGGCACTTGACGTTGCCGCCGGTGACCAGCGTCTCGACTTCCTGGTTGGTATCGGGATCGAGATAGGTCACGGTGCCGGCCGCAACGTCGCGGCGGATCATCGGCACCTGCAGCACGACACCCGTGGTCTTGCTGATGGGGAGGAACGGCGAATAGGTCGCGCGGCGATCGGGGCCGAGCGTCGGCAGGATGATCGCCATCACCTTGTCGTAGGCCGCGAGCATTTTAAGCAGCGTCGCGTCGAAACGGCCGGACGTGTAATAGTCGGTCGAGCTCGCGAATTCGTAGTCGAAGCCGAAATGATCGAGGAAGGCGCGCAGCCGCGCATTGTTGTGGTGCCCGAACGACGGGTACTCGTTGGAGAACGGGTCCGGCACGCGCGTCAGCGGCTTGCCGAGATGCGCGGCCAGCATCTCCTTGTTGGGGACGTTGTCGGGCACTTTCCGAAACCCGTCCATGTCGTCGGAGAACGCGAGCAGGCGGGTCCTGATCTTGTTCTCGGTCAGCACATGAAAGGCGTGCCGCACCATCGAGGTGCGCGCGACCTCGCCGAAGGTGCCGATATGCGGCAGGCCTGATGGCCCGTAGCCGGTCTCGAACAGCACCTCGTCCTTCGGGCTTTTCTTCAGCCGCGCGACAATGGCCTTCGCCTGCTCGAACGGCCAGGCGTTGGATTGTTCGGCGAGCGCACGCAGATCGCTCGGGTTCGCGGCAAGATCGATAACGGACATCTAAGGGGCCTCCGGGGCGCGGAAAATAGCGATTTCCGGGCAGAATGCAATTTTGCGAGACGGTGCAACCGCACCCACCGTCATTGCGAGCGAAGCGAAGCAATCCAGAATCTTCGCGCAGAAGCACTCTGGATTGCTTCGTCGCTGCGCTCCTCGCAATGACAACGAGGAGGCAGCGAACTAAAACGGGCTCACCGAGAAGTACCGCAGCCACAGATCCGTGTAGCGGCCCTTTTCCCAGACGCGGAACATCGCCCAGTTCAGGGCCTGGCGCAGCACGTCGTTGCCCTTGCGCACGGCGATGCCGATGCCTTCGCCGAAGAACCGGCTTTCGACGAAGGGACCGCCGGAGAAGGCGCAACAATCGCCGGAATCGGTGCCGTTGATCCAGAACGCAAGCGCGATGGCGTCGCCGAAGATGAAGTCGACCTCGCCCTTGCGCAAGGCGGCGCGCACGGCATCGTCGTTGGGATAGGGGTGCAGTTCGGCGTCGGTGAACATCGCCTTGAGATAGGCCTCATGCGCGGAGCCGGCGATGACGCCGACCTTCTTGCCTTCGAGATATTCGGGCCGGATCTCCGGCATCACCGCGTCCTTGCGCGAGGCGAAGCGCGCCGGCACGCGGTAATAGGGATCGGTGAAGTCGACCCGGGCGCGGAGCTGCGGGCTCACCGCCATCGAGGCGATGATGGCATCGCCCCGGTTGGAGGCGAGCGCATCGACCAGCGTCTCGAAGCGGCGCATCTGCACCGTGCAGGTGACCTTGATTTCCTCGCACAGGCTGCGTGCGAAATCGACGTTGAAGCCGGCCGGATTGCCGTCGGCGCCGGTATAGTTGAACGGCGGATAGTCGGTCTCGGTCAGGAAACGGATCACTGTCAGGCGCGACAGGTCCGGCCGCTCCGGCCGCCGCCGTGGGTCCCAGAAGCCCGGCACGGCCTGGGGTGCGGCTTGCGGCGCGACCTGAGGTGAGGCTTGCGGCGCCACGGGGGGCTGCTTGGCCGGAGCCTGCGCCTGCGCGCACGGCGCGGCAGCGAGCAGGCAGACGCCGACGACCAGCCCGGTCAGCAAGCCACGGGCGGATTTGGACGATTTCGCCTGTTGCGATGGAGCCATCGGCTGAAAATGAACGATTTTCGTTGGGATCGGAGGGCCTTATAGCCCATCCGGCCGGGAACGCGAGCGCGGATTGCGGCGAATAGGGAGCCTACAGATACCGCTTCAAGTCCACTGCGGCTTCTTCCGGCGTGCGCTTCAGGTTGAACGGCGAGACGAAGCGACCGTCGCGGTCCATCAGATAGATCAGCGCGGTGTGGTCCATGGTGTAGTCGCCGTCCTTGGTCGGGACCTTCTTGGCGTAGACCCGGTAGGAGGTGATCACCTTGGCGGTCTCGGCAGGATCGCCGCTGAGGCCTTCGAGGTGCGGGTCGAAGCTCGACAGATAATCCTTCATCGTCCCCGGCGTATCGCGCTCGGGATCGACCGAGATGAAGACGGCGTTGACCTTGTCGGCGTCCTTGCCCATCGCGCGCAGCACTTCCGAGATCTCGAACAGCGAGGTTGGGCAGACATCGGGGCAATGGGTGTAGCCGAAGAAGATCAAGGTCGGCTTGCCCTTCAGGTTCTTGTCGGTGACGGCCTTGCCGTTCTGGTCGGTGAGCTGGAACGGGCCGCCGATCGCGGCCGGCTGCGCCACCTTGCTGACCCCGCCCATGGCCCAGAATACGATCAGGAGCCCGAGGACGAGGCTTGCGGCGAAGGCGGTCGCGATCACCAGCGGACGGGCGGTGGAACTCATGGGCGGAAAACTTCCTGTCGCGGGTCAGAAGCAGGCGGCAAAACCGGTCCTGATCATTTCGAAGAACACCTGGCTGCCATAGTGGAACCAGAGCGCGAGCGCACCGAGCACGACCAGGCCGCCGACGCCGGCACCCGCCAACAGCAGCACGAACGGCATCCGGCCGGCAGTGGGCGAATTGTCCGATACAGGATGGGCGGGGTGCAGTGGTTGAGCCATGACAACGATCGGGGTGAAAACGTGAGTTTCCCGAGCGTTCAGATAAGCTTTGCCCCGCCTGCGGGCAAGGCAGCACCGGCTGGCAAAGAATCCCGTCAGGCCGAGGACGTCAGTGCAAGAGCTGGCCCCGGGCGGATTCGAGCCGATCCGCTTGCGGGAGTGGCGCGCGCGACGGCTTGTTGGCCGAGGCCTGCGCGTCGAGGTAGCAGGGCTTGTACATGGCCTGGAGCTGCCGGCCCTTCAGGAACAGCATATGCGGGGTGAGCCCGCCGCGCTGATTGATCCAGCGCTTCACCTGCGACGGATACATCGCATAGAGCATCTGGGTCGCTTCGGTATTGGTGACGGCACGGCCGTTGCTGCCGAAATCCCACGCTGCGTGGAAGCCCAATGTCGCGTGCGACGTCACGCAGATGCGGTCGGGCGGGATGGCGCCGAGGACGATGGTGCAGGCAGAGGCGCAGAGACCGTCGATGATGACGGTGTCGCCCGACTGTCGCAGGTCCTGGTATTTGTCGACGTAGGTTCCGATCCGGCCGCCGCGGTCATCCGCGATCCGAACCACCGCGTGAGAAGCGCCCATGCTCGCGATCAGGAGAACCGCCGCAAGCAACCCCGTCAGAAACTTCATTGGCCCCCGCCCCAGTCGAATTCGAATCTGTGTGTCAGGTGGTGATGCCCTGCTAGGGTCCGTCGTAACCGCGGTTTTGTCTAGGCATGCCGGCTCGCTCAAAACAAATTCAAATCCAGTGTTGCGCCGGCGCTGCACTCAGCCGGTCTTTTTCCCGAAGTGGAACAAGTTAACGATGTCTTACGCGCCGTACTCTTGATCTCAGTTGCAACCGCCGGCTTCAATCCGGGCAACTACAGGGAGGAACCTGTGGAGGGGGAACACATGGAGGGGGAAACATATGGCCGAACAGATGGCTGAAGAGACTGACGTCATCGTTGTCGGCGCAGGACTGTCGGGCCTCGTGGCCGCAACCGAGATCGCGGACGCCGGCAAGCGCGTGATCGTGGTCGACCAGGAGGGCGAGCAGTCGCTCGGCGGCCAGGCGTTCTGGTCGTTCGGCGGATTGTTCCTGGTCGATTCGCCGGAGCAGCGCCGGCTCGGCATCAGGGACTCCTTCGACCTTGCGATGCAGGACTGGCTTGGCACCGCCGGCTTCGACCGCGACGAGGATTTCTGGCCTCGGCAATGGGCCGAGGCCTATGTGGCGTTCGCGGCCGGCGAGAAGCGTGCGTGGCTGCGCGCGATGGGCCATCGCATCTTTCCCGTGGTCGGATGGGCCGAGCGCGGCGGCTATGATGCGATGGGCCACGGCAATTCGGTGCCGCGCTTTCATGTCACCTGGGGCACCGGGCCCGGCATCGTCGAGCCGTTCGAGCGCCGTGCGCGCGAGGCCGTCAGGAGCGGCCGGCTGAGCTTTCGGTTCCGCCATCGCGTCGACGCGCTCTCGATCACCAACGGCACGGTGGATGGCGTCGGCGGCGCCATTCTCGCCCCGGATAATGTCGAGCGCGGCAAGAGCTCATCGCGCAACGTCGTCGGCGAGTTTGCGTTGAAGGCGCAAGCCGTGATCGTGGCGTCCGGCGGCATCGGCGGCAATCACGAGCTGGTGCGGCAGAACTGGCCGAAGCGGCTCGGCGCGCCGCCCAAATTCATGATCTCCGGCGTGCCGGAGCATGTCGACGGCCGCATGATCGGCATCACCGAAAAATCAGGCGCGCGGCTGATCAACCGCGACCGCATGTGGCATTATGTCGAAGGCATCCAGAACTGGTCACCGATCTGGCCGCGCCACGGCATCCGCATCCTGCCCGGCCCCTCCTCGATGTGGTTCGACGCCACCGGCACGCGATTGCCGGCGCCGCTCTTCCCCGGCTCCGACACGCTCGGCCAGCTCCAATACATCATGTCCACCGGCTACGATTATTCCTGGTTCATCCTGACCCAGAGCATCATCAAGAAGGAGTTTGCGCTGTCGGGCTCGGAGCAGAATCCCGACCTCACCGGCAAGAGCTGGCGCATGACAATCAAGCGCGCCACCAACAAGGGCGCACCGGCGCCGGTGGAAGCGTTCAAAAGCCATGGTGTCGACTTCATCGTGCGCGACAAGATCGAGGATCTCGTTGCGGCCATGAACAAGCTGGCCGGCAGCGACCTCCTCAAGCTCGAGCACATCAAGATGCAGATCGAGGCGCGCGACCGTGAGATCGCCAACCCTTACGTCAAGGATGCGCAGGTGATGAACATCCACAATGCGCGGCGCTATATCGGCGACAGGCTGATCCGCACCGCCTCCCCGCACCGCATCCTCGATCCCGCGCAAGGGCCGCTGATCGCGGTCAAGCTCAACATTCTCACCCGCAAGACGCTGGGCGGTTTCGAGACCGATCTCTCTTCGCGCGTGTTCGGCGAGGAGGGCAGCGTCATTCCCGGCCTCTATGCAGCGGGCGAAGCTGCCGGCTTCGGCGGCGGCGGCGTGCACGGCTATCGCTCGCTGGAAGGCACGTTCCTCGGCGGCTGCCTGTTCTCGGGCCGCAATGCAGGCCGGGCCGCGGCGAAAGCCGTGGGCTAGATGATGCGGCGGCGGCTGCGCATCGCGGCGCTTGTTGCGGCATTGGCCGCCGCCCCGGCTGCGTCCGCCGATACGATCGATATCGACGGCGTGAAGCGGTCCTACGCTGTGCAATTGCCGGCGAAGCGGCTGGTGCCGCTCGTCGTCGTGCTGCACGGCAAGACCCAGCGCGGCGCCGACATGATGACGCGGACGGCGTGGCCGCAGGTCGCAAAGCGCGAAGGGTTTGCGGTGGTCTTTCCTGATGGCCTCAACCACGCATGGGTCGATGCGCGGACCAAGGCGGGACCGGCGCTCCGTGGTCCGCCCGCGGGCACCGACGACGTCGCCTTCATCGCAAAGCTGGTCGAGAAGCTGGTGGCGAACGGCACCGCCGACCCTCGCCGCGTCTATGTCACCGGCATTTCCAATGGCGGCGCCATGGCAATGACGCTCGTCTGCGCCCGCGCCGATCTGTTTGCTGCCGGCGCGAGCGTGAGCATGAACCTCACCGATGAGGCCGCGATCACCTGCCATCCGTCGAGGCCGCTGCCGATGCTGCTGATGAACGGCACCGCCGATCCGCTGGTCCCCTACGAGGGCGGCCGCGGATCGAGCTATTATGCCGCAGACGGGTTCTGGTCCACCGACGAGACGCTTGCGTTCTGGCGCAAGCTCAACGGCTGCGAGATCGATAATTCCGACATGACCGATTTGCCCGACAGGGCGCCCGCAGACCAGTCCACGGTGACGCGGATCTCCTCGCGCTGTCCTGAGGAGCACGACGTCGTGCTTTATCGCATCAATCAAGGGGGGCACCGCATGCCCGGATTTTCTCCGGATGCGCGCTTCCCGAAGGTCGCCGCCAGCTTGCTCGGATCGCAGAACGGCGACATCGACGCCGCCGAGACAATCTGGACGTTCTTCGGCCGGTTTCCTTGAAGCGCGACGCATGCATGGCCACCGACGCATGCGTGCCTGGCAATGCATGCGTGCCTGGCAATGCATGCGTGCCTGGGGTGGCACAGGGCAGGCCGCTGCGCTAGACAGGGCCGCCATTCAAAGGAGACCCCCAATGAGCATTCAGCGTCTTGAAACCGGCCCGCGCATGAGCCAGGTCGTCGTGCACGGCAACACCGTCTATCTCGCCGGTGTCGTCGCCAACAACGCCGCCGGCGAAAGCGTGACGAAGCAGACCCAGGACATCCTGGCGACCATCGACAGCCATCTCGCCAAGGCCGGCACCGACAAGTCGAAACTGCTCTCGGCCACGATCTACATCACCGACATGAAAACGTTCGGCGAGATGAATGCGGTGTGGGACGCCTGGGTCTCGCCCGGCAACACGCCGGCACGCGCCACCGTCGAAGCCAAGCTCGCGGCAGCACAATACACCGTCGAAATCATGGTCACTGCGGCGAAGTAAGTTCGCGACAAACATTTGCGCGCGCTTGTCGGCGCATGATCCGATCGGGAAACCGCTTCACACTTTCCCGGATCATGCGCATGACCTCCGAGGTAATCGATCAGCGCGCGCAAACCTTCGATAGTCATGTCAGCCGAACGACACGGCGCCATCGAAGGAGACGACAATGACCGACCCGATCACCATCGCCCGCCGCTATATCGACCTCTGGAACGAACGTGCAGCCGATCGCCGGCGCGAACTGCTGAGCCAGAACTGGACGGCGGATGCGAGCTATGTCGATCCCCTGATGAAGGGCGACGGCCATGACGGCGTCGATGCGCTGATCGCAGGCGTGCAGCAGCGCTTTCCCGATTTCAGGTTCAAGCTGATCGGCGAGCCCAATGGCTACGGCGACCATGTCCGCTTCAGTTGGGGCCTTGGTCCTGATGGCATCGACAGCCCGATCAAGGGGACGGATTTCGCCGTGCTGAAGGACGGCCGCATCAGGAGCATCACGGGATTTCTGGACCAGGTCCCCGCGGGCACATGAGCGCCCGCCGCTCATTGCTGTGCCCTCTCCTCTTGTATGGCAGGGAAATCGCATAGGGATTTCACGAGGACCGTGCGGCTTGCTCCGCCTCTCCCGCTTGCGGGAGAGGCCGACGCGCCCCGGGCGATGCGCAGCATCGTCCCGCGCGCGGCGGGTGAGGGCTCTCACCACACAGGGACATCCTGCGCAATTCTCAGCAATCCCGACGCGGAGACACCCCCACCCCAGCCCTCCCCCGCAAGCGGGAGAGGGAGCCCACTGCCGATGGGGCCGCATCGTGCACGCGATATGCAATTGCCCTGCCTTGTAAGGAGAGAGGGCGCAGCGGCGCTCGTCGCACAAGCGCTAGTTATTCGCGCTCGCGGAATCGTCCATCGCCTTGAAGGCTTCCTCCAACTGCAGCGAGATCGGCACGTTCAGCCGCTCGCCGGTCGGAAGCCGTGCGGTGAACCATTTGTTGTAGAGCGGAACGAGGTCGTGGTTGGAGCCGAGCTTGCGGAAGGTACGGTCGACCACCGCCGCCAGTTGCGGTTCGCCCTTGCGGAACATGATGCCGTAGGGGTCGTAGGACAGGTAATCGCCGGTGACGCGGAACTTGTCCTGTGCCTTGTGGCGCACGATCAGGCTGGACAGCAGGATGTCGTCGGTCGCGAACGCATCGGCTTTGCCGTCGACGAGCATCTGGTACGACTGTTCGTGATCGGCACCGACAACGATGGTCAGTCCCAACGAGGACTTCTTGTCGGCCGCCTGGATCGCCTGCTCGTTGGTGGTGCCCTTCGTCACCACGATGGTCTTGCCCTTCAGATCAGTCAGTGACTGGACGCTAGAGGCCTTCGGCACCATCAACTTGGTGCCGGCGACGAACATCAGCGGCGAGAAGGCGACGCGCTTGGCGCGTTCGGCATTGGCCGTGGTCGAGCCGCATTCCAGGTCGATCTTGTTCTGGAGCACGGCGTCGATGCGGTCATCCGAGGTGACCTTGACGTAGGCGATCTTGAGATTGGGATCGTCGACCTCGACGCCGATCTCCTCGACGATCGCCTCGCAGAGCTCGAGGCTGTAGCCGATCGGCCGGTTGGCCTGGTCGAGGAAGGAGAACGGCGGCGAGCTCTCGCGATAGCCGAGCCGCACGGTGTGCGCGGTCTTGATCGCTGACAGCGTCGGGCTAAGCCCTTCGCTGCCACCGGTCTGGGCGGAGGCACCCGTGGCCAGCTGGCACGCTGCCAGCAAGAGGCCGCCCGATATCGCCATTGAAAGGCGCATGATGCACTCCGATCAATGGCTGGCCATCGCGGGCACTTCGCCAGGGATCATGTCCCCCGGCACGGCATCGCCCGCTCCAAGCTCGTGCTCGGGCCCGAGCTCGCCTTCCCACTTGGCCACGACCGAGGTCGCGAGTGTGTTGCCGATCACGTTGGTGGCGCTGCGGCCCATGTCGAGGAATGTATCGATACCCATGATCATCAACAGCCCCGCCTCGGGGATGCCGAATTGCGACAGCGTCGAGGCGATCACCACGAGGGAGGCGCGCGGCACGCCGGCGACGCCCTTCGAGGTGATCATCAGGGTCGCCAGCATCGCGAGCTGCGTGCCGAGCGGCATGTCGATGTGATAGCTCTGCGCGATGAAGATGCTCGCGAAGGTGCAGTACATCATCGTGCCGTCGAGATTGAAGGAATAGCCGAGCGGCAGCACGAAGCTCGATATCCGCGACGAGGCGCCGAACTTGTTCAGCCCCTCCAGGGTTTTCGGATAGGCCGCTTCAGAGCTTGCGGTGGAGAACGCGATCATCAGCGGTTCGCGGATCAGCTTCAGCAGATGGGCGTAGCGCGGCCCGATCACGATGAAGCCTACGACCACCAGGATGCCCCACAGCAGCGCGAGCGAGAGATAGAAGCCACCCATGAAGACGATGAGCTTCCAGAGCACCAGCAGGCCGTTCTTGGCAACCGTCGCGGTGATGGCGGCCCAGACCGCGAACGGCGCGAACAGCATCACATAGCCCGTCACCTTGAGCATGATGTGGCCGATGTCGTCGATCAGCGCCAGGATCGGCTTGGAGCGCTCGGGCATCGAGCCCATCGCCACCGAGAAGAACACGGCGAAGATCACGATCTGCAGGATCTCGTTCTGCGCCATCGCATCCGCGATCGAGGTCGGGATCAGATGGGTCAGGAATTTTTCGATCGAGAAGGCGGAAACCGGCAGGCCGGTCGACTGCGCCTTGTCAGGCAACGTACCGGGGAAGTTCGCGCCGGGCTGGAGCAGATTGACCATCACGAGGCCGAGCATCAGCGAGACGAAAGAGGCGCTGACGAACCAGCCCATGGTCTTGGCGAAGATGCGGCCGAGCTTGGAGCCCGAACCCATATGAGCAATGCCGCCGACCAGGGTCGCAAACACCAGCGGCGCGATGATCATCTTGATCAGGCGCAGGAAGATCACGGCGATCAGGTTGATGGACGAGGCCCAGTCGCCCCGCGTGTCGGGCAGGAAATTGTAGATCGCCGCGCCCATGATGATGCCCAGCACCATCGCCACCAGAATGAATTGCGTAAACCTGTTCGACATTGAACACCCCCGCTACACCGATCGCTTCATGATGTCGCAGATATGACGGCTGCGCAACACGCTTGGCGTGCGACCGTCGGGGCGGATGTTCCCGTTGCGAAACTGGCGCCCGCGATCTAGCCTGCATGCAGCGCACAACGAAAGCGGCTTGCACGTTTTTCTTGCGGCAGCTGCATCAATAATCGTCAAGCGACCGAGGGGAAACATCATGAGCGGCAGCGTCAATCGTCAGATTCTTCTGGTGGAAAAGCCCAGCGGCAAGCTCGGCCCCGAGCACTTCAAGCTGGTCGAAGGTGCGGTGCCTGAGCCGAAGGACGGCGAGGCCTTGCTGCGCGTGCGATACATCTCGCTCGACGCGGCCAACCGCGCCTGGATGCACGGCGCGACCTATCGCTCAGCCGTCGAAGCTAACAGCGTGATGGCCGGCGGCGCCATCGCCGAGGTCATCAGCTCGAAGGCGCCGGGACTGGCGCCCGGCGACATCGTGTTCGGCGACACCGGCTGGCAGGAGTTGGCGGCAGTGCCCGCCAAACATCTCACCAAGATGCCGAAGCTCGAGCCGATGACGCATCTGCTCAGCGTGTTCGGCATCGCCGGCCTCACAGCCTATTTCGGCCTGCTGGAGATCGGCAAGCCCAAAGAGGGCGAGACGGTCGTGGTCTCCGCGGCCGCGGGCTCGGTCGGCTCGATTGTCGGGCAGATCGCGAAGATCAAGGGATGCCGCGTGGTCGGCATCGCCGGCGGCGCCGACAAGTGCAACTGGCTGACCTCCGAGCTCGGCTTCGATGCCGCCGTCGACTACAAGGACGGCGCGGTGTTCAAGGCGCTGCGCGCGGCGGCTCCGAAGGGCATCGACGTCTATTTCGACAATGTCGGCGGCGACATTCTCGAAGCCTGCCTGCCGCAGATGAACAATTACGGCCGCATCGCGTGCTGCGGCGCGATCTCGCAATATGACGGCGCGCCCTCGGCACACGGCCCGCGCGGCGTGCCCGGCCTGATCGTGGTGAAGCGGCTCGTCATGCAGGGCTTCATCGTGATGGACTACATGAAGGAAAGCCAGCGTGCGCTCGCCGATCTCCAGGCCTGGGTCACGTCCGGCAAACTGAAGGTGCAGGAGGACATCATCGACGGCCTCGAGAACACGCCGAAGGCGCTGATCGGATTGCTGGCGGGCGAGAACCGCGGCAAGCGGATGGTCAAGCTCTGACGACCTAGTTACGTCGCAATTGCAACGCCAATATCTACTTGCGGTAGAGGTCGCGGCGGCCAATGATGTCGCGCGCGGCATCACCCGCGACGATTGTTTGCATCACTTTTGAAAAAATGTCGGCGTTACCGACAGGGCAGGATTCACTCGGATGTTCAACACGTTGAAACATGCGTCAGCACGCGGGGCGTTGCTGGCGGCGGCTCTGTTCGCAACTGCAGCAGGCGCATTCGCACAGGCACCGACCGAGGCGCAGAAGAGCGCGATCCGCTCCGCATGCCGCTCGGACTTCATGGCGCACTGTTCGAGCGTCACGCCCGGCGGCGTGGAAGCCTATCAATGCCTGCAGAAGAACATGTCCAGCTTGTCATCGGGATGCCAAACCGCGGTTCGCGCGGTCGAGCCTGCTGCGGCGCCGAAGACCGAAGCCGCGCCGAAGACCGAGGCTGCACCCAAGGAGGCCGCACCCAAGGCGGAGGCCGCGCCTGCCGCGCCGAAGGCTGAAACCGCTCCCGCCGCAAAGCCGGCTGCGGCGGCCGCGCCCAAGGCTGCTGCAGCCGCCGCTGCAGCCAAACAGCCGAGCAGCGCGCAGGTCGCTGCCGTCAAGAGCGCGTGCCGCGCCGATTATCCCAAGGTGTGCGCCAGCGTGCCACCGGGCGGCGCGCCTGCGCTCGAATGCCTGGAGAAGAACAAGGCAAAGGTTTCGCCGGCCTGCGAGAAGGCCGTGAGCGCCGCGGCCGGCGGTGGCGCGGCAGCAACGGCGGCACCTGCGGGCGCAGCTCCTGCGGCAGCTGCACCGGCAGCCGCGCCCGCCGTGATCGTGCTGCGCCCGCTGCGGCCACGCGAAGAGCTGTTCATCGTCCAGTCCGCATGTCGCGAGGATGTCCGCACGCTGTGCGGCAGCGTGGCGCCAGGTGGCGGTCGGATCATCCAATGCATTACCAGCAACGCCGCGTCGCTGTCGCCCGCCTGCAAGGACGTGCTGGCGCCGTTCGCTGCGCGCTAGAGAAGCGTGCCATCCGGTGGTCCGCTTTACCAGGGGTGCTGGTGGACGGGGTCTACGTGAAGCGCTGCGTCTGACGGGGCGGATGGCCAAGCCGCCACGGTTTGGCTATGCTTCGCAAGGTCACTGCTCCGGACACGCGCCAAACGCGCGTCCGGACGTGAGCTTCGGCGTGCCGCGCGCCTTGCCGATAATTCCGCTGGCGCGGGCGACCCGAGCACATTAGTCTACCCCTAGATAGTAAGTATACTGTCAATCAGGGAGGACAGACGTTGCGGATCGCCGTGATCGGCGGGGGGCCCGGTGGGCTCTACTTCGCCTATCTCTGGAAGAAGCGTCACCCCGAGGATCAAGTCGACCTGTTCGAACAGAACCCGGCCGACGCGACCTGGGGCTTTGGCGTGGTGTTTTCTGACCAGGCGCTGGAATTCCTGCGCGCCGACGACCCCGAGACGGTCGACGCGATCGCGCCGCATATGGAGAGCTGGGAGAACATCACCCTGAACCTGAGCGGCGACAGCGTCGCCATCGACGGCGTCGGCTTCTCCTCGATCGGCCGGCTCGAGCTGTTGCGGTTCCTGCAGCAGCGCGCACTCGATGTCGGCGTCACCCCGCGCTTCGACACGCCAATTCATGCGATTGACCAGCTCAACGGCCACGATCTGATCGTCGCTGCCGACGGGCTGAACTCGCTGGTGCGCCGCGCCTTCGAGGGCGATTTCGGCACCTCGCTGTCCTACTCCTCCAACAAGTTCGTCTGGTACGGCACCTCGAAGCGCTTCGACACGCTGTCGCAGACCTTCGTGAAGACCGACCGCGGCGCCTTCAACGCCCACCACTACCGCTACTCACCGACCATGAGCACTTTCCTGGTCGAATGCGATCACGCGACCTGGCAGGCCTACGGTTTCGCCTACAAGGACGTGGAGCAGTCCAAGGGTGTCTGCGAGGAGGTGTTCGCCGACACGCTCGGCGGCCGCTCGCTGGTCTCCAACAAATCGGTCTGGCGCAACTTCCCCTGGGTCTGGAACGAGCACTGGTCGTTCAAGAACATGGTGTTGCTCGGCGACGCGCTGCACTCGGCGCATTTCTCGATCGGCTCGGGCACGCGGCTCGCGATCGAGGACGCCATTGCGCTGGTCAAGGCGCTGGAGTCGGATGCGCACCTGTCCACTGCCCTGCATCGCTACCAGGCCGCGCGAAAGCCGGTGGTGCAGAAGCTCGTCAACGCCGCGCGGACCAGCGCTTTCTGGTACGAGCACTTTGCTCAGCACATGCAGCAGGGCCTGATGGACTTTGCCTACAGCTACATCACCCGTTCGGGCCGCATCGACGACTCCCGCCTGCGCGCGATGTCGCCGGCTTTCATGGCGCGCTACGAAGCCGCCAAGAATGGTGGGGACGAGGCATGAGCGGGCAGATTAACGATCAGGTGCCCGCCGACTGCGCGGGCGCGCGCGAGATCGGCTTTTCCGTTCCGCAGGTCTACAATGCCAGCCGCGTTCTATTCGACAATCTCGCAAGAGGATGCGGCGACAAGCTCGCACTCATTGGCCCCGCGGGGACGCGCAGCTACGCGGAGCTCTGCGCGGAAGCCTGCCGCTGGGGCAACGGCTTTGCCTCGCTCGGCCTCAAGCGCGGCGACCGCGTGCTGCTGTTCCTCGACGATACCCCGGCCTATCCGGCCGCGTTCTTCGGCGCGGTACGTGCCGGCTTCGTGCCGCTGCTGATCAACACGCTGACACCGCCGGATCTGCTGCAATTCTATCTCGCCGATTCCGGCGCTTCTGTTGCGGTGGCGGATGCCGAGTTCTGTGCACGTTTCAACGCCGAGGCCTGCAAGGACACGAGCCTGCAGACGCTGATCGTCGTCAATGGCGCGGTGGGCGATCACGCCGCACCGAACGCCGTCTCTGCCGCCGGCTGGCTCCCGCAATTTCCGGCCGAACTCGCGGAAGCCGACACGCATCGCAACGAGATGGCGTTCTGGATGTACTCGTCCGGATCGACCGGCCGGCCCAAGGGCATCGTGCATCTCCAGCACGACATGGCCTATAGTGAGGCCGCCTTTGCGCAGAACGTCTTGAAGCTGACGCCGGATGACATCTGCTTCTCGGTGCCGAAAATCTTCTTCGCCTATGGCTTTGGCAACGCGATCACCTTCCCGTTCTCGGCGGGCGCGACGACGCTGCTGTTGCCGGGCCAGCCCAAGCCCGCGGCGATCTTTTCGGCGATCGAGCAGTACAAGCCGACGGTCTTCTTCGGCCTGCCGACGCTCTATACATCGCTGACCAAGGCCGAGGGGGCCGACAAGACCGACTTCTCGTCGCTGCGCATGGCGCTCTCGGCCGCCGAGGTGCTCTCGGCCGACGTCTTCAATGGCTGGAAGACGCTCACCGGTCTCGAGATCGTCGAAGGCCTCGGCTCGACCGAGGTGCTGCACATCTATCTCTCCAACCGTCCCGAGCGGAAGAAGCTTGGCGCCGCCGGCCTGCGCGTGCCCGGCTACGAGGTCGCGCTGCGCGACAAGGACGGCCGCGATGTCGCCGACGACGAGGAAGGCATCTTGTGGGTGCGCGGCGATTCCAACACGCCGCTATACTGGAACCGGCCGGACAAATCCGCCGAGACCATCCGCGAAGGCGGCTGGATCTACACCGGCGACCGCTTCGTCCGCGATGCCGACGGCTTTCACTTCTTCCGCGGCCGCGCCGACGATCTCATCAAGATCTCCGGCCAGTGGGTCTACCCGCTCGAGGTCGAGCTGTGCCTCGCCGACCACCCGGACATCCGCGAATGCGCGGTGTTCGCCGCCGAGCTGCCGGACCGGCGCATGACGCTGAAGGCGGTCGTGGTGATGAACAGCCGCGCGGCGGATCAAAGCGAAGCGACCCGCAGGCTGCAGGATTACGTGAAGGGCAAGCTGCTTCCGTACAAATATCCGCGCGAGGTGATCTTCATCGACGAGCTGCCGAAGACCGGCACGGGGAAGATCGACCGGCAAGCGCTGTTGCGGATGTGAGCCTCCGCTGTCATCGCCCGCGAAGGCGGGCGATCCAGTACTCCGAGACGGCGAGTTATGCAGAGAAGCTGCGGCGTACTGGATTCCCCGCCTTCGCGGGGAATGACAACCAGGATTAAGGCGCCTTCCCCAGATGCTCCAGCGCGTCCTCCGCCCGGAGCGGCACCCGCGACGCCTCGTTGTTGAGATCGACGAGCTGCGCCAGGAGCCCCATCAGTGCCTTGCGGTCCGCCGGCTTGAGCGGCTCCAGCATCCGCATCTGGGCGCGTTCGACGGCGGGAATGATGTCACGCAGGATCGCCGCGCCTGATTTGGTCAAATAGAGCAGCTTGATCCGCTTGTCTTCCGGCGCCGGCCTGCGCTCGACGAAATCCTTGGCCTGAAGCCGCTCGATCACGCTGCCGAGCGTGGAGCGGTCGAAGGCGATCACCGCGGACAGTCGCGTCGCGTCGATGCCGGGGTGGGTGTGGATCGCGATCAGCGCCGCGTATTGCACCGGCGTGAGGTCGAACGCCTTGCACTCCTCCATGAAGATCGAGACCGCGATCTGCTGCATGCGCCGGAACAGATAGCCCGGCGCGGCATAGACTGCGTCTATCGTGATCGGAGGCGGCTTACTCGGCATCGGGCTGGTTCTCCGGCGCGGCGTTGACGAACGCCGGCAGCGCCTTGGCCGCGGCTTCCGCCTTAAGCAGGCGCGGATAGGCCGAGACGTCGACGCCGAAGCGGCGGGCATTGGCGAGCTGCGGCACCAGGCAGAGATCGGCGAGCGTCGGCGCATCCCCGAAGCAGAACGGGCCCGGCTCGGCCCTGATCAGCGTCTCGCAGGCCGCGAGGCCCTCGCGGTTGACCCAGGCCGCCCAGTCCTGAACCTTCTCCTCGGCAAGGCCAAGCTCGCGCAGCCGCGCCAGCACCTTCAGATTCTGTACGGGGTGAGTGTCGCAGGCGATCGCCAGCGCAAACGCCCTCACCTTGGCGCGCTGCAACGCATCCCCCGGCAACAGCGGCGGGTTGGGATGGGTCTCGTCGAGCCATTCGATGATGGCGACCGACTGGGTCAGCACTGCGCCCGCATCGTTCTCGAGCGCGGGCACCAGGCCCTGCGGATTGATGGCGAGATAGGCCGGCGCGCATTGCTCGCCCTTACGAAGGTGATGCGGCAGGTGCTCGGCACTGAGACCCTTGAGGTTCAGCGCGATCCGTACCCGGTAGGCGGCGCTGGAGCGGAAATAGCCGTGCAGCTTCATCGGAACCCTCCCGTTTCGTTCTTGTTCGCATGTTGACGCTACCTAGATCGTAAGTATACTGTCAATCAACAAAACGACGGGAGCCGCACCATGGAAGCCGTGACGAAGACGCCGGAACGCGAGGCGTTCTACAAGAAGATCGACGGCGAGAATCTCACCGCGCTCTGGACGGTCATGAGCGATTTGATCACGCCGGAGCCGAAGAGCGCCTGCCGGCCGCATCTGTGGAAGTTCGACATCATCCGCGACTACATGACCGAGGCCGGCAAACTGATCACGGCAAAAGAAGCCGAGCGGCGCGTGCTGGTGCTGGAAAATCCCGGCCTGCGCGGGCAGTCGAAAATCACCACGTCGCTCTATGCCGGCGTGCAGATGGTGGTGCCCGGCGACGTCGCGCCCGCGCACCGGCACAGCCAATCGGCGCTGCGCTTCGTGCTCGAAGGCAAGGGCGCCCACACCGCGGTCGACGGCGAGCGCACCGCGATGGAGCAAGGCGACTTCATCATCACGCCGTCGATGACCTGGCACGATCATTCCAACGAGACCGACCAGCCGATGTTCTGGCTCGACGGTCTCGACATTCCGCTGGTGCAGTTCTTCGACTGCTCTTTCGCGGAAGGCTCCAACGAGGACCATCAGAAGATCACAAGGCCCGCCGGCGACAGCTTTGCGCGCTACGGCCACAATCTGCTGCCGGTCGACGTGAAGCGAAGCTCGAAGACCTCGCCGATCTTCAGCTATCCCTATGCCTACACGCGCGAGGCACTGGAGAAAGCTCGCACGAGCCAGGAGTGGGACGCATGTCACGGGCTGAAGCTGAAATTCAGCAACCCCGAGACCGGCGACTTCGCGATGCCGACCATTGGCACCTTCATCCAGCTGCTGCCGAAGGGCTTCAAGACCGCGCGCTATCGTTCGACGGACGCAACGGTGTTCTGTCCGATCGAAGGCCACGGCCGCACCCGCATCGGGGACTCGACCTTCGAATGGGGCCCGCGCGATTTGTTCGTGGTGCCGAGCTGGCAATGGGTCACGCACGAGGCCGACATGGATGCGGTGCTGTTCAGCTTCTCGGATCGCCCCGTGCAGCAGAAGCTGGATTTGTTCCGGGAGGATCGCGGGAACGCGTGACGACACCGGTCTCGTAGGGTGGGCAAAGGCGCAACGCGCCGTGCCCACCACATCTCCGCGAGCGATGAAACAATTGGTGGGCACGCTTCGCTTTGCCCACCCTACGGCTGCGGTGACTGCGGCTATCGCCAGTGCAAGAGCCGTATCTCCAGCCAGTTGATCACCCGCCCCACGATCAACCCAAACACCGATAAAATCACCACGCCCGCGAGCAGCTGATCCGTCTGCATCAAATTGCCGGCCTGAAGCACGAACGCGCCGATGCCGTACTGCGCGCCGATCATCTCGGCGCTGACGACGAGCAGCAGCGCCACCGACGACGTGATGCGGAAGCCGGCGAGGATTGCGGGCAGCGCGCCCGGCCACACCACCTTGCGCACGATGGTGGCGAACGGCACGTTGAAGCTCTGCGCCATGCGGATGAGATTGCGCGGCACCGCGTCGACGCCGCTATAGACCGAGATCGCGGTCGAGAAGAACACCCCGAGCGCGATGGTCGCGATCTTCGGCTCTTCACCGATGCCGAGCCAGAGGATCAACAGCGGCAGCAGCGCGATCTTCGGGATCGGGAACAGCGCCGAGATGAAGGTGATGCCGACGCTGCGCGCCAGCCGCGAGAGGCCGATGGCAAAGCCAACCGCGACACCGGCCGCCGTGCCGAGCAGCCAGCCGACACCGATGCGCAGGAGCGACGCGGAAAGGTGCTGCCACAGCGCGCCCGAGATCGCGAGCTGGTAAATTGCACGCGCGATCGCCGACGGCGGCGGCAGGAACAGCGGATTGACCAGGCCGGTGCTGCCGGCCGCCTGCCAGATCGCAATGACCAGCGCGAGCGCGATCCAGCCGCCGAAGCGGCTGCTCGCCGGCACGAAGCCGGCGCCGCGAAAGCGGACGCGTCGGACCGCTTCATCCTTCGCAGATGGTCCCGCCGGAGCGCGATCAAGCATGCTGAACCTCGCGCTCGGCATCGATCGCCTCGTTGCGGATCAGCGACCAGATCTGGTTCTGAAGCGCGAGCAGCTTTTCACGGGCTGCAATGTCACCGCGCTCAGTGCGCGTCATCGGCACGCTGACGACCT
Source organism: Bradyrhizobium sp. JR4.1 (assembly GCF_040548605.1). Taxonomy (NCBI): domain Bacteria; kingdom Pseudomonadati; phylum Pseudomonadota; class Alphaproteobacteria; order Hyphomicrobiales; family Nitrobacteraceae; genus Bradyrhizobium; species Bradyrhizobium sp. JR4.1. Next base: position 452,572 of record NZ_JBEPRY010000002.1, read on the forward strand.
CGCGAATGCGGCCAGGACGCCGCGACAGCACCACGATGCGGTCGGCAAGCCGCGCCGCCTCTTCGAGATTGTGGGTGACATAGACCGCGCCCATGCCGCCATCGGCGAGCAGCCGGACGAAATCCTCCATCAGCAGTTCGCGGGTCTGCGAATCCAGCGCCGACAACGGCTCGTCCATCAGGAGAATGGCCGGCCTGACCGCGAGCGCGCGCGAAATGCCGACGCGCTGGCGCATGCCGCCGGAAAGCTGCTTTGGATAGGTTTTGCGAAAATCGGTCAGGCCGGTGCGGCGCAAGGCGTCGTCGACCAGCGCGCGGCGCTGCACGGGCGAGAGCTGGGTGTGCAGCAGCGGGAATTCGACGTTCTCCTCCACATTGGCCCAGGGCAGCAGCGCAAAGTCCTGGAACACGAAGGTGAGCGGATTGAGACTGTCCGCCGGCGGCGATCCACGCAGCTCGGGCGCGCCGGAGGTCGGCAGCAACAGGCCTCCGAGGATCGACAGCAGCGTGCTCTTGCCGCAGCCCGAGGGCCCCACGATCGCCACCACCTCGCCCGCGCTGACGGTGAACGAGACGTCGTCGAGCACGGCGAGCTCGCCGAAGCGATGGGTGATGTGGTTGGCGATCAGGTCCATGCGTTGCGTTCTACTCTCAATCCGCCTTCACAAATTCGCTTGCGATGATCGCGTTCGCGTCAAAACCCTTGCCGGCAAAGCCCTGCTCCTGGAGCCATTTGATCTGGTTGTCGACGTTTTTCACATCCAGCTTGCCGTCGGGATCGATATAGGCGCAATTGCCGACCACCTGCTCCACCGGCAAATTGGTATATTTTGCGATGATCTCCAGCAGTGGCTTTGTCTTGTCGTTGATCGGGGCGACACCGTCCTTCATCGCGGCAAGGATGACGTCGTGATATTCGCGGTCGGCTTTTGCCAAAGCGCTGAGCAGCTTCGTCACCAGCACCTTGTTGGTCAGCGTCTTCGGCGAGGCGAACACCGCGCCTAATTGCCAGGGTGTCTCGTCGCCGACCCAGCCGAGGAACTTCGCACCGCCGTCGTCCATCAGCTTTCGCGCGGTGGAGATCGGCAGCAGCGCTGCATCCACGGTCTCGCCCTTCAGCGCGGCCGCGGCATTCGACAGCGATTGCAGCGGCACGATCTTCACGTCGGCAAGCTTGAAGCCGTATTTGTCGGCAAGCAGGCCGAGCGAATAGTGAAAGGACGAGCCAACCTGCGTCATCGCCACGCGCTTGCCCGCGAGGTCCTTCGGCGTCTTCAGACCGCTCGCATAGGCGTTGTTGCTGGCGAAATAGCCGATCAGGGGATAGCCTGCCTTCTCGCGGCTCATGCCGCCGATCACCTTCAGCACGCCCTTGCCGGCGAGATTGTAAAGGCCGGCGGTGAAGGCGGTGACGCCGAAATCGATGTCGCCCGAGGTCGTTGCCACCGCGATCGGCTGCGCCGCGTCGAAGAATTTCAGCTCGACCTCGAGGCCGGTCTCGCGGAAATAGCCCTTGTCCTGCGCGATGAAGACGGGCGCGGAGGACGACAGGCGGAGCACGCCGACTTTGGCCTTCAGTGCGTCCTCGGCCCGGGCCGCTCCCATTGCCGTGATCGCCATCAGGCTAGCTAGCGCGAGCCGCGCAATCCCGATCATCCCGTTTCCTCTCGTGGTTCTCTTGGTCGTTTTGCAGTCCGTCAGAGCCCTTCGGGCACGGGCTGGTCCCGTCCGATGAAGGCGCCCTGTTGTTTCAACGTTTCCTGCAGCTTTTCAACCGGGATGTCACGCGGGATCCGGTTTCCGGAGAGCGCCAGCGCGGCGGCGGAACCGGCCGCCTCCCCCATCACGAAACAGGCACCGGAGACCCGGGCCGCCGATTGGCCCTCATGGGTCATCGAGGCGCAGCGGCCGGCGACCAGCAGATTGTCGACGCCTTCGGGCACCAGCATGCGGTAAGGCAGCTCGTTATAGCCGCGCGATTCCGGGATCGGCGGGAAGGTGAAGACGACGTCGCCGGGGACATGGGCCTCGATCGGCCAGCCATTGACCCCGATGGAATCCTCGAACGAAGCGCAGCCGAGCACGTCCTCACCGCTGAGCTGATAGCCGCCCGTGATGCGGCGGGTTTCGCGGATGCCGAGCTGCGGCGGCAGGTCGACGATGTAGGATTTTTCAAAGCCCGGCACGGTGCGCAGGAATTCGAACGCGGCGAGCGCCTGCTTGCGGCCCTCGATCTCGCCGCGGGTGAGATCGTCGGGCACGATGCCGTTGATGGCATGGCCGTCCTCGCGCGCCACTTGCGTAAAGTTCACCCGCCATTCGGTGCCGGACTTTTGCGGCCGTACGATCGCGCTCTTGCGCGGGAATGTGTGAGTGCCGGCGGCTGTGGCCTGCTCCATCAATTGCGGGATGGTGCGCCAGGCATCGCCTGCCTTCGCCGGATCGATGCCGTTGAGACGGAGCATCATCGAGGGATACATCGGATGGCCGTGCTCGTCGCCGAATTCAAACGGCGCGCCGGCCCAGACCGCGAGATCGCCGTCGCCGGAGCAATCGATGAATATCTCCGATCGCACCGCCTGCCGGCCGGCCTTGGTCTCGACCATCAGCGCATCGATGCACCTGTTATCGCCCATCACGACGCCGGCACCGAGCGCGTGGAAGAGGATGTGCACCTTGTGACTGGCGAGCAGCTGGTCGGCCGCGATCTTGTAGGCGGCGGTGTCGTAGGCCTGGGCGAAGACCTTGCCGAGAATGAGATGCGGCGCGTTGAGGCCGTTCAAATGATCGATCCGCGCCAGCAACTCCGACGCCATGCCCTGCACCAGCCGGTGGGCCTCGCCGTAAACATTGCCGTGCAGGCCGCAGAAATTGGTGACGCCTGCGGCAGTGCCCATGCCGCCAAGAAAGCCGTAGCGCTCGATCAAGAGCGTCTTCCGCCCCGCGCGCGCGCTTGAGGCCGCCGCGACGATGCCGGCCGGACCGCCGCCGAGGACGACGACTTCATATTCGCCGTAAAGCGGCACATGGCGCGCCGGTTCTTCGATCGTGGTGGCCTGCATGGCGCGTCCCGTCCCTGAAAATCTCTTGCTTGGGCCGGACTATGAATTAACGCAAGTGGGGCTACAATCTACCAAAATAAGCGATCACCTTTCTCGAATCGCGAAAGGCCGAAAATGGACATCCTGGTAAACCTTCAGGCGTTCCTCGCCACCGCAGACGCCGCCGGATTTTCCGCCGCGGCGAGAAAACTCAATGTCGCAACTTCGGTGGTCGCAAAGCGGGTCACCCAATTGGAGACGCGGATCGGCACGCCGCTATTTCATCGCTCGACGCGGCAATTGCGGCTGACCGCGGCCGGCCAGGAATATGTCCAGAGGGCGCGGAGCGTGGTCGCCGATGTCGGCGATCTCCTGTCGCGCATGGGCGAGAAAGGCCATGATCTTATCGATCATTTGCGTATCAAGGCACCGACATCGCTGACCATCGCCCGGCTTGCCGATGTGTTCAGCACCTTCCAGACCCAAAACCCGAAGCTGAAACTCGAAATCGTCTTGATCGACCGTCCCGTCGATCCGGTGACCGAAGGCTTCGATATCGCCATCGGCGCGTTTCCGCATTCGTTCGGCGGTGTGGTCGACGAGCCCCTATGCCGATTGAAGCGCTTGTTGTGCGCGTCGCCGGCCTATCTCAGGGCGCACGGCGTGCCGCGACATCCGCGCGATCTGGTCGATCATCGTTGCCTGAGTTTTCTTCCCACCGGTCCGGACTGGGTGTTCGACGGGCCGCGCGACCGTATCACGGTTCAGGTCCGGCCGCTGTTGAGTTCGAACGAGGGCCACGTGCTCGTGAAAAGCGCGATCGCCGGCAACGGCATCGCCTTCATCTCGCACTACCTTGCGGAAGAGGCCCTACGTCAAGGCACGTTGCAGGTCGTGTTGCCGGATTTTCCAATTCCCGATTTATGGGTCAAGGCAAGCATTCCCGAGCGACGGGTCCAGGCTGCTGCGGTTCAGGCGTTATTGCGCGAATTGAAGAGCTCGCTGTTGCCGGTGCTGTGAGGCCCGTTTCGTTGGCACCCGCGGCATCGCCGGTTTCTCGGGAATTCAGGCCGCCGAGCGGATGGTGTGGAGGAAATCGTCGACGTTCGACTTCATTGAATCCGCCTGCTGCTTCAGGGCCGCTGCGACCGTAAGAGCGGCTTCGGCACCGGCGTCGGTCTCGCCCGCCACCGCGCGCACCTGACCGATTTCCTGCGTCACCGCCGTGGTGCCGTTGGCCGCCTCTTCGACGTTGCGCGCGATTTCGCCCGTTGCCGCGCCCTGCTCTTCGACCGCCGCGGCGATCGCGGTGGCGATGTCGGCCATTTCCTTGACGGTGGTGCCGAACTGCTTGATCGCCTCGACCGATTGGCCGGTCGCACTCTGGATCGTCGCAATCTGGCTGGCGATCTGCTCGGTCGCCTGCGCTGTCTGGGTCGCGAGACTCTTGACCTCGCTGGCGACGATCGCGAAGCCCCGGCCGGCGTCGCCGGCGCGCGCCGCTTCGATGGTCGCGTTCAGCGCCAGCAGATTGGTCTGGCTGGCGATGGCCTGAATCAATTGAATGATGGTACCGATCTTTTCAGCCGCATCCGACAACCCATGGATCAAATCGGAGGTGCGGTTGGTCTCGTCGGTCGCCCGGTTCGAGACCGCGACGGAGCGGTGCACCTGGCTTGAGATTTCGCGGATCGAGGCCGCGAGCTGCTGGGTGGCGGAGGCGACGGTCTGCACGTTCATCGATGCCTGCTCGGCGCGGGTCGCGACCGCTTCGGCGAGCCCGCGGCCACGCTCGGCGACCTTCGCCAACTCCTCGGCGCTACGCCCCATGTCGTCGGCCCGGCCACCGACACCGGCAATCACCCCCTGCATGCCCTGCTCGAAGCGGCCGGCAAGATCAGACATCATGCGGGCACGGTCGGCCTCGGTGGCTTCGCGCTGTGCCGTGGCCTCGCCTTCCATGCGACGAACCGCCAGCGCATTTTCGCGGAACACCTCGACGGCACGCGCCATGCGGCCGATTTCGTCGCGCGATTCGCCGCCGGGAATGGGCTCATCGAGCTCGCCCGCCGCCAGCGATTGCATCCGGTCCGTCATGCCGCGAATCGGGCCGGATACGCTGGTTCCGATAAGCCATGCGAGCACCGCTCCCAGCAGCAGCGCGCCGGCCGCGGTCGCGATGACGGTCCGTTTGGTTTGATCGACCGCTGCCGAGGTCTTGTCGCCCTGCTCGGCGCGCACGGTGCCGAGCTTCGCATTGATCTTGTTGACTTGATCGTCGATCGCCGCACTCGCCTTCTTCAATTCGGCCTGCCTGGCGCGCAGATCGGCGGCGACCTTGATGACCTCTTCGAGCGCCGTCGTGTCGGCGGCGATCGCGGTCTTGAGTGCTGCGACCAGCGTCTTCAATTTGGGGGCGTCCACCGTCGCCAGCTCAGCCTCGGTGTCTGCGATCGCCAATTGGGCGTAGGACAACGCCTGCCTGGCGTCGTCGGCATCGCCCGTCGACAAAGTGGATCCATAGCGCATCACGGTGACGCGCAGCGCGTCGACGACGCCGGCCAGGCGCATCGGGTTGACAAGTCGTTCCGCATCTTCCGGGCGATTGGCAAGCGCAACCTGAATGCCGCCGACATTGAGGCCGGCGGCCGCGCCCTGGGCGTCGGTCTTCGTGGTGGCGGCGCGCAGCCGATCCGCGGCATCCGCCGCCGCGGTGAACGACGCACGATAGGTTTCCAGCGCCGTCTTGACCGGGCCGATGCCTTCCGCGATCGCTTGCAGTTTGCCGAATTGCCGATCGGCCTGATCGGCCAGTTTGCCCACGCCGTCGATCGCCTTGGCTGCGGCATCCTTGTCGCCGACATTCCAGGTCCGGATGAATTTCTCGACCGCCGAGTTCGCTTCCAAGAGCGCGGCACGCGCCTGCGACATGCCGGCGTCGCCAGCCGCGCTGGTCACGAGGTCATTGACCGTTCCGCCGATCCGCTCGACCTGAACCACGGCGAAGCCCGCGAGCAGGACCAGAAAGCTGAGAACCAGCGCGAAACCGCCGAACACGCGCGGACGGACACCGACCCGGGACATCATGTGCGATAATTTCATGGGAATCCCGAAATTCTTACTGGGTGGACCGGATGGTGGCGAGCAGATCCTTGCCGAACCGCTTCTCGAATTCCTGATCGAGCGGCTTGACCGCGTCGACGAAGGGTTGGCGATCGAATTTCTCGATCACGTCCATGCCGCCGCTGCGCACCTGCTCGAGCGCCGCGGCATCGAGCTTCGCCTGCCATGTCGCCTCCGCCCCCGCTTTTGCCTGCGCGATCAGTGTTGCCTGGTCGGCCGGAGTGAGCTGCTCGAACATGGCACGGTTGGCGATGAACACGATCGGCGCGAAGAAGTGGCCGGTCAATGTGAGGTATTTCTGGACTTCATAGAGGCGGGAGCCGGCAATGGTCGGCACGGGATTTTCCTGCCCATCGAGCCGGCCGTCCTTGAGCGCGGTATAGACCAGCGGAAATTCCATCGGGACCACTTCGGCACCGAGCGCCTTGAACGTCATCTGATAGATCGGGTTCGGGATCACACGAATCTTCAGACCCTTGATATCGTCGGGGCTGCGAACGGGCCGCTTGGAATTCGTGACGTTGCGGAAGCCCTGTCGGCCAATCGCCAGCAAGGTCAGCCCCTTATCGCCGAATTTGGCGGCGATTGCGGCGCCTGCCGGACCTTGCGCCACGGCTTTGGCGTGAGCCGTATCGCGAAACAGGAAGGGAATGTCGAACACGCCGAGTTCGGGGACGACCGCACTGACCACCGAACCCGACAGCACCGCCATATCGACGGCGCCGGCCTGCGTCGCGGCGAGAATGGCGTTCTCGCTACCGACTGCATTGGTGGCGCGCTGGTCGATCACGATGGGCTTGCCGGGCAATGCCACCAGCTTCTGGCGAAACTCATCCGCCCCGATCTGCTGCGGGCTCCCCAGCTGGGAATTGAACGCCAGAGAGACCAGTCGAGGTGAAGCGGCAACCGGATGCAGGACCAGCAGCGTTGCCGCCGCGACGATCGATCCAGCCTTCCAAAACCCCAGAACTCTGTGCATTCGACACCATGGCGTGACAATTGTCGTAACCATAATGGCCGGGAATGATTGAACTCTTAAGGACGGGCCCGCGGAATTACGGGGATTCGAATCGGTCCCGCGGCCAGGGTTTGGGGATGGTGCACGACGCAGATCGTATCGGGTTGCTGCTGGGCGGCGCGCTCAGGCCTTGCCGCCACTCCAATTCGCAGCGCGCTTCTCCGCGAACGACGCCAGCCCCTCCGCAGCTTCCGCACTCTGGCGCTTGACCGAATGCAGGTGCACGAGCCGCTTGTAGGCGGCATCGTCCACCGCCATTCCGCCGAACGAGCTCTCCAGTGCCAGCCGCTTGGTCTCGGCCATCGCCTCCGGTCCGTTGGCGAGCAACTGCTCGACCACCTTGGCGCCGGCGGCGTCGAGATCGGCGAGCGGCACCACCTCGTGGACGAGGCCGATGCGGCGAGCATCCTCGGCGCCGAAACGTTCCCCTGTCAGCGCGTAGCGGCGGACTTGCCGTACACCGATGGCATCGCAGAGCTGCGGGATGATGATGGCCGCGGTCAGGCCCCAGCGCACTTCGGTGATCGAGAACAGGGCGTTGTCGGCCGCGATCACGACATCGCAGGCCGCGATCACGCCGGTGCCGCCGCCAAAGCAGCCGCCCTGCACCAGCGCGACCGTCGGAATGGGCAGCGTGTTGAGCCGCTGCACGGCCTCGAACGTCGCACGCGACGCGGCCTCGTTCGCCTCGCTCGATTGCGGCCGCACGCCGTTGATCCATTTGAGGTCGGCGCCGGCCTGGAAATGCTTGCCGGTGCCCTTGAGCACGACCAAGCGAAGGTTGGGCTTGCTACCGAGATCGTCCATGGCCGCGAGCACGCCCGCGATCAATGCACCGTCATAGGCATTGTTCACTTCGGGCCGATTCAACGTGACGGTCGCAACCCCACGCGCATCCAGGGTCCACAGGACGGGGCTGTCGGTCATCGGTGTTCCTCCGCTCGTTTGTTTGGCGCGTACTATGGCCGAGGCTCCGCACCTTGATCCATATCTTTCGAGCGTAGGGCAGCCGCGTCCATCGCATGGCGGCTTGTGTCATGCTGTCGCGGGGCGGCATCGAGGGATCAGGGACGGACATCACATGCGCATCTGCATTTTCGGCGCGGGCGCCGTCGGCAGCCATCTCGCGGTCAGGCTGGCCCGCGCCGGCCACGAGGTCTCGTGCGTAATGCGCGGCGCGCACCTGGAGGCGGTCCGGGCCAACGGCCTCAAGCTGCGCGTCGGCGATTCCGAGGTCTCCGCCAAGGTGAACGCCTCCGGCGATCCGGCCCAACTCGGCCCCCAGGACGTCGTGATCAGCACCTTGAAGGCAACCGCGTTGACCGGGCTGGTCTCCAGCCTCAAGCCGCTGCTGCAGGACGACACCGCGATCGTGTTCGCGCAGAACGGCATTCCCTGGTGGTACGGGATCGGCCTGCCGCCGCGACACCCGACCCCGCCGGACATTTCCTTTCTCGACCCGGGCGGGCGCTTGCGCGCCTGCATCCCGAAGGAGCGGATCGTCGGCGGCGTGGTCTTCTCCTCCAACGAGGTGATCGCGCCTGGCGTGGTGCAGAACCTGACGCCGGACCGCAACCGCCTGCTGATCGGCGAATGCGACGACCGCAATTGCGAGCGCATCACGACGCTGCGCGGTGTCTTCACCGACGCGCGGCTGGAATCGCCGCCGGTTGCCGAGATCCGCGAGGCGATCTGGTCAAAGCTGCTGACCAACATGTCGTTGTCGGTGCTGTGCCTGCTCACCGGCCAGACCGCGCGCGGCGTGCGCGACGATCCTGCGTTCGCCGAGGTCATCCCGCGGATGCTGAACGAGGCCAACGAGATCGCCCAGCACTTCATCCCCGAGGTCAAGCGCGTGAGCCGCAGTGGTCCCGCGCCCAATCACAAGCCGTCGCTGCTGCAGGACTACGAGCTCGGCCGCGCCATGGAGATCGACGTCCTGGTGAAGGCGCCCCAAGCCTTCGCGCGCACCGCCGGCCTGTCGACGCCGACCCTCGATCTCATTGCCGCGCTCGCGATCCAGAAGGCGCGCGACAAGGGGCTATATTCGGCGTGAGATTTCAGGCGAGCTTGTCGATCCAGTCCGCGAGCGTGTCGAGCACCTCCGCAAGCGCCTCTTCGTTGCTGCGACCGGACTTTTTCAGCACCGCGAAGGAGTGATCGCCGCCCTCGATCTCGTGCAGCGTCGCCTTCGGGGCAAGAGCGGCGATGACGGGCTTGAGGAGGCCGAGATCGGCGAGCCCATCGCGGGTGCCTTGCAGGAACAGCATCGGGATCTCGACACGGGCGAGGTGCTCGGCACGCTCGGTCGATGGCTTCTTGTCGGCGTGCAGGGGAAAGCCGAGGAAGGCGAGCCCTTTGACATCAGGCAGCGGCGTCTTCGACTGCGCCTGCGACGTCATGCGCCCGCCGAAGGATTTTCCGCCCGCAACGAGCATCACACCGGGGCAGAGCCGCGCGGCTTCCTCGACTGCCGCGCGGATCGTGGCATGGGCGACCACCGGCTGGTCGGGACGGCCCTGTTTGTTTTCCATGTAGGGAAAATTGAAGCGGAACGTCGCGATGCCGCGGTTCGCGAGCCCCTCCGCAATCTTGTCCATCGATGCGTGCCGCATCCCTGCACCGGCACCATGCGCCAGAACGTAGCAGGAGCGCGCCTTGTCCGGCTGCGTCAGGATCGCTGACACCGTGCCGATGCGCGCGATGTCGAGCTTGAGCTCTTGAGTTTTGACAGCCACAATCAACCATCCCGAAAGACGCGTTTCCGGTCGCCTTGGTAGCGTCACCGGCGCAGCCTGAAAACACAATAATTGCCGCCGAAGGCTGGCCTACCAAGCCGGCAAGCCGCATTGACCGAGGTGACCATGTCCTACCGCTCCTCCTGGATGACCGAAGAGCTCGAAATCTTCCGCGATCAGTTCCGGAAGTATCTTGCCAAGGATCTGGCCCCGCATGCCGAAAAATGGCGCGAGCAGAAGATAGTCGACCGCTTTGCCTGGCGCGGGCTCGGCGAGATGGGCGCGCTGCTGGCGAGCGTGCCGGAGGAATATGGCGGCCTCGGCGCGACCTTCGCCTATGATGCCGCCGTGCTCGACGACCTCGAAAGCACGGTGCCGGAGCTGACGACCGGCGTCTCCGTGCACAGCGCCATCGTCGCGCACTACATCCTCAATTACGGCTCGGAGGAGCAGAAGAAGCGCTGGCTGCCGAAGATGGCCTCGGGCGAGATGGTCGGTGCGATCGCCATGACCGAGCCCGGCACCGGCTCGGATTTGCAGGCCGTCAAGACCACGGCCAGGAAGCAGGGCAATTCCTACGTCATCAACGGACAGAAGACTTTCATCACCAACGGCCAGGCCGCCGATCTCGTCATCGTGGTCGCGCGCACCGGCGATGTCGGCGCCAAGGGCATTTCGCTGATCGTGGTCGAAACCTCAGGCGCGGATGGATACAAGCGCGGGCGCAACCTCGACAAGATCGGCCTGCATGCCTCCGACACGTCCGAGCTGTTTTTCGACAACGTCGCGGTTCCGCCGGACAATTTGCTCGGCGGCGAGGAAGGCCAGGGCTTCGTGCAGCTGATGCAGCAATTGCCGCAGGAGCGCCTCGCGCTCGCGGTCGGCGCGGTCGCCGCGATGGAGCGCGCCATAAAACTCACCGTCGACTACACCAAGGAGCGGAAAGCGTTCGGCAAGCCGCTGATGGATTTCCAGAACACCGCCTTCAAGCTCGCCGAGCGCAAGACCGAAGCGATGATCGCCCGCGTCTTCGTTGACTGGTGCGTCGAGCGGCTGGTCGCCAAGGACCTCGACACCGTCACGGCGTCGATGGCGAAATACTGGTGCTCGGAGAAGCAGGTCGAGACCGCCGACGAATGCCTCCAGCTGTTCGGCGGCTACGGCTACATGCAGGAATATCCGATCTCGCGCATCTTCATCGATTCCCGCATCCAGAAGATCTATGGCGGCACGAACGAGATCATGAAGCTGTTGATCGCGAGGTCGCTCTAATCAGCTCGCTTAGCCGGCTATCTCATCCGCTTGTCGGCCGCGACGAAATCGATGAACGTCCGGACCTTGGCGGAGAGGTATTTGCGGCTGGGATAGACCGCGAACAGCTTCCCCTCAAAAAGGACCTGCCCGGGCATGACGTGCTCGAGGCGGCCGGCGGTGATATCCTCCGCGACCAGCCATTTCGGCAGGAAGGCGAGGCCCATGCCTTCGAGCGCCGCCATGTGCAGCAGCGTTTCATTGCCACTGCGCAGCACCGGATTGAGCTTGACGGTCTCGGTGCCGTGCTCGCCCTCGAAGGAGAAGCTTTCACCCGGGTACAGCGCGTAGTGCAGCATCGCCTGGCCGGCGAGATCGGCAAGTTTGGTCGGGCGCCCTGCGCGATCGAGATAAGCGGGCGCGCCGACCATAAGGAACGCAACCTTGGTGATGGGCCGCGCGATCAGCGCCTCGTCGGGCGCGGCGGTCGCGCGAAGTGCGAGATCGAATCCCTCCTCGACCAGATTGACCATCCGCCCGCTGAGATCGACGTCGAGGCGCACTTCGGGATAGCGGCTTTGATAGCCGGCCAAAATTCCCGCGAACAGGGCGTTCGCCATCCACACCGGCGCGGTCAGCCGCAGCGTGCCGCGCGGAACGACCGTCGCTTTGCTGACGGCGGCTTCGACCTCATCGAGGGAGTCGAGCATCTGCCGCGCCTGCTCGAAATAGAGCGCTCCGCTTTCGCTCAGGCTGACGCGCCGACTGGTGCGGTTGAGCAGTCGCGTGCCTAGCCGCTTCTCGAGCTGCATCACATGCTTGCTTGCCATCGCGGGCGAGATGCGCAGGCGTTGCGCCGCGGTCGCGAAGCTCTTCAGCTCGGCGACCAGGCAGAACACCCTCATGCTGACTAAGGAATCCATGAAATCATCAACACCCAGGAAATGAACTAATCCCGGGACGCATAATGATCAAATATGAGGAAACTATCAAATGGTGGCGACCGTCACCTTTTTTGGAGAACCACCCGTGTCCACCACCGCCTTCGAGACTGCCTCCCCCGGCCGCGCCATTCGTATCGGCCTTTGGGTCGCACAGGCCCTGCTCTTTTTCGTTTTCACCGCGGCCGGGCTGGTCAAGCTGCTGACGCCGATTCCAGAGCTTGCCGCGATGATGCCCTGGGCCGGCCAGTATTCCGCAACGTTCGTCCGGTTCATCGGGCTGGTCGATCTCGCCGGCGGAATCGGCATCCTGCTGCCGGCGCTGACGCGGGTCCTGCCCCGGCTGACGGTGTTGGCTGCACTGGGCTGCTCCATGTTGCAGGTGTTGGCGCTCGTCTTCCACATCTCGCGCGGCGAGGCGCCGGTCACGCCGCTCAACGTCGTTCTGCTCGCGCTCAGCCTGTTCGTGCTGTGGGGGCGCGACCGCAAGGCGCCGATCGCGCCGCGTCAGTTCTGAACAGCTGAACGCCGCAGCCATGATTTCTGCCAACGGATGGTCCCGCAGGGGCCTGCTCGCCGGCACCGCGATCCTCACGGCCGGCGGCACCGCCGCGGCCAAGGAGGATCGTCTCGCCGACGGCGTTGTGATCCTGATCGACAGCAACGAGCCCTATGTCATGGGACACGCGATCAGCTACTCGGCCAACCTCTCGAAGCACTTTGCGGACAGGGGCGCGCGATTGCTGATCGAGGTCGTCGCCAATGGTAAGGGCATCGACGTCTTTCGGGCGGACAGGAGTCCGCTGGTCGAGCCGCTCGCGGCGCTGCGGCAGTCGCTGCCCAACCTCGCCTACAGCATGTGCGCATCGTCAAAAGCGATCGCCGAAGCCAAGGAGCAGGTCCCGATTCCGCTGATAGCAGGTGCCAGCCTCGTGCCGTTCGGCATCGGCCGCGTGGTCGATCTGCAACTCAAAGGCTGGGCCTACATTCATGCGTGAGACCGCGCGCGAAAGCGGTCCATTGCCGTCGCGGCGATCGATCATGATGGCCGCGCCGGCGCTTGTTGCCTCCTTCCGCGCGGCCCATGCGCAGGAAGACTGGCCGCCGGTGTTCGAGGCCGGCCGCAGTCAGTTCACGCTGGTGCGGCCGCGCGCGTCGATGCCAATGCTCAGGCTTCAAGACATTGGCGGGAAGGAGGTCGCGTTGAGCGCGAAGCCGGGCCGCATCACCCTCGTCAATTTCTGGGCCACCTGGTGCGCGGCCTGCCGGCTCGATCTGCCTGTGCTCGCAAGTCTCGCGGGATCACGGTCGGACCGGCTCGATGTTGTCGCGATCTGCACGGATACCAAAGACCTGCGCAAGATCCGCACGTTTCTCAGCGGCCTCGCCGTGCAGAACCTCGCTTGCTATGTCGACGCCTATGGCGCAGCGGCAGAAGCATCGACCGCGATATTCTCCCTCGTCGGCATGCCCATCACCTATCTCGTCGGAACGAGCGGTCACGTCGAGGGCTACATCGCCGGTGCGCCCGACTGGCTTTCTCCGGCAGGCGCGCAGCTGCTGCAATTCTATCGCGAGCGGGGCTAGCGCCGCATCAATTCGGATGCCACCAGCGGCCGCCGATCACGACACCCTCGGAGACGATCTTGCGGTCGCCGATCAGGTGCTCGCCGACCACGTCCTCATAGTCGAACTGGCCTTCCCTCACCGAGATCAGCGTGGCGTCGCCGACGCTGCCTGGCTTGAGGCTGCCGAGTTCGGGCCGCCGCAGCGCCATCGCCGCGTTGACCGTCGAGGTTGCGATGACGTCGGACAGCGGCATGCCCATGCACAGGAATTTCGACAGGGTCGTGACCTGGTCGAAGGCCGGGCCGTCGATGCACAGTTGATGAATGTCGGACGAGATGGTGTCCGGATAGAAGCCGTTGGCGAGCATGGCGCGCGCGGTCTTGAACGCGAACGAGCCCTTGCCGTGGCCGATATCGAACAGCACGCCGCGCTCGCGGGCGTCCAGCACCGCCCGCTTCACCGTGCCCTGCGCGGTCGCGGGCGTGTTGGGGAAGGGCCGGAACGCATGGGTGAGCACGTCGCCGGGGCGCAGGCGGCCCAGCACCTCCTCGTAGCTCGGCGGCGGATGATCGATATGCGCCATCAGGGGCATGCCAACTTCGTTCGCGACCTCGAGCGCGATGTCGAGCGGCACGACGCCCGACGTGCCCGAGGAGTGCAGCCCCACGCGCACCTTGATGCCGACGATGAGGTCGCGGTTGGCATCGGCCACCTTGGCCGCCTCGATCGGATTCATCAGCCGCAGCTCCTCGCTCTCGCCGACCATGATCCGGTGCGAGAAGCCGAAAATGCCGGCATGCGAGACGTGCAGATAAGCGAGAATGCGGACCTGGCTCGGCTCGATCACGTGCTTGCGGAATCCGGCGAAATTGCCGGGCCCCGCGCTGCCGGTATCGACCGCGGTGGTGACGCCGGAGAGACGGCAGAATTCCTCGGCATCGATGCCGAGCGACGTACCGCCCCAATAGACATGGGTGTGGAGATCGATCAGCCCCGGGGTCACCATGAACTTCGAGACGTCGCGCACGTCAGTGCCCGGATCCGCCTTGAGCCCGCTGCCGATCGCAGCGACCTTGCCACCCGCAAAGGCGACATCGGCCACGGCATCGAGCTTCTGGGACGGGTCGACCACACGGCCGCCGCGCAGGATCAAGTCGAAAGGCATCTTGGTCTCCGGATATCGCTGAGGCATCGTGAGAGGCGGGAAACAGACCAGGCTGGAAGGCAGACTTCCAGCCTGGTCACCTCTGTTAGCAATTTTCGCGCCGCCGAAGCAAATCGGCCGCAGTCGGTGCCCGTTGGGCTTGCGATCCGCGCGGCGCCTCGTCCTTCAGCCGCTCCAGTGCATCCGGCATCATTCGGCCGGACATCGAGCTCAGCATCGCGGTCGGGATCAGGCCCGACGCAACGCGGACCACAAACGCGGCTTATTTCGTGAACGTATTCGCGACTCTGCGGGAGCGAAGCACGTACGTTATCCAAACCGCGGCACTCATCACACCGACAACCGTTTGTCCGACCTGTCGCGTTTCAATGATGAAAAAATCGCTGAAAGGTCGGTTCAGCGCGGCGGAAAAAAACGATGCGACGCAGAGGAGATCGACGAGCGGCATCAGCACAGCGCAGATCATTTGCACGATGAAAAAGGCGGGAAATCTGTGGGAGTGTCTGAACAGGAGCACCGTTGTCCAGACCGAGAAGCCTATCATGGCGGCATTTATCAGCATTTCGCTCCAGATCACCGTCGGAAAGTAAGTCCAGGTTTCGTCGGTGATCGACTGCACGTATTGTCCGACGTTGAAGATCAGGCGCAGAATGCCCATCACTTGGCCGAACGCGAGTAGCGCGAGCCAACCGCTGATACCGGTCATCTCGGGTTGGACGTTCTTGAAGGCAGCAGCGTCTTCTGCGGGAACGGACGGCTCCCGCGTGGCGTTGACCGGTTGCGGTGCCGGCATCGGCGACTGCGTTCGAAAGAGGTGCTCCGTGATCTCACGCACCTCCGCGACCGGCTTCCAGCTCTCCCAGCCCTCCCGCCAGACCAGCACGCGCGGTGAATCTGCGATGCGAGCCAGTAGCGGAAGGAGCTCCGATATCGGCATCGGACCGCGTTTCTGCCCACCTTCCGCGTAGAACCACGAATCCGCCATGCGAACGCCCCCCTGCACCCGCCATATCCTAGCCGGCGATCGACACACGTCACGATAGAAAGTAATTGGAGGGGCGACCAGTACCGCGGCCGTCGCGGCGCTTAGCTCTCGAGAAAATGGCGATCCCGGGAAGACTCGAACTTCCGACCTACGGTTTAGGAAACCGTCGCTCTATCCGGCTGAGCTACGGGACCGCGGAACCCGCAGAGCGGGCTACCGGGGCTTCATATCAAAGCGGAGGGGAGATCGGAAGCCCTCCGCGTTGCTCAATGCGGAGGGCTGCCGGTCATCTTACGCCCGGATATTGTTGTCCCGGACCACCTTGCCCCAAGTGGCAACCTGCTTGTCGAAGAAGGTCTTGAAGGCGGGACCGTCCTCGAGCAGCAGCGTCATCTGCTGCGTCTCCTTGAGCTGGGCGGCGGTCGCGGGCTCGCTCAGGATCTCCTTGGACGCCGTCGCGAGGGCTGCGACGATGTCCGGCGGCGTGCCGGTGGGCGCGAAGATGCCCCACCAGGCCAGCGTCTCGAAATCCGGGAAGCCTGCCTCGATCGCGGTCGGCGTATCCGGCAGGCCGGGCAGCCGCTCGCGGCCGAGCTGCAGGATCGGACGCAGCATGTTGGTGCCGAGCTGGGCTGCGACCAGCGCCGCCGATCCCGCGATCAGATCGACATGGCCGCCGAGCACGTCGTTCATCGCGGGGCCGCCGCCGCGATAGGGCACGTGCGTGATCTCGACGCCCGCCTTGTTGCCGAGCACGGTCATGGCGAGATGGCCGAGCGTCCCGATGCCGACGGAGGCATATTTCACAGCGCCGGGCGTCGCCTTGCAGGCCGCCACCACGTCGGCGAAGGTCTTGTAGGGACGGCCCGCACCGGCGGCGATCACGTAAGGCGCAGTGCCGACCAGCAACACCGGCATCAGCTCGCGCTCGACATCGACGGGCGGCTTGTCGAGGATGGAGGGGATCACCGCGTGTGAATCGAAGGTGACCAGGAACGTCGAGCCATCAGGCGGGCTCTTGGCGACCTGCGCCGCGCCGAGCGCGCCGGCGGCGCCCGACTTGTTCTCGACAATGACGATGCGGTTGAGCTTGGTTTGCAGATGGCTCTGGAGCAGCCGAGCCATCGCGTCGGTCGATCCCCCCGGCGGAAACGGCACCACCAGCGTGATCTTCCCGGCCTGGGCCAACGCCGGCGTCATCGCGAGAATAGCCGGCGCTGCGAGCAGCGCGCGTCGTGTGATCGTCATGGTCCCCTCCCCTGTTTTCTCGCGCCCGGCTTTTGCTCTTGGCGCTTTAGGTCGTTCCGAAACCGGATCCCGCTTTTCTGTATTCTGGCCGCGGCGGGCTGAAAATGTCCAGCACGCGGGCGCCGTCGGGGCCGGCGCGCATGGTGTGCGGCACGTTGCCGGGCGTGCGCCAGAAATCGCCCTTCTTCACGGCAATCTCCTCACTGCCCTGGACGCGGATGGCGGAGCCGTCGAGCAGCACGCCCCATTGCTCCTCTGGATGATGATGCAGCGTGCCTTGCGCATGCGGCGCCAGCGTCACCACCGACAGCATCGCCTGTTCGCCGGAGAAGATGCGCGTGGTCACCCCTGCCGCGAGCTCGCGAAACAATCCGTCGCCGGTATCGTCGAGATTGTGGAATTCGTCCTTCTGGCTCACGCCATCCTCCCTTTTACGCTTTATTTTGCAGCAGACTGGCTCACGGCAGCCAGAAGGCGGTCCTTGAACTCACCCTTGACGGTAACATACACGCTCGACCAATGGCGGCTCTTGAACTCGCAGCTGCCTCGTGGGCAATATTCTTTGTCGTGATAGTCTCCATTAAGGACGCCGAACAGAGTCATTCGACCGTCCAACAGACGAAACAAAGCGCTACCTGATGCCCCTACTGTGAATTCGCAGCTCGTTTCGAATATCGACCAGTCCCTTACGTCGCGTATCTGGCACTCCTGAATCGTCTTGTTGAAGGGGCCGTACCTGTCCCTCTTTCCCGAGGCTTCGATGTCGTAACCGACGACCGCCAGGACACGCTCCAGCTCGACCACAATTTCAGTCCGTTCATTGATCTCGTAAGGCGTCACTTCCGCGGCAGACTCGAGCTTTGCGACTGCCCAATCGTTGACAATCGCCTTGGGCGCACTCTCAACGCATGTGCCCATCCATAGGGTCGCTGACAGAGGAATGGTACGCCTCTCGGCTCCGAGATAGTACTCGAAGATACACTTGTCAGGTGACGTATGCGGTTTGCAAAGGTCCCGAAACGCGTGAGCCGCCGTGGTAATCACGTCCCGCGCTCCAGTCACTTGAGCGCTGCTATCTCCACCAGGACATCGCAGGACTCCACTTGCCGCAAAGCGCTTTTCCACCTCACCTGGGGGGAGACCGTTGGCCTTTGCGTAAACCCCTTCAGTTAGTCGTCGCTCTGTCTCGGTCGAAGCGGCCTCGACTGCCAGATGACTATCAGTGACGCGATCGCGATTGAAAATGGGCGCTGCCCCGCGGCCGGAGCCAATAGGCGGCATCTTCCACGAACCAACCTCGTTGCTGCCAGAGACCAGCAGAACGAAGAAGCTAGGCAGAACGATCGCGTAATTCCTCGTCACGTGAAGTATCCCCAGCAGCAAAAAGCATGAAGCAAGTCTGATCGAAACAAAGTTGTGAAATCACTTTCGAAAGAGGCAATGGCCAACGTCGACGTGCGATCGAGCCGGCCATTTCTTGACTTAAGCCGCGCGTGGATCAGGATTTCCCATACGAGCCCTGATAACGGCCCTCGCGGATCGCCTTCAGCGTCTCCTCCTCGCGCGCGACCTGGGCGCGCACGGCGTCGAGCAGCGCCGCGGCACCTGCTGCGGCAAACGACACCACGCCGTCCTCGTCGCCGACGACGATGTCGCCGGGGGAGATCACGCTGCCGCCGATCGAAACAGGCACGTTGATCTCGCCGGGGCCGTTCTTGTAGGGGCCGCGGTGGATCACCGCGCGAGCGTAGCAGGGAAAGTCATCGGCCGCGAACGCCGCGACATCGCGGATCGCGCCGTCGATGACATAGCCTTCGGCTTTGCGCCATTGCGCGATATTCTTCATGATCTCGCCGACCAGCGCGCGGGTCTCATCGCCGCCGCCATCGACCACGATGACGTCGCCGGGGCCCACCAGCTCGAGCGCGCGGTGGATGGCGAGATTGTCGCCGGGACGGGTGCGAACCGTGAAGGCCGTGCCCACCAGCTTGGCGCCGCGATGATAGGGCTTGAGCCCCACCGCGCCCGGCAGCCGGCCGAGATTGTCCGAAATGACCGAGGTCGGCGCACCGCGAAAACCCTCGATGATCTCGGCCGGCGGCTTCGGCACGGCGTTCGCGGCGATGGTGATGGTCATAATCTCGGTCCTTCCCGTGAATTCTCTTAATCGGCGTGCGCCCGCGCCCTTGCCGGCAAAATCCGGAAGGCGCGCCCCTCCTTCATCCATGTTGCGCGCTCGTCGCGCAACAGCGTGCGGCGAACTTTTCCGGAATCGTCGCGCGGCGGGGCGCTGACAATCTCGAAACTCTCCGGATGCTTGTAGCGGCTCAGCCTGTCCTTGAGGAAATCCGCCATGCCGTCGGCGATGGCCTGACCGTCCGCATCGCAATCCGGCTCGATGATGGCGTGCACGCGCTGGCCCAATTCCGGATCGGGCAATCCCACCACCACGCAGGAGCGCACGCCCGGACAGGCGGAGACGGCAGCTTCGACCTCGGCCGGATAGATGTTGGCGCCGCCGCGCAGCACCATGTCGGCGAGGCGGTCGCCGAGATACAGATAGCCTTCCGCGTCCAGTCTGCCGATGTCGCCGAGCGATTCCCAGCCGTCCGCGCGGCGCTTCGGCTCGGCGCCGAGATAGTGATAGGTGGCATCCTTGCCGTCATTGTTGAGGAAATAGATTTCGCCGCTCTCGCCCGGCGCGACGTCGTTGCCGTCCTCGCCGATGATGCGCAAGCGCGCCATCTCGCCGATCTTGCCGACCGAGCCCTTGTGCGTCAGCCATTCCGTGCCGGAGATGATGCAGGAGCCTTGTCGCTCGGTACCGCCATAGAGCTCCCAGATCCGCTCAGGCCCGAGCCAGGCGATCCAGTTCTCTTTCAGCCAGGGCGGCATCGGAGCGGCCATGTGGAAGACGGTCTGCAGGCTCGACACGTCATAGGCGTTGCGCACGTGCTCCGGCAGCGCCCAGATCCGGTGCATCATGGTCGGCACGAAATTGACCCATTGCACGCGCTCGCGCGCAATTTGTCGCAGCGCCTCCTCGGCGTCGAACTTGACGAGACCGGTGAGCTGGCCGCCGGTGAACAGCGCGTAGTGCGACACGATGAACGGCGCGTTGTGATAGAGCGGACCGGGATTGAGCAGCGAGACCCCGAAGGGGACGTTGAGCGGCGGCGCGGCGACGGTGTCGATCACGGCCGGCTGGTGATCGAGGATCACCTTCGGCCGCCCGGTCGATCCGCCGCTGGTCATCGCTTTCCAATAGCGCGCCACCGGTGCGGTGAGCGGCTCGTCCGAAAACCCTTCCGGCATGAAATCCGCGGGCAGACGGTTCGGCGCATTCCAATCGGCTTCGCCGCCGACCACCAGCGCCGGCTTCAGGATATCGAGCACCGCGGCGGCTTCGCCGCGCGGCAGCCGCCATGACAGCGAGGTCGGCGTCGCTCCGCATTTCCACACCGCAAACGAGGTCTCGAAGAACGCATTGCCATTGGGCAACCCGATTGCGACGAAGTCGCCGGGCCTGACGCCCTTGGCCATGAACGCCCGTGCGCGCCGGTTGGCGCCGCGTTCGAGCGCGTCCCATGTCAGCGTATCCTGCCCGTGACGGACGGCGATCGTGCCTTGCGGTTTGCGCTCGGCGTACCAGCGCGGCACATCGGACAGGGGCAGCAGCATCAGGCGTTTCCACTTCGTTTTCTTGGCCTCGCCAATGAGGCGAGCGCAGGATGAAGTGACGCTGTGACTCCTGCGCCACGTCAAGCAAAAAATGTCAGCATCACAGCCATGAAAATCCCGGGTTCCATGGGTGACAAGCCGGCCATAAAGGGGCAAAAATCAGCCCGACTCAGTTCGGGTTGAGTTTTGCAAGGAATGCTCTCGTAGAATGTCGGACGTAGTTGCATCGCGTCGTGCGGCGCTTGTCGTTGCCGCAGCAGGATTTTTCCTGCTGGCGCCGTCGCATGCCCAGGCACAATGGTGGAAGCGCGCGCCTGTTGACTTCGAGGCCTGCGCCGACGCCGCCGAGAAAGCCACGACCAAATCCGAGAAGACGGCTGCGCTTGCAGACTGCAACGCCAAATTCGCCGGCCGGCGCAAGGCAGGCGGCGGCTATTCCTATTACGACTTCCTCCAGGACCGCACCTTCGACATCGCCGGCCCCAATCCGACACCGGAGGAGCAGAAGAAGATCGACGAAGCCTACACCGCCTATCTCGCAAATCAGCGCCGCAGCAATGAAGCCGCGCAGGCCACCGCGCGCCAGCAGCGCGAACAGCAGGAACAACAGGTGCAGCAGCTCCAGCGGGTCGCGTTGCGAACCGAGGTCGAGCGCGTGCCGGTGCCGGTCGAGCGGCCCAAGGTCCAGCAGGCCGCCATCGGCGACGCGCGACCGCGGCCGAAAGGCGCCCCGTGCACCAAGGGCTCGTTCTCCTGCGAATGGCCGCGGCTGTCGGATGGATTGAACGACATCAAAAAGCTGTTCAGCCCGACGCCGAGCAAGCCCGCGAAGAAGGGCTGAGTCACCGCCGTCATTGCGAGCGCAGCGAAGCAATCCAGAGTCTTTCCGCGTGGGGATTCTGGATTGCTTCGCTGCGCTCGCAATGACGGGTGTGATGGAGACCGCGCTTACATCCTCAGTTCAGAGGCTTCTTCTTGCTGCGCTTCGGTTGAGCTACCGGGGAATTCGCAGGCGCCGTTGTCGTCGGAGAACTGCCCAGTTGCGAGCGGCTCTCCTGCAATCGCCTGTCATAGCCGGGAGAGTTCATGACCGTCGGCGGCCGGGCCTCCGCGATCGAGGACGCGGCGCAGAGCGCGGCCAACGCGAATCCGATCATCAGATGACGCTTCATCGTTGCTCCTCCGGTCGCGCAGCCTGCACTCATGCGTTACCCGCGAATCTGCTGCGGCGTCAGCCGCGGCGGACCCTTGCCCGCGGCCTCAGCCTGTTTGATCAGCGCAACAATGCGGCGCGACAGCGGCACGTTGACATTGTTCTGCTCGGCGAGCGCGATGATCGCGCCCTGGAGATAGTCGATCTCGGTCTTGCGGCCCTGCTTCAAATCCTGCCACATCGAGGAACGCGCCTCGGGATCGATCTTCATGGTCCTTCCCAGGATCAGGTTGAAAATCGGGTCGGGCAGTCTCAGCAAGGTCGGCGTCAAGGACGACGGGATCGGCGTCGCCGAGACCGGTGTGATGCCGGCGGCCCTCATTGCAGCCAGCCCCTCCGCCATCTGATCGGCGAACAGCCGTCGCCAGTCGCGGTTCGCCAATTGCGCGGCGAGCGGCATGTCGGACAAGGCGCTGAGCGCGTTGTTCAAATTGATGATCAACTTGCCCCATTGCACGCCGATGATGTCACGGCTCGCGCGCATGGTGAGCCCCGGCACCGACAGCGCTGCGGCCGTGTTCGTATCATCTTGACCAACATGAATGTCGCCGGAGGTCGAGCGGTGGAAGCGGCCCTCGTCCATCGCGACCACGTTGAAAGGCACCATGCCGGCGAGCACGCGGCGGTCGCCGAGGCGCTCGCGCAGCACCGCGACATTGCCGACGCCGTTTTGCAGCGAGACGATGACGGCCTCCTGCGGCGCATGCTGCGCGATCTGGTCCGCGATACCGGCTGTGTCGGCGCTCTTCACCGTGACCAGCACGATGCCGGCGCTGTGGAAGATCGCGGGATCTTCCGACAGCGCGAGTTGGCCCGCGCCGATCTTCTTCTCGGAGCCGTCGAAATCGGTCAGAAGCAGGCCGAACCGCTCGATCTCGGCCTTCACCCGCGGCCGCACCAGGAACGCGACGCGGCGGCCGGCAGCCGCCAGGGTGCCGCCGACGAAACATCCGATGGCGCCTGCGCCGGCCACCACGATCGGTCGATCCGTAACCACCTTGGCTTGTCTCCTTAACGGTCTGCCCTCGATAGCAGAGGCGCTGCCTGCTGCCCATTCCCGCAGTTGCGGCGCAATCGCCTTGTAACCGTCATGACGGCCTCATATGTTTTCGATCGGGGCTTGTTACCAGCAAGAAAGCGCCAAGGGAGAACGCCATGGGTTTGCTCGACGTCCTCAACGGCATGCAGAACGGCCCGCGCGGCCCAAGCACGCCGAGTTCACAATCCTCATCCAGCGGCGGCATGTCGCCAATGACCATGGCGCTCCTTGGCCTGCTCGCCTGGAAGGCATTCAAGCATTTGAGCGGCAACCAAACCGGCAGCGCGCCGCAGCCGTCCCCGGCACCGACGCCGACGCATCTCCCCCCGTCGGTGAATGCAGGCGCTGGCGGCGGCCTCGGTGACCTGTTGAAGGGTGGCCTTGGCGGCCTGCTCGCGGGCGGCGCGGCCGGCAGCGTGCTCAGCGGCGGTCTCGGCGATCTCCTCAACCAGCTCCAGCGGAGCGGTCATGGCGACGCCGCCAATACCTGGGTCGGCAAGGGCGAGAACAAGGCGATCGCACCAGGCGATCTCGCCAATGCGCTCGGCGCCGACCAGATCGAGAGCCTGTCGGCCCAGAGCGGCTTGTCGCGTGACGAGCTGCTCTCCGGCCTCAGCCAATATCTGCCGCAGGTGGTCGATCATCTGACGCCGGACGGACGGCTGCCGACCGAGCAAGAGATCGCGGGCAGAGTCTGATTTAGTTTAGTCAAACGAGGGGAGCACGGACATGAGCATGGGTGGCTTGTTGTGGATCATCGTCGTCGGCTTCGTCGCCGGCCTCATCGCGCGTTGGCTGGCGCCGGGACCGAACAATCCGAGCGGCTTCATCCTCACCACCATCCTCGGCATCGCCGGCGCATTTCTCGCGACGTTCATCGGCCAAGCCATCGGGCACTACAGTCCCGACCAGGGCGCGGGATTCATCATGGCCACCATCGGCGCCGTGGTGGTGCTGTTCATCTGGCACCGGCTGGTGGCGAGCGGCGTGATCAAGGGGTAGACCACAGTCGCTTTGCGGTGTGGTCGATCAACAAGTTCGGTGTCGTCCCGGCGAAGGCCGGGACCCATAGCCACCGAATTTGGTTTGGCGAAGATTGGGAATTGCCGACTTCGCGCAACAACCACGGCCTGTGGTTATGGGTCCCGGCCCCCCGTGCGCAATTGCGCACTAGGCCGGGACGACGCCCGTATTTGCCGCGCTAGCCGCGCGCCCTCACGTCACCAAATGCATCCCCGCATCCATGCGCACGACCTCGCCGGTCATGTTGCTGGAGGCCGGCATCGCCAGAAAGCAGACGAGCTGGGCGATGTCTTCCGCCGAAGATGCGACCTTCAGCGGCACCTTGGCCACGACGCTGTCGCGCACCTGCTTGGCGCCCGCCTCGCCACGGCCCTTGGTGAACCAGGGCGTATCGATATAGCCGGGACATACCGTGTTGACGCGGATCAGCGGCGCCAGCGCACGCGACAGCGACAGCGTCATGGTGTTGAGCGCGCCTTTGCTCGCGGCATAGGCGATCGACGATCCGACACCGCTAATGCCGGCGACCGAGGAGATGTTGACCACGGCGGACGGCCGCCCAGAGGCCTTGGCGCCGGCCTCGAGCAGGCTGCGCGCCGCGCGCACCATCTGAAACGGGCCGATGGTGTTGACGCCGTACAGGCGCTGGAAATCTTCCGCAGACAATCCGTCGAGATCGGCATGGGCGACATGCTTGGTGGTGCCGGCATTGTTGACGAGCACGTCGAGCCGGCCCCAGCCGCCAGCTGCCGCAACGATCTTGCGGCAATCGTCATCCTTCGAGACATCGCCCTGCGCGACCAGAACTTCCGGTGAGCCCGCCTTGCGGCAAAGCTCCGCGGTCGCCTCCGCTTCCTTCTGGCTCGAGGAATAGTTGATGACGAGCCGCGCCCCGCTCCGTGCGAGAATTTCCGCGGTCGCAGCACCCAGGCCGGAGGCGGACCCCGTCACGATTGCGTACAAACTGTCCTTGGCCATCCGGATGTCCTTCCCCTTGATTGAATATCGACGTTCTGTTTAGCGAGTTTGCCGCGCCCTGCAAATCGAGCAAACTCCGCTAAGCGGAATTAGCCTTCTATAGTCCCTTGCGCCCATGCCCGCGCCGCAGGTTGATCTGCGATCAACGCTTGTCAGGGCCATGGCTTTTTCGGATCATCGGGCGCAAGAAGAACCTGCGCGTCCGCCCCTACTGGGCCGGATGCGCCAATGGCAAGACACGGGGAACGCTGTGGCGGAGAGTGACAATATCGTCGTCGAGACCGCGGAGAAAATCTTCGCCGATCTCGCCGATCCGCAGACCGTCAACAACGACAAGAAGGATTCGTGGCAGGCGCCGCTGTGGCAGGCGCTGAGCGAAGCCGGCCTGCCGTTGGCCTGGGTGCCGGACGATCTCGGCGGCTCCGGCGCGAGTCTTGCCGACGGTTTTGCGCTGCTGAACGCCGCCGGCCGTTTCGCAGTCGCGGTTCCCCTGGCCGAAACCATGCTGGCCGGCTGGCTGCTGGCGCAGGCGAAGATCGCATCCCCCGAGGGCGAGATGACGGTGCTGCCGGCCTCGCCCAAGGATCGCATCACCTTGGATGCCGATGGTGCGCTCTCCGGCCGAGCTCGCGGCGTGCCCTTCGCAAAGGCGGCAAAGCACTTCGCAGTGCTGGCCCACGGCAAGGACGGCGCCTCGATCGCACTGGTCGACGCAAGCAAGGGTCGGATCGAGACCGGACTCAATGTCGGCTACGACCACAGCGACACCGTTACGCTCGACAAGGTCCAGCCCGTCGCCATCAAACCCGCCCCGAAGGGCTTTGACCAGACCACAATGATGCTGATGGGCGGCGTCGCGCGCAGCCTTCAGATCGCGGGCGCGCTGGAATCGATGCTCGACATCTCCGTGCGCTATTCCAATGAGCGCGTCGCCTTCGAGAAGAAGATCTCCAAATTCCAGGCGGTGCAGCACAATCTCGCCCGCCTCGCCGGCGAGTCGGCTGCCGCTCTTGCCGCGGCGACCTCGGCCGCCGATGCCATCGCGAACGCAAGATCGTTCGACGACGCGGTCTACCTCGAAGCCGCCTCGGCGAAAATCCGCTGCGCGGAAGCCGCGGAAAAGGGCGGCGCCATTGCGCATCAGGTCCATGGCGCGATCGGCTTCACACTGGAGCACATCCTGCACCGCTATTCGCTGCGGGCGCTGGCCTGGCGCGACGATTTCGGTTCGGAAAGCCACTGGGCCGTCGAGCTCGGCAAGCTCATTGCAAACCGCGGCGCCGACGAATTGTGGCCGCTCGTGGCTTCGCGCTGATCAGGAACGGAGACAACAATGACCGCTGCCCTCCGTTTCGATCCGATCCGCCTGCCCGAGAAATGCGAGCAATTGCGCAAGGAAGTGCGCGCCTTCCTTGCGGAGGAAATCGCCGCCGGCACGTTCGATCCGCACAAGCCCAACCGCGAAGACACCGACGCGCCGGAATTTTCCCGCCGGGTCGGCGCCAAAGGTTGGCTCGGCATGACCTGGCCGAAGAAATATGGCGGCCAGGAGCGCTCGTTCCTCGAACGTTACGTGGTGACGGAGGAGATGCGCGTCGCCAACGCGCCGACGCGGCGGTTCTTCGTCGCCGACCGCCAGAGCGGGCCGGTGCTGATCAAATACGCGCCTGAGCACATCAAGATGGACATCCTGCCGCGCATTTGCCGCGGCGAGATCTGCTTCGCGATCGGCATGAGCGAACCGAACTCCGGCTCGGACCTGTTCGCCGCGAAGACGCGCGCGACCAAGACCGACGGCGGCTATCTCATCAACGGCACCAAGATCTGGACCTCGTCGGCGCACATCGCCGATTACATGATCGCGATCTTCCGGACGTCGCAGCCGACCAAGGAAAACCGCCGTCACGGCCTGACCCAGTTCCTGGTCAAGATGAAGCAGCCCGGCATCCAGGTGAACCCGATCGGCCAGATCACCGGCCAGTACGAGTTCAACGAGGTCGTGTTCACCGATTTCTTCGTACCCGACGATCACGTGCTCGGCGAAGTCGACGGCGCCTGGAAGCAGGCGACGAGCGAGCTCGCTTATGAGCGTTCGGGCCCCGAGCGTTTCCTGGAGACCTATTACGTGCTGACCGAGCTGGTTCGCGCGGTCGGCCCCAATCCTGATACCCGCAGTGCCGAAGGCATCGGCCGGCTGGTGGCGCAGCTCCACACCATGCGGCGCATGTCGGTCTCGGTCGCGGGCATGCTGCAGGCCGGCAAGGAGCCGGTCGTCGAAGCCTCCATCGTCAAGGACATCGGCACGGTGTGGGAGCAGCAGCTGCCGCACCGCGTGCGCGATCTCGCCGCCTTCGTCGAGGAGACCGCGACCAACCGCGAGACGCTGGAGCGGCAGCTCGACTTCGCCATCAAGACCGCGCCGAAACTCACCATCCAGGGCGGCACTACCGAGGTGCTGCGCGGCATCATCGCCCGCGGGCTTGGTTTGCGCTAACTCTTCGAGGACATCATGAGCACCTATAAAGATATCGGCGTCGAAAAAGTTGGTCACGTCGGCACCATCGAGATACGCCGCCCGCCGCTCAACTTCTTCGACATTTCGCTGATCAACCAGATCGCGGACGCGCTCGACGAGTTCGATCGCGACATCGAGATTCGCGCCTCGGTGCTGTCGGCGCAGGGCAAGGCGTTTTGCGCCGGCGCCAATTTCCAGGACCCGGCACGACAGGCGCAAGAGGCGCGCGAAGCCGATAAGACGGCCAAGGGCGATCCGGCCGACAGCCTCGGGGCGATCAACCATCTTTACATCCAGGCCGTGCGCATCTTCCGCGCCAAGAAGCCGATCGTCGCGGCCGTGCAGGGCGCCGCGATCGGCGGCGGACTGGGCCTCGCGGTCTCGGCGGACTTCCGGGTCACCTGCCCCGAAGCGCGCTTCTCCGCGAACTTTACCAAGCTCGGCTTTCATCCCGGCTTCGGCCTGACCGTGACGTTGCCCGAGCTGATCGGCAAGAACAACGCCGAGCTGATGTTCTACACCAGCCGCCGCGTCACTGGCGAAGAGGCCTTCAAATGGGGCCTCGCCAACGAGCTGGTGCCGCAGGACCAGGTCAAGGCGGCGGCACTGAAGCTCGCCGGGGAAATCGCCGAATGCTCCCCGCTCGGGCTCGTCTCCACCCGCGCCACGATGCGCGCCGGGCTGGCCGACCGCGTCATGGCGGCGACCAATCACGAGCTCGAGGAGCAGACGAGCCTGCGCGCGACGGAAGACTTCAAGGAAGGCGTGAAGGCCACCGAAGAGCGGCGCGTGGCGAATTTCAGGGGGCGGTAGGTCCTTTCTTCCTTCTCCCCTTGTGGGAGAAGGTGGCGCGAAGCGCCGGATGAGGGGTTGCCTCCGCAAGCCATTCTCTTGCGCTTGTGCGTGCGGAGAGAAACCCCTCACCCGTCTCGCCGCTTCGCGGCGAGCCACCTTCTCCCACAAGGGGAGAGGGATTACTTCCGCCCCACCACCAGCGCATCCACGATCGTCACGCCCTGGCCTTCGGCGTGCACCAGCACCGGGTTGAGCTCGATCTCCGCGATCTCCTCTGCATGCTGCGCGGCAAGCAGAGAGATATCCGCGATCAACTGCGACAGTGCCGCAACATCCGCCATCGCGGCCCCGCGAAATCCTGTCAGCAGCGGTGCGGCTTTCAAGCGCGCCAGCATCGCGCCGGCTTCTTCTGCGCTGACCGGCGCCGGACGATAGACGACGTCGCGGAATAGCTCTGTCGTGATGCCGCCAAGGCCCACCATCACCATCGGCCCGAACGTCTTGTCCGTCATCGTGCCGATGATGATCTCGACACCCTGCTTCGCCATCGGGCAGACCAGCACGCCCTGAATGGCCGCCTCAGGCCTGTGCTTGCGCGCGTTGTTGAGCAGCGCCTCGAACGCCAGAAACACTTCGCCCTTTGTGGTGATATTGACGCGCACGCCGCCGACCTCGCTCTTGTGCGCGATGTCCGGCGACTGGATCTTCAGCACCAGCGGAAAGCCGATGCGGGCGACGGCGTCGTCGAGCCCGCCCTTGTCCTTCACCAGCACTTCGTCCGGCAGCGCGATGCCCGCGGTGCGGAGCAATGCCTTGCTGTCGGCTTCCGAGAGCGCCGGCGATTGCAGGTGCGCAGAGATGTCCCGCACAGGGACTTGCGCAACGTCCAAGGGCTTCTGGAGCTTGAACTTGGCGTAGTCCACGAGTTGCCGCATCGCGACGCCGACATGGGTGAGGCCCGAGAGCACCACGACGCCGGATTTGGCAAGCTCGCGCCGGGCGAAATCGGACGGCACCGTGTAGGAATAGAACACCACAGGCTTGTGCTGCGCTGCCAGCACCGACGTCAGCTCGGCTTCCCTAAAGGGCTTGCGGATCTCGCTCGACAGCGACAGCACGACCAGGATCGCGTCGATCTCGTCGGATGCGGTGAGCACATCGACGCTCTTTTGCAAGCCGCCCGAGGTCACGCCCTGCGCGGTGACGTCGATCGGGTTGCGCGCGGTTCCGTAGGACGGCATCAGCGTCCTGATCTGCGCCTGGACTTTTTCGGAGAGCTCCGGCATCTGCAAACCTTGCAGCGCCACGGCATCGGCGCCCCAGATGCCGGCACCGCCGGAGACGGTGACGACGGCGACGCGATCGCCTTTCGGCAACGGATTGCTCGCAAGCACCGCTGCGATCGTCAGGGCTTCGTCGAGATCGTTGGAGACGATGAAGCCATATTTGGCAAACACCGCGTCGTAGGCCGCCGACCATCCGGCCATGCTCGCGGTGTGCGAGGCGGCAGCGCGCATTCCGGCGCCGGAGCGGCCGACTTTCGTCATGATGACAGGCTTTTTCAACTCGGCCGCGCGCCGCGCTGCCGCGAGAAACTTGTCGACGTCGCGAATGCCTTCGATGAACAGCAGGATCACGTCCGTGGAAGCGTCCTGCACCATGTAGTCCAGGAACTCGCCGGCCCCGAGATCGGATTCGTTGCCGGCACTGACGACATAGCTCACGGCAATGCCGAGCGCGCTGGCGCGGTGATAATAGGCAAAGCCGATGCCGCCGCTCTGCGCGACGATGCCGATCCGCTTCGTCACGGCGACCAGCGGCACCACGCCCGGCTTGACGTCCACGGCGGGACTGAACGTCGCCGCCACGCGCTGCACCTGGCTGAAAAAACCCTCGGCGTTCGGGCCGGAAATCCGCATGTCGGTGCGTCTCGCCAGCGCCGCGATCGCGTCCTGCATCGCCGCGCTCTCCCCGCCCTCCTCGGCAAAGCCGGAGGAGATGATCACGGCGTTCTTCACGCCGGCGGCGGCACATTGCTCGAGCGCGGCAAGCACCGCGCGGGCGGGAATGAGGATGATTGCGAGATCGATCGGCGTGCCGATGTCGGTGATCGATTTGTAGCAAATGAGGCCGTCGATCTCGGCGTAATTCGGGTTCACCGGATAGATTTTTCCGGGATACTCGTTCTTGCGCAACATCGACAAGAGCCGCCCCGGAATCTTCTCATGATCGCGCGAGGCACCGATCAGCGCGATGCTGGCGGGTGCAAAGAAGCTATCGAGCGGATGCGGCATGGAGTGATCCCCTTCTTATTCTTCGTGCACCCGCCGTATCCAGACCGTCATCCTGAGGTGCGAGCCGCGCGCTGCATAGCACCGTGCGGGGAGCCTCGAAGGATGAGCGGCCCCGCCGGTGGCCGTCGCCCTTCGAGGCTCGCCGAAGAGGTGAGCACCTCAGGGTGACGGATCACTGCCAAGCACTCAACTGACGCGGAACGTCACCCCACCGAGCAAGAACTCGTTGCCCGCCACGGCATGTCCCTTCGCCCTCGCAGCATGCAGCACGCCGGCAACATCAGTGACCCGAAACTCCAGCGCGCTCATGATTTCGCTGGCGCCCTTCACGAAGCGGAATGTTGCGTTGGGCAGCTTCAGTTCGGCATCGCCAGTCGGCGCAACGCCGATGATCTTGCCCCAATGCTCGGCCAGCCGTTGCGGGTCTGGGCTCTGCATTTCTACGCAAGTCAGCGCCTGCGTCACGTCCTTGCGGATGAATTTTTGCCAGTCAGGGCCGGCAGGTGGATACGGCCCCAAAATGTCGTCGCTGCCTTCGGTGTGGTTGAACTCGATGAAGGCGGCGCGGCAGTCGCGGGGGTGGAGCTGCACGCCGTGATAGGGCGCGTGGTCGATGACGTTGGCGGTGCGCACGCCCAGCGCGTTGGCGTTCCGGCCGCGCTCGTCCGGATCGTTGCAGCAGAAGATCGCCATGTAGCCGCCGCGCCCGCCGCTCTTCTCGATGAAGCGGCCGGCCGTGGTGCCGTCCTTGAACGGCGCGACCACCTCCAGCAGGATCGTGTCGACCGGCAGCAGCGCGTTCTCCAGGCCGTATTTCGCAACATTGCCGTCGCGGTAGCAGACAGCGAGGCCCATGATATCAGCGATGTCGGAGATCACGGGCGCGAGCTGCGGCGCGACCAGGCAGATCTGCCGCAACCGCATATAGGGCGCCATCGTCATGCGCCCTTGAAGGTCGGCTTGCGCTTCTCGACGAACGCCTTTGCGGCCTCCTTGTGATCCTCGGTGTCGCTGCAGCGGGTGTGGTGGATCGCCTCGCCGTCGAAGCAATCCTCCAGCGCGAGATGCTCGGCATTGTTGATGTTGCGCTTGATGAAGCCGAGCGCGATCGACGGGCCTTGCGCCAGCGACAGCGCGAGCTCGTGCGCGGCCGCGTCGATCTCGGCGTCGGGGACGACCTTGGTCACCATGCCGATCGCATGAGCCTCCTTCGCGGTCAGCACCGGCGAGGTCAGATAGAGCTCGCGCGCCCGCGCACTGCCGAGCAGCTGGGTGAGGAAATAGGTGCCGCCGTAATCGCCGGAGAAGCCGACTTTTGCGAACGCGGTCGTGATCTTGCAGGATTCGGAGGCGACGCGGAGGTCGCACGACAGCGCCATCGACAGACCCGCGCCGGCCGCCGCGCCATCGAGCTGCGCCACCACGGGTTTCGGCATCTGGTGCAGGATGCGCGACACCTCCATGCCGCGGCGCAGGTTCGCCATCTTCACTTCGAACGGCAGCGGCGCCCGGCCCTCCGCCATCGACTTGACGTCGCCGCCGACGCAGAACGAGCCGCCCGCGCCCTTCAACAAGACCGCGCGCACCTCCGGATCATCAGCCGCGCGACGCGCCGCCACGACCAGCCCGGCGACCATGTCCGGGTTGAGCGCGTTCTTCCGCTCGGGCCGGTTCATGGTGATGGTGAGCAGCCCACCCTCGAGCTTCTGCAGAACCATGTCGTTCATGGGGCTTCTCCCTTGTCGTTGTTTTGCTTGATCTATCACCACACTCGTCATTGCGAGCGAAGCGTTTCCGCGGAGACAGCCTGGATTGCTTCGTCGCTTCGCTCCTCGCAATGACGGTGTTTATTTCTTCACCAGCGGACAGCGCGACTGCTCCAGCGACTGGAACGCCTCGCTGCCGGGCACCGTGGCGAGCAGCTTGTAGTCGTCCCAGCGGCCCTTGGATTCCGACGGCTTCTTGACCTCGAACAGGTACATGTCGTGCAACATGCGGCCGTCCTCGCGGATCTTGCCATTCTTGGCGAAGAAGTCGTTGATCGGTGTCTCCTTCATCATTTTCATCACCGTCGCGGCGTCGGTCGTGCCGGCCGCCTTCACTGCTTTCAGATAGTGCGTCACGGAAGAATAGACACCGGCTTGCGCCGAGGTCGGCGGCCGCTTCATGCGCTCCTGGAAGCGCTTCGAGAACGCGCGGGTGTCGTCGTTGAGATCCCAGTAGAAGGCTTCCGCAAGCAACAGGCCCTGCGCGGTCTCGAGCCCGATCGAGTCGATGTCGGTCACGAAGGCGAGCAGCGGCGAGACCTTCTGGCCGCCCTTGGTGATGCCGAACTCGGCCGCCTGCTTGATGGCGTTGACGGTGTCGCCGCCGGCGTTCGCGAGCCCGATCACCTTTGCTTTCGAGGCCTGGGCCTGCAGCAGGAACGACGAGAAATCCGACGTGTTGAGCGGATGGCGCACGCTGCCGAGCACCTTGCCGCCGGTCTTGGTCACGACGGCGCTGGTGTCCTTCTCCAGATCCTGGCCGAAGGCGTAGTCGGCGGTGAGGAAGTACCAGGTGTCGAGGCCCGACTTCACGGCCGCAAGGCCGGTCACATTGGCCTGGCCGTAGGTGTCGAACACATAGTGAATGGTGTAGGGACCGCAGGCCTCGTTGGTGAGGCGGATCGAGCCCGGGCCGTTGAACATGATGATCTTGTTGCGCGCTTTCGCGATCTCGCCGGCGGCAAGCGCGGTCGCGGACGCCGCGACGTCATAGATCATTTCGACGCCCTGATTGTCGAGCATGTCGCGGGCGATATTGGCGGAGAGATCGGCCTTGTTCTGATGGTCGGCAGCCAGCACCTGGATCTTGCGGCCGAGCACCTCACCGCCAAAGTCCTCCACGGCCATCTTGGCCGCGGTCTCGCTGCCGGGGCCGGTGATGTCGGCATACAGGCTCGACATGTCGAGGATGCCGCCGATCTTCAGTGGCGGCTTGTCCTGGGCCTGTGCGGCGCTTGCACTCAGCGCCAACGCAGCAGCAAAAATACCCGACACAACATGCTTCATCGAAAAAGGCCTCCCTTATCGCGCCGTACTCTGATGGCGGCTTGGTTATTGGTGTTGCCGCAATCATGCCGCATGCGCGACAGCGCAGCAAGCGCGCGGGACGATGCAGATGAGCGATCAACACGCGCTTTCCGCAAAGCGGAATGACGAGATGCGGAAGAGTGCCTCCGCCGTCATTGCGAGCGCAGCGAAGCAATCCAGGATCTTTCCTCTGAGGGACTCTGGATTGCTTCGCTGCGCTCGCAATGACGGAGTATGAACAAACAGTCTTCGCGCCCCACCGCGCTTGAGTTATAATTGGAGCGCAACGCAACCTCACCGGGCAACGTGACGCAACGGCTTCAGCTGATCGCAATCCTTCTCGTCGCGGGGCAGAGCGCATTCGCGAGCCCGTGCCAGTTCGAGTCCCAGGGCGAAGGCCGCGTCACCGCGATCGATGCGCGCAGTCTGCGGCTCGATGACGGCCGGGAAATCCGCTTGACCGGCATCGAGCCGACCGCGACCACGAAGCAGGCGCTGACCTCGCTGCTGGTCGGGCACGACGTGATCCTGCGCAGCGCCGACGACACGCCTGACCGCTATGGCCGCCAGGGCGCGCTGGTCTTTGTCGGCGAGAGCGACATCTCCGTGCAGGCGACGCTCCTCGCCCAGGGCGACGCCATCGTCTCCGCCGAGATCGCCGATAAGGACTGCGCGGCCGCCCTGATGGCGTCGGAGGCCGAGGCGAGACGCCAAAAAAAGGGCAGCTGGGCTGACCCGTTGGCCATAAAAAACGCGGAAAGTCCGGACGATATTTTGGCGGGGATCGGGCGTTTTGTGGTGGTCGAGGGCAAAGTCCTGTCGGTCCGGCAAGCTGGGGCAATGACCTACCTCAACTTCGGACGAAACTGGACACGCGGCTTCGCCGTGACTATTTCAAAGCGCATGGTACCCGCGTTCGAAAGCGCCGGGATCGCTCTTAAGTCTCTGGAAAATAAGCGTATTCGTGTCCGGGGCTGGGCTGAGGGGAATACGGGGCCGCGTATCGATATACGCCTCGTAGGACAAATCGAGTTGCTGGGCGCAAACGAGCCGACAGGGGTAAGGCCCTAAAAAGGGCCAGGCACGGGTTAAGCGACGTGAATGGGGTGCTAGGACGGCACGGACAAAATGAACGCCGCCTGCGGGCAGCGCCTGCTGTGCTATGCCTCGTGCTGGGTTCAGCCCTTGCCGGCTGCGGCGATATGGGCCGCTTCCAGACCGCGGCGGCCCCGCCGATCGTCGCGATGCCCAAGCCGAAGCCGGCCGTCGCCCAGACCCCCGCCACCGAGAAGGAGCATGAGCGCATCCTGGCGAGCTATGGCGGCACCTATGACGACGCCAGGCTCGAATCGCTCGTCACCAAGACCGTCGACCGGCTGGTCGCTGCGTCCGATCGGCCCGACCAGGGTTACCGGGTCACGATCCTCAATTCCGGCGCGGTGAACGCCTTCGCGCTGCCGAACGGCCAGCTCTATGTCACGCGGGGCCTGCTTGCGCTGGCGAGCGATACGTCGGAATTGTCCTCCGTGCTCAGCCACGAGATGGCGCATGTGCTGTCCAAGCACGCCGCGATGCGCGAGGACCAGGCCCGCCAGGCCGCGATCGTCACCCGCGTCGTCACCGACATGAGCAACGATCCCGATCTCACCGCGCTCGCGCTCGCCAAGACCAAGCTGACCATGGCGAGCTTTTCGCGCAATCAGGAGTTCGAGGCCGACGGCGTCGGCGTCGGGATTTCCGCCAAGGCCCATTTCGACCCTTATGGTGCCGCACGCTTTCTCTCGGCGATGGAGCGCAATGCCGAACTGAAGGTCGGCAAGACCTCGCTCGATCCGCGCGCGCAGGATTTCACCTCGTCGCATCCGGCGACGCCCGAGCGCGTGCAGAACGCGCAGACCATCGCGCGGCAATACGCAGCGCCAGAGGGCGGCGAGCGCGACCGCGAGACCTATCTCGCCGCGATCGACAACCTCGTCTACGGCGAAGACCCCAGCGAAGGTTTTGTCCGCGGCCGGCGCTTCCTGCATCCGAAGCTCGGCTTCACCTTCCAGGCGCCGGACAATTTTACGCTCGACAACACTGCGCAGGCCGTGATCGGCGTGCGCGACGGCGGCTCGCAGGCGATGCGGTTCGACGTCGTGCGGGTGCCGGCTGAACAGTCGCTCGGCGATTACCTGAATTCCGGCTGGATGGAAGGCGTCGAGAAGGCCTCCACCGAGGACATCACCATCAACGGTTTTCCGGCTGCGTCCGCCACCGCCAAGGGCGACCAGTGGCAGTTCAAGGTCTATGCGCTGCGGTTCGGCAGCGACGTCTACCGCTTCATCTTCGCGGCACGGCAGAAGTCGACCGAGAGCGAGCGCAATGCGCGCGAGACCGTCGGTTCATTCCGCCGCCTGACGCTCGACGAGATCCAGGCCGCGCGCCCGCTGCGCATCAAGGTCATCACCGTGCAGCCCGGCGACACCGTGGAATCGCTCTCCCACCGCATGGCCGGAGTCGATCACCCGGCCGAGCGTTTTCGCGTCCTCAACGGGCTCGATCGCAACGCGCAGGTGAAAGTGCGCGATCGTGTGAAGGTTGTTGCGGATTGACGTACGCTAAACTGCCGTAGGGTGGGCAAAGCGAAGCGTGCCCACCATTCCCGATCAGGATTATTGAAAGATGGTGGGCACGGCGCTTACGCGCCTTTGCCCACCCTACAAGCTCCGCCCGATCAGCGCCCCGCGTCCATATCGCCGGCCTCGCGCTGGCCGCTGAGCCAGAGCGCGAGCAAGGTCCAGAACGCGCCTGACAGCAGGTACGCACCCGAGGCGATGACGCCAAGGTTGGTCGCCAGCAACAGCGCGACCAGCGGTGCAAAGCCGGCGCCGAACAGCCAGGCCATGTCGGAGGTCAGCGCCGAAGCCGTGTAGCGATACGCCTGCTTGAAGTTCGAGGCGATCGCACCCGACGACTGGCCGAACGACAGACCGAGCAGGATGAAGCCGATCACCATGTAGATGGTCTCGCCGAACGCGCCGGCATCGAGCAGCTGCGGGGCGAAGCCGCTGTAGATCGCGATCGCGATCGCCGATCCCATCAGCAGCGATTTGCGGCCGACGCGGTCGGCGATGACGCCGGAGAGCACGATCGCGCCGACGCCGAACACGGCGGCGACGATCTCGATGATCAGGAAGCGCACCGGACTTTCGCGGGTGAACAGGAACACCCAGGACAGCGGAAACACCGTGACCATATGGAACAGAGCGAAGCTTGCCAGCGGCGCAAACGCACCGAGCATGATGTTCTGGCCTTCGCGCGCCACCGTCTCGGAGATGCGCGAGGGCTGCAATTCGCGGGTCTCGAACAGCGAGGCATATTCTTCCGTCGTCACCATGCGCAGGCGCGCGAACAGCGCCACGACGTTGATGGCAAAGGCGACGAAGAACGGATAGCGCCAGCCCCAATCGAAGAAGTCGTCGGCCGAGAGATTTCCGGCGAAATAGGCGAACAGCCCGCTCGCCACGATCAGACCGAGCGGCGCGCCAAGCTGCGGCACCATCGCGTACCAGCCGCGCTTCGAAGGCGGCGCGTTCAGCGCCAGCAGCGAGGCCATCCCGTCCCAGGCGCCGCCCCAGGCCAGACCCTGTGCGATGCGCGCCAGCGCCAGCAGCCAGATCGCCGCAACGCCGATCTCGTGATAGCCGGGCAGGAACGCGATCGCGACGGTGGCGGTGCCGAGCAGGAACAGCGCCGAGATCAGCTTGGCCGTCTTGCCGTACCCGCGGTCGACCGTCATGAAAATGACGGTGCCGATCGGCCGGGCCATGAAGGCCAGCGCGAAGATCATGAAGGAATAGAGGGTGCCGGTCAGTTCGCTCGTGAACGGGAAGACCAGGCGCGGGAACACGATCACCGAGGCGATCGCGAAGACGAAGAAGTCGAAGAATTCCGAGGTGCGGCCGATGATGACGCCGATAGCGATCTCGCCGGGACTGGCCTGGTCGTGGCCGTGCTCGCCCGAGTGGTCTGCCATTGCGGGGGTCTGTGCCATCGCCATTCGCGCGCCCTTAACGTCCTGAAAACCAAAGCCGACCGCCCGGCGAGGCGCCAAGCGATCCAGCCCTGTCTGGCGCAACATCCCGCAGTGCAACATTGGACAAATTGTCCAATGTCCGGATTGCTGCGCCGCAGCTACCCCTTGGCCCCGCAAAAGAAACTCATTCTCATAAGGCTCGGCCCTTGTCCCGTTTCAAGATTCTAGCGCTGCTACCCCTGGCGGTTGCGCTCAGCGGCTGCAACTACGTCGTGCTGGCGCCGGCCGGCGATATCGCAGCGCAGCAGCGCGACCTCGTCATCATCTCCACCGTCCTGATGCTCCTGATTGTCGTGCCCGTGATGGCGCTGACGGTGCTGTTCGCCTGGCGCTACCGCCAGTCCAACATCGAGGCCCGCTACGAGCCCGAATGGGACCACTCGACCAGCCTCGAGCTGGTGATCTGGTCGGCGCCACTCTTGATCATCGTTTGCCTGGGCGCGCTGACCTGGATGGGCACGCATCTGCTCGACCCCTATCGCACGCTCGGCCGCATCCATGCCGACCGCGCCGTGGACCAATCCAAGGCCCCGCTCGAGGTCGACGTCGTCGCGCTCGACTGGAAGTGGCTCTTTATCTATCCGGACTACGGCGTCGCCACTGTCAACGATCTGGCAGCTCCGGTCGATCGTCCCATCAACTTCCGCATCACCGCGTCCTCGGTGATGAACTCGTTCTACATCCCCGCGCTGG
Organism: Bradyrhizobium sp. JR4.1; assembly: GCF_040548605.1. Taxonomy (NCBI): domain Bacteria; kingdom Pseudomonadati; phylum Pseudomonadota; class Alphaproteobacteria; order Hyphomicrobiales; family Nitrobacteraceae; genus Bradyrhizobium; species Bradyrhizobium sp. JR4.1. The sequence goes on from NZ_JBEPRY010000002.1 coordinate 491,033, forward strand.
CCGGCCAGATCTACGCGATGCCGGGCATGGAGACCAAGCTCCACGCCGTCGTGAACCACGCCGGCACCTATCGGGGCTTTTCGGCGAACTACAGCGGCGCCGGCTTCTCCGGCATGCACTTCAACTTCCAGGGCCTCGACGACAAGGGCTTTGACGCCTGGATCGCAAGCGCCAAGTCCGGCGGCGGCTCGCTCGGCCGCGCCGAATATCTCCAGCTCGAAAAACCCAGCCAGAACGAGCCGGTGCGGCGCTACGGCACCGTCGATTCCGATCTCTACCGCCTGATCCTCAACATGTGCGTCGAGACCGGCAAGATGTGCCAGAGCGAGATGATGGCAATCGACGCCAAGGGCGGCCTCGGCCATGAGGGCCTGAACAACACGCTGCCGCTGGCCTACGACAAGTACGCCCGCCGCGGCACGGCGCTTGGGCCGGAGCCGACCTTCGTCGCCGGCACCTGCACGCCCGATGCGCCGCAGGGCAGGACCACCGCCTCCATCACGGCGCCTCTCGACACCGCGCCGCTGCTCGGCGCCGGCCTGAAGCGGCCGAGTTTCACGCCGCTGAAGTCCTCGTCCTTCTTCCTCGGACAACGTCCGAAGTCAGATTCGTAAAGAGATCCCGCATGTCTCCTGATCTTCTCAAGCTCATCTTCGGCCGGCTCACCGTCGAATCGCTGCCGCTGCACGAGCCGATCGTCGTCGGCACCTTTGCCGTGGTGGCGACCGGCGGCCTCATCATGTTTGCCGGCCTGACCTATTTCCGCGTCTGGGGTTATCTCTGGAGCGAGTGGTTCACCAGCGTCGACCACAAGCGCATCGGCATCATGTACATGATCCTCGGCATCGTGATGCTGCTGCGCGGCTTCGCCGACGCGCTGATGATGCGGTTGCAGCAGGCCCTCGCCTTCGGCGGCTCGGAGGGCTATCTCAACTCCCATCACTACGACCAGGTCTTCACCGCCCACGGCGTGATCATGATCTTTTTCGTGGCGATGCCGCTGGTCACCGGCCTGATGAACTTCGTCGTGCCGCTCCAGATCGGTGCGCGCGACGTGTCGTTCCCGTTCCTGAATAATTTCAGCTTCTGGATGACGGTCGGCGGCGCGGTGCTGGTGATGGCCTCGCTGTTCATCGGCGAATTCGCCCGCACCGGGTGGCTCGCTTATCCGCCGCTGTCGAACATCGGCTACAGTCCGGATGTCGGCGTCGACTATTACATATGGGGACTACAGGTCGCGGGCGTCGGAACGACACTGTCCGGCATCAACCTGATCTGCACCATCGTCAAGCTGCGGTGCCCCGGCATGACCATGATGCGGATGCCGGTGTTCACCTGGACCGCGCTCTGCACCAACGTGCTGATCGTCGCTTCCTTTCCGGTTTTGACCGTCGTGCTCGCGCTGCTCTCGCTCGACCGTTACGTCGGCACCAACTTCTTCACGAACGATTTCGGCGGCAGCCCGATGATGTACGTGAACCTGATCTGGATCTGGGGTCATCCCGAGGTCTACATCCTGGTTCTCCCCGCCTTCGGCATCTTCTCGGAAGTGACCTCGACCTTCTCGGGCAAGCGGCTGTTCGGCTACACCTCGATGGTCTACGCCACGGTGGTCATCACCATCCTGTCGTACCTGGTCTGGCTGCACCACTTCTTCACGATGGGGTCGGGCGCCAGCGTCAACTCCTTCTTCGGCATCACCACGATGATCATCTCGATCCCGACGGGCGCGAAGATGTTCAACTGGCTGTTCACGATGTATCGCGGCCGCATCCGCTTCGAGCTGCCGATGATGTGGACGATCGCGTTCATGCTGACCTTCGTGCTCGGCGGCATGACCGGCGTGCTGCTCGCGGTGCCGCCGGCCGACTTCGTCCTGCACAACAGCCTGTTCCTGATCGCTCACTTCCACAACGTGATCATCGGCGGCGTCGTATTCGGCGCGTTCGCCGGTATCGGCTACTGGTTCCCGAAGGCGTTCGGCTTCAAGCTCGACCCGTTCTGGGGCAAGCTGTCGTTCTGGTTCTGGGTCACGGGTTTCTATCTCGCCTTCATGCCGCTCTATGTGCTCGGCCTGATGGGTGTGACCCGCCGCCTCCGCGTGTTCGACGATCCGAGCCTGCAGATCTGGTTCATCGTCGCCGGCATTGGCGCCTTCCTGGTCTTCCTTGGCATCCTCTCGATGCTGATGCAGTTCGCAGTCAGCTTCCTCAGGCGCGAGCAGCTCAAGGACGTCACCGGCGATCCCTGGGATGCGCGTACGCTGGAATGGGCGACCTCCTCGCCGCCGCCGGCCTACAACTTCGCCTTCACTCCTGTCGTTCACGACAATGACGCGTGGTGGGACATGAAGAGGCGCGGTTATCAGCGCCCGCTCACCGGGTTCAAGCCGATCCACATGCCCAGCAGCACCGGCACCGGCATCATCCTCGCCGGCCTTGCCACCGCGATGGGATTCGGTTTGATCTGGTACATCTGGTGGCTGGCGGCCGCGAGCTTCATCGCAATGCTGGCCGTCGGCATCGGTCATACCTTCAACTATCACCGCGATTTCGACATTCCGGCCGAGGACGTCATCCGGGCCGAGGACGCGCGCACCAAACTGCTCGCCGGAGCCAAGTAAATGACTGTCGCTGTCAATCCCACGCAAACCGGCGAGCCGGTGTTCTACCTCGCCAACGAACACCCGCATCCGGAAGGCTACAGCACCTCGCTCGGCTTCTGGATCTACCTGATGAGCGACTGTCTCATCTTCGCGATCCTGTTCGCCACCTTCGGCGTGCTCGGCGGCAACTACGCCGCCGGTCCGGCGCCGAAGGATTTGTTCGAGCTGCCGCTGGTCGCGGTGAACACCTCGATGCTGTTGCTATCGTCGATCACGTATGGTTTTGCGATGCTGACGATGCAGCAGAACAAGATCGCCCAGACCCAGATCTGGCTGGCGATCACCGGCCTGTTCGGCGCCGCGTTCATCGGCATCGAGCTGTCGGAGTTCGCCCACATGATCCATGAAGGCGCGACGCCGCAGCGCAGCGCCTTCCTGTCCGCCTTCTTCACCCTGGTCGGCACCCACGGCCTGCACGTCAGCTGCGGCCTGATCTGGCTGGTGACCCTGATGGTGCAGGTCTGGAAGTTCGGCCTGATCGAGGCCAACCGCCGCCGCCTGATGTGCCTGTCGATGTTCTGGCACTTCCTGGACGTGGTCTGGATCGGTGTCTTCACCTTCGTCTACCTCCTGGGAGTTCTGCGATGAACACCGATACTCACGCCGCCCATGCGGGCGATCATCACCACGGCGACAGCCACGCCAACGCCCACGGCTCGTTCTCGACCTACATGCTCGGCTTCGTGCTCTCGGTCGTGCTCACCGCGATTCCGTTCTGGCTGGTGATGAGCGGCGCGCTTCCGAGCAAGCAGATCACCGCGCTCGTGATCATGGCCTTCGCGGTCGTGCAGATCGTCGTGCACATGATCTACTTCCTGCACATGAACACGACGTCCGAGAACGGCTGGAGTATGATGGCGCTGATCTTCACCATCGTCATGGTGGTGATCGCCCTGTCCGGTTCGCTGTGGGTGATGAACCATCTCAACAGCAACATGATGCCGATCCACCAGATGAACGGGATGAAATGAACGAAATCCGGACCGAGACGAGCAAGGCAAACGGGGCGCGCCGCGACGCTGCGCACCCGTCCTTGTGGCTCACGGTCCTCTCGCTCGCGGCCATTGCACTTCTGATCGCGCTCGGCGTCTGGCAGATCGAACGCCGCGCCTGGAAGCTGGCGCTGATCGACCGCGTCGAGCAGCGCGTTCATGCCCCGGCCCAGCCGATCCCCTCGCCGGCGGCATGGCCGACCGTCTCCGCCGCAAACGACGAATACAGGCATGTCAGCGTCAGCGGCCGTTTCATGCATGACCGCGAGACGCTGGTTCAGGCCGTCACCGAGGAAGGCCCGGGCTATTGGGTGCTGACACCGCTTCGGCGTAGCGACGGCACGCTGGTCCTGGTCAACCGTGGCTTCGTGCCGTCCGACCGGCGCGACGCGTCGACGCGCCGGGACGGCAATCCGGACGGCCAGGTCGAGATCACCGGCCTCTTGCGCATCACGGAGCCAAAAGGCGGATTCCTCAGGACCAACGTGCCTGAGCATAACCGCTGGTACTCGCGGGATGTTGCCGCGATTGCGGCGGCACGCGGCCTCGACCATGTCGCGCCCTTCTTCGTCGATGCCGACGCTGGATCACAATCCGGCGGCGGCCCAATCGGCGGATTGACCGTGATCAGCTTTCCCAATAACCACCTGATCTACGCGCTGACGTGGTTTGCCCTGGCTTTCATGCTAGCCGGCAGACTTATCGTCACATTCGGCGGCGGGCTGTTCCGCCGCAGGAAGCCCTGGAGCGGCTTCGTCCACGAAGCGGCCGACGGCTCCGATGCCGACGCCCGCAGGACGGGATCAGATGCTGGAACGATCGTCGAGCCCACCTGACGACGGAAGAACGCATGTCGCCGTCACGCTGCAATCGCAGGCGGACGCGCGCAGCGAGCTGATCGGCGCTGCGCCGACCGACGACGAGACCAACCGCAAGAACATGGCGCTGCTGATCCAGCTGCGCTGGACCGCAGTGGTCGGCCAGATCGTGACCATCGGCGGCGTGCATGTCTGGCTCGGCATTCCCCTGCCTCTCACCCGCATGGGCGCGGTGATCGGCGCACTGATATTTCTCAACGTCTCCAGCCTGGTGTGGGTGCGCCATCGCGCCGCGATCACCAACAACGAGCTGCTGGTCGCCCTGATGCTGGACGTCGCTGCGCTGACCGCGCAGCTCTATCTCAGCGGCGGCGCCACCAATCCCTTCACCTCGCTGTTCCTGCTCCAGGTGACGCTGGGCGCGGTGCTGCTCGATGGCCGCTCGACCTGGTCGCTGGTCGCGCTGACCTGCGCGAGCTTCGTCTGGCTGACCGTCGCCTATCGGCCGCTCGATCTGCCGCCGAACCCGCTGAGCGAGACCTATACGCTCACGGTTGCCGGCATGCTGCTGGGCTTCGTGCTCAACGCCGTGCTGCTGGTGGTGTTCGTCACCCGCATCAACAGGAATTTGCGCGAGCGCGACGCGCATCTGGCGGCGCTGCGCCAGCATGCCGCCGAGCAGGATCATATCGTGCGCATGGGCCTGCTCGCCTCCGGCGCGGCTCACGAGCTCGGGACGCCGCTCGCCTCGCTCTCGGTCATCCTCGGCGATTGGCGCCGCATGCCCGACCTTGCCGCCGATCAGGAGCTGGCCGAGGACCTCGCGGAGATGGAGACCTCGCTGCAACGCTGCAAGTCGATCGTGACAGGCATTCTGGTGTCGGCGGGCGAAGCCCGCGGCGAAGGATCGTCGCCGACGACGGTGGCGGCTTTCGTCACGGCGCTGGTGGAAGAGTGGCGCGACGCGCGCTCGGCGCGCACGCTGTATTTCGTCAACACCTTCGGCGAAGACGTCGCGATCGCCTCAGACGTCGCGCTGAAACAGGTGATCTTCAACGTGCTCGACAACGCCTACGAGGTCTCGCGCGACTGGGTCGAGCTCGTTGCCGAGCGCGAGGGCGATAATCTCGTGCTGTCGATCAGCGATCGCGGCCCCGGCTTTGCGCCGGAGATGCTGGCACAGCTCGGAAAGCCCTATCAGTCGAGCAAGGGCCGCGCCGGCGGCGGGCTCGGCCTGTTCCTGGTGGTGAACGTGGTGCGTAAGTTAGGGGGCAGCGTGACCGCCGAGAACCACAGGAAGCGCGGCGCCACGGTCCGCCTCACGCTGCCGCTCGCCACGCTCGCGATCGGAGGCAGCTTTGACGCCTGACCGTTCGCTCATCGTCGTCGAGGACGATGCCGGCTTCGCCCGCACCCTCAAACGTTCGTTCGAGCGCCGCGACTACGAGGTCGTGCTCGCCGCCTCGATCGAGGACGTGCGGAAAGTTCTGGAGGAGCGATCGTTCGGCTATGCCGTCGTCGACCTCAAGCTCGGCGGCGCCTCGGGGCTCGCCTGTGTCGAACTCTTGCACACGCACGATCCGGAGATGTTGATCGTGGTGCTGACGGGCTTCGCCAGCATTTCCACCGCGGTCGAGGCCATCAAGCTCGGCGCATGCCACTATCTCGCCAAGCCGTCGAACACCGACGACATCGAGGCCGCCTTCAACAAGGCCGCAGGCAATGCCGAGGTTGCGCTCGACGCCCGGCCGACATCGATCAAGACGCTGGAATGGGAACGCATCCACCAGACCCTGATCGAGACCGATTTCAACATCTCGGAAGCGGCAAGACGGCTCGGGATGCACCGGCGGACGCTGGCGCGGAAGCTCGAGAAGCGGCCGGTGAAGTGAGGTTGGTTAACTTTGTAGGGTGGGTTAGCGAAGCGTAACCCACCACTTCTTTGCGGCAGCATCGTGGGTTACGCCTTCGGCTAACCCACCCTACGGACCGAGCAAGATCATCCGGCGCCCCAAACAAAAAGCCCGGCCAAACGGCCGGGCTTTTGATCTGTTGCGATCGACGCGCGAGCCGCTTACGCGGCCTCGTCGGCGACCGTGGCTCCGCCCTCGGTCTCGTCGCTATCGCCCTCGGCGTCGGCTTCGCCTTCGGCGGCTTCGGACTTGGCGCCGGTGCGACGCGGGCTCTTGGCGAGCTGGGCCTCGATCTCCTTGACCGCTTCGGTCTCGGTCGAGTGCTGCACCACCGCGATCTCGCGGGAGAGACGGTCGAGCGCGGCTTCATAGAGCTGGCGTTCGCTGTAGGACTGCTCGGGCTGCGATTCGGAGCGATAGAGGTCGCGCACGACTTCCGCGATCGCGACGATGTCGCCCGAGTTGATCTTCGCTTCGTATTCCTGGGCGCGGCGCGACCACATGGTGCGCTTGACGCGGGCACGGCCCTTGAGGGTCTCGAGCGCACGCTTCACCAGCGCGGGCTCGGACAGCTTGCGCATGCCGACATTGGCGACCTTGGCGGTCGGCACGCGCAGCGTCATCTTGTCCTTGATGAAGTTGATGACGAACAGCTCGAGCTTCGCGCCGGCAATCTCCTGCTCCTCGATGGCCAGGATCTGGCCGACGCCGTGGGCGGGATAGACGACGAATTCGTTGGCCTTGAAGCCCTGACGCTGGGTCACGACCTTCTTTTCCTCGACCTTCGGCGCAACAGCCGCGGGCTTCACGGCCGGCTTGGCGGCAGCGACGGGAGCCTTGGCAGGAGCAGCCGCAACAGGAGCCTTTGGCGCGGCGGGCTTGGCAGCGGGAGCCTTGGCAGCGGGCGTCTTGGCAACAGCGGGCTTGGCGGCAGGCTTGGCGGCAACAGGCTTGGCAACGGTCGCTTTCGCGGCCGGCTTGGCAGTCTTGTTAGGCATTGCGCTTCTTTTGTTCTTCGAGGACTTTGCAGCCGGCGCCTTAGTCGCGGTCCGACCCTTGGATGCGCTACGGCTGGCCGCGGCGACTTTCTTGGCGTCCTTATGGGAAGCCTTCGCTGAAGTACTCTTTTTACGCGTTTTCTGTGACACAGCCTGCGCGCGGAAACTGCCACGCCCCTGTTCGACATTTGGTTTCACGGGAACCCAACGGGGCCGACGGGGCTAACCAGGGTTCGGCTCAATGTGCCCAATATAGCACATTTCCCGCAAAAATCAATGATTTAGGGGTCTTAAGGGCTGGTTTTCGGCGGTAACGCCGCTAATAGGGTTAAGTTTGACCCGAATTAGTCGCCGGAGCCGGGGTTCGCGGAGAAATACTTGTCGAACTTGCCCTCCATGCCGTCGAAATCCTTGGCGTCGGCAGGTGATTCTTTCTTCTGGGTGATGTTCGGCCAGCTCTTGGCGTAGTCGGCGTTGACCGTGAGCCACTTTTCCAGGCCCGGTTCCGTGTCCGGTTTGATGGCATCGGCGGGACATTCCGGCTCGCACACGCCGCAATCGATGCACTCGTCAGGATGGATGACGAGCATGTTCTCGCCCTCGTAGAAACAATCGACCGGGCAGACCTCGACGCAGTCGGTGTACTTGCACTTGATGCACGCTTCAGTGACGACGTAAGTCATCCAACGCTCCGAAAAGCTCTTTTAAAAGTCGCGGCTTGCGTAGCGCGGATGGCCCGGCGCCGCAAGCTCAGGAACGGCCGATCATGACGGCTTTATGCGCTTGATCGACCAAGAAATGAATTCAAAGCGCAATTAATTGCGCTGAGAATTCGGATGGCCTTCACCGAGCTCTTCGTAGAGCACACGGGCCGAGGCGGCATCGCCGCGGCGTTCGTTGAAGGCGGTGACTTTCAAGACGCGCACAGTGCGATCGAGCGCGATGGTGAGCACGTCGCCGATCTTGATCGCATGCCCCGGCGATTTCTCGCGTGCACCGTTGACGCGAACATGGCCGGACTCGACAAGCTCGGCAGCGGAGGTGCGCGCCTTCACCACCCGCGCGTGCCATAGCCATTTGTCGATGCGCTGCCGCTCGGTCGTGACCCTATTCCCTCTGACGCGTTTTCTTCACGCGAACCGCTCCGCACTTCGCTTGAAAACGCTACGCTACTCCTTACGCCCGGACAGCTGCTCCTTTAGCGCAGCGAGTTTTGCAAACGGCGAGTTCGGATCGACAGGACGATCGCGTTCGCGCGGATTGGCGCTCGATGCATAGGGACGCAGCGAGGGTCCGCCCTGGCGGTCGCGGCCCTTGTCGCGGTCGCGGCCACGGTTGTCGCGACCCTTGTCGCGATCGCCGCCACCAAACTTGCCCTTGTTGCGATCCTTGTTGTCGCGGTCCTTGTTGCCGCCATTCTTGCCCTCGAAGCGGCGGTTCTTGTCGTCGCGTCCCTCGGGCCGCGGCGCAGCTTCGGCGCCACCTTCGCGCGGCTTGCGGAAGTCCCTGCCGCCGTCGCGACCAGAATCGCGGCGATGACCGCCGCCATGGCGATGACGCTCACCGCGCTTCTCGCCGTCGGCGGCAGGCTGGGCTTCGCCTTCGGCAGGCGCAGCGCCGGCTTCAGCGGCCGCCTGCGGACGCGGCTGGTGATGACGCTGGTTGCGATGGCGCTCGTGGCGCGGCTTGCGATCATCGTGACGGCCGGCGGGACGCCAGACCTCGATGAGCTCGGGCTCGGCGGGCGTTGCCGCGGCTTCCACAGGCGCAGCCGCATCGGCCGACGCAGCGGCTTCGGTTGCAGCAGTCTCTGCAGACGCGGTCTCGGCAGGTGCGGTCTCGGCAGGTGCGGTTTCGGCGGCTTCAACGGGTGCCGCAGCCTCTTCCGCAGGCGGCGCGATGCCGGGAGCGTCTTCCGGCGTGACGGAGGCTTCGAGCGCCGGCTCGTCTTGCACGGGCTCGTCGTGCTGCTCCATGCCGGGCGCGTCTTCGACGGTCACAGGCTCGGCGGCGGCTTCGATCGCGGTTTCCGCAGGCACTGCGGCGTCCTCGACCGACGTTTCGGCTGCGGGCGTCTCTTCGCTGGAGGCTTCAGCAGCAGCCGCGTCAGCAACAGGGATCTCGGCAACAGCCGCGGCGGGTTTCGCCGGCAGCGGCGGGCGCTTGTCCATGCGATAGCCGAGCGCACGCAGCACGGAGGCAAAATCTTCGCCGGCCGAACCGGTGAGCGAGGTCATCGCCTGCGTCACGACAAAACTGCGGCCGTCGAACGCACCGGCGGGCTTTTCGCCGGACGCGTTCTCGCGCCAGGCCAGCGCCGGACGGATCAGATCGGCCAGGCGCTCCAGGATGTCGACGCGGACGGCGCGCTCGCCGGCCTGCTTGTAGCCGAGCACGCGATAGGCGTCGCGCGGCAGCTGCTTGTCGACCGGGAACGATGTGCGGCCGGAGCTCGCCAGATGCTGCGCGCCCGACAGCGCGGAGGGATCGACATTGTCCTGCTTCAGCGCCCAGAGCAGCGCGGCCAGAGCACGCCCGGCCGGCTTGAGCAGGCCGGGGAAATAGAGGTGATAGGCGCCGAAGCGGACGCCATATTTGCGCAAGGTCGCGCGCGAGGGCTGGTCGAGGTCCTTCAGCTCGTTGGCGATCTTCGGGCGCTCCAGCACGCCGAGCGCCTCGACGAGCTGATAGGCGATGCCGCGGGCGATGCCGGTGACGTCCTCGGCCTTGCTGAGCTCGAACAGCGGCCCGAGCAGCTTTTCGATATGCGTCTTGAGCCAGAGCTCGAGCCGGGCCTGCACCTTGTCTCGAGGGGCGCCCGTGAGGCGTTCGTCGGAGATGATGCGGATGCGCGGATGCAGCGCGTCCTCTGCGGCAGACAGCCGCGCCACGGCATCGCCGGTCCAGCGGATGACGCCTTCCGAGGTCAGCACGAACTGCTCGTCCGGCGCATTGCCCAGTTTTTCGGCGCGCGCGTTGATCTCGCCGGCGAGCACGGCCTGCGCTGCAGCCTGCAACGCTTTCGCATCGGAGCCGGCTTCCGCCGCATCCGGTGCAAAGGTGAAGCCATCGAGGCGGCCGATGACATGGCCTTCGACGATGACTTCGCCGGTCTTGCCGATTTCAGTATTCAAGCTCGTGTTCTCCCGCAGGCGGCGCATCAATACACTGGTCCGGCGATCAACGAAACGCTCAGTCAAGCGTTCATGGAGCGCATCCGATAATTTATTTTCGACCTCGCGGGCGATCCCCTGCCACCGTTCGGGGTCTTTCAGCCAGTCGGGACGGTTGGCGACGAAGGTCCAGGTGCGAATCTGCGCGATCCGGGCCGACAGCGTGTCGATATCGCCGTCGACGCGGTCGGCCTGGTCGATCTGGGTCCTGAACCAGGCGTCGGGGATGCACCCCTTCCGCATCAGGAAGCCGTACAGCGTGGTGACCAGCTCGGCATGGGCGGCCGGCGACAGCTTTCGATAATCGGGGATTTGGCAGGCCTCCCACAGCCGTTCCACCGCATCCTTGCCGTGCGCGACATCGCGCACCTCGGCGTCGCGGGCGGCGTGGTCGAGCACGCGCATGTCCTCGGCGATGGGCGCGCGCGTCAGCGCCTCGTGGCCGGGGGCCAGGTTCAGCGAGACCTGGAGCGCCCCGAGGGAAGCGAAATCCAGCTTCGAATTGCGCCATTGCAAAACCTTCACGGGATCGAAGGTGTGGTTCTGCAGCGCATTGACGAGCTCGGGCTCGAACGGTGCGCAGCGGCCGGTGGTGCCGAAGGTGCCGTTGCGGGTGGCGCGGCCGGCGCGGCCGGCGATCTGGCCGAATTCGGACGGCGTCAGGCGGCGGAACTGGTAGCCGTCGAACTTGCGGTCGGAGGCAAAGGCGACGTGGTCGACGTCGAGATTGAGGCCCATGCCGACGGCGTCGGTGGCGACGAGGTAATCGACCTCGCCGTTCTGGAACATCGCAACCTGCGCGTTTCGGGTGCGCGGCGACAGCGAGCCCAGCACCACGGCGGCGCCGCCATGCTGGCGGCGGATCAGCTCGGCGATGGCGTAGACCTCGTCGGCCGAGAAGGCGACGATGGCGGTGCGCCGCGGCTGCCGCGTGATCTTGCGGTCGCCGGCGAATTCCAGCTGCGACAGCCGCGGCCGCGTGATCATGGAGACGCCCGGCAGCAGCCGCTCGATAATCGGCCGCATGGTCGCAGCGCCCAGCAGCAGCGTCTCGTCGCGGCCGCGGCGGTTGAGGATGCGGTCAGTGAAGACGTGGCCGCGTTCCAGATCAGACGCGATCTGCACCTCGTCGACGGCGAGGAACGAGACGTCGAGATCCCGCGGCATCGCCTCGACAGTCGAGACCCAGTAGCGCGGCGATTTCGGCTTGATCTTTTCCTCGCCGGTCACAAGCGCGACGGCGTCGGGGCCGACCCTTGCTGCGATCTTGTTGTAGACCTCGCGCGCCAGCAGGCGCAGCGGCAGCCCGATCATGCCGGAGGGATGCGCGAGCATCCGCTCGATGGCGAGATGGGTCTTGCCGGTGTTGGTGGGACCAAGCACCGCAGTGACGCCGGCGCCGGGAAGCCGCTCGGAAGCGAAGGGGGAGGAGGAAAAAGGCATCTGGAGGATTAGGTAATGGCGATTGGGGCGAATGTCAGTGCTGTTTTGGGGCGAGGGCGCGAAGGGCCGGCCTCACACGCTGGTGTCATCGCCCGGCTCGACCGGGCGATCCAGTATTCCAGAGGCGGCGCAGATCAAACCGAGAGGGCGCGGCGTACTGGATGCCCCGGTCAAGCCGGGGCATGACGGCGGAGAATGCGGCGCCCTTCCCCGAACCTCGCGCAACTGTCTCACTTTGCGACGCTTTTCCCGTTGGCTTTAAGCTTCGGAACGAGTTGAGAACGAATCGCGGCCGAATCGCTGACTCCCCCTTGAGTCCTGTTCCGTTCTCGCAAGATGTCGCGGGAGGCTTATTGGGTTCGCACTAGATGGAGTTTTGGCCCGCCGCACAAGCGACGTTTCGGTGGCGGATTCGTTAAAGCTGGGGACGGCGCGGAGTCGAATCAGAATCGGGGAGGAGTCAAATGGATTCCCGGCCCTGGAGCCCTCCCAAACAAAAAGTGCGAAAACAACCCCATGCACAGTAGGGATGCCATTGAAATCGCTTGCGTTTATTTTCGCCAAAAAGGGAGATTCAGCACGGGACGCCCCTCTACTGCGTCTTCGCGATCCTGGGCGGCTGGGCCGTGGTGATGAAGCTGGTGGCTTCCAGCATGGCCGGCCCGAGCGGGGTCGGCACTTTCAGCCAAAACGGGACCAGGATGCGCGTTCCCGCGATCGGCGCGAACGCGACCTCGATGTTGCGCTGGGCGGCGAGATATTTGATCACGGGACGGTCGGGAATGTAGCCGGCGATGGGCACGAAATACAGCGAGCAGACCACGACCTGGCCGTGATAGCCCTTCTCCGCCTTCACGTTCTCCATACGCTTGAAATCGAGCTTGAGCTCGTAGCGCATGCGGCCGTCGAACACGGCGGCGCTGCCGTGGCAGGCGTCCGCCGACAGCACCTCGCCGGTGCCTGAGACGCGCACCAGCGAGGCCGTCATCGGGTCCCAGACGCCGCGGCGATGCGCGTCGGTGACGACGATGCGGTCGGGATCGACCGGCGGCTCCGGCAGGATGGCAAAATCCTTCACATTGCCCTTGTCGAGCGTGATGCGGATCTCTTCGGTCTTCTTCGACGTGGTGGTGGAGGCCTGGTAGCCGGTCGCGACCAGCGCGCCATTGACCACGCGGCCCTGCGAGGCGCCGGTGCCCGACCCGCCCGCGAAGGATTTCAATAGCCCCGAGGTGCCGCCGGAGGCGGCGGCCGCGAACACATCGTCCTGGATGTCGATGTTCCAGGCGCCTCGGCCTACGGGAATGCCCGCCAGCGTCGCCTCGTATTGCGCCTCGAGCTTGCCCTGCGCCGCCGCGGGCTCCGCCGCCCACGCCAAGACCAGCCCGCCAAGGGCTGCCATGACCCAGCGGCCGGCAGAGCGCGGATGACTTGCGCGTGGATTCCTTGCGCGCCGCTCCGCTGAGCGCAGCTCATGTGGGCGCAGCTCATTTGGACGCAGACTTGGCGCAAGATGAGGCGTTGTGAGCACGAAACAATCCAATCGGGGCGCGAACGGTTGTTACTTAAGCCAAAAACCGCGCCAAGCAATGCGTCCGGGCCACTCCGCGTCCGGAACTCCACTGGACTCTTCGGGCGCGAATACGCCCTTTATGTGATGGTAAGGCGCGATAATCATTGCCGTTTTGGTGATCGGGGCGGGTCAGAACCGCGCACCTCACCCCGCCACCTCCACCGCCGTCATGCCCCCCTGTCATGCCCCGCCTTGTGCGCACTTGCGCACTGGGGCGGGGCATCCAGTACGCCGCGGCCCCTCTGGTCAGCCGCACCGGCCCGGAGTACTGGATCGCCCGGTCGAGCCGGGCGATGACAGCTACCTTGGAGCACGAAACCCGCCCCAAAACCTTGACGTCCCGCCGCTTCCCCCCTATACGTCCGCCCGCTCCCTGCAAGGACAGAGAATTTGCCCGTGGCGCCCCGAATGGCGGCCGCACATCGTTGGGAAAGATTGAGGATTTTGCCATGTCTCGCCGCTGCGAATTGACGGCCAAGGGCCCCCAGGTCGGCCACACGGTCAGCCACTCCAACATCAAGACCAAGCGCCGCTTCCTGCCGAACCTGGTCAACGTGACCTTCATCAGCGAAGCGCTGGGCCGCAACGTGCGCCTGCGCGTCTCCACCAACGCGATCAAGAGCGTCGACCACAATGGCGGCCTCGATCCCTTCCTGCTCAAGGCCAAGGCCGCCGTGCTGTCGCCCCGCGCCCTCGAGCTGAAGCGCGCCATCCAGAAGAAGGTCGGCCCGGCCCCCGCGCCGGCGAAGAAGGCGAGCTAAGAATTTTCGAATTGGGCGAGGGGTCGCGTCGCAAGGCGTAGGCTTAGCCGGAAGAGTTTTGCATTGCGGCCAGATCGGAAGATCCGGCCGTTTTTGTTTTTGGAATTTACTTCCATTTGCTTACACAAGCGCCCTCTCGCGAAATTCAGTCAATTCGATTTGCGGGGCCGTTTCACGGGACTGCGCTTGCCTTGTGCGGGCTGCGTAGACGTCGGTCTCGATCGATCTCCGAAGCGCCGGCCCAAACCAAGACTAATTAGCGCCGCGATTTCGCTGGGACGGTACGTGGTTGCAAGCTGCGCATTCTCGCCATCTGATAGGCCGTTGTCCGGCCATCCTTCCCTTCGCAAATCGAGAAGATGGTCTAACGCCCCGAGCGCGCGATTATCAATATCGACTGCGCGATACATTTGTGGAAGCCAATCTGCGTTGAGGAACCCAATACGCACGGCGACATCTGCCGAGATGCCGCCGAACCCTCCAACCACATATAGAGGCTGCCGCATTTCGACTGATGCGATCGCCTCTTCAAGCACTCCCGGCATCTCGCCTTCAAAGTTCGACCGCTTACCTCCGATTATCACACGTCCGTTTGCGTGCTGAGCCATGTAGCGTCGCAACCCGGATAGTGCTTGTCGGCGAACCTTGGCATCTGTTTCTGGTACAGGCGCATTCGCGCGATCATCCCACGGCACAGGTCGCCCTTCAGCATCTAGACAAATGATTTCGCCGAGAAGCCCCAACTCATCAATCTGCTTCTGAAGTTCACCTTTCGAAAGTTCTCGGTGCTCCTGCCAAGCCAAGCAAATCGACAGCGGCCTATCCCGCCGATTGTATCGTTGCAGCTCTTTCATAAGCATCGCAGTGTAGCCTTCAGGGTGAATACGCCCTCCATAAGCAAGCTTACCTCCGCTCACGAGTACGCTTCTGGCTAACTCCCCGAGAGCCAATCGGAAATGTGTCTCCACGAGTCCGAGTCGAGCTAGGTCTTCGCTCTCAGAGACAGAGACCGCTATTTGCACACCTCGCAGCGCATCCGGCCTCAGTAATGCTTCTCGTCTCCTTCTTGCCATTCACCCACCTCTTGCAGCGAGCTGCCGGGGTGTCATGACATCTAATGACCCCGAAGATCTGCCGAAGCGCAATATTTGTTCAAGCACCTCCCTTTCGTCCGGGCCAAGAGGCGGATCTGGATGCAATATTCTGAGAACATCGCTGCCCGCAGGGATGTCCGCACCATTTGCTTCGATCCAATCGATGAACGTCACCGGCTCAGGAGCATGGGGCGCCCACCAAGAAACAGCAACTTCCGATCTGGATTTCGCCAGTTCTTGCTGACATTGCCAGAGAGCGCGCTTCAGACATTCGTCAACTAAAATATTAAGTGCTCTATAGACGTCTCGCCTGCTCCAAATCTGGTCGAGTGTTCGAATTGGAGTTCTTGGAACGTGATCCATCAGGAATGAGCCCCGCTCTTCTGAATAGCCCAGAGCGTCCAAGATTACGATCGGCATTCCCGCGCGCTTCGCCGTTAGCATTTCGCGTTGACACCATTCGCGGCTAGCATAGAGGTCAGTACGCAGCGCAAGAAACGCACTGATGCCGGCATACTTTGTGAGGGTGTTCGCCCAATCAGTCCCAGGCTGAAGATCGCGGGCGTCAAAATAGTCCTTCAGATGCGTCGATGCGATTACCGACTTCACCAATTCTATCAAGGTAAGCACATCTGCGGCTTCCGCTGCCGAGACGCGCTTTGTATGGCTGATGAATGCAATCAGCTGCAACCCGACATCCCCAGCAACAAACTGGGCCAAGGCCTGAGACAAATCACGACATCGGGCATTTGCAGACGTGTCCTCTTGGTGAGGTGCGCTCGCCGCGATCGTTTGATACGCCCCCATGATCTTGCCAAGCTGCGTGTTGCTGCAAGCATTGTTGTGAAGGCGATAGGGAAACAGGCCGATATGCTTTGGCCGACTCTTTTGCGCCGCAACAATTCCGCTCAAGTAGACACTCCACGGCCCGCCATCCTCCACCGCGCCAGCAAGCCCGTTACCCAAGATGGGCACCACAGCAGTGAACATGGCAGCAGCGACATCATTTGGTGGAGGAGAAATCGGGGTGAATATCTTTCGAGGAGCATCGCCCGGAGCTGACCACGGCTCGCTCCTTACGAAAACCTCCACGGCTCCGCCGATAAGTCCCGAAAATGCCGTACCATGAAAATGCGCAATAATTTCATCTGCAATGGCTCGGCCGGCACCATCGTCCGGATGCCAAACAACATATATCTCTAGGACTGGGGAAAGCATGACTGAAAAAACCTACAATTCAGGTTGAGGTATGATATACATACAACTTAATTTCTTTTCATACATTCTTTTGCGGGTAATGCGATGGCCGAAAACATCATTTCAAACGTGTTCATCAGCCATGTTCACGAGGACGATGAGGGACTTGGAAAGCTGAAGGACTTGGTCAAACCCAAGGGCCTTCACATCAAGGACTCCTCAATCCATTCAGGCAAAGAAAATAACGCGTCTGACCCTGACTACATCAAGTCTCAGATCTTGGCGCCTCAAATCGACTGGGCCGGGGTCTTGGTGGTTTACGTCACCCCAACTACGAAGAGCAGCACTTGGGTAGATTGGGAAATCGAGTACGCACATAAGCAAGGTAAGCGAATTGTTGGGGTGTGGGGGCACGGGGATAACAATTGTGACCTTCCGGACGCCCTAAAAAATTATGCAGACGCCATGGTCGGTTGGCATGGAGACAGCATCGTCGACGCCATCGTCGGCACTTCCAACGATTGGGAGAATCCGGACGGAAGCGAGTGCGCAACCCGACCCATCAAACGATATAGCTGCTAACCATGGAGCTCTATTCGTATGTAGTCGCACGAGACTTTGGCTTCGCGCCCAACCCCTTCATGAACGTCTGCACATTAGCAACGTGCAAACCTAAAATCCGCGCCAACGCGCAAGTCGGTGACTGGATAGTGGGCACTGGTACCGCCAAGCGAAAGCGTTCTGGACGGCTCGTGTTTGCTCTGGTGGTAAGCGAGACAATGACTTTCAACGAGTACTGGAATGATCCAAGGTTTCAATGCAAAAAACCTAACCTGCGCGGCAGCAAGAAACAGGCCTTCGGCGACAATATATACCACAAACTTCCCGGCAAACCGTGGCAGCAAGTGAATTCGCATCACAGTTTTTCCGACGGCACGTGCAATCCTGCAAATGTCAAAAACGACACGCAAGCCAACCGTATCTTAGTGGCGCACGATTTTACTTATTGGGGAGGAGTGGGCCCACGAATTCCGGCCCGCTTCAGGAATTTTCACGGGTTCGACATCTGCGCCAAACGAGGACACAAGCGTTATTTCCCAAACGACATGATCTGTGAGTTCATCGAATGGATTGGATCGACGGGTGAGCACGGATACGTGAGCGAGCCTCTCGATTGGGATAAAACCCAATGACTGGAGAGCAAACTTTTCTACTTCGCGAATATGCTAGCGGAGTCCGATCCACTGATCGCTTTCGCTCAGATGAAATACAGCCAATCGTGCTCGGCCTCTTTGGAGAGGTCGGAAGCGTCATGGCAGCAGTTAAGAAGCACAAACGCGAGGGCGAGGCATTTCCGGAATTCAAAGAATCGGTCGAAGAAGAGTTTGGAGATGCGCTGTGGTACTTCACAGCACTTTGTCTTCGGCTGCAATTTGATATCGAGGATATTTTTGCGACTGTAACCAAGGGTCCGCAGTACTCGACAGTGATCGCGGCAACAAACGTTCCAGGATGGCCAGTTTGCGAGCTCGCATCAATTGGGACGATGCCTAGCCTAGATGACGTGCTTTTAGGACTTGGCCAAGCTGCATCCGATTTGCTCACTATAGAACAGGGTCGAAGCGAATCGCGCGAAAAGCTAATTGCGTTTGTGGATTCATTCCTCAAAACATTGCAAGCGTCCGACGTGTCGTTTGCAAAGGTGGCAACTTTTAACCTGGCAAAAACACGAGGACGCTTTCTCGCTCCTGCGGAGTGCTGGCTCCCAACTTTCGATTCGAAGTTTTCGCTTGATGAACAACTTCCCCAAGAGTTTGAGATTGTCATCAGGGAACGGAAGAGCGGGCAGAGTTGCTTGCAGTGGAATGGAGTCTTCATTGGGGATCCGTTGACAGACAACATTGAAGACCGGGACGGATATCGCTTTCACGACGTATTCCACTTTGCCCATGCTGCGGTTCTGCATTGGTCCCCAACTTTTCGCGCGCTCATAAAACATAAGAGAAAGAGCGATCCGATCGTCGATGAAGCCCAAGACAGCGGGCGAGCGATTGTTGTTGAGGAGGGGCTTTCTGCGTTTATATTCTCCCGAGCAAAGCATCTAAATTTCTTCGAAGGACAAACGGGCGTCTCCTTTGATCTGCTTAAGACCATCAAGCAATTCGTGAGTGGGTACGAGGTGCAAGCCTGCCCCTTAAAGCTTTGGGAACTCACGATTTTGCAAGGTTATGATGTGTTCAGGCAGGTGCGATCAAACAAAGGTGGAGTTATCATTGGAAGTCGCACGGCTCGTCGAATCACCTATAAGCCTCTCTAGGAGAAGGCGCTATGGCATCTCGACCACCCGAGTTCGTATCGGCGCTTTGCTCAGTTCGCTTTGAGAATACGTTCAATCCATATTCGGAAGTCTGTTCCGTCTACGACCGGGCTGACGCATCGAAACGGCGGGAGTCATTGTTGCTCGCGATGCTTGAAGCGGCCACAAAGTCTGAGGTCGACTCTCTGTGGGTTGGTCGCGATCTTGGCTATCGTGGTGGACGTCGCACAGGTCTAGCCCTGACAGATGACGTGCACATGGATTTACACGCCCGCCGCTGGAATTTGTCGATCACTCGACCGACAAAAGGGCAAGCCGTCTCGGAGCGTACCGCTGCAGTCATATGGTCGGTTCTAGACTCCATCGCCAGTCCGGTATTTCTTTGGAACGTCTTTCCGCTCCATCCCCATGAACCGGAGGAGCCCTTCTCAAACCGGTCACATAACGCAAAAGAGCGAGCCGCGGGCGAGGAGATCCTAGCCGACTTGGTAAGACTACTTGCTCCTAAGCGCATCATCGCTATAGGAAACGATGCGGCAAGAAGTGCGGCAAGGATTTCCCGCAATCAACTTACCATTCAGGTGCGGCACCCTAGCTACGGTGGTCAAACCGAGTTCTTGACGCAGATCAAGGGTCTCTACCGCTGTGAGCGCGCGTTGTTGCTATAGTCTACACGTTCGTGAATCTCTGCGTCGCCCGTGAGAACGGACAAAGCGGCTGCAGTGCTTGTGTATGACAACCGCGACGTCCGCACGGCGACGAGCGCGGCCACTTCACTATCACGCCGCCCCTACCCCCGAAAATCAATACTCCGCAGCACGATCCCCGGCGGTGTCCCTTCGAACTCCGTCGCCTGATATTTGCGTCCGGTGCAGGCTTCGATGCGCTCGCGCAGGCGCGTGAACTGCTCTTCGCGCTCGCTGGGCCGGGCGCGTGGGCCGCGCTCGAGGTCGTCCATGGCGGAGGTCGAGATCGCGCAGGCGATCTCCTTCGCGCCGTCCTGCATCGAGAACTGGACGATGCCGCGGTCCTGGTCGTGGGCGATGAAGCGGCTGCTGGTGAGTGTCATGGGGTACTCCTTTGTCCGCGCGTCGCGCCGGCCTTGCGCGCAATTGCGCACGGGGACGCCGATCAGCGTGATCGAAGCAGGCTGTGGCACGAGGGTGCACAACAACTGACTTCGGTGGTTATGGGTCCTGGCTTTCGCCAGGACGACGCCTGAGTGGCTCGCCTTCAGCCGTCGCCGTTGAGTCTTGCGAAATCGTCGAACAGGGCGGCGACCAGCGCGCGGTGGCGGGTGTCCTCGCTGGGCAGGCTCGCGGCATAGAGGTTGAGCAGATGGCGGGCCTTCACGGCGGCCTCGGGCCAGGACGTGGCGGGCACCGACATCATGCGGTTTTCGAGCTCGGCCTCGCGCTCGCGCAGCTCCCTGACCTGGGCCTCGACGTCGGCCAGCGCGCGGCGCAGATCGGTTGCCTTCTGGGCGGCCATGCCGCGGTGGCTGTCGAGATCGACCGGGATGTCAGTCATTTCAGGCACTCGCGTCGATACGTTGGGCATCCGCCAGGTCGACCGAGCCGATCGACAGCATCTCCGTCGCACCGCGCACGCCTTCGGAGGGCACCGTGATCATGGTGGCGACGCGGCGATAGGACGCGAAGGACAGGCCCTCGATCATCTCCTCGTCGGTGACGACCTCATAAGCGCCGGCCGGCAATTCGCGCTCAAGGCCGCGGATGTGGAATGGATGCTTGAAGGTGATGGTTTCTCGCCGCGAGCGGATGGTCATGCGCGCCTGCCTTTCGCAAAGAAGGGGCCCCAACCGACGCCAGCCGTGGCGAACCATGCGCTTGTTACCCGGCAATAGCCAGCTTTATGTCAGCGCGGGCCGGGACTTAAGCTGCAAGCGCGACACTCGCGCGCGGCGTTTTAGTCCTCGCCATCGGCAGGGCGCGGGCGTACGCTCGACCACGTCAGCGCAGCTCACGCAATTGCCGCGCGTCGATGTTGCGCTGCATCTTTCGCGCCTCGTGTGCGCAGCGGCGATCTTCAATGGCTCGGGCGGAGGCGTCTCGTCGTCATGCCCAGCAACCATTGCAGCACCGATCTCGCACGCGGGCGAACTCGAAACCCAGGAGGAGACGACGTCATGGCCAAGGGACAGCAACGCAGCAACCGCGAGACCAAAAAGCCGAAAAAAGACAAGATCAAGACCAGCGCCGCAGCGCCCAGCCGCAAGGATGCGGCGTGGCAGCCGGAGATCGGGCAGGGGAAGAAGAAGTAGCGGCGAGGCCTCTTTCACAACGGCGGGGCTCTCGCATAGGACGCCTCAGCGGCGCCTGAGCGAGCGCCTCGTCCTTCGAGACGACCGCTTCGCGGTCTCCTCAGGATGAGGCTTGCCTGCACTCATCTGCGTTGAAATGCCACCGCACACTCATCCCTCATCCTGAGGGCCCGCCGCAGGCGGGCGTCTCGAAGGATGGCCACAGTCGAGCTTCCGGCCATACATCTCCTTCTCCCCGCGCTTTTCCGCTATACTCGCCCGGGTAGCATCAGCGGGAGGGGTATCCTGTGGAGCACGAGCGCAACGCCGACCACACATCCGAGCCGAAGAATCTCGTCATCTGCTGTGACGGCACCGGCAACGAGATTTCCGAAAACATCTCCAACGTCCTGAAGCTCTATCGCTGCCTGCGCAAGACCGCCAAGACGCGGCCGCGGCAGCTGGTATTCTACGATCCCGGGGTCGGCACGGTGACGGAGCCCTCGACGTGGCATCGCTGGAAAGCCAATGTCAATCTGGTGCTGGGGCTCGCCACCGGCTACGGGCTCGATGACAACACGCTGTCGGCCTATTGCTTCCTGGTCGAGCACTACGCGCCGGGCGACAGGATCTACCTGTTCGGCTTCTCGCGCGGCGCCTATACCGTGCGCGTGCTGGCGGGGCTGATCCACAAGATCGGCCTGATCTCGCCGGAGCAGGCCAACCTCGCAGGCAGTGGCCTCGTCGCCTACAAGCAATATTCCGGCACCGGGCGCGGCAACGATGTCAGCGACCTCGTCGATGAGGGTTTTGACGACAGCGGGCCGCTGCCGAAAAACAAGTTCGATCTCGCCGCCCAGTTCGCACGCATCACCTCGTCGCGCTGGCCGACCATCCACTTCATCGGCGTCTGGGACACGGTGGCGAGCGTGATCGTGCCGCGCGCCGACCGGGGCTATTTGCCGAGCTTCGAGGAGCTCGCCTTCACGCTGCGCAATCCCAGCGTCAACATCTTCCGCCAGGCGATCGCCATCGACGAGCGGCGCTGCATGTTCCGCCTCAAGCAGTATGAGGAGCCGCAGGATTACTGGCGCAACCGCTTCGTGCCCGACGACAAGAAGGAGCCGCAGGACATCCTGCAGGTGTGGTTCGCCGGCGTGCATTGCGACGTCGGCGGCGGCTATCCGGAAGCCGAGAGCGGCGAGTCCAAATATCCTCTGCTCTGGATGATCGAGGAGGCGGCGAAGGCGGGGCTGAACTTCAACCCGCGCACGGTGAACCAGCTCGCCTGGGGCATCCAGCGCAAGAACTCACCGTTTCAATACGTGCCGCCCGCCTTCACCGGCAAGACGGGCGAGCTGCACAATTCGATGACGGCGCCCTGGCGCGTGCTGGAGTATCTGCCGAAGAGCGCGACCTACAAGGAATGGCCGGAGCGGAAGGTGTTTATGGGGCTCTACATCCCGGATTGCGAACCGCGCCTCATCCCCGAAGGCGCGCATGTGCACGAGAGCGTGGTGAAGCGGATGGCGGTGGAGCCCGGTTATCGGCCGGTGAATCTGCCGAAGGATTATGTGACGGTGCCGATGCCGGTGCCGCCGGGTGTGGGCGCTGGAGGCGAGGCGGGGGAGATCGTGGTGGGGTGACTCCGCTCGTCATTGCGAGCGCAGCGAAGCAATCCAGAATCTTTCCGCAGAGGAAGTCTGGGTTGCTTCGCTGCGCTCGCAATGACGGACGGGCTTTGATGGCAGCCGCACCCCGCTACCGCCGCTTTCTCCATTCGCCAATACTTTTCATTAAAATTCTCCGCCCCGCCTTAGCCGGATCGAATCAACTCCTTGGCATCATCGACAAACCACCCGCGCCATCCGCGGAAATTGGAGGAGAGTGCCAATGCATCCGCGACGACATGCCCGCGTCAAACCCGCAGGCCTCGTGTCCCGCCAGGCCAAGATCATCACCGACCCGCGCGCGCCGGTGATCCCCTGCACGCTGATCGACTATTCGCCGGGCGGCGCCTGCGTCGATCTCGGCGGCCAGGTGAAGATTCCCGATCGCTTCGAGCTGCTGCATGTCAACACCAAGAAGCGCTGCCGCGTGGCGTGGAAGCGCGGCACGAAAGTGGGCGTGGTGTTTTGAGTCCTTCCAGCTGCTGAACAAGGCCGCGCTCCACACTCCGCTCGGCTCCCTCCCCCCTTGTGGGGGAGGGTTGGGGAGAGGGGTGGCCCAGCAAAAGGTGTCGGCGACCTGCGAAGTGACGGCAACAGAGTCTCGCTTCATTCGACAGAGCACGCCGTGTGGCTACCCCTCTCCCTAGCCCTCCCCCACAAGGGGGGAGGGAACGCACTGTGCTTGCGGCGCGATCTCTCCCAACACAACAAATTCACGACTTCCGCATCCGCGCCTTTGCCCCCGCGACGATCTGCATCGCGACGCCGGCGATCCAGCCGAACAGGGCGAACCAGCTCCAGGCGATATGCGGCTCGAGGCGGAGCACGATGATGGCGACGGAGGCGAGCGCGGTGAATGTGGCGCAGAGCGTGCCGGCGGAGCTCAGCAGTTCCGCGGCGTCGATGTCGCCGTGGGCCTCGTCGAAAGGCAGTTGCGGTGTGTCGATGCCGAGATAGAAGCCGACGAAGCCCAGCACCATCATCAGCAGCAGGAAGCCTTCCGTGGTGAGCGCGGGTATAGCGGATCCCACGTAAGCGCCGACGAACAGCCCGCACGCCGCGCCCGCCATCGCAAGCCCCACGCGCTCGATGACGTGGGCAGCTTTCCGGATACGAAACCGCATGGCAGGCCTCCGCGAGGCGTTGGACGCACGCGAGGTTAGGCCAGATTTGGCGGAGGTGGAAGGTGAGAGGGTTTACGGATGCGTGAGGTGGGATGGTTTAGGACCAAAGGACGCAAGCGCGGCGACCTTTGCGTGGGCGCATGCCTCCCCGACCGTCATTGCGAGCGCAGCGAAGCAATCCAGGCTCTTTCCGCGGACGCAGTCTGGATTGCTTCGTCGCAAGGGCTCCTCGCAATGACGAGTTTGCGGCGCGGTCGTCGCGCCACATTCGCCCCCCTCACCGCGCCCCGAAATTGGTCTTGCCGAACAGCGCCTTCTGCGTCGAGGGCTGCGAGCGCCAGTATTGCGGGGGGGCTTCGACCTCGCCGCCGAGATCCGCTGCGGCGTGCCAGCCCCAGCGGGGGTCGTAGAGCATGCCGCGGGCGAGCGCGACCATGTCGGCCTTGCCGGATGCGACGATCTCTTCGGCCTGGTTCGGCTCGGTGATCAGGCCGACGGCGATGGTGGGCAAACCCGTCTCGCGCTTGATGCTGTCTGCAAACTGCACCTGATAGCCGGGGCCGAGCGCGATCTTCTGCAGCGGCGAGACGCCGCCGGAGGAGGCATCGATCCAGTCGACGCCGCGCGCCTTCAGCGCCTTGGCGAACTCAATCGTCTGCGCCAGGTCCCAGCCGCCCTCGACCCAGTCGGTCGACGACACCCGCATCCCGATCGGCTTGCCGTGCGGGAACACCGCGCGCACCGCGTCGTAGACCTCCAGCGGGAAGCGCATGCGGTTTTCGAGCGAGCCGCCATATTCGTCGGTGCGTTTGTTCGAGATCGGCGACAGGAACTGATGCAGGAGATAGCCGTGCGCGCCGTGCAGCTCGATCGCGTCGATGCCGATGCGATCGGCGCGCTTCGCCGCATCGACGAAGGCATCGCGAATGCGCTTGAGGCCGGCGGCGTCGAGCGCCAGCGGCGCGGCTTCGCCCTCCTTGTGCGGCAGCGCTGACGGCGCCACGGTCTGCCAGCCGCCCTGGTCCTGCGGGATCAGCTGGCCGCCGTCCCAGGGCCGCGCGCTCGAGGCTTTGCGGCCCGCATGCGCGAGCTGCATTGCGACCGCGGTCGAGGAATGTTTCCGCACCGAGGTGAGGATCTGCTTCAGCGCGGCCTCGGCGGCATCGCTGTAGAGCCCGAGGCAGCCCGGTGTGATGCGGCCGATCGCCTCGACATGGGTCGCCTCGATGCAGAACATCGCCGCGCCCGACAGGCTGAGATTGTTGATGTGGGTGAAGTGCCAGTCGGTGGGAACGCCGTCCTCGGCCGAATATTGGCACATCGGCGACACCACGATGCGGTTCTTCAAGGTCAGGCCGCGCAGCTTGATCGGGGAAAACAGGACGCTCATGCGGGGGAGTTCCGGGATGGGGGCGGGAGTTGGGGAGAGTGTAGTGAGCGATGCGCCGATTGCCAGCCGCGCGGGGGGAATGGCGGCTCGTTCGGCCACGCATTGCACCGCGGTCGTCGTCCTGGCGAAAGCCAGGACCCATTACCCCAGTTAGCAGTGTTGCGCGGATTGATAACCACGAGCCTTCGCCAAACTTCTCCCTGGGGTAATGGGTCCTGGATCAGCGCTCGCTCTGCTCGCTTGTCCAGGACGACAAGAGATAGGCCCTACTCCACCAGCGCGAACTGCAGCAGCAGGGTGCGCTGGAGCATCGAGAAATTGTCGTCGGACACCAGCGTCAGCACGGTCTCGCCGTCAGGCGTGACGTGGGCGTCGATGCCTTCCATGTTGTCGATCTCGTGGCCGAGATCGGCCTTGAACAGCACGGGGCCGTCGACCAATGCGCCCGGCGCGATCGATTTCAGGGGGATCGCGCGGATGCGGATATCGACGCCGGTGAACCAGGAGAATTTGCGTTCGAGGATCAGGAGATCGCCCGAGGGCAGCAGCACGGCGTCGCTGATGAGCTGCTGGTCGGTGCGGCGAATGCTGAACTGGCCCGGCGTCGGGCCGCCGATCAAAAATCCGATCAGATTGCCGTCGGCATCGAAGCCGCCTTCCGACAGCGCGATCAAGGTGCCCGCGAGCGGCTGCCCCTTTGATATGTCCTTGGGGACGAACACCAGCGCCTCGAGCCCTTTGTTATAGGGCAGCTTGCGCACCCCCGGCGGCGTCGGCAGCACCTCGCCGCGGGCGCGTGTGCCGCCCTTCGAAAAATCGAACCGCATGATCTGGTTGACACGCTCGAGCCCGACATAGACGAGGTCGCCGTCGCGCGCGAGCGACTCGGTGTCGTACCACAGCCGCTTCTCCGTGATCGGCCGCCCCTCCGCATTGAGCACCGGCGCAGCCTCGACGTCGTCGAGACCGGTCATGCTCCGCCCGGAATAGCGGATGCGACCGGTGAACCAGGTGCCCTGGTCGGAGATCGCGAGAAAGCGCTCGCCTTTGGTGTCGAGGAAGCGGAAGCCGGACAGGCCGCCGAAGCCGCGATGCGGCGAGGTCAGCACCAGGCCGCCGCGATAGTCCAGCGAACCGAACCGCGTGCGCGCGCGGTCGCGCGGCTCGAAATTGGGAATCGGCCGCGCGTTGACCTCGATGCCAACGGGCGCGGCGACGGCGTGCTCGATGAGCGCCGGCTTCGGCGCGGGCTGTGCCTGCGCCAGACGAGACAGTGCGAGAGTGGAAAATCCCGCCGCCGCGTGGCCGATAAAGCTGCGGCGGGATCGATGCTTGCTCACGAATGCAATTTGCGTCGCGGGCGGTTGGCCGGCTGCGTGGGCGCGGTGTTGGTCTCGCTGAAGAGTTCGGCGAGTTTTTCGGTGATGGCGCCGCCGAGCTCTTCGGCGTCCACGATCGTCACCGCGCGGCGGTAATAGCGCGTCACGTCATGGCCGATGCCGATCGCGATCAGCTCGACCGGCGAGCGGGTCTCGATCTCCTCGATGATGTGGCGCAGGTGCCGCTCGAGGTAGTTGCCGGGATTGACCGACAGCGTTGAATCGTCGACCGGCGCACCGTCGGAGATCATCATCAGGATCTTGCGCTGTTCGGGCCGGCCGAGCAGGCGCTTGTGCGCCCAGTCGAGCGCCTCGCCGTCGATGTTCTCCTTCAGCAGCCCCTCGCGCATCATCAGGCCGAGATTCTTCCGCGCACGGCGCCACGGGGCGTCTGCCGATTTGTAGATGATGTGGCGGAGATCGTTGAGACGGCCCGGACTGGCCGGCTTGCCGGCGGCAAGCCACGCCTCGCGCGATTGGCCACCCTTCCAGGCGCGCGTGGTGAAGCCGAGAATCTCGACCTTGACGCCGCAACGCTCCAGCGTGCGGGCGAGGATGTCGGCGCAGGTCGCCGCGACCGTGATCGGCCTGCCGCGCATCGAACCGGAATTGTCTAAGAGCAGCGTCACCACGGTGTCGCGGAACGTCGCCTCCTTCTCGTGCATGAAGGACAGCGGGTGATAGGGATCGGTCACCACGCGCGACAGCCGCGCGGGGTCCAGAATGCCCTCTTCGAGATCGAACTCCCAGGCGCGGTTCTGCTGCGCCATCAAGCGCCGCTGGAGGCGGTTGGCGAGACGGGCGACGATGCCCTGCAGATGTGCGAGCTGCTTGTCGAGATAGGCGCGCAGGCGCTCCAGCTCGTCATGGTCGCAGAGGTCTTCGGCGGCGATGATCTCATCGAACTTCGGCGCGAAGGCGTGATATTCCGGCCCGCGCGGCTCGTTCTTGCCGTGCGAATTCGGTCGCGTCGCCTCGCCCGGCGTCTCGTCGTCGCCGAGTTCGCCGTCGTCGAAGGTGTCGGAGGTCGAGGCCTGCGCGCTTTCCATCGCGCTCTCGCTCATCTCCTCGCTCGACGCCTGGGCTTGATCAGCGCTCATCTCCTGCGCGGCGTCGGAATCGGGCGAGCCCTCGGCGCCGGACTGATCGTTGTCGCCGTCCTGGTTCTCGTCGTTCTCGTCATTGTCTTCGCTGTCGGCGCTGCGCTCGTCGCCGATCTCGAGCGCCGTCAGGAGATCATGCACGGCATCGCCGAACCTGGTCTGGTCCTCGACCACGGTATCGAGCCGATCGAGCCGCCTGCCGATCTTGTCTTCGAGGATGGGACGCCAGAGATCGACCATCTTCTTGGCGGCCGTCGGCGGCGCCATGCCGGTCAGGCGTTCGCGCACCAGCATCGCCAGCGCGTCGGCGAGCGGCGCGTCGGCGCGATCGGTGATCTCGTCGAACTTGCCGCGATGGAAATGGTCGTCGAGCATCGCGGTGAGGTTCTTCGCAACGCCCGCCATGCGCCGCGCACCGATCGCCTCGACACGGGCCTGCTCCACCGCCTCGAACACGCCGCGCGCCTGCGGATTGCCGGGCATCAGCTTGCGATGCAGCTTCGGATCGTGACAGGCGAGCTTGAGCGCGATCGAGTCGGCATGGCCGCGCACGATCGCGGCATCGCGCCTGGTCATTTTTCGCGCGGGTTCGGGCAGCCGCGCCTTGCCCGGTGCGAGCCCGGGACGCTCGGCGGCGAAGCTGACGTCGAGCTCGGGCGCCTTGGCGATCGCCTTCAAACAGGAGGCCACCGAGCGCTTGAACGGCTCGGTCGGGGCTTCCTTGGTGTTGCGGAATTTGGAGTTGGAGGTGGTGCTCATCTCGCCCTTACCCGTCGTCCCGGCGAAGGCCGGGACCCATAACCACCGGCGATCATTGCGTCAGGAGAAATTATCGGCGGCGCTTCACTCGAGACATCACGCGGTATGGGTCCCGGCGTTCGCCGGGACGACATATCGCGTGAAATCAGCTGAGCGCCACGTTCACCGCCGATTCCGGCAGCTCCGCGTTGAAGCAGCGCTGGTAGAACTCGGCTACGAGGGGACGTTCGAGCTCGTCGCACTTGTTGAGGAAGGTGACCCGGAACGCAAAACCGATGTCGCTAAAGATGTCGGCGTTTTCCGCCCAGGTGATCACCGTGCGCGGGCTCATCACCGTCGACAGATCGCCATTGGCGAAAGCGTTGCGGGTGAGATCGGCGAGGCGAACCATCTTGTTGACGATGTCGCGGCCCTCCGTGGTGCGATAGTGCTTGGCCTTGGCCAGCACGATCTCCACTTCCTCGTCATGGCTGAGGTAGTTCAGCGTGGTGACGATCGACCAGCGGTCCATCTGGCCCTGGTTGATCTGCTGGGTGCCGTGATAGAGGCCCGAGGTGTCACCGAGGCCGACGGTGTTTGCGGTCGAGAACATGCGGAATGCCGGGTGCGGCTTGATCACCTTGTTCTGGTCGAGCAGCGTCAGCCGGCCGGAGACTTCCAGCACGCGCTGGATCACGAACATCACGTCCGGGCGGCCGGCGTCGTATTCGTCGAACACCAGCGCGACGTTGTGCTGGAGCGCCCAGGGCAGGATGCCGTCGCGGAATTCGGTGACCTGCTTGCCGTCGCGGACCACGATCGAGTCCTTGCCGACGAGGTCGATCCGGCTGATGTGGCTGTCGAGGTTGACGCGCACGCAGGGCCAGTTCAGCCGCGCGGCGACCTGCTCGATATGGGTTGATTTGCCGGTGCCGTGATAGCCCGTGACCATGACGCGGCGGTTGTGGGCGAAGCCGGCGAGAATGGCGAGCGTGGTGGCGCGATCGAAGCGGTAATCGGAATCGACTTCGGGGACGTGAGGATCGACTTCGGAATAAGCGGGGACTTCGAGATCGCTGTCGATCCCGAACACCTGGCGCACCGACACCTTCATGTCGGGCAAACCGGAAACTTCCTCAACTTTGGACATCGCGGCGGTCGTCATCAATCCTCCGAGGTCCCGGGCGATCCCGAGACCAGTTATTGCACGTTGGCTGCGGCTGGGTGCTGTTGCGAACCTATCAGAGACAACGTGCGGGCAGAAGCCCGCCCCCCAATCAAAGTTCCGTTGTCTTTTCATTTAGATAGGCAAGGAACGCGATTTTTGGAAGGCTGCCCTGCGAATCACGCCTGAATTTCGTGCCGAGGGCACGGTCCTGCTCACGCGGGTGGCACTTTTACCGGCGCTCGTTACTTATGTAGGGTCCGAACCCCAAGGCCAATCCCAAGGCCAATCCCAAGGCCCAATCCCACCACAGAGACGATGTGACTTCCTTTCTCGATCCCCTCATTTCATTCGTCTCGGCCCATCCGTGGCTGGCCTATCTGACCCTCTTCCTGGCGGCCCTGCTGGAGGCGGTTCCGGTGGTGGGCTCGGTCATCCCCGGCTCGACCGTCATCCTGGCGCTGAGCGCCCTGGTCCCAGGCGGCGAGCTCAGGCTGCAATGGGTGTTGCTGGCGGCAGCGCTCGGCGCAGTGCTCGGCGATGGTTCGGCTTACTGGATCGGGCACCGGCAGCAGCGGGAGATCCTCAACACCTGGCCGTTGACCAATTATCCGCGTGTGGTCGAGCAGAGCGAGACTTTCTTCCACCGCTTCGGCACCTGGGCGGTGTTCTTCGCCCGCTTCGTGCCGCCGATCCGGGCCTTCGTCCCGGTCACCGCGGGCGCGCTGGGCATGCCCCCGGCCCGCTTCTATGCCATCAACATCCCCGCAATCCTGGTCTGGGCGCCGGCGCATGTGCTGCCGGGTGTTTTGGCGGTGTCGGCCCTGCACGAATATGCCGGGCTGCCGCACCATGGGCATCCGTACAAGCACATGTGGATTTTGACCGTGGTCGGCGTGGCAATCGTCGTAGGCGCGGCGGTTTGGATCTATCGCCGCCGGAACGGCGGCGGTGTCGCGGTGGCGAAGCCGCGGGGGTGATAGAGTGTATCAAGGCGCACCGCCCTCATCCTGAGGGCCCGCCAACGGCGGGCGTCTCGAAGGATGGCCGCGGGCGAAAGCCGGGCCTGCATGGTTCGAGACGCGCGTTCCGCGCTCCTCACCATGAGGGTTTTTGATTATCCCTTGGAATCCGCAACCCCCGCCCTTCGTCCCGGTGCCGGTCCCACATACCTTGCCCTTGGCCTGATCAGCTTGCCGAACTGCAATTGCTCGCTGGCATGGGCGACCCAGCCGACGCTGCGGGCCATCGCAAACAACGCGAGCTCGCTGCCTCCCGGCAGGCGCAGCGCGTGCACGAGCACCGCGAGCGCGTAGTCGATATTGACGAGTTCGCCGGTCGCCTCCGCGATGCGCTCCGGCACCTCTTTGGTGAATTTGCGCGGTGCGCCGGCGCGGGCCAGGGCATTCAGCAGCGACTGCGCGCGCCGATCGCCCCGCTTGTAGACACCGTGACCGAAGCCCGCAAAGCGTTCGCCGAGCGCGACGCGTTCGCGGACCATCGGCTCGACGTCACGATCCACCAGCGCCTTGACGAGTTGCGAGGCGAGCACGCCGGCGCCACCGTGCTTCGGTCCCTTCAGCGCGGCGAGGCCGGCGATGACGGAATCATAAAGATTGAGGCCGGTCGAGGCCGCGCAGCGCGCGGTGAAGGTGGACGCGTTCAATTCATGCTCGGCGAGCAGAACCAGCGCGCGGCGGATGAGATCGGCCGCGTGCTTGTTGTCGGGCGCCCAGGCCCTCGCGATCTGCTGGTGCAGCGGCTCGGCGGACGGATCCGTGTTGAGCATGGTCGCGACCAGAAGCCGGACGATGCGCGCACCGACCATGGCGCGGCCATCCGGCGCACGCGTGAACGCGCGGGGATCGGCGCTCGATGCGAGCGCCAGCACGGCAATGGCGCGATCGATCGGTGCCGCCCGGCGCGCGGCCTGCGCGATCAGGCGCATCTCGTCGGACATCGCAGGCTGATTATCCGGGGCGAACGGATCGACGCCGGAGACGTCCCACAGCAGCGTCGCCGTGTGCTCCAGCGTATCGTTTTCGGCGAGATCGACGCAGTTGACGCCGCGATAGATCGCGCCCTCCTCGGTGATGGTGGAGATCTCGGTGTCCATGACCGGCAGATCGGCATCGAAGCTGCGCAGGCCGCGCGGCTCCGGCGACGGCACCCGGCGCTCCTTCAGCGCCCGGACGTCCTCGGCGCGATAGCGGTTCTTGCGCGAGTCCGGCGTCGGCTCGGAGCGGATCAGGCCGCGGCTGACATAGGCGTAGAGCGTGGCCGGCGAGATCGCGAGCTCGGCGGCGGCTTCCCGGGCGGAGAGGTAGAGACCTTCCGAATTTTTCATATTGATTTATGTAATCAAGATTGATCAATCTGTCGAGAGGCCCGACCTTTGGCTGGTGCAAAGGAGATTTGGGCCATGAACATCCACCTCACCAAAAGCCAGATCGGGCTGGACGGCGTTCCTGCAGCCGAAACCGTGCTGAGCCATGTCGACGGCGAGCGCGGCGAGTTGATCATCGCCGGGGAGCATGTTGGCCGACTGGCGAGCCAGTCGAGTTTTGAGGGCGTCACCGCCCGGCTCTGGAACGGCGCCAGCACGACCACGCTGAGCGAAGCTAATGTGCGCGCGAGCCTGGGCGCCGCACGCGAGCGCGCCTTCGCGCGGCTGGATGAGTTGCTGCCAGCAACGCGCGGCATGGGCATCATCGACGGGTTTCGCGCGGCGGTCGCGGGACTTCGCGCCGAGCACGGCCTTGCCCATGAGGCGACAATCGTCGGCGCATTCCCGGTGATTGCGGGCGCGCTCGTCCGCCGCGCCAGGGGTCTCGATCCCGTGGCGCCCGATCCGAACGTGAGCCATGCTGCCGATACGCTTCGCATGCTGCACGGGCGCGCGCCTGAACCACGCGAGGTCACGGCGCTGGACGCCTATCTCGTCACCGCCAGCGACCACGGCATGAACGCCTCGACCTTCACCGCGCGCGTGGTTGCCTCAACGCAGGCTGATCTGTTTGCCGCCGTCACCGCCGGCTATTGCGCGCTGACGGGTCCGCTGCATGGCGGCGCGCCAGAGCCGGTGCTGGAAATGCTCGACGCGATCGGTTCGCGCGAGCGCATCCAGCCCTGGGTGGACGCTGCACTCGCCCGCGGCGAGCGGATGATGGGTTTTGGCCACCGCGTCTATCGCGTGCGCGACCCCCGCGCAGATGTGCTCAAGACCGCGATCGAGGCGCTGGCATCGGACGGCGCCGGCCTGCCCTTTGCCGGCGAGGTCGAGGCCTATATCCGCAGCGCGCTGCGCAAGAAGAATCCGGAGCGGCCGCTGGAGACCAATGTGGAGTTCTTCACCGCGATCCTGCTCGATGCGCTGGCGATCCCGAGGCAGGCCTTCACGCCCATCTTCGCGGTGGCGCGCGCCGCCGGTTGGACGGCGCATGCGCGCGAGCAGCAGCGGACCGGGCGGTTGATCCGGCCGAGCTCGTCATATGTGGGGGCGATGCCGGAGGCGTGAGGGACCGCGGATATCTCCGCAAGCCGGGAATCGTAGGGTGGGCAAAGGCGCACTTGCGCCGTGCCCACCATCGATCCAACACCGCAACAGAAGTGGTGGGCACGCTTCGCTTTGCCCACCCTACGATACTACGGCGCGGGGAGAGGCCTACGCCTCGCGCACCACGGTCTTCAGGTAATTATACGCCTTGATGATCTCGATCAGGCGGTCCTCGGTGGAGCGGTCGCCGCCGTTGGCGTCGGGGTGGTGCTGCTTCACGAGCGCCTTGTACTTGGACTTGACGTCGGCGAGCGTGGACTCGGGGCCGAGGCCCATCACCTGGAGCGCCTTGCGCTCGGCATTCATGATCTTGCGCGTCTCGGCCTTGGGCGCGGCCTGCGGCCCGGCGCGCCAGCCGGTGCGGCCGTTGAGCTCCTGGAACATGCTGAACGGATCGAAGGCGCCGTCGATCTCGGCCTCCGCGCCTTTCTTGACGCCGCCATTGGCGCCCATCTTCCAGGTCGGACGATGGCCGGTCAGCGCATCCTTCTGATAGCGCGCGACAGCGTCGGCATTCATGCCGGAGAAGAAATTGTAGTTCTGGTTGTACTCGCGCACATGGTTCAGACAAAAGTGCCAGTACTCACGCTGGTTGTCGCGACCCTTGGGCGCACGATGCGCGCCCTTGTTCTGGCACCCGGTCCATTCGCAATTGACCACGGCGTCGCGCGGCTTCACTTCCGGTTGCTTGCCTTTCGGCTTGACCCGGATGGAGTCGAAGAACTTTGATGAATCGATCGGCATGGCTGACTTTGACTACGCAATGCAAAAACCTTCAAGTCTTGACATTGCAATTAGCTGAAAAGCATAGCCGAAGCTATGCTGAGGCGTCCTTGAACGGCCGCCAGAGGCGGCCTATGCAATACGGAGAGCGATCTCGCACCGTAATGACCCAGATGGCCATCAGAGACACTATCAGCAACAAGTTGCAGGAAGCTTTCACGCCGGAAAGCCTGCAAGTCGTCGACGAGTCACATTTGCATGAGGGCCACGCCGGCCATCGGCCGAGCGGCGAGACGCACTTCCGCGTTTATATTGTGTCTTCCGCCTTCAAAGGGAAGAGCCGGGTCGATCGCCACCGCATGATAAATTCGGCGCTGGCCGCGGAACTCTCCGGCAGCGTGCACGCGCTGGCGATCCACGCGCAAGCGCCGGGGGAAGGCGGGAGCTAGCTCGCCGATACGAGCGTCAGACGGCGCCATTTCTCCTCATCCTGAGGAGCGCGCAGTTGCGCGCGTCTCGAAGGATGCAGGCCCCCGCTGCGGCATCCTGGCCTGCATGGTTCGAGACGCGCCTTGCGGCGCTCCTCACCATGAGGGGCAACAGGGTCGTGCGAATCCTAAAACGACGTCCCCGCCCGCCGCCGCTTGGCTTCCTCCATTTCCGTCTCGCGCGGCACCGGTGAAATACGGAGTGCGGTGATGCGGTTGCGTTCGCGGCGGAGGACGCGGAAGCGGAAGCCGTGAAAGGTGAAACTCTGGCCGCGGTCGGGGATCGAGCGCGCCTCGTGAATGACGAGGCCGGCGACCGTCGTTGCCTCTTCGTCGGGCAGGTGCCAGTCCATGGCGCGGTTGAGGTCGCGGATCGGCACCGAGCCGTCGACGACGACCGAGCCGTCCGGCTGGGCGCGCACGCCCGCGACCACGACGTCATGCTCGTCGGAGATGTCGCCGACGATCTCTTCCAGAATGTCTTCCAGCGTCACGAGACCTTCAACTTCGCCGTACTCGTCGACGACCAGGGCGAAATGGGTCTTGCGGCGGCGGAACGCCTTGAGCTGCTCGGAGACGGGCCGCATCTCCGGCACGAACCAGGGCGGCAGCGCGATGGTGGAGACGTCGATGCGCGAGGTCTCGCCGTCGGCCGCGCGGATCGCGCGCAGCAAATCCTTGGCGTGGAGCACGCCGATGATGTTTTCCGGCTTCTCGCGCCACAGCGGGATGCGGGTGTATTCGGCCGCCAGCACCTCGCGCACCAGATCCTCCGGCGGCAGGTCGGCGTTGATCATCGTCATCTCGGTGCGATGGATCATGACGTCGGAGACCTGGAGCTCGCGCAGATCGAGCAGCCCTCCGAGCATGTCGCGGTCGTGCTTCTCGAACTTGCCTTCATGATGCAGCAGGTCGACCGCGCCGCGGAGGCGCTCGGTCGGCGACAGGATCGCCTGGTGCTCGCCGGCAAGGCCAAACAGGCGCATCAACAGCCGCACGATGACTTCCACGATCCGCAGCAGCGGCCCCAGCACGTACATCGTCAGCCGCATCGGGCGCGCGACCGCGAGCGCCATGCGGTCGGGCGCGTTGATCGCGATGGTCTTGGGCAGCACCTCGGCGAAGATCACGACCAGTGCGGTCATCAAGCCGGTGGCATAGAGCACGCCGACGTCGCCGAACCAGGCCGTGAAGATGCTGGTGGCCAGTGCGGATGCACTGATATTGGCGATGTTGTTGCCGAGCAGCAGCGCGCCGATCAGGCGCTCGCGCATGTCGAGCAGTTGCGAGACCACGTCGGCGTCGCGATTACCCTGCTTGGAGAGCCGCAGCATGCTGGCGCGCGAAGCGCCGGTCAGTGCGGTCTCGCTCGCGGCGAAGAAGCCGGAGACGAGCAGGCAGAGAATGACGATGGTGAAGCCGAGCCAATCCATGAACCACTCTGGTTTCTTGTTTTGACGCGTTTTCTTGACGCGAACCGGTACCCATTTCGCTTGAAAACGCTTTAGCGCCGTTCAACCGCGCGTCATGCCTTTTGCGCGAGCTTGTCCTTCAGGAAGTCGCGCACCGGAGCCGGCTCGACGTTCTTCACGACGAGGGCCCGCCCGACGGCTTCCAGCAGGATGAAGGTGAGCCTGCCGCGCTCGACCTTCTTGTCCTGCCCCATCAGCGCCATCAGCGCGTCGGCATCGGCAAGCCCTTCCTGCGCGAAGCCCGCGATGTCCTGCAAGCGTGTCGGCAAGCCGGCTTCGATCAGGTGGCGCTCGATGCGCGCGGCGTCCGCGTCGCCGATCATGCCGAGCTTCGCGGAAAACTGCGCCGCCAGCGTCATGCCGATCGAAACGCCCTCGCCGTGAAACAGGCGGTCGGAGAAGCCGGTCGCGGCTTCCAGCGCATGGCCGAACGTATGGCCGAGATTGAGCAGCGCACGCTCGCCGGTCTCGCGCTCGTCGCGCGAGACCACGCCGGCCTTGGCGCGGCAGGAGGTCGCGATCGCATGCTCGCGCGCCGAACCGCCTTTGGCGATGTCGGAATGGTTCTTCTCGAGCCAGGCGAAGAAGGCCTTGTCGCCGAGCACGCCGTATTTGGCGACCTCGGCATAGCCGGCGCGGAACTGCCGCGGCGACAACGTGTCGAGCACGGCGGTGTCGGCGATCACAAGCACCGGCTGGTGGAAGGCGCCGAGCAGGTTCTTGCCCTGCGGCGAGTTGATGCCGGTCTTGCCACCGACGGAGGAATCGACCTGCGCCAGCAGCGAGGTCGGCACCTGCACGAAGTCGACGCCGCGGCGCAGGATCGCCGCCGCAAAACCGGCGAGATCGCCGACCACGCCGCCGCCAAGCGCGATGACGAGATCGTTGCGCTCGATCTTCGCGGCGATCAGGGCTTCGCTGACCTTTTCGAGACCGGCATAGGTCTTGGAGATCTCGCCTTCCTCGACGACGATGTGCGATGTCGGAATGCCCGCGGCGGCCAGCGATGCCTCGGCGGGTTCGAGCCAGTATTTCGCGACGGTGCGATCCGTCACGATCGCGGTGCGTACGCCGGGGCGCAGGCGCGCGACCCGTTCGCCGAGCGAGGCCAGCACGCCGCGGCCGATGACGATGTCATAGGCGCGATTCTCCAGCGCGACCTCGACGTTGACGGGATCGGAATGTTTCAAAGGCGCGGTCATCGTGCGGCACTCGCGATGTCGGCTGATGGCGGGGACGCCCGTTCGCCGCAAAGATGCGCGCGTAGCGTCTCGATGGTCTCATCGACGATTCTGTCGTGCGGCACGTCGCGGGAGGCGATGGTGAGGTCGGCATGGCCGTAGACCGGCTCGCGCTCGGTGAGCAGGCGCGTCACGGTTCCTTCAGGATCGGCGGTCTGGAGCAGCGGACGGTCGGCGCGCCGGCGCACGCGGCGCATGATGACATCATGATCGGCCTTGAGCCAGATCGAGATCGCCTTCGCCGCGATCCGGGTCCGCGTCTCCTCGCGCATGAAGGCGCCGCCGCCGGTCGCCAGCACGATGGGACCGCCGTCGAGCAGACGTGCGATCACGCGGGCCTCGCCGTCGCGGAAATGCGGCTCGCCGTGGCGCTCGAAGATTTCCGGTATGGTCATGCCGGCCGCCGCCTCGATCTCGGTGTCCGCATCGACGAAGGGCAGCTTGAGCCTGAGAGCCATGCGGCGGCCGATGGTGGATTTGCCCACCCCCATCATGCCGACGAGCACGATCGAGCGCGTCCCCAGCGCCGACAGGATGTCGGCCTCGGGCGAGGCTTGGATCGGCAACGCGGCGTCGGGCATTTGTCTCGCTCGAATGGGTCTCGCTCGATCTGCCGCC
Organism: Bradyrhizobium sp. JR4.1; assembly: GCF_040548605.1. Taxonomy (NCBI): domain Bacteria; kingdom Pseudomonadati; phylum Pseudomonadota; class Alphaproteobacteria; order Hyphomicrobiales; family Nitrobacteraceae; genus Bradyrhizobium; species Bradyrhizobium sp. JR4.1. The sequence continues at coordinate 528,907 of NZ_JBEPRY010000002.1, forward strand.
AAAGGCGGCATCCTTTGGCCACCTATACGACCCCGCAGGGGCCCTCGCCAGAGGACTCTTGCCACGAAACGGCGAACGTGTTGGATGATTTCATTGGTTAATTTGCCCGCCAAGCCCCTGACCGAGACCCTCTCCGAGATCCTGCCGATGCCCAGCCTGTTCCGCTTCCTGACGGTCGTCGCCGTGATCGCCGGCATCGTCTACGGCGTGGTCTTCGCGCTGGCGAACTTCGTCAATCCAAAGCCGCGGGAAATGACGGTGACGATCCCGCCGGATAAGTTTCTCAAGAAATAGGGGCTAGCCTGCCGGGCATGCGTGCCAGATCTTCCGATAACAAGCCCTCAGATACAAAACTCACCGGCCTGTTCCTCGACATGCTCGCGGCGGAACAGGGCGCCGGCCCCAATACGCTCGATGCCTACCGCCGCGACCTCACCGACTTCTCCGAGTTTCTCGGCCGCGTCGGGCATGCATTCGCGGACGCGGAAACACAGACGCTGCGCGACTATCTCGCCGATCTCGACACGCGCGGCTTCAAGTCCACCAGCGTCGCGCGACGGCTGTCGGCGCTGCGGCATCTCTATCGCTTCCTCCTGAACGAACGCATCAGAACCGACGATCCCGCGGCGATCCTGTCCGGCCCCAAGCGCGGCCGCGGGCTGCCGAAGGTGCTGTCGATCGCGGATGTCGATCGCATGCTCCGCCGCGCCAAGGAATTGAGCGAGGCTGAGGATGCCTCGCCGTCGAAACGGCTGCGCGCCCTGAGACTCTATTGTCTACTCGAGGTCCTCTACGCCACCGGCCTGCGCGTCTCCGAGCTGGTGGCGCTGCCGCGCACGGCGGCGAAGCGCGACGCCCGCATGATCGTGGTGCGCGGCAAGGGCAACAAGGAACGGCTGGTGCCGCTCAACGAGGCCTCGCGCCAGGCGATGGCCGATTATCTCGCGGCGACAGAGGCGGCCAAGGACAACAAGGCAGACAAGAAGAACAGCGTGGCGGCCTCGAAATGGTTGTTCCCCTCGTTCGGCGAGAGCGGACATCTGACGCGGCAGCATTTTGCCCGCGACTTGAAGGAGCTCGCGGTCGCTTCAGGGCTGCAGGCCCGGCTGGTCTCCCCCCACGTGCTGCGCCACGCCTTCGCCAGCCACCTGCTGCACAACGGGGCCGATTTGCGCATCGTGCAGACGCTGCTCGGCCATACCGACATCTCGACCACCCAGATCTACACCCACGTGGTCGAGGAGCGGCTGAAGAGCCTGGTCCGCGACCTGCACCCGCTGGCGGAGAAGTAGTTGCTGCCCTAGCTGCAGTAGCCCGGATGAGCGAAGCGACATCCGGGATTGACGATTGGGGCGACCTGCCCCGGATATCGCTTCGCTCATCCGGGCTACGGTACGGGTCGGAGCCCGAAACCGCCTTGACTTCGGCCACATCTCCGCAGAAAGAGCCGAGGCCTCACGATGATTTGGCCTGCGCTCGTTGCGAGCACACAAGCCAACTCATTGACGAACCTACATTTCTTTCCACGACATCGAATCCGCTTCGCCGCCTCGCCCCGTTCTCCCTATATTGAGTTGATGCCAGACCAGATGCGCAGCTATCTCGATTTCGAAAAGCCCGTCGCCGAGCTCGATTCCAAGCTCGACGAATTGCGGACGCTTGCGGCCTCCGGCAGCGACATCGCCGAGGAGATCGGGCGGATCGAGGACAAGGCGGCGCAGGCGATGGCCGACCTCTATCTGAACCTGACGCCGTGGCAGAAGACGCTGGTTGCGCGGCATCCGCAGCGGCCGCATTTCAACGACTTCATCAAGGGCCTGATCACCGAGTTCACCCCGCTCGCCGGCGACCGCAAGTTCGGCGAGGACGAGGCGCTGGTGGCCGGCTTCGGCCGCTTCCGCGGCGAGGCCATCTGCGTGATGGGCCAGGAAAAGGGCGATTCCACCGAGAGCCGCATCAAGCATAATTTCGGCATGGCGCGGCCCGAGGGCTATCGCAAATGCGTGCGGCTGATGGAGATGGCGGAGCGGTTCGGCCTGCCGGTGCTGTCGCTCGCCGATTCCGCCGGCGCCTATCCCGGCATCGGCGCGGAAGAGCGCGGTCAGGCCGAGGCGATCGCGCGTTCGACCGATGCCTGCATGGCGCTGACCGTGCCGAACGTCGCCATCATCACCGGCGAGGGTATGTCGGGCGGCGCCATCGCCATCACCACCGCCAACAAGGTCCTGATGCTGGAGCACGCGATCTACAGCGTGATCTCGCCCGAGGCGGCGTCCTCGATCCTCTGGCGAGACGGCTCCAAGGCGCAGGAAGCCGCTAACAACATGAAGATCACCGCCCAGGACATGCTCCGCTTCGGCGTGATCGACAGCATCCTGAAGGAGCCGGTCGGCGGCGCCCATCGCGACCCCGCCGCCATGATCGCCACCACGGGCGACGCCATCGCCAAGGCTTTTGACGAGCTGCGGGGCCTGGACGGCGACGCCATCCGCAAGCATCGGCGGCAGAAATTCCTCGATATCGGCCGGAAACTGGGCTGATTCGGGCGGTTTGGGACCGCAGCGGCGGTGCGCTCCCTCCCCCGCTTGCGGGGGAGGGTCGGGGAGAGGGTATTTCCTCTCGCGATACTCCCGATGCGGCACGAGCCCTCTCCCGGCCTCCCCTGCCAGCGGGGGAGGTGAAGAGCCCCCGGTAACCCCGCGTTAACCCTTTTTTTGCCCAAATCAGCGATCTCTGTACCGGTTTGGCCGCGAGGCCCAAGTTACGGCCCAGTTTAAGTCTTCGTTGACCACGCCTTTGGGCCAACGGGCTCGTGATCCCCGTTCGGGTTGCGACCACATGACCCAGAGGTTAGAATTTTAATCAATGGCTTCAGGGCATAAGCGCTGGAGCGTGATTGCGAAAAAGCCCGTCGCGACGGGTCCGGGTCTCCGGTCGGATCATGCTTCAAGATTGGGGTTTGCGCGCGATGCCCTGGACGGCGTGGGGTCCATCTTGATTTCTCGTTCGCTTGCTCGCGCGTTTCTGGTCTCGGTGGCGCTTGCCGCCAGCTTCGTGCTGGCCGGTTGCGACACCGACCAGGTTTCGCTTGCGACCAATGCCAAGGCCAACCAGCCGGTCCCGCCGAAACTTCTCGCCGCGATGGTCGAGAAGGACATGGATCTGCAATCACCGATTTTGGTGCGCCTGTTCAAGCAGGAGGCCGAGCTTGAGGTCTGGAAGCAGACCCGCAACGGCCAGTTCGCGCTGCTCAAGACCTATCCGATCTGTCGCTGGTCCGGCGACCTCGGGCCGAAGGTGCGCGAAGGCGACCGCCAGGCGCCGGAAGGATTCTACTCGATCAATCCGGGCCAGATGAATCCGCAGTCGGCGTACTATTTGTCGTTCAACACGGGCTATCCGAACGCGTTCGACAAGGCTTTGGGCCGCAGCGGCTCGCAGCTGATGGTGCATGGCGATTGTTCCTCGCGCGGCTGCTACGCGATGACGGACGAGCAGATCGCCGAGATCTATTCGCTCGGGCGCGAGTCCTTCTTCGGCGGCCAGAAGGCGTTCCAGCTGCAGGCCTATCCGTTCAAGATGACGCCGGTGAACATGGCCAAGCACCGGAACAATCCGAACATGCCGTTCTGGAAGATGATCAAGGAAGGCTATGATCATTTCGAGGTGACGCGGCAGGAGCCGAAGGTCGATTTCTGCGAAAAGAAGTACGTGTTCGACGCGGCGAAGCCGCCCGACGCCAAGCGTGATCCGGTGTTCGACGCGTCCGCAAAGTGCCCGGCCTATGTGATCCCCGAGGAGATCGCCAGCGCCGTGCGCGAGAAGGATGCACGCGACCAGGCCGAGTACAACAAGCTGGTCTCGCGCGGCACGCCCGTTGCGCGCATGAACACCGGCATCGACGGCGGCATGAACAAGATCTTTGCCGCGAAGATTCCGGAGGGCTCGACCGGCCTGTCGGAAGGAGCCGAAGGCACCACGCTCCAGATGCTGGCGATGGCGAAGGCGCCGGGCACGATTCCTGGACACGTCAATCCGCCGAAGCCGAATCTCGATGCGGCCGCGCCCTCGCCGCAGGAAGAGCCGGTCGTCGCCGTCAGCGCGCCCGCCGCCAACACGCGTGTCGCCACCGCTGCTCCGGCGGAGAAATCCGGCTTCTTCTCCAACCTCGGCCGCAAGATGGGCATCGGCAACGCCGACGCCACGGCGACCACGCCGCCGCCGCAGGCCACGGCATCCGTCGCCCCGGCTGCGACTTCCACGACGCCGCCTACCGCGGCGTCCCGGCTGAAGGCCGCGGTAACCCGGTTCGTGCCGGGACACGACAAGTCCAAGGATGCAGGGAAGGATGCGCCGAAGCCAGCCGTTGCCGTCGCCAAGCCCGCCGAACCAGCGAAGCCCGACACCCGCCTCGCGGCGACCCGCCCGACGCTGAAGCCGTCGGTGTCCGATGGCGCGGGTGAAGCGACCCAGATCATGGGCGCCGCGCCGGTGGTCCAGTCGAACTCGTTCGACAGCCGGTTCGGGGCGGTGAAGTAAGCGGGCGGGAACCTCTCGCCCTATCCCGATTTTTACCGAGCTGACGGCGGTCCCGAATGATCAGGGCATATCATTCCATGCTGGTCTCCAAATGGGGTAACAGCCTCGCAGTCCGCCTGCCTAAGGCACTCGTTGAGGCTTTGAACCTCTCCCCCGGTGACGAGCTCAATGTCGTAGAGACTTCGACAGGCCAGATCGCAGTAGAGAAGGTCGACAGACGAGCGGAATTTCTCAGGCAAGCCGACCAGTTCCGGATTCCCCTGCCCGAGGGTTACAAATTCGACCGGGACGAAGCGAACGAGAGATAAGCCCGTTCTTCGACAGCAACATCCTGGTCTATGCCTTTTCGGCCGACATCCGGCGCGAGCGCGCGCTGACCACAATTGCCGGCGGCGGCGTCATCTCACTGCCGACACGCACGCTACGGCGCTTGCGCTTGCGCGCGACCATACGCTTGCCTTTTACGATGCTCTGATCGTAGCGACCGCAATCGAGGCTGGCTGCGAGACCCTGTATGGCGAGGACATGCAGCACGGACGCAGCATCGGCGGGCTGTCCATCGTCAATCCATTTTTCGGAAGCACTTCACCGTCACCCTGAGGTGTCCGCTTCTTCAGCTACCCTCGAAGGCCGACGGCCCGCTTGGCCGCGCGGCCGTGCATCCTTCGAGGCTCGCTGCGCGAGCGCCTCCAGCGACAATGGCTTCGCCATTGCGCGGGGATGACCGGACTGGCAGGGCGCCCTACGGCGCCAGATACCGCAGCAGCTCCGGATTGCCCCTCACCTCGCCTGCCTCGCCTTGCAGCGCGACTCGTCCGCGGTCGAGCACGTAGGCGTAGTCCGCGACGCGAAGCGCGAGGTCGAGGTGCTGCTCGACGATGATCACGGCGATGGTTTTCGCGAGCTCGATCAGGCGCTCGGTAATTTCCTCGATCACGCCGATCCAGACGCCCTCGGTCGGCTCGTCGAGCAGAAGCAGTTTTGGATCGCCCAGCATGGCACGGCCGATGGCGAGCATCTTGCGCTCGCCGCCGGACAGCGTGCCGGCGGGCTGGTCGAGGCGCTGGCCGAGTTTTGGGAAGATGGTCAGCACGTGGTCGACCGCGTCGGCCTTCCTGCTCGCGAGCGAGCCGACCGCGAGATTGTCGCGCACCGACAGACGCGCGAACACCGAATGCTCCTGCGGCACGTAGCCGATGCCGGCGCGGACGCGCTCCTGGGTCGCGCGGCGGCTGATGTCGCGGCCATCGAAGGCGACCTCGCCCTTCCACGCCGGCAACTCGCCGACGATGGTCTTCATCAACGTGGTCTTGCCGGCGCCGTTGCGGCCGAGCACGGCGACACCGCCGCGCCAGGGAATGCCGAGGTTGACGTCGAACAGGACCTGGCTGCGGCCATAGCCGGCGTCGAGATGCTTGATGTCCAAAAATTCAGGCACGGCGCAAATAGATCTCCTGGACGGCCTTGTTGGCCTGGATCTCCGACACCGTGCCGGACGCCAGCACCTTGCCCTGGTCGAGCACGGTGAGACGATCGCAGATGTCGCGGATGAAATCGAGGTCGTGCTCGACGATGACAAGCGAGCAATGCTTTTTGATCGGCTGCAGCAATTCGCCGGTAACGCGGCGCTCCTCCAGGCTCATCCCGCCGGTCGGCTCGTCCAGCAGCAGGAGTTTCGGCTTGCCGGCCAGCGCCATCGCGATCTCCAGCCATTGCTGCTGACCGTGCGACAGCGCTGCGGCCGCATCGAAAGCGCGGTCGGCGAGGCGGAACTGCGTCAGCATGGTCATGACCTGATCGTGCAGGAGCCCGCGCGTGCGCGAGAACACGAGATCGAACAGCGAGGATTGCGCCTGCAGCGCGAGCAGGATGTTGTCGTAGAGCGTCAGCGTCGGCAGCACGGATGTGATCTGGAATTTCAGGCTCATGCCGGCGCGGGCACGCTCGGTCGGCGTGAACGCGGTGATGTCGGTGTTGATGAAACTCACCTTGCCCTGCGTCGGCACCTCGGCGCCGGCGATGCACTTCATCAGCGTGCTCTTGCCGGAGCCGTTCGGTCCGATCAGGCCGTGAAACTCGTTCTCGCCGACAGTGAGCTCGGCGCCGTCGAGCGCGGTGAGCTTCCCGAAAATCTTCTTGACGCCGGTGGCTTCAAGGAGCGGCATCGCGCTTCTCCTTCCCGGTTTTCCTGGACTTGCCACCAAAGCTGCCGACCCGCTCGCGCTCGCCGAGCACAAAACTGATCAGACCGAGCGGCCGGAACAGGATCACGAGCAACAGCAGCACGCCAAGGATGATCGGCCAGACCTCGCGGTAATTGTCCGAGAGCCAGAAGCTGACGCCCTCGACGATGACGGCGCCGATGACGGCGCCGATCAGCGTGCCGGAACCGCCGAACAGGACGTAGAGCACGACTTGCGTCGAGACCACGACGCCGACCATGTTGGGCCAGACGAAACCCTCGTGGAAGGCGTAAAGGCTGCCGGCAAGACCCGCCACCGCGCCGCCGATCGCAAAGATGATCGCCTTCAGGTGCTGCGTCTTGTAGCCGAAGAAGGCGATGCGCTGCTCGTTCTCGCGCAAGCCCGCGAGCGCCAACCCGAACTGCGAGCGCACCAGAAAACGGCAGAGGAGATAGACCACGACAAGAAGGCCAAGCACGAGATAGTAGAACGGCGGCCCTTCCGAGAATTCGTAACTGCCGAGCGTCATCGACGAGATCGAGGGGATACCGTTCTGGCCGCCGAGATAGTACCAGCCGCGCGCCAGCCGGTCGGCGGCGTAGGAGCCGGTTAGCGTGCCCAGCGAGACGAAGATCACGCTGGAGGGATGTCGTCCCAGCAGCAGGAAGCCGCCGAGCAACAGCGCGAACGTGAGCCCGATCAGCGTTCCCGCGGGCAGCACCAGGAAGATGTTGGTGATGTCGAGGTCGCGCGCGAGCAACGCCACGCCATAGCCGGCCGAGCCGAAGAACAGCGCCTGGCCAAAGCTCATGATGCCGGCATAGCCCCACACCAGGTCGAACGAGAGCGCGAACAGCGCGAGGATGATCACCCGCGTCGCGAACACCGTGAGGTAGTCCTGCAGCACCAGCGGCGCGACCAGCGCCGCAACGAGCACGACGCCCTCCACGATCGGCAGGACTTTTCGTCCTGCCGCGACCTGTTCCGCTACCGCGCGCTCAGCCATCGCATCGTCCGCTTCGTCGCCGGCGATGGCCTCTCTTACCACACTCATCGACTTCGGCATTCCGCCTCAGCATTCCTTGGGATCGACGAGCCCGTCGCTGCGTCCGACGATCTCGTAATTCCCGCCCTTGGCGACCGCGGTGTACATCTTCATCTTGCAATGCCGCTTGCCCGGTACCATCTCGGCCGGTCCGCCGGGGCCTTCGGCGATCTTGGCGTGGTCGAGCGTCGCGGCGACCGACTCGCGGTCGATCTTGCCGGCTTCCTTGACGGCGGCTTCCCACAGCTTCAGGCCGCGATAGGTGCCGGTGGCGGCGCTGCCGGCGGCGAACAGGAAGTTGCCCGGGAAATCCTTCTCGTAGGCCGCCTGGATTTTCGCGTCGAACGGGTTCTCCTTGGTCAGCACCTTGAAATAATCGAGGCAGCTGGCGAGACCCTCGATCTCGGCGGCCTGATTGATGTTGAGCGTGTTCTCGTCATAGTAGACGCAGGCCAGCCGTCCGCCATTCTTGAGGAAGCCGGCCTCATAGAGCTGCTTGAAGAACGGACCGACGCCGGGCGGGATGACGGTATTGAAGACGACGTCGACCTTGTTGGAGATGATGCGGTTGACGGTCGAGGAGAAGTCGACCTGGTCGAGCGGATAATATTCCTCGAACACGACCTCGCCGCCATTGGCCTCGATCACCTTGCGGGCGTAGACGTTGAGCGTGTGCGGCCAGACGTAGTTGGCGCTCGGCAGCGCGAACTTCTTGCCGCCGTTCTTGATCAGCCAGGGAATGAACTCGTCGCACTGCTGCGCGGGCGTCGGCCCGGTGCAGAACAGATAGGGCGTGCACTCCTTGCCTTCGTACAGCTGCGGATAGATGTAGAGCGTCTTGCCGCGCGCGACGATCGGGTCCTTGATGGCGTTGCGCATCGACGAGGTGATGCCGCCGAGCACCATGTCGACCTTGTCGCGCTGGATTAGCTTGCGGACGTTGCCGACAGCGACGGACTCGTTGGAGGCCGTGTCCTCGATATAGAGCTCGAGCGGGCGGCCGAGCAGGCCGCCGCCGGCGTTGATCTCCTTGATCACCATCTTGGCGACGTTGGCGTCGGCATTGCCGGCGTAGGCGATCGGCCCGGTGAGGTCGGTGGCGATGCCGACCTTGATCGGGGCTTCGGCCGCATTGGCCCAGGGCGCGGGGATCACCCAACTGCCGACGCCGGTTGCGACCGCGCCGGAGGCAAAGGCGAAATTCGAGAGGAAGCGGCGGCGGGAGAGCTGAGTGCGATCGGACATGTGACTAAACCCCTTTTCCAGCGATGAGGCCCTGCGGCCGGAATTTGATGAAGATGATGGCAAGAACGAAGACGAGGACATCGGCGACGACCGGCGCCATCACCCAGGGCAGCGCGGCACTGAGCGTGCCGATGACGCCGGCGCCTGCGACCGGCCCGATGAAGGAGCCGACGCCGCCGACCATCACCGCGACGAAGCCCTGGATCAGGAAGCGCAGGCCGAGATCGGCGAACAGGCTGAACACCGGCACGATCAGAGCGCCGGCAAGGCCGGCAAGTGCCGCGCCGAAGGCGAAGGTGGCGCCGTAGATCAGCGGCGTGGAGATTCCGGAGGCGCGTGCCAGCGAGGGATTTTCCAGCGTGGCGCGCACGCGCAGGCCGAAGCTGGTGCGCGCCAGCAACAGATAGCAGCCGCCCATCACCAGCGCTGTGATGACGATGATGGTGAAGCGCCAGGCCGAGATGTGCATGGCGCCGATATCGATCGAGCCGCCGATCGGCTCCGGCACGGTGAGATAGAAGCCGCCGATCAGGCCGCGCACGGATTCGCGGATGATCAGGCCGAGCGCATAGGTGCCGAGCATGGCGACGATGGGCGCTGCGTAGAAGCGTCGGATGATCAGCGCCTCCAGCACGAAGCCGAGCGCGCCGACGACGAAGGGCGCGGCGACCATGCCGGCCCAGATCGGCAGGCCCTTGGCGTAGGCGAGATAAGTGATGTAGGCCCCGAGCAGGACGAACTCGCCCTGCGCGAAGTTGAAGATGCCCATCATGCTGGCGATGATCCCGAGCCCCAGCACGATCAGGACGATGATCGCGCCAAAGCTCAGGATCTCGAAAGCCGCGACGAATGCGTTAGCCATGCGCCAGAGCCTTTCCCGTTCCGACGGGATCGGAACGGGGCTCCGGCTTGTTGTCTTGACGCGTCCGAAAACGCTTCCCTGTTCCGTTGGCCCGCATCAATGCCTCGCTCACATCTTCTTCCAGTCGCCGATCTGCTCGAAGGCGTGGGCGGCACGGTAGATGGTGGATTCCTCGAACATGCGGCCGACCAGCATGAGGCCGACGGGAAGGCCGTCGACCATGCCGCAGGGCAGCGACATCGCCGGATGATGAGTGATGTCGAACGGCGCGGTGTTGGAGATCATCTCCAGCGCACGCGCGACATAGTCCTCGCGGCTGGCCGTGGCTTCCGGCAGCTTCGTCGCCTTCATGGGCGTGGTCGGCAGCAGCAGCAAATCGTAGTCTTTGAAGGCCTTGTCGTAGGCCGCGGTCAGGCGTCGGGAGATGTTGAGCGCCTTGCCGTAATAGCGCGGACCGAAAGTGTTGTTGATGTAGGTGCCGAGCAGCAGGAACAGCTTTGTGGTCTCGGACAGGGAATCCGCCTGCCGGCGCCAGCCGCGATGGAAGTCCATCAACGTGGTCGAATAGAGGTCGGAGCGGGACAGACCATAGCCGTCGCCATACATCATGGTCTGGGTCATGCCCTCGGTGCCGATCGGCGTCCAGATCGCGGGGCCCATGAGATGCATCGGAATCGAAACGGTCTCGACCGTGGCGCCGAGATCCCTAAAACGCTTTGCGGCCTCCCGCACGCTCTCGTTCACGGCGGCTTCGGCATTCGCCTGCTCAAAGCCTTCCTTGAGGATCCCGATCTTCATGCCCTTGACGCCCTGGCCGAGCGCCTTGGTGTACTCCTCGACTTTGGGCGCCTTGATGCGGGGATCGTAGCCGTCGTCGCCGGCCAGCACTTCGAGCAGCAGGGCGTTGTCGGCGACGGTCGCCGTCATCGGGCCGGTGTGATCGACGAACACCTCGATCGGCATGATGCCGGTGTAGGGCACGAGGCCCCAGGTCGGCTTCATGCCATAAGTGCCGCAGAAGGAGGACGGCATGCGGATCGAACCACCCTGGTCGCCGCCGATCGCCATGTCGACCTCGCCGAGCGCGACGACGACGCCTGAGCCTGACGATGAGCCGCCGGCCGAATAGCCCATCTTGTGCGGATTGTGGACGGCGCCGACCGCATTGGTGTGGCTGCCGCCGGACATGCAGAAGGATTCGCAATGGACTTTTCCGGCAATCTCGGCGCCGGCATCGAGCATGCGGGTGACGATGGTGGCGTCGAAATCCGGGACGTAGCCTTCGAGCGTCGCCGAGCCGTTCATCATGGGAACGCCGGCGAGCATGATGTTGTCCTTGAGAGCAACCGTCTTGCCCTTGAGCTTGCCGCTCGCCGCACCCTTCACCGTCGACTTGCGATACCAGGCGTTGCGCGGGTTTTCTTCCGGCGAGGGCCGATAGCCCGGGGTGCGCGGATATTTGACCTCCGGCACCTCGTCCGGCATGGCGCCGACGAGATTGTAGGCCTCGATCGAGCCCTGCATCAGGCCGCGGAACGAGGCGACATCGTCGTCGGTCAGCGAAAGGCCGCACTGGTCGGCGACACTGCGCAATTGGGCTGGCGTGGGAAGGACAACTGTCACGGCGCTCTCCTCAAGGCTTCTTGATCCCTGGAATTGGAATCCCTGGCATTGGAGCCTCATGGGCGCGCGTGCACGGCGCGGGCCCATCGGCTCCACCTCGATATTACAGACGGAAATATTTTCCTTTTCAAGTATTATTTTGAATTCGGGCGTTTGCGGATGGCCGCGCCGGCATCAGATCGGTTTGATCAGCTTGAAATCGAGGCCGTCCGCCCCGGCGAGATACATTTGCATCCGGGTATGACCGTTCCTGACGGTGACGGGGCCGCGCGCGCCGCCATAGACGATGTTGCGGCCGGCCGCGAGCATGGGCGCCATCGCCAACGTGCCCGCCTTGTTTGCTACGGCCTCAAGGAAGCGCAGTCCCTCATAGCTGGATTGACCGAGCGACCCGATCGGGGGGCCGTTCGGTCCGAACATCGCGCGATAGCGGCTCTGGAAGTCGTCATTGACCCGCGATCCGATGCCGGGGAAATAGCCGGAGGCGCAGAACAGATTCTCGCTGTTGTCGGCGCCGATTCCGAGCAGCACGGTCTCGTCCATCGCCCCGGCCAGCCGCAGCGTCGTGGCGCCGAGACCGCATTCGCCGAACGCGCGATTGAACGTGATGCTGTCGGTGCCGATCAACGAGATCAGGACGACATCCGGCCTCGCGGCACGGATGCGCTCCAGATGCGGCTCGTGGTTGTCTTCGCCGAGGGGAACGAACTCTTCGCCGACGACATGGCCGCCGGCCTCCTTGATGTAGCGCTTCACCGCGCGGTGCGACTGCCAGGGCCAGACATAGTCGCTGCCGATCAGGTACCAGCGCGCCGCCTTTTTGACGTCGGCAAGCCAGTGGATCGACGGACGGCTCTGCCAGCGCGGCGTCTCGCCGATCGCCATGACACCCGGCGTCTGCTCGCCGCCTTCGTAAACGGGTGTGTAGATGTAGGGGATGCGGTGGCGAGTGGTGACCTTGCGCAGCGCCACGCGCACCGCGCTGGTATGTAAGCCGACGATGAGATCGATCTCATCGGACGCGATCGCCTGCTCGGCGCGGCTCAGAATCTCGTCGAGCGGGCCGCCGGCGTCGTAGATCGAAAGCTCGATTTCGCGCCCGAGAATGCCGCCGCGCTTGTTGATCTCGGCGACGGCGAGCTGCGCACTGCTTGTCGCGCACGGACCCCAAACGCCGGGCGAGCCGGTGCAACAGATGAAGCCGCCGACGCGGAGCTTGTTGTGTGCGCCGCGGCGCTTCATGAAATGCGCGTCAACCGGCGACAGGTCGAAATCCGCTGCCGCGGGCGACAGATTCCTGAACAGCAAGGACGGCGGTAACGCCGGACCGCCGTGAGCCGGGAAGTTTACCGTCGCGCGCACGCCAACTCCTGTCTGATACCAGACTTGAAAGCTCATTCAGCAGGCGGCCGCGGCACCCGCCCTATTGTTGGGCAATATCCTATTTTGAAAATATTGAATATTCAAGAATTGAAGTGCATATAGATGCAGCATCGATTGCAAGACATTCACTCATTTGGGTCAAGACAAAGTCTTAGCCGTGGCAAAACCAAACACCCCGATCACCGAACACCTCGCCTACCTGCTCGCGCAAGCCAACCGGGAGATCAACCGGCAGCTCGAACTGCGGTTGAGCAAGGAAGGCGTGCCCGTCGAGCAGTGGCGCATCCTGAAAGTGCTGTCGGATGGCAACGGCCATTCGATGGGCGAACTCGCGGATGCCGTGCTGCTCAACCATCCGACGCTGACGAAGATGATCGATCGCATGGTCTCGGACACGCTGGTCTACCGCGTGCAGGACCCGAACGATCGCCGCAAGGTCCTGATGTTCATCTCCGATCGCGGCAAGGTGCTGAGCAAGAAGCTCAACTCGCTCGCGGTCGACCAGGAAGAGCACATCCTGGAGAGCTACGGCGACAAATCGACGAGCGAATTGAAGCGGCTGCTGGAGAGCTTGATCGATAGTTCGAATTGAGAATTCGTCGTCCTGGCTTTCGCCAGGACGACGATGGAGATGGAGCTGCGCGCCACATACTCGCTGTCATCGCCCGATTTAATCGGGCGATCCAGTATTCCAGAGACGGATGTGATTTGAACCGAGAAGCCGCGGTGTACTGGGTCGCCCGGTTAAAGCGGGCGACGACAGTGGGGTGTGAGGCGCCGACGTCGCACCTCACACCTCATCGCTAAGCATACCGCCCGTGGCAGTGCTTGTACTTCTTGCCTGAGCCGCACGGACAATCCTCGTTGCGTCCGATCTTGCCCCAGCTGGCCGGGTTCTTGGGATCGCGCAACGCGGCGTCGGTGGCCTGCGCTCCGAGCGTGACGCTGGCGAGCGCCATTTCGTCCTCGCCGGTGTTCGGGTCGAATTTGTGCGCTTCCATCTGAGGCAGCACCGGGGCTTCCTGCTCCGGCGGCACGATCTCGACCCGCATCAGCTGCGCCGTGACGGCCTCGCGCAGATGCGCGCTCATCTCCTGGAAGAGGTTGAACGCTTCGGTCTTGTACTCCTGCAGCGGATCGCGCTGGCCGTAGCCGCGCAGGCCGATGACCTGGCGCAGATGGTCGAGCATGATCAGGTGCTCGCGCCAGAGATGGTCGAGCGTCTGCAGCAGAATGGTCTTCTCGACGTAACGCATCACGTCGGGACCCCATTGCCCGACCTTGGCGGCCATGTGCTCGTCGGCGCGGGTCTCGATGCGCGTGAGCAGCTCCTCGTCGGCGATGCCCTCTTCCTTGGCCCAGTCCTCGACCGGCAGGTCGAGATCGAGCACGCGCTTGAGCTCTTCCTTCAGGCCCGCGACGTCCCACTGCTCGGCATAGGCGTGCTCGGGCACGTGCTTGGCGACGAGGTCGTCGATGAAGGCGTGGCGCATGTCGGCGACGGTCTCGGCGACGCTGTCGTCCTTCATCAGGTCGACGCGCTGGTCGAAGATCACCTTGCGCTGGTCGTTCTGGACGTTGTCGAACTTGAGCAAATTCTTGCGGATGTCGAAGTTGCGCGCCTCGACCTTCTGCTGCGCCTTCTCGAGCGCCTTGTTGATCCAGGGATGGATGATGGCCTCGCCCTCCTGCAGGCCGAGACGCTGCAGCATGCTGTCGAGGCGATCCGAGCCGAAGATGCGCATCAAATCGTCTTCCAGCGACAGGAAGAATTTCGAGCGGCCGGGGTCGCCCTGGCGGCCGGAGCGGCCGCGGAGCTGGTTGTCGATGCGGCGGGATTCGTGGCGTTCAGAACCCATGATGTAGAGGCCGCCGGGCTTCTTCACGGTCTTGGCGGGCTTCGAACCCTTCGCCGGTTCGATCTCGACCTCTTCCTCGGCCTTCAGCACGATGTCGCGGAAGTGCTCGATGTCGGCCTTGATCTGCTCGATCTTCAAGGCCTTCTCGGCCTCGTCCTCGATCGAAGCGGCCTCCTGCTGGATGCGCATTTCCAGCGAGCCGCCGAGCTTGATGTCGGTGCCGCGGCCGGCCATGTTGGTCGCGATCGTGATCGCGCCGGGGACGCCGGCTTCTGCGACGATGTAGGCTTCCTGCTCGTGGAAGCGCGCGTTCAGCACCGCGAACAGCTTTGCCGGCTTGCCGGCGCGGGCCGCGGCGTACAGCTTCTGCATCGAATTTTCGCTGCCGAAATCGATCTGCCGATAGCCGTGCTTCTTGAGATATTCGGCGATCACTTCCGATTTTTCGATCGAGGCGGTGCCGACCAGCACCGGCTGCAGCCGCGCATTGGCGCGCTCGATCTCGGCCAGGATCGCGGCGTATTTCTCGTTCTGGGTGCGATAGACCTCGTCGTCTTCGTCGAGACGGGCGACCGGCAAATTGGTCGGGATTTCCACGACCTCGAGCTTGTAGATGTCGAACAATTCGTCGGCTTCGGTCAGCGCCGTGCCGGTCATGCCGGCGAGCTTTTCGTACATCCGGAAATAGTTCTGGAAGGTGATCGAGGCCAGCGTCTGGTTCTCGGGCTGAACCTGCACGTGCTCCTTGGCTTCCAGCGCCTGATGCAGGCCTTCCGAATAGCGGCGGCCCTGCATCATGCGACCGGTGAACTCGTCGATGATGACGACCTCGTCGTCGCGGACGATGTAGTCCTTGTCGCGCGTGAACAGGGTGTGGGCGCGCAGCGCCTGGTTGATGTGGTGCACGACGGAGACGTTCTCGACGTCGTAGAGCGACTCGCCCTTGAGCTGGCCGGCATCGCGCAGCAGCGTCTCGATCTTCTCCATGCCGGCTTCGGTCAACGTCACCGTGCGCTGCTTCTCGTCGACGTCGTAGTCGGACTTGTCGAGCTTGGGCAGGAAGCCGTCGATGGTGTTGTAGAAGTCGGAGCGGTCGTCGAGCGGACCGGAAATGATCAGCGGCGTGCGCGCTTCGTCGATCAGGATGGAGTCGACTTCGTCGACGATGGCGTAGAAGTGCGGCCGCTGGACCATGTCCTCGAGCCGGTACTTCATGTTGTCGCGCAGATAGTCGAAGCCGTATTCGTTGTTGGTGCCGTAGGTGATGTCGCAGGCATAGGCCGTCTTGCGCTCGGAATCGTCGAGGCCGTGCACGATCACGCCGGTGGTCAGGCCGAGGAAGCCGTAGATCTGGCCCATCCAGGCGGAGTCGCGGCGGGCAAGGTAGTCGTTGACGGTGACGACATGGACGCCCTTGCCGGCGAGCGCGTTGAGGTAGACCGCGAGCGTTGCGACCAGGGTCTTGCCTTCGCCGGTCTTCATCTCGGCGATGTCGCCCTCGTGCAGCACCATGCCGCCGATCAGCTGGACATCGAAATGGCGCTGGCCGAGCGTGCGCTTGGCGGCTTCACGGACCGTGGCGAAAGCGGGGACCAGAAGGTCGTCCAGGGTCTTGCCCTCGGCGAGCTGCTGCCTGAATTCGACGGTGCGGGCCTTGAGGGCTTCGTCGGAGAGTTTCGAAACCTCGGGCTCCAGCGCGTTGATCGCGTTGACGCGGGACTGATATCCCTTCACCCGCCGGTCGTTGGCGGAGCCGAAAAACTTGCGGGCGAGCGCGCCGATCATGCTTAGTTCCTGTGTTCGCGATTCAACCGCGTTCGCGTTGCAGCCAAGAGGTTGTCACCCGCCTGCCTATCAACTCACCGTGACGCCTGCTGGGCGCCGGAGCCCGGACTGCGGGGGGTCCATCCGCCATATGGGTGGGAGTTGGGCAAGTCTGGGTTCAACGGCCAAAAACGCAGCAAAATAAACGCCATCGCATGGACGCGACCGGGCAGAGATATGGCCCGGTCAGGGCCTTGTCAACGGCGGGTGCATTGCGGCTAATTCATCATTTTGACAGACTTTTCGCGTTGCCAAGGCCCCCTGAATTGGGCGAGTGTCCGCCCCGCTCGAGCAGCCCCCTGCTTCAACAAAAGGATTTTCCATGACCACCTCGTTCCCGGTAACCAAAACCGGCCTGCGCTTCGGCCTCGCCACCGCCCTCGTGGGCTGCCTTGCGCTGGCGCTGATCGCAGGTCCCGGCCGGGCTGCCGACGATCCGGTGCTGGCGAAGGTCAATGGCGCGGAAATCAAGAAGAGCGACGTCGCCATGGCCGAAGAGGAACTCGGGCCGAGCCTTGCCCAGATGGACCCGGCGACCAAGGACGAGAACGTCCTGTCCTTCCTGATCGACATGAAGATCGTCGGCAAGGCCGCCGAAGACAAGAAGCTCGCCGACGGCGAGGAGTTCAAGAAGCGGCTCGCGTTCGCCCGCAACCGCCTGCTGATGGACAGCCTGCTCGCCGGCGAGGGCAAGGCCGCCACCACCCCGGATGCCATGAAGAAGGTCTATGAGGAGGCCTCCAAGCAGATCACCGGCGAGCAGGAAGTGCACGCCCGCCACATCCTGGTCGAGACCGAGGACGAGGCCAAGGCGGTCAAGGCCGAGCTCGACAAGGGCGCGGATTTCGCCGAGCTCGCCAAGAAGAAGTCCAAGGATCCGGGCTCGGCCGACGGCGGCGACCTCGGCTTCTTCACCAAGGAGCAGATGGTGCCGGAATTCTCGGCGGTCGCCTTCGCGCTCGAGCCGGGCAAGATCTCCGACCCCGTGAAATCGCAGTTCGGCTGGCACGTCATCAAGGTCGAGGAAAAGCGCAGCCGCAAGGCGCCTGATTTCGAGCAGGTCAAGGCGCAGATCGAGCAGTATGTCACCCGCAAGGCCCAGGCCGATTACGTCGCCAAGCTGCGCGCGGAAGCCAAGGTCGAGCGGCTGGACCAGCCGGCGGATGCGGCCAAGGACGCCAAGCCGGCTGATGCCAAGCCTTCGGATGCGAAGCCGTCCGACAGCAAGATGGCGCCGCCTGCGAAGAAGTAAGAATTCGCTGTCACTTCGGTGACGTGAAGAGTATCTAAGCCTTTGTGATGCCCGGCCCCCGCGCCGGGCATCTGCATATCCAGATCCCATCAAGGCGCCCGCGATGTCCTCCTCCGTCTCTCCCCTCGCCCCGAAACACGTTCCCGACATGCCCGTGATCGCGGGGGTCCGTCTCGCGACGGCCGAGGCCGGCATCCGCTACAAGAACCGCACCGACGTGCTGCTCGCGGTGATGGACAAGGGCACCGCGGTCGCCGGCGTCTTCACCAAGTCGAAATGCCCCTCCGCACCGGTGGAATGGTGCCGCGCCAAGCTGAAGGGCGGCAAGGCGCGCGCGCTGGTGGTCAATTCCGGCAACGCCAATGCCTTTACCGGCAAGACCGGTCGCAGCTCCACCGCGCTGACCGCGAAGATCGCGGCCAAGGCCGTCGGATGCACCGAGGGCGAGATCTTCCTGGCCTCGACCGGCGTGATCGGCGAGCCGCTGGATGCGACCAAGTTCGACGGCGTGCTCGGGCGGCTCGCGGAAACCGCCGAGGCCGGCGATTATCTCGCCGCCGCCAAGGCGATCATGACCACCGACACCTTCCCGAAGGTCGCGACCGCAACCGTGAAGCTCGGCAAGGCCAAGGTCACCATCAACGGCATGGCCAAAGGTGCCGGCATGATCGCCCCCGATATGGCGACGATGCTGTCCTTCATCTTCACCGACGCACCGATCGCGCCGGCCGCGCTGCAGGCGCTGCTCAAGAGCGGCGTCGAAGACACGTTCAACGCGGTGACGATCGACGGCGACACCTCGACCTCGGATACGCTGCTGGCGTTCGCCACCGGTGCTGCCGCAGAACACGGCGCGCCGAAGATCAGCCGCGCCAGCGACCCCCGCCTGAAAGCCTTCGTCAAGGCCTTCAACCAGGTGCTCGCCAATCTTTCCGAGCAGGTGGCCCGCGACGGCGAAGGCGCCCGTAAGCTGGTCGAGATCACCGTCGAGGGCGCCAAGACCAAGGCCTCGGCGCGCAAGATCGCGATGTCGATCGCGAACTCGCCGCTGGTGAAGACCGCAATCGCCGGCGAGGACGCCAATTGGGGCCGCGTGGTGATGGCGGTCGGCAAGGCCGGCGAGCCGGCCGACCGCGACAAGCTCTCGATCTCCTTCAACGGCATCCGCGTCGCCAAGAGCGGCGCGCGCGATCCGTCCTATGACGAGGCGCAAGTGTCGGAAGCGATGAAGGCGCCGGAGATCGCGATCAAGGTCTCACTTGGCCTCGGCAAGGGCCGCGACCGCGTGCTGACCTGCGACCTCACCAAGGAGTATGTCGCGATCAACGGCGATTACAGGTCGTAAGCGTCCCGACGGACGACTATTTCGTGATATGCGCGGTGATCAGCGCCTGATTGAACATGGCGTTCAGGGCGGCCGTGATGTCCGCCGGGGTATTCGCCGTATAGAAGTAGCCCGGCGTCGCGCAGCCCTGCAGGCTCGCCGGAATAAGCGGTATGTTCCAATTGGCGTAATCGTCCTCGTCATTGGCAAAAGACGCGTTCACCGGATCGATCACCTGGTAAGGAATGTAGAGCACCGAGATGATGATACCCTTGTCCTTCAAGGGTTTGCAGACGGTCGCCGGATTGATGACCGTGGCATGGTTACTGCCCGACCAGCCTCCATTCGGAACGCCTTTGACTTGCGGATCTTGTGCGCCGTCGGTGACGAGGAATACATAGGGTCGCGCGTTGCTCGAGGCGCTGCCGTCGCCGGCGCTGACGATCAAGCTGTTGAGCGAACTCAACGCGTTATCGATATGGGTGCCGCCCGATCCGAGAGCCGTATTCATGTTGGTGTCGAGCAACGAAGCGAGATTGGCGGCTGCGTAGTTGATTGTCGACGGATTCGTCGAAGAACCGTTGATGCTGGACGTCAGCGGAAAATAGTTCTTATCGAGGTACTGAATGAACGGATAGATACCAATCCGGAATTGATTAGCGACCTTCATGCTGCTGTTGGCGGTGATAAACAGCTGGTTCACGGCGTAGCCGACCGCATCCAGCCGGAGCTGAATGCAGTTATCGGTTCCGGCGGTGGGGCAGTTCGCAACGGTCGGAAGGGTCGAATACAGTGAGCCCGGTAGACCGGACACGACTGAAGACGACAGCTTCTTGCCCTTTGGATACGTTGAATTCACAGTCGTCGTCGAAAGCAGACCGGCATAGCCGCTTTGACTGACGCGCGAGATCGCATAGCCCAGACAGTAATTGTTGGTAGGATATCCCTGCGTTCCGCTATCGGTGCACGCACTGTTCTGGGGCGCGAAATGGCAGGCCAAGGTGCAGCCTGTGGGGTATTGCCTGAAGTTGTCCGGGTTGATCGATTGCATTCGGACGGCCTCGGCCGAGGTCGACGGCAGGCCCATGGATCCGGAGACGTCGAGCGTGAGATAGAAATCGAGATAGGGCGGCAGCGACGCGGAGGCATTCGAGGTGCCGGAGACGCTGAGCTTTTGGTAGCCGAGAATCTTCAGGAAGGTGACGGGGACGTCGGCACTGAACTGGACGCTGGCGGCCACGGCGATCCCAGTCTTCGTCACCGTGCTGTTGCGAGACAAGTTGGGCGGTGCCGTGACATTGCTCATGTTGGCGTCGAACACGTTATTCGCGTCGTTCACGCCCTCCGTGACGGAGCCATTGCCCGTCATGGCTGCGGCAGCGATAAAGCCGGGGGCCTTCTGTGAGACGGCGGCGACAGCGGCGCCATCGGCAGCAGCTTGCAGCTTTGCCTTCATCCTGGTCGCCATCGAATAGTCGACGGCGCAACCGATGAACGTGATCAGGGGGACGCAGCAGATTGCGAAGATCACCGCGACATTGCCGCGGCGATCGCGGAGAAACCGACGGAAGATGGGACGAAACTCAACGCGCATGGATCTGGCCCGGAATGGTTTCAGCGTTTCCACTCTAGGAACCGTGGATTAAATATGACTTATGGAGACCTCGGAAACACGGGCCGTCACAGGGTTAACGAACCGTTGCGGATGATCCTTCAGCGAGCGGAATTCCAGGGATGGCTGATCTCAAACTGACGCTCGTGGTGGCTTGCGCGCTGGTCGACGCCGACAAGCGCGTCCTGATCGCGCAGCGCCCCGAGGGCAAGACGCTGGCCGGCCTCTGGGAATTTCCCGGCGGCAAGTGTGAGCCCGGCGAGCGGCCGGAACAGAGCCTGATCCGCGAACTCCACGAGGAGCTCGGCATCAGCGTCGCGGAGCCCTGCCTGGCGCCGCTGACATTCGCGAGCTACGGCTACGAGACCTTTCACCTCCTGATGCCGCTCTACATCTGCCGGCGCTGGGAGGGACAGGTCACGCCACGCGAAGGCCAGACCCTGGCCTGGGTTCGCGCCAACAAGCTGCGCGACTATCCCATGCCGCCCGCGGACATTCCGCTGATCCCGCATTTGATCGATTTACTGATGTGAGCTCGGACCTCATCCTGAGGAGACCGCGCAGCGGTCGTCTCGAAGGATGGCTGCGGATGAGAGCCGGGCCTGCATGGTTCGAGATGGCGCCGACGCGCCTCCTCACCATGAGGAGTTACGTCCCTCCCGCCTTCTTCACCGCATCCGCCAGGCTCGCCTTCGCTGATCCGGGCTTGAGCGGCTGCTGCTGGCTCGCATGCGGGGCCCAGCCTGAGAGCCAGATGATGTCGAATGTCGCACGGATGCGGCCGTCGGCATCGGCAAAGCGTTCCGCGTAGATTTCAGCCATCCGCAGCAGCGTCGATCGCCGGCTGGGCGTGCGTCGCCGTTCGATCAGCACATTGGCGGCGCCCATGCGCCTGATATCCTGCATCAGCGCGAAGGCATTGCCATAGCGCACCACGACGCGGTCGACATCGGTGACCGGCAGCGCAAATCCTGCCCGCTGCAACAGCGCGCCAACGTCGCGTAAATCGGCAAACGGCGCCACACGCGGCGAAACACCGCCCTCGCATTCGGCCTCGGCGGCGGCAAAAGCCTGGCGCAGCTCGGTCAGGCTGTCGCCGCCGATCATCGCCGCCAGCAGAAGGCCGTCCGGCCTCAGCGCGCGACGGATTTGCGCGAGCACCCCCGGCAGATCGTTGACGAATTGCAGCGCCAGCGCCGAGACCACGAGGTCGAGGCTCTCGGGCGCAAAGGGCAGCTTCTCCGCACCCGACGTATCGAGCTCAATGCGCTCGATCGAGGGCAGTCGCGCGCGCAACACGGCGAGACCCTCGCCGGGCGTCCAGAGATCGGCCGCTGTACGAAACTCCCGCATCACTGCGGCCAGCCGGTCGGACATGTCCTCGGCGACCCGATCCAGCAGGAAGCTCACCGCACCTTGCGCCTGCGCGCGGCGCTGTCGCGCGTGCAGCAAAGCACGGTCGAACAGAGCGGGCGCGGTTTGCGGGGTTGTGGCCATGGCGCTGGTTACGCCGATCATGCTGGTTCTGGCAATCCACTGCGCGCGGCGCTAGCCTTGCCTCGTGGAGGCCGACGCCGGCCCCCCGTGTTCCAAACTAGCAATGCGCACCAGGTCCGCGGCGCCGGAGCGTCAAACGATGATCACCTGTTATCTGCGATACGAGATCCCCCCGGACAAGCTCGCCGAATTCGAAGCCTATGGCAGGATGTGGCTGGAACTGGTGCCAAGATTCGGCGGCATCCACCACGGGTACTTCCTGCCATCGGAAGGCGCGAGCGACGTCGCCCTCGCAATGTTCAGCTTCCCGAGCTTCGCGGCGTACGAACAATATCGGAAGGACAGCGCCGAAGATCCGGACGTCCAGAAAGCGATCGAATTCGCAAGGCAAACGCGCTGCTTTCGCCGTTATGAGCGATCGTTCTTCCGGCCCGTGCTGCCGAAAGAGCCGTAGGCCGGGCGCGGACGAGAACAGCCCATTGGCTTGAGCGTGGCGCAGGACGGCGCTAGCCTTGCCCAATGGGCGCCGAGGCATCACCACCACGCTCCATTTCCAGCCATCTGCGCGGCGCGCTCGAGGCCTGCCGCGGGGTATTGGCCCATCTGCCACGGCTCGCGCTCGACATCGCGCTGCCGACGCTGTGCGTGTCCTGCCGCGAGCCGGTCGATGGCGAGGGCGTGTGCGCTTCGTGCTGGGCGCGGCTGTCGTTCATCGAACGGCCCTACTGCCCACGGCTCGGCATTCCCTTCGTCTATGACCCCGGCCCCGACATGCTATCGATGGAGGCCATTGCGAGCCCGCCGGCCTACCAACGGGCGCGCGCTGCGGTGCGCTATGACGACGTCGCGCGCACCCTGGTGCATGCGCTGAAATACCAGGACCGCACTGATCTCGCGCCGGCCATGGGGCGCTGGATGGCGCGGGCGGGCGGCGAGTTGCTCGCCGGCGCCGACATGCTGGTGCCGGTGCCCCTGCATTGGCGGCGGGCCTGGCGCCGCCGCTACAACCAATCCGGCGCCCTGGCACGCATCATCGAGCGGCAGAGCGGGGTGAAAGTGAAAGCTGAGGTGCTGCGCCGGGTACGCGCCACCGAGCAGCAGATCGGCCTGTCGCGGGCCCAGCGCGCCACCAATGTGCAGGGCGCATTCCAGGTATCCCCGGACCGTCAGGCGGACGTCCAGGGTCGGCGCATTGTCCTCATCGACGACGTCCTGACGTCGGGTGCGACCCTGGATGCCTGCGCGCGAGCCCTGCTCCGGGCCAAGGCGGCGCAAGTGGACGTGCTGGTGTTTGCCCGGGTTGTCGAGAGCCGGTGAAGTCCCATATAATTCAATGAATTCATGACATGAAAGCGCCAGACAAGATGACCGCTGCTGTCGAGATCTACACCAGGCCGGGCTGCGGCTATTGTTCCGCCGCCAAGTCGCTACTGACCCGCAAGAAGGCGACGTTCACGGAGTTGGATATCGCCAAGAACCCGTCCTGGCGCCAGGAGATGTACGATCGCTCCGGCGAGGGCTCGACCTTCCCGCAGATCTGGATCGGCGGAACCCATGTCGGAGGCTGCGACGAACTCTACGCGCTCGATCGTGAAGGCAAGCTCGACGCCATGCTCGAAAGCGTCAAGGCGGAGTCATGAGCGACAACAGGACCTTCACGGCAGCGATGGTGCAGATGCGCACCGGCCTGATGCCCGAGCCAAGCCTCGCGCAGGCCACCAGGCTGATCCGCCAGGCTGCGGCCAATGGCGCCGACTACGTGCAGACGCCCGAAGTCAGCAATATGATGCAGCTCAACCGCAAGGCCCTGTTCGAGCACCTCCAGAGCCAAGACGACGACAACTCGCTGAGGGCGTACCGGGCGCTCGCGGCCGAACTGAAGATCCACATCCATGTCGGCTCGCTGGCGCTGCGCTTTTCGGACGAAAAAGCGGTCAACCGCTCGTTCCTGATCGGGCCCGAGGGCAATGTGCTCGCGAGCTACGACAAGATCCACATGTTCGACATCGAGCTCCCTGACGGCGAGAGCTATCGCGAATCCGCCAATTACCAGCCGGGCGAGACGGCCGTGATCTCCGACCTGCCCTGGGGCCGCGTCGGCCTGACGATCTGTTATGACGTGCGCTTCCCCGCGCTCTACCGCGCGCTGGCCGAAAGCGGCGCGTACTTCATCACGGTGCCCTCGGCCTTCACCCGCAAGACCGGTGAAGCGCATTGGCACGTGCTGTTGCGTGCGCGCGCGATCGAGACCGGTTGCTTCATCTTCGCCGCGGCGCAGGCAGGCCTGCACGAGAACAAGCGGGAGACCTATGGCCATTCGTTGATCATCGATCCCTGGGGCGAGATCCTCGCCGAAGGCGATGTCGAGCCCGGCATCATCATGGCACAAATCGATCCGGCCAAGGTCGAGACCGCGCGCCGCGCGATCCCCTCGCTCCAGCACGGCCGCCGCTTCGGCGTCGCCGACCCCAAGGCCGGGCCGGACCACCTGCATCTGGTGCGGGGATCGGCATGATCCGCTACGCGCTCCGCTGCGACCGGAGCCACGACTTCGAGAGTTGGTTCCAGAGCTCGGCCGCGTACGATTCTCAGGTGAAGCGCAAGCTCGTGACTTGTCCGATCTGCGGCTCGGCCAAGGTCGACAAGGCGATCATGGCACCGCGCATCGTCGGCAAGAAGGGCCGCGGACGCGCCACGCCGCCGCCTGAGCCCACCGCCACGACGACCGCGCCCGAGGCTGCGCAATCCGCACCGACCTCGCTGTTGATGGCGCAGGAGCGCGAGCTGCGCGCCAAGCTCAAAGAGCTGCGCGATCACATCGTGAAGAACGCCGACAATGTCGGTGAGCGATTCGCCAATGAAGCCCGCGCGATGCATTACGGCGACAAGGAGCACCGTCCGATCTACGGCGAAGCCTCGCCCGACGAGGCCAAGTCGCTGATCGACGAAGGCATCGAGGTGTCGCCGCTGCCGACGCTGCCGGAAGACCGGAATTAGACTCCCACCAGCACCGCCACGCCGAGCACGATCAGCGCGATGCCGATAATTTCGCGCGGCGCGATCGGCTGCTTGAACGAGTAATAGGCCACGCCTTGCGCGAACAGCACCTCGATCAAGGCCAGCGTGCGGACATTGGCGGCGGCGGTCAGCGCGAACGCCAGGAACCAGAACTGCGAGGCGAAGGCGCCGGTGAAGCCGGCCAGCATTGAGGGCCGCCACATTGAGAGGATGCCCTGAAGCACCTTTGGCGCGCGCCAGAGCAGATAGATCGTCAGGATCAACGTCTGCACGAACAGGCCGAGCACCAGCGTGAACGATGCCGCCGTCACGAACGAGACATCAGGCACGTTGATGATGGCGCCGCGGAAGCCGACCGCTGACAACGCGAACGCCGCCGCCGCGACGAGACCGGTGATGGTCGGCTTCAATTCGGCAAAACTCTTCTCGCCACCGGGCCGTAGCGCGGTGATGACGACGCCGATTGTCGCGATCACGATCGCCAGCACCTTGAGCCATGTCAGATGATCGCCGAGGAAGACGAAGCCGAAGATGGCGGTCTGGATCGCCTCGGTTTTCAGATAGGCCGTCGTCACCACGAAGGAGCGGTCGTTCATGGCGAGCAGCATCAGGCCGGTCGCGACGATCTGGCTGAGCGCGCCGAGCAGCAGCCACGGCCAGAACACACCGGGCGGCATGCCGAGATGATCGCCGGTGGCAACCAGCACCACTGCCAGGAACAGGAGCGAGAACGGAAAGCCGAATAGGAAGCGGATATTGGTCGCGCCCCAAGTCCCCAGCGGCTTTGTCAGTGACCGCTGCATCGCATTGCGCGCGACCTGGCCGAGCGCGGCAATGACGGTGAAGGGAATCCAGAGGCTGGCGATGGTGAACATGGGGAAATGGGTGGGAGGGCCAATGATTGCGGCCAACCTGCCGCTAGCTGTTCAATGGGTCAACCACACGAACGTCATGGGAGCGATGCTATCGCCAAATTCATCGTCGTCCTGGACAAGCGAAGCGCAGATCCAGGACCCATTACCCAGGGAGTGGTTTGGCGAAGACTCGAGATTATCTGTCTCGCGCCACAACTCCTCCCAGGGGTAATGGGTCCTGGCTTTCGCCAGGACGACGCCGAATGTTTGGAAGCAGCAACGCCTCACACCATGCCTTCCGCCACCACCATGTAGTTCACGTCCATGTCTGACGAGAGGGTCCATTTGTCGGCGAAGGGTGAGTAGACGACGCCGGTCTGCTCGGTGATGACCAGGCGGTTGTCGAGCAGGTATTTCGTCAGTTCGTCGGGGGTGACGAATTTGTTCCACTCGTGGGTGCCGCGCGGCAGCCATCGCAGCACATATTCGGCGCCGACGATGGCGAGCGCAAAACTCTTCCAGTTCCGGTTCAGCGTCGAGACCACCATCAACCCGTTCGGCTTCAGCATCGCGGCGCAGCGCTTCAGGAAAACGCCGACGTCGACGACGTGCTCGACCACCTCCATCGCCAGCACGATGTCAAAGCGCTCGCGCGGGTCGATCTCCTCAACCGTGGTGCAGCGATAGTCGATCGCGAGATGCGCCTTGTCGGCATGCAGCTTCGCGGCCGCGATGTTGCTGACCGACGGATCGACGCCGATGACCTGCGCACCCAGGCGCGACAGCGGCTCGCAGAGCAGGCCGGCGCCGCAGCCGATATCGAGCACGCGCAGACCGCCGAGGCAGTTGAGGCTGCGCAAATTGCGCTCGAACTTGCGGCAGGCGGCATCGCGGATGTAGCCGAGCCGCAGCGGGTTGATCCGGTGCAGCGGCGCCATCTTGCCGTTGGGGTCCCACCACTCGGCCGAAAGTTTTGAGAATTTCGCGATCTCGGTGGCGTCGACGGTCGAGCCCGGCTGCGGGCTTGCGGTAGCGGAAGTATTTTGCTGCATGCTCATGGGTTGCGCGCGGTCCTACCGCGTGGTGATCGAACTGCGGAAGGCGAGCGGCGAGGCGATGGTCCGGATGGTTTCGCGACCTTCCCCCACGCCATTGATGGTGACGTCGCCATAGTTGAGAATACGTCCGAGAATGGTCTGATTCACATCGACGCTCTCGACCTTATCCAGCGCCATCTCGAAGGTGCGGCGCTTGATGAAGCCGGTCTTGTGCACGACCCGCAAATTGGTCACGTCGGTCTCGGTGGTAAAGCGATGGAACCAGCCCTTCACGGTCCAGTACAGCGCCGCCAGAGCCACTAGGCCGGCCGCGACCAGACAGAGCAGGACGAGCCCCTCGACGATGGTTTGCCGGGACAGGACGAACAGGACCAGCGCCACGATCCAGGCCAGGATCGCCGGAAAATAGAAGATCCAGTGCGCATTGGTCGAATACAGCACCCGCTCGCCCGGTTGCAGGATCTCGTCGATGTAACGCGCCATGACCTCGAATAACCCATTGCCCGGATTGGCCCGCGCAGGAACCTGCTTGCCCCCGGCCCCGCCCCTCTGTATACGCGCGGTCGGTATCGCAGGCACCCGTCCAGCGCGGGTCACCATACTTATCCTTATGAGGGAATGCACGCGTCGTCATGAGCCGCCTCGTGATGAAATTCGGCGGCACATCCGTCGCCAACATCGAACGTATCCGCAACGTCGCACGCCATGTGAAGCGTGAGGTCGACGCCGGCCATGAAGTGGCCGTGGTCGTCTCGGCGATGTCCGGTAAAACCAACGAGCTGGTGGCCTGGTGCACCGAGGCCTCGCCGATGCACGACGCACGCGAATACGACGCCGTGGTCGCCTCGGGCGAACAGGTGACGTCCGGCCTGCTTGCCATCGTGCTTCAGGGCATGGGTATCCAGGCCCGCTCCTGGCAGGGCTGGCAGATCCCGATCACGACCAGCGACGCCCATGCTTCGGCCCGGATCGAGGGCATCGACGGCAGCGAGATCATCAAGCGCTTCAGGGAGCGCAAGGAAGTCGCCGTGATCGCCGGCTTTCAGGGCGTCAACCCCGAGACCAACCGCATCACCACGCTCGGCCGCGGCGGCTCCGACACCTCGGCCGTGGCAATCGCCGCCGCCGTCAAGGCGGACCGCTGCGACATCTACACCGACGTCGACGGTGTCTACACAACCGATCCGCGAATCGTGCCGAAGGCGCGCCGGCTCGATAAGATCGCGTTCGAAGACATGCTGGAGCTGGCCTCCCAGGGCGCCAAGGTGCTCCAGGTCCGCTCAGTGGAACTCGGCATGGTCCACAACATGCCGATTTTCGTCCGCTCCAGCTTCGACAAGCCCGAGGATATCGACCCGCATGCCAACCAGCCGCCCGGCACGCTGATCTGCAGCGAGGAGGAGATCATGGAAAGCCACGTCGTCACCGGCATCGCCTTTTCGAAGGACGAGGCCCAGATCTCGGTACGCCAGATCGAGGACAAGCCCGGCGTGGCCGCGTCGATCTTCGGCCCGCTCGCCGATGCCAACATCAACGTCGACATGATCGTGCAGAACGTCTCCGAAGACGGCAAGACCACCGATCTCACCTTCACGGTCCCGGCCGCCGACTATACCAGGGCCAAGGAGACGATCACCGCGGCCAAAAGCCAGATCAATTATGCCCGGCTCGACACCGCGACCGACGTTGCCAAGATCTCGGTGATCGGCAGCGGAATGCGCAGCCATGCCGGCGTCGCCGCCCAGGCGTTCTCGGCCCTCGCAGGACGGAATATCAACATCCGGGCCATTACAACCTCCGAGATCAAATTCTCGGTTCTGATCGACACCGCCTATACCGAGCTTGCGGTGCGCACGCTGCACACGCTCTACGGTCTCGATCAGGCTTAGGCTAATTTTCTCTTAGCGGTCGCAGCAAACGCTGAGGTCTCCACACTTTCGCGTTTGGCAGGCGTTTTGCTTGGCAAAACAAGCCCCAATTCGCTATACGGCGAACAGGGTGGGCTGCCAGAAACTGTGCCCCAGTTGAGGCGGTGCTGATTCGGCCCAGGCAACCGCCGGGGCCGGCGCCGGACGAGCAAATTTGTTGTTTTTCTGGATTTCTGGGCGAGCCGCCGCGGGCCCTTTCGGCCCCGGCAGACGAAGGAGATTGACGGTTCATGCGGAGCGCGTCGGGAGGTCCCCGCGTCTTGTTGAGACGGCTCCGCGAAACCATGGCGGAGCAGGTCTCGGCCCAGGAGCGGCTCGACAAGATCGTGGTACTGATCGCGGCCAACATGGTGGCCGAGGTGTGCTCGGTCTATGTGCTGCGCGTCGACAACACGCTCGAGCTCTATGCCACCGAAGGCCTCAACCGCGAGGCGGTGCACCACACCGTGCTCAGCGCCCATGAGGGCCTTGTCGGCTTGGTCGCCAGCGAGGCAACCCCTCTCAACTTGAACGACGCGCAGAGCCATCCGGCCTTCTCGTTCCGCCCGGAGACCGGCGAAGAGATCTACCACTCCTTCCTCGGCGTGCCGATCCTGCGCGCCGGCAACACGCTCGGCGTGCTGGTGGTGCAGAACCGCGCCAAGCGCAACTATGTCGAGGAGGAACTCGAGGCGCTTCAGACCACGGCGATGGTGCTGGCGGAGCTGATCGCCTCAGGCGAGCTGTCCGCGCTGGCCCAGCCGGGCCATGAGCCCGCCGCGCGCCATTCGGCGCAGAAGGTCGGCGCCATCCTGTCGGAAGGCATCGCGCTCGGCCACGTCGTGCTGCACGAGCCGCGCGTCGTCATCAAGGACTACATCGCCGAGGACCTGCCGAAGGAGATCAAGCGGCTCGACACCGCGCTCGCCAAGCTGCGCGCCGATCTCGATCGCATGCTGGAGCGCGGCGACGTCGCGGAAGGCGGCGAGCATCGCGAGGTGCTGGAAGCCTACCGCATGTTCGCCAACGACCAGGGCTGGTCGCACAAGCTGCACGAGGCGGTCGCCACCGGCCTGACGGCGGAAGCCGCCGTCGAGCGTGTGCAATCCGACACCCGCGCGCGCATGCTGCGCTCGACCGATCCCTATTTGCGCGACCGGCTGCATGATCTCGAGGATCTCGGCTATCGCCTGATGCGGCAACTGGTCGGCCAGGATCACGCGCCGTCACGCGAACAATTGCCCGACAATGCCATCGTCATCGCGCGCGCGATGGGCCCGGCGGCGCTGCTCGACTACGACCGCAAGCGCCTGCGCGGCATCATATTGGAAGAAGGCACCGCCAATTCCCACGTCTCGATCGTGGCGCGCGCGCTCGGCATTCCCGCGGTCGGCGAAGTCCCGAACGCGCCCGGTATCGCCGATCCCGGCGACGCCGTCATCGTCGACGGCACCTCCGGCATGATCTATGTGCGCCCATCGCAGGAGGTCGAAGCGGCCTTCGCGGAGCGCGTGCGCTTCCGCGCCCGCCGCCAGGCGCAGTATCTGGCGCTGCGCGACCTGCCCTGCGTCACCAAAGACGGCCAGAAGGTCGAGCTGATGATCAATGCGGGTCTCGCGATCGACCTGCCGCACATCGAGGACACCGGCAGCGCCGGCATCGGCCTGTTCCGCACCGAGCTGCAATTCATGGTCGGCCAGAGCCTGCCGCGCACCAGCGACCAGCTCGCGCTCTATCGCACCGTGCTGGATGCCGCCGGCACGAAGCCCGTCACCTTCCGCACCCTCGACATCGGCGGCGACAAGGCGCTGCCTTACATGGAGGCGGTGATCGAGGAGAATCCCGCGCTCGGATGGCGCGCGATCCGGCTCGGGCTCGACCGTCCCGGCCTATTGCGCGGCCAGATCCGCGCCCTGCTGCGCGCCGGCGGCGGCCGCGCGTTGCGCATCATGTTCCCGATGATCTCGGAGGTGGGTGAATTCGATTCGGCGAAGGCGCTGGTCGAACGCGAGCTGACCTATCTGCGCCAGCACGGCCACACGCTGCCGGAGCGGATCGACATCGGCACCATGGTCGAGGTGCCGGCGCTGCTCTATCAGCTCGACGAGCTCCTGAAGAAGGTCGACTTCATCTCGGTCGGCTCCAACGATCTGTTCCAGTTCCTGTTCGCGGTCGACCGCGGCAATGCAAAGGTCTCCGAACGCTTCGACACCATGTCGGCGCCGATCCTGCGTGCGCTGCGCGACATCGCGCGCAAGTCGCAGGAGGCGAAGAAATCGCTGTCACTCTGCGGCGAGATGGCCTCGAAGCCGATCGGCGCACTGGCCCTGATCGCGATGGGCTATCGCTCGCTGTCGCTCTCGGCCACCGCGCTCGGCCCGGTCAAGGCGATGGTGATCGATCTCGACGCCAAGAAGGCCGAAGCGATGCTCGGCCCGTTGCTGGACGCGCCCGCCGGCAGCGTCTCGATCCGGCAGAAGCTGACGGAATTTGCCGAGGCTGAAGGCCTGGCGTTGTAGCGGGCCTGTCGCCCCTTCCTGCCGCCTCGCCCTTTCCCGCATTTTGAGACTGAACCGATGTCGTCACTCCCCGAAGCCAAACTGGACGTCCTGCTCGCGCATCACGCCTCGCTCGAAGCCGAATCGCTCGGTCAGCTCGCCTCCGAACGCTATGTGCAGATCACGCGTGAGCTCGCCGAGCTCACGCCATTGATCGAAGCGGTCAAAACCTATCGTTCGGCCGTCAAGGAGCTCGCCGACACCGAGGCGCTGATCGCCGATCCCGCGACCGATGCCGAGATGCGCGCCATGGCGGAAGCCGAGCGCGACGAGCTGACGCCGAAGATCGAGGATCTGGTCCAGAAAATCCGCGTCGCGCTGCTGCCGAAGGACGCCATGGACGACCGCAACGTGGTGCTGGAAATCCGCGCCGGCACCGGCGGCGACGAGGCTTCGCTGTTCGCCGGAGATTTGTTCCGGATGTACGAGCGCTTCGCGGCCCTGCAGGGCTGGAAGGTCGAGGTGATCTCGGCCAGCGAAGGCAGCGTCGGCGGCTACAAGGAAATCATCGCCGAGGTGCAGGGCCGCGGCGCGTTCTCGAAGCTGAAGTTCGAGTCCGGCGTGCACCGGGTGCAGCGCGTGCCGGACACCGAGACGCAGGGGCGCATCCACACATCCGCCGCCACGGTCGCCGTAATGCCCGAGGTCGAGGAGGTCGATGTCGAGATCCGGAACGATGATTTGCGTATCGAGACCATGCGCGCCGGAGGCGCCGGCGGCCAGCACGTCAACAAGACCGAATCCGCGATCCGCATCACCCACATCCCGACCGGCATCGTGGTGATGATGCAGGACAGCCGCTCGCAGCACAAGAATCGCGCTTCCGCCATGAACATCCTGCGTTCGCGCATTTACGACGCCGAGCAGCAACGCCTCGACGCGGCGCGCTCGGCCGAGCGCAAGGAGAAGGTCGGCTCCGGCGATCGCAGCGAGCGCATCCGCACCTATAATTTCCCGCAAGGACGCGTCACCGATCACCGCATCAATTTGACGCTCTACAAGCTGCCGCAGGTGATGGCGGGCGAAGCGCTGGGCGAACTGACCGACGCGCTCACCACCGAGCATCAGGCCGCACAGCTCGCCGCCCAGGGCGCGGCGGCGTGAGGATCTGACGTCGCGTCAAGCCCCGCTGGAGGCGCGGAACGACTTCAGGAGCCGGCTCAATGCCGGGCTCGCGGCGCGGCGGAGCTCCTCGAGGTTCTTGCGCGAGAGCGCCTGGAGCTTCTGCTCACCCTTTTTCGTCAGCTTGAGATGAACGCGTCTGGCGTCTTCAGGGTCGGCAATGCGGCTGACCAGCCCAAGCTTCGCGAGGCGGTTGATCAGTTCCACGGCGGAGTGATGCCGGATCAGCAGAAACCGCGCGACATCACCGATGCTCGCGGGACCCGGACGCACGAAGCCCTTGATCCCAAGCAGCGCCTGATGTTGCGTCGGCGTCAATCCCTGCTGTGCTGCGGCTGCCTCGCTGAACGCCAGAAAGCTTCGGATCTGGTAGCGGAACTGCGCCAGCCCAGCATAGTCGGAGTCGCGCATCGTGCGGCGGCGTGAAGCCCGCGCAGGTATCGCCGCCGTCGACCGTTGCGCCTTCTTCGCCTGAACCATGCCGTGCCCCTCCGTTCTTGCCACTCGGCAACGCGGGCAGCCCAGCCAAAAGTAGCAAGCAGCAGCGCCGGGACCAACCAGCGGGAACTCCGGATACACAGCTATCCGTCGATCTATTCGAAGCTGGACAGCAGGATCTTCACCAGGATGACCTGGAACGCGATCGGGATGCGGACGCTTTTCCGCCGGATCGAGCGCTGCAGCGCGCCGGCAATCTCGGCGCTGGTCAAGGCACCCGCGGATGCATTGCCAATCAACTCCGCCCACATCTGCGACAGCGAGCCTCCGGGCGGGATCACCGGCTTGATCGTCACGCCACAGCCCTGCGCCCAGTCGATGATTTCCCTCATCGTGTGAGGACCGCAATTGCGCGCGGTCGCGAGGCGTTCGGCCGTCAGCGCAAGCAGCAACTCGCGCGAGGGCGACCAATTCCCCTTCGGCGGCTGCTCGGCAGTGAGCTCGACCGCGAGCTCCTTGAGGACGTTCTGGGCGCGCACGCTCAGCTTCTGCATCGGACCGGGTGCGCGCTTCGCCTGAGCGGGGCCGACGGCGGGCCCGCGCCGGCCGGCCGGCCAATTACGCGGATCCGGCATGCGCGACGCATCGCCGGATTGCGGTGTCGCCCGCTGCCCGTTCGCCTCTTCCACCGGCCACGCCGCCTCCTGCCGCCCCGCACCTTGCGGCCATGACCGTCGCTTCCGGGTACCCGCCACTGTCGTCTGCCGCGCCATTTTTCTCGCCGAACCCGCCAGCCTCGTACTCACAAAGGCTAATATATATCGTGATACGATATGTTTTCACGAGATAATTTTCGGCGTTCGACCAAAGACGAAATTGACAGAAGGCGTTCACAAGCAATGCTTGCGCCCAGGAGCTACACGCGGATGTGACGTGCCCGGCGCGGGCAGGCCCTCGAGGCCGGCCGCCGCCGGACAGGTCGTGCTTTGCCTGCAAACAACAACGATGTTCGGAGGAAACGATCATGACTGACAATCTCGTCCGCCGCGGCCTCTCGCGCCGTGGCCTGCTTCAGACCACCGCGGGCCTCATCGGCGGCGCGGTACTGCCGGGAATGCCGGCGTTTGCCGAGGACAAGCCGGCGATCGGCTCCTACCCCGCGGGGGTTTCGGGCTCCACCGCCTTCATCGGCATCTCGGTGCCGCGCACCGGCACCTATGCCGTGCAGGGTGAAGACGAGCTCAAGGGCTACCAGCTCGCGATCGAGCACATCAATGAAGGCCATGAGCTGATCAAGAAGATCTCGCCCAAGACCAGCAAGGGCGTACTCGGCAAGGAGCTGAAGTTCGGCGTCGCCGATTCCGCGGCCAAGCCGAACGAGGCGGTGCAGGCGCAGCAGCGCTTCATCAGCGAGAACAAGGCGATCATGATCACCGGCGGCACGTCGAGCGCCGTTGCGGTGGCGCTGAACAAGCTCGCCCAGCGCGAACATGTGATTTTCGTATGCGGCATTTCCGGCTCGAACGATACCACTGGCAAGGATTGCGTCCGCTACGGCTTCCGGCAGAACTTCTACGGCCAGACTGCGGCTGCAGCGATCGGTCCGGTGATGGTACGTGAGTTCGGCAAGGGCAAGAAGGCGGCGTATGTGACGCCCGACTACACCTACGGCCACACCGTTACCAAGTCGATGCAGGACTTCCTCGCGACGGCCGGCTGGACCACCGTGACCAACCAGGTCGCCCCGCTCGGCGCCCCCGACTACTCCTCGTACCTGCTGAACGTCGCGAATTCCGGCGCCGACGTGCTCATCAACGTCAACTGGGGCCACGACGCCGTGCTGTCGACCCAGCAAGCCAAGCAGTTCGGCGTGCTCGACAAGATGAAGCTGGTCGTGCCGTACCAGGTGCCTTTCATCGCGCGCGAGACCGGCGGCCTGATGCAAGGCGTCTACGCCGCCACCGACTATTGGTGGACCATCGAAGACAAATTCCCGCTGGCCAAGATGTTCAACGAAGCCTTCGAGAAGAAGTACGGCTACAAGCCCGAATGGGGCGCGGAGAACGCCTATGTCAGCTTCGCGCATTGGGCGCACATGTGCGAGCAGGCCGGCAGCTTCAGTCCGCCCGACGTGATCAAGGCCTACGAGAAAGGCGAGACGATCCCCTCTCTCGTCGGCGACGTGCATTACCGTCCCGAGGACCATCAGTGCGTTCGCCCGGTGATCATCGTCAAGGGCAAGCAGCAAAAGGACATGAAGAACAAGGAAGACTGGTACGACGTCGTCGAGATCGTCCCGGGTGAGGGCCTGATGCAGAAGCCCGACGCCTTCGGCTGCCATCTCGGCGACTACAGCTGAGACCTCGCTAATTCCTGTGACGCCGCGGACTGCACTCCGGTCCTGCGGCGTCACCCTTTTTTGGACGCGCACCCTCGCGCGCCACAACGGCGATTGTCGCATGATAAGTTGGCCCAACCTCGTTTCACAGCTTTTCAACGGGCTCGCGCTCGGCGCCCTGCTCGCGCTGATCAGCTCCGGCCTGACCATCATTTACGGCACGCTCGGCGTGCTCAACCTCGCGCACGGCGCGATGTTCATGATCGGCGGCTATGCCGGCTTCGTCGCTTATCAGTACACGGAATCGTTCATCCTTGCGGTGATCGCGGGCTCGCTGTTCGTGATGCTGCTCGGCGTTCTCATGGAACGCGTCATCATCCGCCATTTCTATCATCGTCCGCACGAGGATCAGCTGCTCGTGACCTTCGGGCTCGGCATCTGTTTCGTCGAGCTCGTGCGCCTGATCTTCTCGAGCCAGTCGCAGCTGGTGCCGCCGCCGGCGCTATTCCAGGGCATCACCAATCTCGGCTTCATGTTCTATCCGACCTACCGCCTGGCCGTCGTCGGCATCGTCGCGGTCGCGCTCGGCGCACTGTTCATCGTCCTCTACCGGACCCGGCTGGGCATGATTGTGCGCGCCGGCATCGAGGATTCGGTGATGGTCGATTCGCTCGGCATCAACGTCTACCGCGTCTTCATGGTGGTGTTCGGCATCGGCGCGATGGCCGCCGGCTTTGCCGGCATCGTCAACGCGCCGGTGGTGTCGCTGACACCGGGCATCGGTGACGACATCCTGGTCCAGACCTTCGTGGTGGTCGTGATCGGCGGCGTCGGCTCGTTCCCCGGCGCGATTCTCGGCGGCCTGATCGCCGGCGAGATCATCAGCGTCACCTCCATGTTCAACCCCGGCTACGCCTATGTGATGCTGTTTGCGGCGATGACGCTCGTACTCGTGGTACGACCGCATGGCCTGCTCGGCGTCCAGGGCCGCGAGTAAGCGATCACCTGATGCTCAAGCAACGCCCGTTTCTGATCGAAGCCCTGACTGCGATCGGCCTGATCGCAGCCCCCTTCGTGCTGCCTCATCTCGGCTTCGCGCCGAACACCGTGAACAGGATCCTGGTCTCGGGCCTGTTCGGGCTCGGCTTCGACATCCTGTTCGGTTTCACCGGCCTGCTCTCGTTCGGCCAGTCCGCCTTCTACGGCACCGGCGGCTTCGTCGCCGCCTACCTGCTGACGCGCGCGGGCTTCGGCAACGTGCTGGGTGCGCTGGTCATCGGCATGATCGCGGCCGCCGCGACCGGCTATCTGATCGGCCTGATCGCGTTGCGCCGCACCGGCATCTACTTCGCGATGATCACCGTGGCGATCGCGGAAGTGTTCTTCTTCGTCGAGTTCAATCCGCTTTCCGATTTCACCGGCGGCGAAAACGGCCTGCCCGGCGTGCCGACGCCGAGCTTCGATCTCGGCTTCACCTCCATCCACTTCACCAATGGCTGGTCGCTCTATCAGTTCATCGCGCTGTGCTACTTCGTCGGCGTCGTCATCGCCCTCAGGATCGTGCGCTCGCCGGTCGGCGCGATTCTGAGTGCGATCCGCGACAATCCGCTGCGCGCCACGGCCGTCGGCCACAACATCCATGGCTACAAGCTGACCGCCTTCGTGATCGCAGCCGCTTATGCGGGCTTCGCCGGCGGCCTGCTCGGCGTGCTCCAGGCTTTCATGCCGCCCGACGCCTTCACCTTCGACACCTCGGGCCAGCTCGTGATGCAGACGGCCATCGGCGGCAGGGGAACGTTGTTCGGACCGCTGGTCGGCGCAACCGTTTGGCTCTTCCTTCAGGACTTCCTCCAGTCGGCGCTGGGCCTCGGCGCGGCCTGGAAGCTGGTGCTCGGCGTCGTGTTCGTGCTGCTGGTCTGCTTCCTGCGCGGCGGCATCATCGGCGGTCTTGCCGATCTCTACCGCCTCGTCTCGGGAAAGCGAAAGCAGACGGACGCGGAGATGGACCAGGAGGCCGCTGACGCCGCGGCCGCGCTGCAACCCCCACCGGCTCCGATGCAGGCCAAGGAAGTCGAGCATCCCGCCTATTCCGGGCCGATCCTGAAGGCCACCGGCCTGACCAAACGCTATGGCGGCCTCGTCGCCAACAGCGACATCGATTTCAGCGTCAATCAGGGCGAGCTGCGCGGGATTATCGGCCCCAACGGCGCCGGCAAATCGACCTTCTTCAAAATGCTGACCTGCGAGATCGCGCCGAGCTCCGGCCAGATCGTGTTCGAGGGGCGCGACATCACGGGATTAAAGATCACCGAGGTCTGCCAGCTCGGCCTCACCAAGAGCTACCAGGTCAACCAGCTCTTCACCGGGTTGACGGTGCGGCAGAACCTGACGATCGCCGCGCTGGCCGAGCTGCGTGGAAAATTCCGGCTCGACCTGTTCCGCAAGCTCTCCAGCGTCAAGGGCCTGACCGAGCAGGTGGAGCACACGCTTGCCCTCGTCAATTTGAGCCGCCGTGCCGATACGCCGGTATCCGAGCTCGCCTATGGCGAGAAGCGCAGACTGGAAATCGGACTCGCGCTCGCCACCTCGCCGCGCCTGCTGCTGCTCGACGAACCGCTTGCGGGCATGAGCCCACGCGAGCGCGTCGAGACCGTCAAGCTGCTCAAATCGATCGCGCGCGGGCGCACCATGATCATCATCGACCACGACATGGATTCGCTGTTCGAGCTGGTCGAGCGCGTGACAGTGCTCCAGGAAGGCAAGGTGCTACTTGACGGCACGCCGGAGGAAATCAAGGCCAACGCTGCCGTGCAGGAAGCCTATCTCGGCGGAGTTCACGGAGAGATCGCCGCATGAGCCTGATCGAGGTCAACGGCCTGAACAGCTATTACGGGGACTCCCACATCCTGTTCGACGTCGCCATGCGGGTCGAGCGTCATGAGGTGGTGGCGCTGCTCGGCCGCAACGGCGCCGGCAAGAGCACGACGCTGAAGAGCCTGATGGGCGTCCTGACGCCGCGTAGCGGCAGCGTGAAGTTCGACGGCATTGATATCGCCGGGCGAAAGAGCCACAGAATCGCCCAGGCCGGCATGCAGCTCGTGCACGAGGAACGCCGCATCTTCGGCAGCCTGTCGGTGGAAGAGAATATCCTGCTCGCCGGCATCACTGCGCCGAAACGCTGGCCGCTCGACCGCATTTACGAGATGTTTCCGCGGCTAAAGGAGCGGCGCAGCAACCGCGGCACCGAGCTGTCCGGCGGCGAACAGCAGATGCTCGCTATCGCGCGGGCGCTGGTGCGCGATCCCAAGATCGTGCTGCTGGACGAGCCGTTCGAGGGGCTTGCACCCGTCATCGTCCACGATCTCGTCAAGGCCTGCCGCGAGCTCGCCGCCGCCGGCCAGACCATCGTACTGGTCGAGCAGAATTTGGCGGCGACGCTGGCGCTGGCGACGCGGATCTACATCATCAACAACGGACATATCGTGCACGAGGGGCCGGCGTGGGAGCTTAAGGCCCAGCCGGAGCTGCTCCAGCGCTATCTCGGCGTCTAGAGTGCGGCGATCATTCGCCTGGCGTGAGCGGCGAGCACCGTCATGTCCTCCTTGTGCGTCTGCGCCGGCAGCAGCTCGATTCCGGCCCTGACAGGCATGACGTGCATGTGCAGGTGAAAGACCACTTGGCCGCTGGCGGGCTCGCTGAACTGCTGGAGGATGATGCCCTCGGCGTCGAACGCCTTCATCGCGGCAATCGCGATTCGCTTGGCGGTTCGGGCGACCGCGGCGAGGTCGTCATCCGCGATGTCGAGGATGCCGCGGGCCGGCGCCCGGGGAACGACCAGCGTGTGCCCGGGCGAACGCGGCATGATATCGAGGAAGGCGAGGCTGTGGTCGTCCCTGAAAACCTCGAAGCAAGGGACCTCGCCGCGCAGGATCTTTGCGAAGACGTTCTGATCGTCGTAGGGCGTCATGGACCCTCCTTCATTGCGAGGCGGGATCTGACGCGCTCCTTTCCGTTGACGCAAGCAAGCCAGCCGATCTATCCACGATGCCAGGCAGGATGGTTCCATTGGCGACAGATTTCGATCCCGGACATAGCATCGAGAGTGCGCGGCGCGCGCTTACGGCACGGCTGCAATCGGCCGGCATCGAGCAGCCCGCCCTTGATGCGCGCCTGCTCGTCGGGGCTGCGCTGAGGCTTGATCTGACCGGCATGGTCACTCAGGCGGCCCGGCAACTCAGACCTGAAGAGGCTGCGCGGCTGGAAGCGTATGCGCAACGCCGGCTCGCGCATGAGCCGGTCGCCCGCATTCTCGGCGCTCGGGAATTCTGGGGCCTGCCGTTCCAGCTGTCCGAGGCCACCCTGGTGCCGCGGCCGGACACCGAGACCGTCGTCGAGCTGGCACTCGAAATCTTTCGCGAGCGGCAAGCCTCCCACCAGATGCGCATCGCCGATATCGGCACCGGATCCGGCGCCATCCTGCTCGCGTTGCTGCACGAAATTCCCGGCGCCTTCGGCGTCGGCACCGATCTCAGTCTGACCGCGCTCAAGACCGCCAGAGACAACGC
The DNA here is from genome assembly GCF_040548605.1 of Bradyrhizobium sp. JR4.1. Classification (NCBI taxonomy): domain Bacteria; kingdom Pseudomonadati; phylum Pseudomonadota; class Alphaproteobacteria; order Hyphomicrobiales; family Nitrobacteraceae; genus Bradyrhizobium; species Bradyrhizobium sp. JR4.1. Next base: position 569,013 of record NZ_JBEPRY010000002.1, read on the forward strand.
CGCGGCTCTGGGCCTCGCCGACCGCGCCAGCTTCGTCGCCTGCTCCTATGCAGCGGCGCTCCGCGGCCCGTTCGACCTCGTCGTGTCGAACCCGCCCTACATCCCGTCGGCGGAAATTCCGAAACTGAGCATCGAGGTGCGCGAGCACGATCCGCATCTGGCGCTCGACGGCGGCAATGACGGTTACGACGCCTATCGCGCCCTGATCCCGCAGGCGAGCGAACGTCTCGCCCCCGGCGGGGCACTGATCGTCGAGGCCGGACAGGGCCAGGCCCGAAATATTGAAACCTTGATGATTGCTGCCGCGTTAGTCGTGGACAGGCCGCCCAAGGCCGATTTGGCGGGCATTCCCCGGGCGGTTTCGGCCCGGAAAATGCCCCCATAAAAGCCGGATTGGGCTGCAAAAAACCTCTTGGAATATCCCTTGGGAACGACTACCTTCCGATCAACACATCGGTGCCGGCCCCGTAGACCTACGGGCGAAAGCCGGGCTCTCGGGCGAGAGCTTACTGATAATGGTTCCAAGCCGCAGGTCCTGTTGAGCGCGATGGCCATTTGAGCTGCGCTGCTTACCGACCGCAACGTGAACGAAAGCCTGATATTGCGCTTGAAGACTTACGCAACAAAGCAGGGCTTGTTTCGGCAGGCGATATGAATGGGTTCGCTGGCGATGGATGCTGGCGGTGGGGAACGCGTCTTTTGTTGAACGCGACGGTCGACGAACATCGGCAGGGATCAATCCGCTCTTGCGTGCGGTTGCGCGCAAGCGATGTGAGCCGCTGTCATCAGGTCACTCTCGGCAATCAGTAATGCGTGCAACCTTTAGGGCTGGAATTAAAGGCAGGACATGAGAAACGGTCAGAACAAGCAGCGGATGCGCAACCGCAACAACAATAATAATAACAATAACAACAATAATAACCGGCGCGGCCAGAACCCGATGACCCGGGTCTACGAGTCCAACGGACCCGACATCAAGATCCGCGGCACGGCTTCGCATATTGCTGAAAAGTATCTCCAGCTTGCGCGCGACGCGCGCTCCTCCGGAGACCCCGTTGCGGCCGAGAACTACTACCAGCATGCCGAGCATTATTTTCGCCTGATCGCGACGGCTCAGGAGCAGTTCCGGCAGAACCAGCAGCCGCGCGGCGACGAGCCCATCAGCAACAGCAGCGGCGACGACGGCGAGGACGATGGCGAGAATTTCTCGAACTTCGGCCAGGAGCCGGGTTTTGTCCCACAGCCGCCACCGCAGCCCTTCACGCGCGACCGCGACGGCCAGCGCGATCATCAACCGCGTGATCATCAGCCCCGCGACAACCACTATCAGCGCGACAACCAGCAGCCGCGCGAGCATCGCGAACGCGACCATCGTCCGCAGCCGCAATATCAGCCCCAGCCGCAACCGCTGCCGCTGAACCAGCCCCAGCCCGTCGTCGCCGACGCCGTCAGCGTCGATCGTCTGCCCTCCTTCATCACCGGCCCGCAGCCGCAGGTGAGCGGTGGCGCGCCCGGTCAGGCCGGGTTCGAGGGTGGTGGTGGTGGCGAGCGCTTTCCGCGGCGGCGCCGCCGCCCGAATGGCCCGCGCCCCGAGCGCGAAGCCGCTCCGGCCGCCTCGAGCGACGAAGTGGCTCCCGGCGAGTAAGCCGCATTCACACGTTATCTTGCGCCAGATACCCTGACCTGAATCGTCCCGGCATGTCCGGGACGATTTGTTTTTAGCCGCGCGTCGCCGTCGTCGAGGACGGCACCAGCACCGGCTTCGCCAGTGAGGGAATCAGCCGCGCCCGTTCGCGCTTGGCGGGGATCGCGCGGTAGACCTGCTTGGTCGCCTCGACGATGTGCACGCCGGCGAAGGGCAACGACAGCGCCGCGCCGGCCCGCTCCCACATCTGTGCGGATTTCAGCACCCAGCCGCCGGCATAAGGCGGCATGAACAGCGCCTCGCCCCAGGCGGTCGGGGTGAACCAGGTCTGGCGCAACAGGTCGGTGATCTGCGAGCGCGAATAGGGCCGGCCGTGACCGAACGGCGTGCTGTCGGTGCGGGTCCACACCCCACGCCGGTTCGGGATGACCGCAATCACGCGGCCGGACGGCGACAGCACGCGCCATGCCTCGCGCAGCAGCGCGGCCGGATCGTCCGACATTTCCAGTGCGTGGACCAGCAGGATGCGATCGACCGCTGCGTCAGGAAGCGGCAGCGAGAACTCATCCACCAGCGAGGCGAGCGCCGGCCGTCCCGTCGGCCATTTCAGGACGCCCTGGGCCGACGGCATGAAGGCGATGCAGCGCTCCGCATCCTCGCGGAACAACCCGAGATAGGGCGTGGGATAGCCGAAGCCGAGCACCCGCTGGCCGTCGACGCGCGGCCAGCGCTCCCGAATGCCGCGATTGATCATTTGCCGCGCCACAATCCCGAGGCGACGGGAGTAGAACTCGCGGAGGTCGACGACATCAATGGTCATGATCGCAATGTAACATGCACGAGGTGGCCCCCGCGCGCGGAATATTGCATTGCCTGCGCAACGTTAACGCCATATTTGTCTGACGGAGCTGAGCGCGATCGGAGATGACATGGCCGCCGAAATTCGTACTTTCACCTGTTTAAACGACAATTTCGGTTATCTGATCCACGATGTGGAAACCAAGGCGACGGCGTCGATCGACGCGCCGGAGGCCGGCCCCATCGTGAGGGCGCTCGAGCGCGAGGGTTGGCAGCTCACCGACATCCTGATCACCCATCATCATGGCGATCATGTCGGCGGGGTCGCCGAACTCAAGCAGAAATACAATTGCCGCGTCGTCGCGCCGCATGACAAGACGACCAAAATCGCAGACGTCGACCTGCGCGTCGCCAATGCCGAAATCGTCAAGGTCGGCAGCTTGCTCGGGCGCGTACTGGAGACGCCCGGCCACACGCTCGACCACATCTCCTATGTGTTCGACACCGAGAAAGCGTTGTTCGCCGCCGACACGCTGTTCTCGATCGGCTGCGGCCGCGTGTTCGAGGGCACATATCCCATGATGTGGGATTCGCTTCTGAAGCTGCGCGCCCTGCCCGACGACTTCAAGCTCTATTGCGGCCATGAATACACGGCTTCCAACGTCAAGTTCGCGCTGACCGTCGACCCCGACAATGCGGCGCTGCAGGCGCGCGCGGCGGAGGTGGCCAGGCTGCGGGCCGAGAACAAGCCGACCATTCCCTCGCTGCTTGGCGACGAGAAGCGGACAAACGTGTTCCTGCGCGCCGATGAACCCTCGATCGCAGCCAGGCTGCACATGAAGGGCGCGGATGCCACCGCGGTGTTCGGCGAGCTGCGCGAGCGCAAGAACAAGTCCTGAAGATCAAATCTTGAAAAGCAAATCCTGACGGGAATCGATGCCGACCGCAGCCGAGATCATCGCGCGCCTCGAACTCCGCCCGCATCCCGAGGGCGGACATTACCGCGAGACGTTTCGCGACCAGACCACGGACGCCAACGGCCGCTCGCGCTCGACCCTGATCTATTTTCTGTTGGCGCGCGGCGAGCGCTCGCACTGGCATCGCATCGATGCTGTCGAGAGCTGGCACTATTACGCCGGCAGCCCGCTGACGCTGCGTATCGCCCATGACGGCTGCTCCCAGCACGAGGTACGGCTCGGTACGGACCTGTTGAACGGCGAGCGGCCACAGGCGATCGTGCCGGCGGATGCGTGGCAGACGGCGGAGACCACCGGCGAGTGGACCCTGGTCGGCTGCACCGTGGCGCCGGCCTTCGAGTTCGCAAAATTCGAGCTCGCGCCGAAGGGATGGGAGCCCTAAATCTTAATCTGGAATCGGGTGGGTTCGGTTCGCGTCACGCCTTAGGACAGCGCTTCCAGCGAACAGGAGCGCACGATGCACGGAACACTCGGCCCCACCCCCGTCCAGATCGACCCGGCCATTTTGTATTTCGGCACGCCCGTCGTCCTCATCGGCTCAACCAATGAAGACGGCACTTCCAATCTCGCGCCGATGTCGTCGGCATGGTGGGTCGGGTGGCGCTGCATGCTGGGACTGGCCCGGAATTCCAAGACCACCGAGAACATGATTCGCACCGGCGAATGCGTGCTCAATCTGCCGTCCGCCGATCTCGTCGCCGTGGTCGATCGCCTCGCACGGACCACAGGATCGGATCCGGTGCCGCCCGGCAAACTCTATCGCGGCTATCGGCACGAGAAGGACAAGTTCGGTCGTGGCGGACTAACCGTGCTGCCGGGCGAAACAGTCGCCGCACCGCGTGCGGCCGAGTGTCCCGTGCAGATGGAAGCCAAGGTCGCCCATGTCCATGAGATGGCACAAGACGACGCGGTTTGGCGCGGCAATCTCGCTGCGATCGAGGTCCGCATCACCCGCGTGCATGCGCATCCCAACATCATGATGGACGGTGCAAGCAACCGCATCGATCCGGACAAATGGCGGCCGCTGATTCTCAGTTTTCAGGAATTCTACGGCCTGACGCCGCAACGCTTGCAGCGCTCCGAACTCGGACAGATTCCGGAGGCGATGTATCGGCCGCCGGGTTGGCAGCCGGCGCTTTAGCGGCGCCCTCACCGTTTCCTCGACACCATGTCCTTGGCCGCGATCAAGCCGCCGCCGGCGATCAGGATCGCGGCGATGGCGATGTTGGCGCTCGCCTTCGCAAAGCCAGCGGCGATGAGGAAGCCAGTCGAGAGTAGCGGCGTCGCGTAGGATGCGGCGCCGAGCACGCGGATGTCGCCGCGCTTCATGCCGATGTCCCAGGCGTAGAACGCAGCACCGACCGGACCGATGCCGAGCGCGATGACGGAGAGCCATTGCAGCGTCGTGTCCGGCCATACCGTGGCTTCAAGCAGGCCATGCATCAGCGCGGCAAGCAACGCCGTGGCGAGGCAGAATCCCGCGACCGCATCGGTCGGCACCGCCTTCAATCGCCGCGACAACACCGAATAGATCGCCCACACGAAGGCTGCGATGAAGGCCGCGGCCAGACCCGGCAATTGTCCCTGCGTGAAGCCCGAGGTGTTCCCGGCGAACAGCAGCACGGTGCCGACGAGACCGAGCACGGCGCCGACGACGTGATGCACGGCCAGCCGCTCGCCCGGCAGAAACGACGAGAACAGCACGATCAGAAGCGGCCACAGATAATTCAGCAAGCCGGCTTCAGCCGGCGGCGCGAAGCGCAGCGCGAGGAAATAAAGCGCGTGATAGCCAAACAGTCCGCCGACACCGACGATCCACACGGCCAGCGGCTGACGCAGGCTTTTGGCCGCCGAGCCGCGGCCGATCCAGGTGAGCAGGCCGACGAGACCGCCGATCGCGAACGTCATCGCGGCCAGCTGGAACGCCGGGATCTTTCCGGTCGCCACCGTCATCACCGACAGTAACGACCACATCAGGATCGCGGTCAATCCGATCAGCGTCGCAGTGCGGGGAGTCATCGGCCACATACTCTCGTCATGGCGGGCTTGTCCCGGCCATCCACGTTCTTTCGTGGCGACGGATGTTGTAAGGCCGTGGATGCCCGGGACAAGCCCGGGCATGCCGAAGTTACCGATATGATCGAACGTGATGCCTGCGCATCACACCATGTATTGGCCGCCGTTGACGGTCAGCGTCGAGCCGGTGATGGCGCCGGCCTCGTCGGCGGCAAGAAACACGACCGCGCGCGCGATTTCCTCGGGCTCACCGAGACGGCCGATCGGGATCAGCGGCAAGATGGCCTTTTCCAGCACGTCCTTCGGCACCGCCTGCACCATCTCGGTGTTGATGTAGCCGGGGCAGATCGCATTCACGGTGATACCGCCCTTGGCGTTCTCGATCGCCAGCGCCTTGGTGAAGCCGATCTCGCCCGCCTTCGCCGCCGAATAGTTCACCTGACCGAACTGACCCTTCTGCCCGTTGATCGAGGAGATGTTGATGATGCGGCCGAACTTGCGTCCACGCATGCCCTCGATGACCTGGCGCGACATGTTGAACAGCGAGCCGAGATTGGTGCCGATCACGGCGTTCCATTGCTCGAGGCTCATCTTGTGGAAGGCGCCGTCCTTGGTAATGCCGGCATTGTTGACGAGCACGTCGATAGGGCCAACCTCGGCCTCGACCTTCTTCACGCCCTCGGCGCAGGCATCGAAACTGCTGACGTCCCATTTGTAGACGGCGATGCCGGTCTCGGCCTTGAACTTCTCCGCCGCCGCGTCGTTGCCGGCATAGCTCGCCGCAACCTTGTAGCCGGCCGCCTTCAGCGCCTTGCCGATGGCAGCTCCGATGCCCCGCGTACCACCCGTCACCAATGCAACACGTGCCATATCGTATTTCCTTCCCTTGGACTCTTCGGACGTTTCTGTGTGATCGCTTTTAACGGTGGATTATGCGGTTGGTTTGACGGACATCAAGAACAAAACGCCCGGCATCGAGCCGGGCGTTTCTCTTTAGTCGAGGCTTGTACGGTTGCGAAGAATATTTGATTTGCAACCGCTGCTTTTTTAATCGCGTGCAACGCACTCAGTCACGTGTGCAACGCACGCGCAAATGACGCACCAACTATCTCAGTCGCGCGCCACACACATCGCGATACCCATGCCGCCGCCGATGCACAGCGTGGCGAGACCCTTCTTCGAATCCCGCTTCTGCATTTCGTGGAGCAGCGTCACCAGCACGCGGGCGCCGGAGGCACCGACCGGATGGCCGATCGCGATCGCGCCGCCGTTGACATTGACCTTCGAGGTATCCCAGCCGAGATCCTTGTTGACGGCACAAGCCTGCGCCGCGAAGGCTTCATTGGCTTCGATCAGGTCGAGATCGCCGACGTTCCAGCCGGCCTTCTTCAGCGCGGCGCGCGAGGCCGGGATCGGGCCCGAGCCCATGATCTTCGGATCGACGCCCGCCTGCGCCCAGGACACGATGCGCGCGAGCGGCGTCTTGCCTTCCTTGGCGGCCTGTTTGGCGGTCATCAGCACCACGACGGCGGCGCCGTCATTGATGCCGGAGGCCGAACCCGCGGTGACCGTGCCGTCCTTCTCGAAGGCGGGACGGAGCTTCGCCATCGCGTCGACCGTTGCGCCATGGCGCGGATATTCGTCGGCGCTGACGACGACATCGCCCTTGCGTCCCTTGATGGTGACGGGAACGATTTCGTCGTTGAATCTACCGGCCTTCTGCGCGGCCTCGGCCTTCTGCTGCGAGGCGACCGCGAACTCGTCCTGCTGGGCGCGGGTGATCTGCCACTGCCGCGCGACGTTCTCGGCGGTGTTGCCCATGTGATAGCCGTTGAAGGCGTCCCACAGGCCGTCCTTGATCATGGTGTCGATGAATTCGACCGCGCCCATCTTGACGCCGCCGCGCAGATACTGGGCGTGCGGAGCCATGCTCATGGATTCCTGGCCGCCGGCCACCACGATCTCGGAATCGCCGTTGAGCAGCGCCTGATAGCCGAGCGCAACAGTGCGCAGGCCCGAACCGCAGAGCTGGTTGACGCCCCAGGCCGGGCTCTCGACCGGAATGCCGGCATTGATCGAAGCCTGGCGAGCCGGGTTCTGGCCTTGGGCGGCGGTCAGGATCTGGCCCATGATGACTTCGGAGACCCGGCCGGGCTCGATGCCGCCGCGCTCCAGCGCGGCCTTGATGGCGATGGCCCCGAGATCATGGGCGGGAAGGGTTGCGAACGCTCCGTTGAAGCTTCCGACCGGGGTGCGGGCGGCGCTGACGATGACGACATCGTCTGACATGGGCATCTCCTGGGTTGAATGGGGGCAGAGGGGGCTGGGGAAACGGCTCGCCAGTCTCGGACGGCATCCTGTTAACGTCGTTGAGGCATGTCAATCGGCTGGCGGCCGAATTCATCCCGCAGCGCATTCAAAATAGCGTTCTTGGCGCTTTCGCAAGCACGTTTTTGCTGCCCGATTAACCGTGGCGCACAAAACGGTAGCGTGACCCCTTTGAAAATGCTTATTTTGTTGCGTTGCGTACTCTTCCCGCCCTGCGGCATAGCCCGACAGGTTCCCGTTCTCCGCGCTTGCAAGTGAGAGCCCATGGCGAAATCAGACCAACCCACCACCATCAAGAAATACGCGAACCGCCGGCTCTATAACACCGGAACGAGCACTTACGTGACGCTGGAAGACCTCGCCTCCATGGTCAAGGACGGCGAAGATTTCCTGGTCTACGACGCCAAGACCGGCGACGACATCACCCGCTCCGTGCTTGCCCAGATCATCTTCGAACAGGAGAACAAGGCCGGCCAGAACCTGCTCCCGACCACCTTCCTGCGCCAGCTGATCCGCTTCTACGGCGACAGCATGCAGATGGTGGTGCCGAAATATCTGGAGCAGGCCATCGCCTCGCTCACTCAGGAGCAGGAGAAGTTCCGCAAACAGATCGCCACCTCCCTGTCCGGAACCCCGTTTGCGCCGCTGGAGGAACAGGTCCGCCGCAACATGGAGCTGTTCCAGCAGACCTTCTCGATGTTCAAGCCTTTCGCGCCCGGCGCAGCCCGCCCCGCGGGCTCCGCGGAGCCGGCCCCCGAGGCGACTGCCGAAGCGCCGAAGGACAGCAACATCGACGATCTGCGCCAGCAGATGAAGGACATGCAGGAACGCCTCGAGCGGATGTCGAAGAAGGACGAGTAGATCGTCCCTCTGCGCCGGCTCCCGGCAAGCCGGAGGACGCGCATGTCCGACCGAAGCACCCATTGGGACAATGTTTACGCCACCAGGGGCGAAGCCGAGGTCAGCTGGTTTCAGAACAGTCCGGCGACTTCGCTTGCAATGATCCGGGCGGCCAATCCGGACCGCGCGGCCGCCATCCTCGACATCGGCGGCGGCGCATCGCGACTTGTCGATGCTCTCCTGCTGGACGGATATCGCGACGTCGCCGTGCTGGATCTCTCAGCCAATGCGCTTGACGCTGCAAAGAAACGAATCGGCCCAGCCGCTTCGACGGTCGACTGGATCGTTGCCGACGCCACGACATGGCACCCGGCAAAGACCTACGATCTATGGCACGATCGGGCGGCGTTTCACTTCCTGACCGACTCCCGCGACAGGACCGCATACATCGAGCGGCTGCGGTCGGCGGTTGCGCCCGGCGGCCACGTCATCATTGCGACGTTTGCACTCGACGGCCCCGAGAAATGCAGCGGCTTGCCGGTGCAGCGTCATGACAGCGCGAGTCTTGCGGCGGAGCTCGGGCCGGGATTCGAGCTCGTCGAAACGCGCAACGAGGCGCACCAGACGCCGTGGAATTCGATGCAGGCGTTTCAGTTCAGCCGGTTCAAGCGACGCAGCTAGGACAGTGCTATTCAAGCCGCCAGCTTCACGGCATGGGCAAAGTCCCAATAGAGCTTGCGCGCGCGAATGTAGAGCGGGCCCGGCTGCAGCTCGCGATCGTCAATGCGGATCACCGGCGCGACTTTTGCGAAATTTCCGGTGGAAAATATCTCGTCGGCGGCGAGGAAGTCGGCGTAACGCAGCGTCTTCTCGACCACGGTAGCGCCGTCGGCGCAAAGCAGGCTGATGACGCGCTGGCGGGTGATGCCGTTGAGGAAGGTGCCGTTCGGCACCGGCGTGTAGACCACGCCGTCCTTGGCCATGAACACGTTGGAATTGCCGAACTCCGCGACGTTGCCGAGCATGTCGAGCATCAGCGCGTTCTGGAAGCCGCGCGAGGCGGCCTCGGCAAGCGCGCGCGAATTATTCGGATAGAGACAGGCGGCCTTGGCCTCGACCGGCGCGCACTCGGCGGTGGGCCTGCGGAACGGCGACAGCGTGATCGCATTGCCGACGGGTTTCGGCATTGGCGCCTCGTAGATGCATAGGCACCAATCAGTGGTCTCGGGATCGAACAGCACGCCGCCGCCCGAGCCGTTCTGCGCCCAATACATCGGACGGACGTAGAGCTCGGCATTCGGCGCGAAGCGCGCGATGCCCTCATTTGCGAGTGTCATCCAGGTTCCGGTATCGACCACCGGCTTCAGCCCAAAGTTGATGGCGGACTGATTGGCGCGGGCAACGTGGCGGTCGAGATCGGGCGCGACGCCTTCGAACACCCGCGCGCCGTCGAACACGACCGAGCCGAGCCAGGCCGCATGCGTGCGCGGACCCATGATCGGCACATTGCCGTCATGCCATTTGCCCTCGAAGAAGGTCCAGCTTGGCGAATATGCAATGGGCTTTTTGATCTCGGCCATGACCGGCCTCTCCCTTGGCGTGGTGCCGCATTATAGCGCCACTATTGGGCGCAATTTCTAAATGATTCCCTGCGGGAAAATGGTGAGTTACCCTCCCGGACGGGGAAAGGAAGCACCATGCCGCTCGATCCGCTCGCAAAGCGTTTGTTGACCATGATGGCTGCGGCTGCGCCGCAGGCACGGAGCCGGCCCAGCGTGGAGGCACGGCGGCAATCATTGGCAAAGCTGATGCAGTTTGCGCGCGCCGATGCGCCTGACGTGACGACGTCCGACGGCATGCTGCCTGGTCCCGGCGGCGCGCTGCCCTATCGCCTCTATTCACCGGCAGGCGCCGATGATCGCGCGCCCGGCTTCGTGTTCTTTCACGGCGGCGGGCTCGTTGCCGGCAGCATTGCCACGCATGACCGCATCGCGGCGGCGCTGGCACATGCGACCGGCTGCCGCCTCGTCTCGGTCGATTACCGGCTGGCGCCCGAGCACAAATTCCCCGCCGCCGTGGACGATGCGGTTGCTGCCACCGAATGGGTGGCGCGCGAGGCCGCATCGCTCGGCATCGACGCCGGACGTCTGGTGCTCGGCGGCGATTCCGCCGGTGCAACGCTCGCCGCGATCGTGTGTCAGGAGGCGGCGCAGACAGCTCGCCTTTCCATCGTCGCGCAATGCCTGATCTGCCCGGTGCTGGATTTCGAGGAGGCCTCGCCGTCGCGGCAGGCGTTCGCCGAGGGGCACCTGATCGACCGCGTCACGATCGAAGCCGATCTCGCCGATTATCTGCCCGAGGACCTTGATGCTGCCGATCCGCGCATCTCGCCCTTGCGCGCGACACGGCTTGCGGGCCTGCCGACCGCCATCATCCACACCGCCGAGTTCGACCCGATGCGCGACGAGGGCAATGCCTATGCCCGCAAGCTGCTCGCTGCGGGCGTCACGGTCGAGCACGTCTGCCACGAGGGCATGGTCCACAATTTCCACGCCATGGGCGCAATCCTGCCGCAGGCGCAGCTCGTGCTGTCGCAGATCGGTGAGCAGGTCAGGCGGGCGGTGGGGGCGTGAAGCACCTCCTCTTGCCGTCTCCCGCAACGGGAGAGGAAAGAGAATGCCTCACGCTCTCGCCTCGATGACGGAACGCGCCGCCGCGACGTAGTTTGGCCAATGCGCATCCGCATAACGCTCGGCCTGTCGCGCGCAGGTGACGTCGGGCGCATGCGCAGCCGCGATTATGCGCGCAAAGCGCTCTTCGGCGACCGTCACGTCGTCGGACGCGGCCGAGGGCGCGGCTCCTGCGGCGGTCGGCGCAACGGCGAGTCCCGCCAGTCCGGCGAGCAGGATGCGGCGTGACGTGTCCATGGCTGTCGTTCCCTCTTCATTGCACTTCGATCGTGACCGGCGATGCGTCGCCATGGCGGCGGCAGGGTACCGTGACGCCTCCGTCCAGTCCAGCAGCTGAGCCAGCGTGGTCAGTCTGGCACCGGCACGTCGAACGTGTTGAGCGTCACCGACACCATGCAGTAAATGCCGACGAGATAGGACAGTTCGGCCGCGCCGTGCTCGCCGAATTCCTTGACGGCGGCCCGATAAGTCAGTTCCGGCAGCACGCCGCCGCTGACCAATGCGGACGCCACATCGTAGGCGACCGCCTCCTGCTTGGTGAGATCGACCGGCCGCTGTCCGGCGACGATGGTCGCGAGCTTCTCGTCGGAGAGGCCGCGCTGCTCGGCGACCAGCACATGCGCATAGAGCTCGTAGCCGGAGCGGAAATGCGAGCCGGTGACGAGGATCGCGACCTCACGCACCGGCGCCGGCAGCAGCGGGTTCGCCGCGATCGCCTTGACCAGCTCCCACACTGGCTTGCCGAAGCGCGGCTCGCGGATCCATGGATTCCAGGGCCCGAGCAGCGCGCCATCGTCGCGCATGTTCACAAAGCCCTTGAAGTGATCCTTGATGCCGGCTCGCATGTCGTCGTAGAGCGGCTTCTGTTCGGCACTCAGGTCTTTCGGATCGAGAATGGGAAGGCGCACGGCAGGTCTCCTCGTTGAGAAGCCGCGAAACTCGCCCGCACGCGCGCGCAAGGCAAGTGAAGTTGCCGTGACATTCGGTTCGGGGCGAGCGACCCGATGGCGTCGGTTACGATGCCTCCGGCCGCACCAGCGGCTCGCCCAGCGTATGCATCAGCCGGTTGGCCCAGCCGAAGATCGCGGCCGACAGCACCAGGTCGAGCTGCTCAAGCTCGCTGAGCCCGGCCTCGCCAAGTGCGCGCGCATCGTCTGCGCTCGCTTCGATCGGAGTCGTCGAGAGTTTTGTAGCGAAATTGAACAGGGCCTGCTCGCGTGCCTCCAGCGTGGCATCGCGCTCGTCGGTAAAGATCTCCTCGACGACCTCTTTGCGCCCGGAGTAATTGATGAAGCGTGAGGCGTGCACGGCGGCGCAATAGATGCAGCGGTTGACGACCGAGGCACTCAGCGCGCCGAGCTCGCGCTCCGCCGGGGACAGTCCGTCCTTGCCATACATAATGAGGTTGAACAGCGGCGAGCGCACCGCGAGCGACTCCGGGTCATGCGCCAGCGTCAGCACGTAAGGCGAGACGCCCTTGTTGGAGGGGGTGACCTTCATCGCCGCGAGCTGCTCGGGCGTCGCCGAGGCGAGCTCGACCGGCGTGACATAAGGCGACCAGGTCGGGATCGTGGTAGTGAAGTTGTGGACGACCTCGCTCATCAGGCTTCGACCTCTTTCAGGAGCCTGAGGCCGGCAAGGACCCGCAGCTGGTAGTTCACGAAGGCGCCAAGCTCGGACAGCCGCACGATATCGGCCTCGCTGACGCCGGCCGCCTTCAGCGCCGCGATGTCCTGTCGCGTCGACTCGCGCGGCGAAAGCGTCAGCAGATCGGCGTGGCGGGCCATGGCATCGTGCAGGGGATCGCCACACACACCGCCGGGCCGGGCGAGCACGGCGAAGTCAAGATCGCTCGAATGCGCCAGATAGGAGTCGTAGTGCGCGGTCAGCGCCTCGTCGCCGACATGCCGGCACATCCGCGCCGCGAGTGCCGCCCGCAAGCCGTGGCTCAGACCGCCGGGCTCGCGCGGCAGCAGCACCGCGTCATGGGCTGCTTCGCTGAGGCGCAAAATCTCGGTGCGGGCGTTCAGAGCGTGGCCGAGCCGCGACGCCGCGGGCACCCCGACAATGGTTTCGATCAGCGTGGTCAAGCACTGCTCCGCAAGGTCTGTGGATTGGCGACGTCCTCGACGGCGAGCGCCGGCGGCTGCGCCGTATCGAGAAACCCCGACAGGGCAGCCTCGATCGGCATCGGATCAAGGCCGCGAGCTTTTAGCCACGCGGGATCATAATAGGTCTGCCGGTAGCGCTCGCCGGAATCGCAGATCAGCGTGACCAGCGATCCGGTTTGGCCGGCGCTGCTCATCTCCGAGGCAATGCGGCACAGCGCCAGGAAATTGGTGCCGGTCGAGCCGCCGACTGGCCGGCGGAGCCGGCGCGACAGCACGTTCATCGCTGCGATCGTTGCGACATCCGGGATCTTCATCATGCGATCGACGACGCCCGGCACGAAGGAGGGTTCGCAGCGCGGCCGACCGACGCCTTCGATCAGCGAAGGCCGCTCGCAGACATGGGAGCGGTCCTGCGAGCGGAAGCAGTCGAAGAAGGCGGAATGCTCGACATCGGCAACGCAGAGCCGCGTCGGGTACTGGCGATAGCGCAGATAGCGTCCGAGCGTGGCCGAGGTGCCACCGGTGCCCGCCCCCATCACGATCCAGTCCGGCAACGGACGCGTCTCGCCCTTCAATTGCGTAAAGATCGATTCGGCGATGTTGTTGTTGCCGCGCCAGTCGGTGGCGCGCTCGGCGAAAGTGAACTGGTCCATATAGTGGCCGTTCAGCCGGGCGGCGAGCGCCGCCGCTTCCGCATAGAGTGCACGGCCGTCATCGATCAGATGGCAGTTGCCGCCGTAATGCTCGATCGCAGCGATCTTCTCCGCCGAGGTCGTGCGCGGCATCACGGCGTAGAAGGGCACGCCGATCATCTGCGCGAAATAGGCTTCCGACACCGCGGTCGATCCCGACGAGGCTTCGACGACGGGCGTGCCTTCGCGGATGTGGCCGTTGCAGAGCGCGTAAAGGAAGAGCGAGCGCGCGAGCCGGTGCTTCAGGCTGCCGGTCGGATGCGTGGACTCGTCCTTCAGATAGATGTCGATGCCTGATAGCGCCGGCACGATCAGCCGGATCAGATGCGTGTCGGCCGTGCGGCACTGGTCGGCTTCGATCGCCGCCACAGCCTCATCGACCCAGCCGCGCCGATAGGCCGGTCCGGCCGGATTGTGGTGGCGAAAGGGGTTTGGCTCCATCGACATGACCTCAACTTCTCATAATACCTATTGCACATCAAGAAATATTGTTCATTCTATATTCGCATAATTCGGACAACCAGACCATGAACCAGGACGTTATCGACATTCGCCTTCTCGAGGCCTTCGCCGCCGTGATGTCGGCCGGCAGCATCACCGGTGCGGCGCGGTTGCTCGGCCGTTCGCAGCCGGTCACGACGCGTCAGATCCAGGATCTCGAGGCTGACGTCGGCTATCTCCTGTTCACCCGGAATGGCCCGCGCATCAGCCCGACACCGAAAGGCATCCTGTTTCATGCTGAGGTCGAGCGGCTTCTGATGGGCCTGAAGCACATCCGCCAGCGCGCCAACGCGATCGGCGCGGGTGCGCTTCCCGTGCTCAGCCTGGCGGCGATCCCGGCGCTGGCGGCCGGCTTCGTCCCGGCTGCGCTCGCAGCGCTCGAACGCGAGTTGCTACCAAGCCAGATCCACGTGCAGGCGCTCTCGGCCGAGAATGTGGTTCAATCGGTGCTGTCGCAGTCGGTCGATTTCGGTCTTGCGAGCCTGCCGATCCAGCATCCCGGACTCGACGTGCAGTGGGTCTGCGAGGTGCCGTGCGTTGCGTGCCTCGCGATGGATCACCCGCTGGCGAAGAAGAAGGTCATTCGCCTGAAGGATCTTGGTGGCGTCCGGCTGCTGACGATGGCCAACCCCTACCGGCTTCGCCGCCGCGTGGAGGAGGCGCTGGAGCGTGAAGGTGTCGTGCCCGCTGAGGTCATCGACACCAACGCTTCACTGACGGCGATTGCCATGGCCAAGCAGTCGCTCGGCATCGCCGTGGTCGAGCCGGTGCTGACTTCCAGCCTGCCGGTTGAAGGCGTCGTCACCCGGCCGTTGGATGTGTCCATTTCGTTCCTGTTCGCCGCGATTGCGCCGACCGGGCGCGAGCTGACGCCGACGGTTGCCGCACTCAACGGCGCTCTGCGCGCCGCGGTCGCGCTGATGCCTGGCGCAAGGCTGCATAGCGGCGCCACCGCGCTAGCCGAGGCCGGCGACGAAACCACTAAATTCGAGAAAGCTCCCTCATGACGACGATGACACCTGGTGCGGCGGGCCTCGGGGCACTCGAAGCGCGCCTGAAGCAGGATCTGGCCTGGCTCGAACTGCCGGCCAAGTCATGGGTGCCCCGCCGCGTCGTCGATGGCGAGGGCGTCGTCGACGTCGTCATCGTCGGTGCCGGCATGGCCGGCCTCGTCGCCTCCGCCATGCTCAAGCGTTTCGGCGTCGACAACCAGCTCGTGCTCGACCGCGCGTGCGCAGGCGAGGAAGGTCCCTGGGTCACGTTCGCGCGGATGCGGACGCTGCGCTCGCCCAAGGAATTGACCGGCCCCGCGATGGGCATGCCGGCGCTGACCTTCCGCGCCTTCTACGAGGCGCAATATGGCGAGCCAGCCTGGCAGGCGCTCGACCGCGCGCCGCGCACGGTATGGATGGATTACTTGATATGGTACCGCAAAGTGCTGGGCCTGCCAGTCCGCAACGGGGTCTCCGTTGAGCGTATCCACGCGCGCCCCGATGAATTGTTCGCGCTTGAAATCAGCGAAGATGGCACGTCGCGACACATTCTCGCGCGGCATGTCGTGCTGGCGACGGGGCGCGACGGCCTCGGCGGCGCTTACGTGCCGCCGCTCGCCGACGGCATCGACCGCCGCTTCTGGGCCCATTCCTCCGACCCGATCGACTTCGAAAAGATTCGCGGCAGGCGCCTGGCCGTCGTCGGCGCGGGCGCATCCGCGATGGACAACGCGGCGATGGCGCTGGAGGCGGGCGCCGCGCGCCTCGATCTCTTCATCCGGCGCGCAGACATCCCGCGCGTCAACAAATTCACCGGCATCGGCAGCCAGGGGGTCGTGCACGGCTTTGCCGGCCTGACGGACGACTGGAAATGGCGCTTCCTCGATCACACGCTGAAAGCGCAGACGCCGCCGCCGCGGCAGAGCGTGCTGCGCGTCTCCGCCTATCCGCAGGCGCATTTCCATCTCGCAAGCCCGATCGATGATCTCGTCGTCAAAGAGGATCATCTCATGGTGACGACGCCGAAGGGCCGCTATGCGACCGACTTCATCATCTTCGGCACCGGCTTCAAGGTCGACCTCGCGTTGCGCGACGAGCTTGCCGCGTTCGCGCCGCATATCCGCTTCTGGAGCGATCGCTTCCCGACGCCTGACGGCATGAACAATGCGGAGCTGGAAAACTCGCCCGACCTCGGCGACAGCTTTCAGTTCCTGGAGAAGCAGTCAGGCGCCTGCCCGATGCTGGCACGGCTGCACTGTTTCAACTATCCGGCGACGCTGAGCCACGGGAAACTTTCCGGCGATATTCCGGCGATCAGCGAGGGCGCCGACCGGCTCGCGCGCGGCATCGTCCGCCGCCTCTTCGTCGAGGATCGCGAGATTCATTTCGCCAACCTCAAGGCCTTCGCAACGCCGGAACTCGCCGGCGACGAATGGCAGGATGCCGACGCCACCCATCAACCCGCCGAATAGGCACAACCGGACAGGCAAGCGAGAGATGCAGACGAACAGGAAGGCCATCGTGGCCGCGGTCGCCGGCAACGCAATGGAGTGGTACGACTTCACCGTGTTCGCGCTGATGACACCGGTCATCAAGAACCTGTTCTTTCCGGTCGACCCCAAAATTCCGGGCAGTGAGATCAACGCGCTGCTGCTGACGACCGCGCTGTTCGGCACCGGTTTCTTCATGCGGCCGATCGGCGGCCTCGTGCTCGGCTATTTCGGCGATCGCAAGGGGCGGAAGGCGGCGATGACGCTCGGCATGGGCATCATGGCGCTGTCGGTCGCGCTGTTGGCATTGACGCCGACCTACGCGACAGCCGGCATTGGGGCACCCCTGATCGTGCTGCTGGCGCGGCTGTTACAGGGCTTTTCGGTCGGCGGCGAGTTCGGTACCTCGACCGCCTATCTGATCGAAGCGGCGCCTCCCGGCCGCACCGGCTTCTATGGCTCGTGGCAAATCGCCGGCCAGCTCATGGCCAACGTGCTCGGCGCAGTGCTGGGCGCCGCCCTGACGCTGACCTTCACGCAGGAGCAGCTTGCCGCCGGCGCCTGGCGTATCCCCTTCTTCGTCGGCCTCGTGATCGTTCCGATCCTGCTTTATATGCGCGCCAGCGTCATCGAGCCCGAAGCGTCCCGGCGCAGCATGGCGACGGTGCACAAGGAAGATTTCATCGCCGCGCTGAAGAATCCCGGCCGCAATTTCCTGATCGGCATGGGCATGGTGGTGGCAAGCGCCGTGTCGTTCTACGTCACCTTCGGCTACACCGTGACCTACGCCAAGGAGGTGCTGAAGCTGCCGCTGATGCAGAGCTTCCTGGTTCAGATGATCGCGGCGATCGTGATGGTGATCGTCGTTCCCGTTGCCGGCGCCGTCTCCGACCGCTACCCGCGCAGGCCGCTGCTGCTGGTCTCGCTCATTGGCTATTTCGTCTCGCTGTATCCGCTCTATAGCTGGGTGATCTCCGAGCCGTCGATCGCAAGGCTCCTGGTCGCCCAGGTCGTCATCGGCTTCTTCAGCGCCTTCTTCCTCGGCGTCTACTGCACCACGCTGGTCGAGCTGTTCCCGATCCGCGTCCGCTCGACCGCGCTTGCCATCGTCAACAATGTCGCGGTGCTGGTATTCGGCGGCTTTGCCCAGTTCTTCGTGACATGGCTGATCGCGCTCACCGGCTCCCCGCTGGCGCCGATCTTCTATGTGATGATCGGCGTCGGCCTCGGGCTGATCGCGGTGATCGCGATGCGACCGGAGGACGCCGGACGGGAGCAGGTCGCGGACGGCATCGTCGAACAGGCGTTGTGAGGCCGTTCAAAACTCCAGCGGTGCGTTGTCGACGACTTCCTTCATCACGAAGAAGGTGCGGGTCTGGCGCACGCCGGGCAGCGCGATCAGCTGCTCGCCATGGATACGGTTGAAGTCCTCCATGTCGCCGACGCGGATCTTGAGGAAATAGTCGAAGTCGCCGGCGACGAGGTGGCAGTCGAGCACGAATTTCAGCCTGGTGATCGCCTGCTCGAAGATCGCAAAGCTCTCCGGCGTCGAACGGTCGAGCACGACGCCGACCATCACCAGCGTGCCCTTTGCCACCTTCTTCGGCGCGACCATGGCGCGGACGGCGGCGATGAAGCCGTGCTCGAACAGGCGTTGGGTGCGGCGATGACAGGTGGCGGGACTGATGGCGACGGTTTCGGCCAGCTCGGCGTTGCTGAGCCGGCCGTTATTTTGCAGCAATCGCAACATCTTAAGGTCGATACGGTCGAGGCGGGCGGACATGGAAGAAGCTTCCGTGGCGAGCGTCTATTCCGGAAGGAATAGCACATATTGGCGCCCTTATCGCAAGATCGAGCGCAATAAACGCGCAATATTTGAAAGCACCTTTTTGCGGCGCGATGTTAGTGTTTTCGCAGACATTTAACGCCAATCGGGATGACCTGACGATGCTCGAAAAATTCGCGCGCTATCCGCTGACCTTTGGTCCGACGCCCATCGAGAAGCTGGAGCGGCTCTCGAAGCATCTCGGCGGCAATGTCGAGGTCTACGCCAAGCGCGAGGACTGCAATTCCGGGCTCGCCTATGGCGGCAACAAGCTGCGCAAGCTCGAATACATCATCCCCGACGCGATCGCCTCGAACGCCGACACGCTGGTCTCGATCGGCGGCGTGCAGTCCAACCACACCCGCATGATCGCGGCGGTCGCTGCCAAGATCGGCATGAAGTGCCGCCTGGTGCAGGAAGCCTGGGTGCCGCACGAGGACGCCGTCTATGACCGCGTCGGCAACATCATGCTGTCGCGCATCATGGGCGCCGACGTGCGCCTGGTCGACGACGGCTTCGATATCGGCATTCGCAAGAGCTGGGAGGAGGCCATCGAGGAGGTGAAGGCGGCGGGCGGCAAGCCCTACGCGATTCCCGCCGGCGCCTCCGTGCACAAATTCGGTGGGCTCGGCTATGTCGGCTTCGCCGAAGAAGTGCGCAAGCAGGAAGCCGAGCTCGGCTTCAAGTTCGACTACATCGTGGTCTGCACCGTCACCGGCTCCACCCATGCCGGCATGCTGGTCGGCTTCGCCGCCGATGGCCGCGCGCGAAAGGTGATCGGCATCGACGCGTCGTTCACCCCGGCGCAGACCAAGGCGCAGGTGCTCTCGATCGCGCAGAACACGGCCAAGCTTGTCGAACTCGGCCAGGATCTCGTCGCAGACGACGTCGTTCTGATCGAGGACTACGCTTATCCAGCCTACGGCGTGCCGTCGGAAGAGACCAAGGAGGCGATCCGCCTCACCGCGCGTCTCGAAGCCATGATCACCGATCCCGTCTACGAGGGCAAGTCGATGCAGGGCCTGATCGACCTTACGCAAAAGGGCTATTTCGAGAAGGGCGCGAAGATCCTCTACGCCCATCTCGGCGGTGCACCGGCGCTGAACGGCTACGGGTATGCGTTCCGGAACGGCTAGCGCGTCGGTGATGTGAGGCGGCGCGCACCTCCCCACGAGTGTCGTCCTGGCGAAAGCCAGGACCCATTACCCCGACTGCCAATTGTTGAAACACGCTGAGGCAGTCAGCGTGCCTTTTCCTACGGCCTGGCTATGGATCCCGGATCGGCGCTCCGCTTCGCTGCGCTTGTCCGGGATGACGGCGGGGGTGTGGCGCGCCCTACCGCGTCCTGACAATCTGCAGCAGCTCGTCGCCGTAATGCTCGAGCTTCTTGTCGCCGATGCCGGGCACATTGCGCAGCTCGTCCAGCGTGGTCGGCCATGCGCGAACGATGCCGTCGATGGTGGCGTCGTGCAGCACGACGTAGGCCGGCACGCCACGTGCGCGGGCAATCTCCGAGCGCCATGCTCGTAGCCGCGCGCGCAATTCAGGATCGACATCGCCCTGCGCCGCGCCGGCCGCAGGCGCAAGATCACCGCGGCGGGACTTGGCGCGGCTCGAACGGATCCGGGCGCCGGGCGCTTCTTCGCGCAGCCACACTTCCGTTTCGCCCCGCAGCACGCCGCGCGACGAATCCGTCAGCTTAAGCGCGCCGAACGCTTCGCTGTCACTCAGCAAATGTCCCATCGCCACGAGCTGCCGCAGCACCGTGCGCCACTGCTTTTCGTTGAGCTCGCGTCCGATGCCGAAGACGGTGAGCTTGTCGTGACCGAACTGCGTCACCTTCTCGGTGAGCCGTCCGATCAGCACGTCGATGAGGTGCATCGCGCCGAAGCGCTGCCCGGTGCGATAGGCACAGGATAGCAGTTTTTGCGCCAGCACCTTGCCGTCGCGCATTTTCGGCGGCATCAGGCAATTGTCGCAATTGCCGCAGCCCTCGCCCATCACGATCTCGCCGAAATAGGCGAGCAGCCGCCGGCGCCGGCAGTGCGGCGTTTCGGCCAGGCCAACAAGCGCATCGAGCTTGCCGATCGAGACCCGCTTGAATTCGTCGGAGCCGCTCGACTCGTCGATCATACGGAGCTGCTGCACGATGTCCGAGAGACCGTAGGCCATCCAGGCCGCCGACGGCTTGCCGTCACGGCCGGCGCGCCCCGTCTCCTGGTAATAGGCCTCGATGCTCTTGGGCAGATCGAGATGCGCGACGAAACGCACGTCCGGCTTGTCGATGCCCATGCCGAAAGCGATGGTCGCGACGATGACGATGCCGTCCTCGTTGAGGAAGCGGTCCTGGTTGCGCGAGCGCACGCTGCTGTCGAGCCCGGCGTGGTATGGCAACGCGGCAATGCCGGCATCGTCGAGCGCGGCGGCGACCTCCTCGACCCGTTTGCGGGACAGGCAATAGACGACGCCCGCATCTCCCGCGTGACGCTCCCGGATGAAATCCTTGAGCTGCGACACCGCGTTGCGCTTGTCGACGATCTCGTAACGGATGTTGGGACGATCGAAGCTCGAGACGAAGTGCGGACTGTCTGCAAGGTGAAGCCGCTCGACGATTTCCTTGCGGGTCAATTCGTCGGCAGTCGCGGTCAGCGCGATGCGGGGAACGTCGGGAAAACGCTCGGCGATGACCGACAGGCCGACATATTCGGGGCGGAAATCATGGCCCCATTGCGAGACGCAATGCGCCTCGTCGATAGCGAACAGCGCCACCTTCGCCCGCGCCAGCAGCGCCAGGCAGCGCGGCGTCAGCAGCCGTTCCGGCGCGACATAGAGCAGGTCGAGATCACCCGCGATCAGGCGCCGCTCGATGTCGGACGCTTCCTGCGGGGTCAGCGACGAGTTCAGCGCGGCGGCGTTGACGCCTGCTTCGAGCATGGCGGCGACCTGATCGCGCATCAGCGCAATCAAGGGCGACACCACGACACCGCAGCCTTCGCGCAGCAGTGCCGGCAATTGATAGCACAGCGACTTGCCGCCGCCGGTCGGCATCAACACCAGGCAATTGCCGCCGTCCGTGACGTGCCGGATGATCTCACCCTGCGCGCCGCGGAACCCGGGCAGGCCGAACACCGAACGCAGCACCGACAACGCATCGCGGCCCTGAGCCGGCGCGGACAGCGGAGCGGTGGAAGGAGAGGACATGGGCATGTCGGGGTGAGGCCGTGAGATTCGTCCCAAGGCCAGTCGCATGACCGCGCAGGCGTGGCAAGACCGTTTGCTCCGCCGGACGCCGCCTTCCCCCACCCTTTGTGGGAAGAAAACTTTCTTACGCGCCGATTCGTCGCAGCGCTTCCGCGACCGTCACGATCGGCATGTCGCGCTTCCCGGCGGCCTGCAGCGCGTGACGCATCAGGTGCGGCGTGCAGCCATATGGGCTCGGCGCGTCGGCGACGTCATGACCGTAGAAGATCAGCCATCCGCCGCTCTCGACCGCCTCGTCGAAATAGCGATCGACACCCGTCGTATTGATCTCGCGATCGACCAGGGGCGAGGCGCGCAGGAACTGGAGGTCGATGACGTCGCGATTGACTCCGGGAAGGATGCCGCGCGCCGAGCGGAAGGTCTTGGCGAGCTGCGGCTTGCGCCACACCGACGCGATGCCATAGGGGTAAGCGAAATTTTCCAGCGTGATCGAGGAATCAATGCCGCGAAAATGGCTGCGGTTTCGCTCGATCTCCCGGGCCATGGCGGTCTCGTCGAGACCGACCGCGCTCTGGTGCGAGAAGGTGTGGCAGGCAATCTCGTGTCCGGCCCGGTGAAGCCGCACGATGGCGTCGTTCGACAGGCCGTGCCAGTGGTCCGAGGGACGATCGACCAGGCTGCCGGCGAGATAGAAGGTACCGCGACCGCCATGCTGCTCCAGAAGCCCGGCGCCCTCGCCTGCGGCGCTATCGGGGGCATCGTCGAAGGTGAAGCTCACCATGGGCGCATTCGCGGGCAGCCGATGCGGCGCGGCGCGGAAATGCCGGGCCAGCCGATTGCTCACGCGTCCCTGGAGTGCCGACCACACGACTCGCATTTCCTGTCTGTCCCGCCCCTCACTGAAGCATTCGTACGCTGCTCGAGGCAAGCTTCACACTTCGTTAGTCCTAACGTCGAGCTCGTCGTCCCGACCTAACGCGCAAGCACCGACGCATCGGTCCCCGCGCCGAGATATTGCAGCCAGTTCCGGAACAATGCCGCCGCGGCGCTGCCAGCGGCGATATCGGTGCGCAAATTCAGCGCGGGCAGCTCGTTGCTGAGCGCGGGGTGGCGCTGGTGCCTTGCCTGCTTCTCGAAGCGGACCAGCTTCTCTTCCGTCGCAGCGTCAAAATAGCTCACGGGCAAATGCGGATAATTGTCGCGCTCACGCGCGAGATAACGGCCGATGTCGCGCAGATATTCACGCTGAAGCGACAGCGCGTCATATTCCGGATGGCCCTGGAAGAACACGAAGCGGCTGGCATATTGCCGGACGAAGATGTCGACGCCGGCCTTTGCCGAACGCGTCAGCACCTGGTAGCCGGCCTGCGCGAGGTCGCTCTCGGCGATCTCGTTCAGGCGCGAATGCGAGACCTTGAGCGGCGCAGGCGCGGCCCGCGTCAGCGGATCGCCGGTCACGGCTTCGCAGTCGAAAATGCCGTGACATTTGGCGGCGAGCGGCCGCCGTTCGATGCGGTCGAGATGCAGCACCGCGGCGTGCGCAGCGAGGCACGACCAGATCGTCGAGCGCGTGTTGACCTTGGCCCAGTCGATCAGCTCGGTGAGGTCGCGCCAGTACGGTTCCTGGTCGAGCTCGGGCGCGATCGGCTCGGCGCCGGTCACGATCAGGCCGTCGAACCTGTGGCGCCTGAGCTCGGTGAGTTCCGAATATTCGCTATCGACATGCCACTTCGCTTCCGGCGAGCGCTTGACCGAGGGCAGCGAGAAGCAGTGAAAGCGGATGCGGCGCGGACCTGCTGCGGCTTGCAGCAGCTTCATGAACTGCCGCTCGGTCGCCTTCAGCGCCGGATCCGGCATGTTGTTGATCAATCCGATGGTGAGCTCTGTGTCGCCGTGCTCGCGCGCCAGATCGCCCGCCCCCGGCACCAGCGCCGGGCTCGATATGCCTTGATCCCTGTCGATCAGGATCGTCATCGGCGCCGCCGCCTACTCCGCGGCCTGGAGGCGCGCGGACCGGCAGGCCTTTTCCAGGGCCTGGTCGAGGTCCTCGATGATGTCCTGGCAATGCTCGATGCCGATCGACAAGCGGATCGTTTCCGGCAAAACGCCGGCGACCCGCTGCTGCTCGGCAGACATCTGCCGGTGCGTCGTCGAGGCCGGATGGCAGGCCAGCGACTTGGCATCGCCGATATTGACGAGGCGCGTGATCAGGTTCAACGCATCGTAGAAGGACTTGCCGGCTTCCATGCCGCCCTTGATGCCGAAGGTGAACAGCGACGAGGCGTTGCCGTCGAGATATTTCTGGACCAGCGGATAATAAGGACTGTCCGGGAAACCGGTGTAATTGACCCAGGCCACGCGCGGATCCTTGCGCAGGAATTCGGCGACCTTGCGGGCATTCTCGCAGTGGCGCTCCATGCGCAGCGCGACGGTCTCGATGCCCTGGAGCAGCAGGAAGGCGTTGAACGGCGACAGCACCGAACCCATGGTGCGCTGATAGATGCTGCGCGCGCGCTCAATGTACGCCGTCTTGCCGAAGCGCTCGGCATAGACGAGGCCGTGATAGGAGGCGTCCGGCTTGTTGTAGCCGGGGAAGCGATCGACGTGCTTGGCCCAGGGGAAATTTCCGGAATCGACGATGGCGCCGCCGAGCGTGGTACCATGGCCACCCAGGAATTTCGTCAGCGAATGCACGGCGATGTCGGCGCCGTAATCGAACGGCTTGAGCAGGATGGGGGTTGCAACGGTATTGTCGACGATCAGCGGCACGCCATGGGCATGGGCGATCTTCGCCAGTGCCTCGATGTCGCAGACATTGCCGGCGGGATTGCCGATGGTTTCGGCGAACACGGCGCGGGTGTTCTCGTCGATCAGCTTTTCGATCGCCTCGGGCTTGTCGCTCTCGGCGAAGCGGCCGGTGATGCCCTGCCGCGGCAGGATGTGCGAGAGCAGCGTATGCGTGGTGCCGTAGAGCTGCGGCACGGAAACGATGTTGCCGCCGTGATCGGCGACGTTGACGAAGGCGAAATGCAGCGCGGCCTGCCCGGTCGCGACCGCAAGCGCGCCGACGCCGCCCTCGAGCTCGGCGATACGTTTCTCCAGCACCGCGCTGGTCGGATTGGCGATGCGGCTGTAGCGATAGCCTTCGGTCTCGAGATTGAAGAGCGCCGCGCCGTGATCGGCGCTGTCGAAGGCGTAGGCCGCGGTCTGGTAGATCGGCACGGCAACAGCGTGCGTGGTGGCTTCGGGCTCGTAGCCGGCGTGAATAGCGATCGTCTCATTGCGCATCGTGCCACCTCCGCGTGGAGCGGGCCGCACTTATTGGCCTGTATGAGGCATGTGCGTTGTCCGCCGTCCCTCTGTTAGAGGCGGGTGGTAAAGCGGACAATAATTCGTCTAGAGATCGAGGAAGTAACCCTAACGGTTATTGGGGAATTGGCTAAAATTCGAGTCAAATTGGATGAATGAAATTTTGCGGTTTGCGGCAGCGACCACGCTGCACTCCCTCTCCCACAAGGGGGGAGAGGGAAACACCCTTCGCTACCTCTCAGTCCATCTGTTCCCACAGCCGATGGGCGAGCACGCCGGCCCGCTTCTCGATCGCGGCCGCCGCGTCGAGCGCCAGGTCCTCGCGATAGCGCCCGGCGATGAGCTGCACGCCGATCGGCTTGCCATCGTGCAGCGTCACCGGCACCACGGCGCCGGGCAGGCCCAGCACGTTGATCGCGGAGATGAAGCGGATCTCGCCCCAGAAAATCTCGCGCACGCGCTCGGGGCTGACAGTGTCCTCGCGCGGGCCAGGCGTCGGCTTCACCGTGGTCGGTGCCAGCACCACCGGATACTCCTCGAAGAACAATTGCCAGGCGCGGATGTGGCCGTTGCGCGCGGCGGTCGCCTGCATCCAGGCCTTGAGGTCGAGCACGTTGGCCTTGGCTTTCATGCCGCCCCACGCCTTGTGGAAGTCTTCGGACGTCACCTTCAGCATGCCGGCTTCCTGCATCACCATCGTCTCGTTGGTGATGATGTCGCACCAGGTCTGCCAGACGCCGTCGATGTCGGGCACGGGCACGTCGACCTCGCTGACACGATAGCCGGAACGCTCCAGATGATCGGCGGCCTGGCGCAACGCCGCCGCGACGTGCGGATCGACGTCCATGTCTTCAGGAATCCTGGCGAGCGCGACCTTGATCGGCCCCTTCGGCTTCGGACCGACCAGCGGCGCCGGCACCCACCAGGGATCGCGCGGATCGCGCTGGCTCATCACCTCCAGCGCGAGCCTGACGTCGGCGACGTGGCGGGCGAGCGGCCCCTGCGCCGACATCAGATGCGCCAGCATCGGCCGCTCGGCGGTTGCGCTCGCGTTGAACGCAGGAATACGCCCCTGCGTCGGCTTGATGGTTGCAACACCGTTGCAATGCGCCGGCCAGCGCAGCGAGCCGCCGATGTCGTTGCCGTGCGCGATGGTGCCGATGCCAGCCGCGACGGCCGAACCCGCACCGCCCGAGGAGCCGCCGCAGGTGATATCAGGATCCCAGGGATTGAGCGTCAGTCCGTGCAAGGGATTGTCGGTGAAGCCGCGGAAGGAGAATTCCGGCGTGTTGGTGAGGCCGATAACGATCGCGCCGGCCTTCTTCAGGTTGCGCACCACGGGCGAATCCGACGGCGCGATGAGATCCTTGTTGGCCGGCACGCCGTTGAAATTGGGACGGCCTTCGTAATCGACATTCTCCTTGATCGTGATCGGTACGCCGTGCAGAAGGCCGAGCTCGCCGCCCTTGGCGCGCCGCTTGTCGGCCGCATGGGCCGCAGCCAGCGCCTCCTCCGAGAGATCGACGACGACGGCGTTCAGCCTCGGGTTGACGGCACGCATGCGCTCCAGATGCGCCTCGGCAGTCTCGACCGCGGAGATGGCGCCGGAGCGGATTGCGGCTGCGGTCTCGACCGCCGACCATTGCCAGGCCGGGCCTTTTGGGCGGCGTGGTGCTGATGATTTGCGCTGGGGGGCCCGCTTCACCGGCTTCGTTGCAGCCTTCGCGACCTTGCTCTTGCGAACGGCGCTTTTCTTGCTGGAGGTCTTCGCTGCTTTCTTTGCAGCACTTTTCTTCCTGGTCGCCGTCTTCTTCGCCACGTCGCATCTCCTCAAATTGCGCTGCCGAAGTTATGGAGCTCACGCGACCGTGTACAGGCGCGTTTCTGCATGGCGCGGCGTCGGGGCGCGTTGTGGCGGCCGAAGGCGCGCGAGACGCTCATGAGGTCGTCTCCCGTGACGCATGTATCGGTTGAATGATGGAATGAACTGCCGCCAGATTGCGGCATCGCGAGCGGGTTTTTGACGCCGCCGTTTGGAGAGTGACAAATTGGGACGTTTGCCTACAGCCACACAGCATCCCATGTCGGTGGCGATCGCCGATGGAAGGGGGCGTCGCGGGCGTGCGCGAGGGACGGGAGGTGGTAGCGGGAGCGCTACCACGGACCAATTGCCTTACCAAGGGCTGGAGACGGGCAGAAGAGTTGGAGAAAGCCCCAATCGAGACCAGAAGGTCAAACGGTCCCGTGCGTCAACACTGGAAATACATCGGAAAACTTTGCCATCAGAGCACTCGTCTCCCCTTCGCGCAAGAAGCAGCCCTCCCCGGCCGTGACCCTCGACGGACGTAGAGCTTCAGTCGAAGCTCTCAATTGCAAAGCCGGGCAATCTGAGCTCCACACGCGCGCATAGGCTCCTGCGATTGCGCCACGCGCGCCTGAATGAGAGCACCTTCAAAGGCCGCCAAGATTACTGGCGCGAGCGTCTCCGCATTCTTCGGAGCCATTCCGCATCGGATCAAGCCATCAGCAATCGTTTGGTGCCAGAGACCGAAAGCGTTCTTGCATGCCTTGGTGAGCGCCTGAGATTGGGGTGCAGTTTCCAATGCAACGGTGCACACGGGGCAGCCAGCGGTGAACCCGGACTTTGCCAACTGTGCCGCGCTCCCCGCAAACAACTTGCGGACACCCTCCGCAGCGCGGCCGCCTTCGGGGAAGCACTGCGCGATGCCCCCAGCGACATTTTGTGCAGCCCATTCGAGAGCGGCGACTCCAACCTGCTCCTTACCATCCGGAAAATAGTGATAGGCGGAACCCCAGGGCGCTCCCGACTCCTGGACCAGCCGCCGCCATGAGGCCGCGGCATAGCCCTCTCTCTGAAAGAGAGACATGGCGGCCAAAATCATCTGTTCGCGCGGTGAATGGGCTGTCATGGGCGTTTGACTAGGACGATCGTCTTATCTATAGACGTAGAGACGTTAGGACAAATGTCATAATGGAGGGTGGGGATCTATGAAGGCGGTATTGTTGCATGCCTACGGCGACGCTGAGGCGCTTCGGGTGGAAGAGGTTTTGAAACCGCAGCCCGGGGCTGACGAAGTGCTCATCCGGATCGAAGCGGCGAGCGTCAACTACGCCGACATCGTGCGTCGGCGCGGTGATCCCTATCCACTGCGGACACCTTTGCCGGCGATCCTCGGCAGCGAAGCCGCCGGTGTCGTCGACGCCGTTGGCGAGGGTGTCACAACGCTGCATCCCGGTGATCGGGTGTTCGCGTTTTTCGGCGGAGACGGTCTTGGCGGCTACGCTGAGTACGCCCTCGCCGGCGTCGACAACGTCATCAAACTGGACCCAAGGCTCGATTTTGACGTCGCTTCCACGCTTGTCGTTGCCGGCGTGACTGCTTTTCAAATGCTCAAGGACGCTGGACGGCTCAAGCCCGGCGAATCTGTCTTCATTCCCGGCGGCGCCGGAGGCGTTGGCAACTACGCAATTCAGCTCGCCAAGATTTTGGGCGCCGGCTGCGTCATTGCCGGCGCCAGCACACCCGAACGCCGGCAGCAAGCCTTGGCGCGGGGCGCCGACCACGCCATCGACTCTACCGCCGATGATTGGCCGCGCGAGGTGAAGCGGCTCACCGGCGGACGCGGGGCCGATGTGGTTCTCGATATGGTCGGAGGCGCATTTTTCGACCAGGCTCTGGCCGCGCTCGCACCATTCGGGCGCCTCGTCGTCTATGGGACCGCCAGCAGGAAGCCCTCTTCTTTCATCGCCCAACGCCTGATGCCGATGAACCAAGCCGTGATTGGCTACTACGTCAGCCACTGGTTCAAGGCTCGGCCGGATCAAGCGCAGAAGGCCTTCGACACCGTTGCAGGATTCGTGATCGAACAGCGCCTTCATGTGGAGGTTGCCGGGCGGCTGCCACTCGAAGGGGCCACCGAAGCTCACCGCATCATGGAAGCGCGGCAGGCGACGGGAAAATACGTGCTCAAGCCGTCGCTGACCGCCCCTTGAGCTAAGCAGCGCCACGTATCAACGGCGGCACGCAGCACGCCGCCGATATGTCGGAACCGAAGATGGCAGGCCGGCTGTCTTGAAAAGGGAGGAAACCATGACGATGAGCGACGAGCGTCCCGCATCGCGAGAGAATGGAGGGCTAGCGCTCTTCCGCGAGCTTTTGCGCACAGGCGCGCCAGCCGCTCCCATCTGCATGCCACTGAATTTCCAGTTGTCCGCGGCAGAGCACGGTAGCACAGAGTTTACTGGTTGGCCCGGACCACAGTTCGCAAACCCAGGAGGGGTTGTGCACGGTGGTTACCTCGCCGTGATTTTGAGCTCGGCGATGTCCTGTGCCGTCCATACGACACTTAATGAAGGCGAGGGTTATACGACAACGAACTTTACTGTGAATCTCACCCGTCCGCTAAAGCCGGGACCGGGCCCTGTTATCGCCTCGGGCGTCGTAGTTCACCGCGGCAGACAAGGCGCTACTGCCGAGGGTCGCATCGTCGATGACACGGGCAAGCTTCTTGCGCACGGCACAACGACTTGCGTGATTTTCGCTCCGCGAAAACAAGACTAGCAGTCGCTGCATTTACCAAATTGCTGCCTTCAAAGGACCTTACGAGGTTTCGCATCACCGGGACGACCGATCGTCCACTCGCGGGTGTCAAGGTGATCGATATTGGCCACTACGTCGCAGCACCGCTGGCAGCGATGATACTGGCGGATCAAAGGGACGGACGTCATGCGCGTTAAGCGATCAGGACATCGAGCGGTAATGCCGCTCGCGGAGGCGGCCTGCGGGCTTGGGCGGGGTTGCTTGGTGCAGCAACGGGACTCCACACGGATGTCAGACGCCACGCGCCGACAAGCACGAGGGTCGGCCGACATGAAACAGAGAGTGTCTGTGACAAGCCAGCAAACGGGAGACATTCGCAGGACCGCGATCGTCACGGAAACCTCGTCCGGCACCGGACAGGCCACCGCAAGGGCGTGCGCGATTCCGGTTTTGTCGTCTAGGAAAGACGGCGAGAAATTACTTAGCCGTTGTTGTCATCACCGCAAATCTGCGCCGGCTAATGTAATTGTCAGCTACTCTGGGGCGCCTGACCGGGGCAACAGCGCACGATGGTGCGCAGAAAAGTCCAATATCGAAGATTGGCGTACAAAATCGTGCAATGGCGGAGAGAGTGGGATTCGAACCCACGGTACGGTTTCCCGCACACACGCTTTCCAAGCGTGCGCCTTAAGCCACTCGGCCATCTCTCCGGAGCGCACTCTCTTGAAGGGGCGCCGATGATTTTGCAAGGGATCGCGGGGAAATCGGGTGATTTTTCCGTAAGATGTTGTATTTCATAGATAATATCGGGCGCCACGCTAACGCTCGGAACCGCCTGCCGGCTGAACCGGCGGCGGGTTTGGTGCGACGATTCACTCAAGACCGTCAAACACGTCCGGGGGCACCATGACCGTCCGCAACACCATCGCCGTGCTGAGCCTGGTTTCGGCCCTTGCCGCCGCCTTCGCGGGGCCCGCCGCCGCACAGGTCTGCACCCGGCAAGGGGGCGACGTCAGCTGTGACGACGGACGGCGCGGGATGCTTTCGGGCGATGCCATCCTCTGGCCGGACGGCACGCGTTCGAGCGCGACGCCGCATCAGAGCGTCATCATCGGTAACAAGAGCTCGGTGCATGTCGGGCCCGGCGTGTTCGTCGGCCAGGGCAAGGGCATGGTGCCGCTCGACGATCCGAACGCGCCGAACAAGCGGCAGTGCGCGATTCTGGAAGGCGTGTCGTATTGCTATTGAGGCTCTCGTCTTCGCCCCTGCCCTCCCCGAAATGAACGGGGAGGAGACTAGATCAGCCGCACGCCCGATATCGCCGACTTGAGCCAGCGCAGCGCTTGCGGCGGCTGGTTGGCGAGCGGCGCAACCGCGGCCTTCTCCGTCCGGCACTTCTCCAGTTCTGCGACGAAATCCGCCGACCATTGCTGGATGGTGTGGCCGCGCAGCTTCTTCATCATCGCATCCCAGCGCATCTTGCGCTCGGTGAGCGGCATCGCGGCCGCGACCGCGATCGCGCGCGCCATGCCGTCGATGTCGTGCGGATTGACCAGCAGCGCGGCGTCGAGCTCGTTGGCCGCGCCGGCGAATTTCGACAGCACCAGCACGCCGGGATCGGCCGGGTTTTGTGCGGCGACATATTCCTTGGCGACCAGGTTCATGCCGTCGTGCAGCGGCGTCACCACGCCGATCTGCGCGGTGCGGTAGAGTCCCGCGAGCACGGCCTGGCTAAAGCCCTTGTTGAGATAGCGGATAGGTGTCCAGTCGGCCTCGCCGTGGCGGCCGTTGACGTCGGACACGAGCCGCGCGACTTCGTTCTGCAAATTGCCATAGGCTTCGATGGCACCGCGCGAGGGATTTGCGATCTGCAACAGCGAGATGCTGCGCGCAAACTGCGGATGCTCGGTCCAAAGCCGATCGAACGCGCTGATGCGGTTGACGAGGCCCTTGGAATAGTCGAGCCGGTCGACGCCGATCGCGAGCCGCTCACCGTTGAGGCTGCGGCGAAGCCGGGAGACGTCCGGATGCGACGCCGATTTCGCCGCGTATTGCGCGAACTTCTCGGCGTCGATGCCGATCGGAAAGACCTCGCAGCGCGTTCGGCCATGCTGCGAGATCGCAACGCCGTCTTCGACGGCGAGGCCGAGTTCGCCCGCGACATAGCCGAGAAAATTCTGGCAGTCGTCATGGGTCTGGAAGCCGATCAGATCGTAGGCCAGCATCGCCGTGATCAGCTCGCGATGATTGGGCACGCCCTGCATCACCGCGGCGACAGGCCATGGCGTATGGAGGAAGAAGCCGATCGGATCGTCGACGCCCAGATCCCGCAGCTCCGCGCCGAGTGCGAGGAAATGATAATCCTGCACCCAGAACGCGGTTTGTGCTTTCCGAAAGCGCATCAAGGCGCGCGCCATGAAGGCGTTGACCTCGCGATAGCTGACATAGTCGTCACGCGAGACGCGGATCAGATCGCTGCGCGAGTGCAGCGCCGGCCACAGCGCCGAATTGGCAAAACCCTCGTAATACCCGCCATAGTGTGCCGCCGGCAGATCCAGCGTCGCGATCGCGCCCGAACCCAATGCTTCGATTTCGGCGAACGGCTCCTTTTGATGACCGTCACGCACACGGCCCGAGGAACCCACCCAGATCGCGCCCGAATGTTCCACGACGGGTAACAAGGCCGCCGCGAGACCGCCCGTCATGGGCTCGTTGGGTTTGCCGCGTGCGACGCGATTCGAAACGACGACTAAGTTCACAGGTCGTCCCCTCCTGTTTCATTCCACCCGTTTAACTGCCGTTCATCAATATGGTTCCTGATCATCCTTTGCACCAATTGAAACCAAAATCGGGCGTGCGCGTTGGAACCGGTTTACCTCCAGGGAACCCGACGATTTCGCTACACAAAGTCGGTTTGGGTTACAGTGGCGCGCACAGCATGAAACGGGCGCGCTGGGGAATTACGCGCGCGATATGTGGCTCCGAGATGTCGGTGCCTTATTCCAACCTCGAGTCGTCGAGCAGCCGCGCAAGGAACGCGCGCACGTCGTTCGGCGCGTCGAAGTGCCCGTTGACACCCATAGCGCGGCGGCCGACCGAGAAAGCGAGCCCGTTCATGTCGGGCATGATCGCGAACACGGTCTCGTCGGTGACGTCGTCGCCGATGAAAATCGGACGGCGTCCCTTGAAAGGTTCGTGCTTCATCAACTCGCGCACGCCGGTCGCCTTGGTGAAACCGGAATGCTTGATCTCGCAAACGAACTTGCCCGGCAGCACCTCGATCGGTGCATTGGGCAGGTCGGCGCGGATCAGCGAAACGGATTCGTAGATCGCCTTCTCCGCATGCGGCGCAAGGCGGTAGTGCAGCGCCAGCGAATAGCCCTTGTCTTCGAGCAGAATGCCTGGACTGAGCTTGGCGACCGCCGCGAGCCGCCGCTTCAGCTCCTTGTCCAGCGGCGGCGCGCTGACGGCATCGGCTTCGTTGTCCACCGAAAGCCGCATCTCCGCGCCGTGGCCGGCGACGGCGCGAAAGACATCGGGCGCGAAGATCAGGTCGATGTCGTTGAGCGAACGGCCGCTGACCATCGCCAGTGCGCCCGAGGTGCGCTCCGTCAACCGGTTCAGCGTTTCCGACAGGCCGGGCGGCACCCACACCTCGCGCGGCGTCGGCATCAGGTCGAGCAGCGTCCCGTCGATGTCGAGCAGGATCGCTGTTTCATTGAGATGCGGCACGAGCGCGTGGGGCACCGGCACCGCATCGGGCGCTTCATCGTCGAGCATGGTGCGCTCTTGATCCAATTCAGCCAGTTCCGATTTCATAGTCTACTCCATGGACGCAAGCGGCCGCGCGATTTCTTCGAGCGATCTGCGTTCCGCCGAGATGGCATAGCGCCACGCCACGATCGCGGCCGCGATCATCAGGAACGCCCCCAGCAAGTAGCCTGCGAATACGCTCATGCGTGATCCCGTGTCGATCAGCGCCCCGAACAATGCGGGGCCGATCACGCCGCCGATACCGGTGCCGACCGCGTAGAACACGGCGATCGCGAGCGCGCGGACTTCCAAGGGAAACGTCTCGCTGACGGTGAGATAGGCGGCGCTCGCGGCGGGCGAGGCAAAGAAGAAGATCACCATCCAGGCGATGGTCTGCCCCTGCGCGCTCAAGGCGCCAATCGAGAACAGATAGCCCGACAGCGCCAGCAACAGGCCCGACACCCCATAGGTGAACATGATCATGGTCCGGCGGCCGAGCGTATCGAACAGGCGGCCGAGCAGCAGCGGGCCGAGGAAATTGCCGGCGGCGAAGGGGAGCAGATACCAGCCGACATGATCGGCGCTGATGCCGTAAAAATCGGTCAACACCAGCGCAAAGGTGAAGAAGATGGCGTTGTAGAAGAAGGCCTGCGCGATCATCAGCACGAGGCCGACCATCGCCCGCTGGCGATAGACCGAGAACAGCGTGTGCACGACCTCGCGGATCGGCGTGTGGCTCCGCATTTTCAGGCGGATCTTGGCGAAGCGGCCATCGGTCGTATCCTGGTCGTGTCCGAGCACCGAGCGTTCGATCTCGTCGACGATGGCGTGGGCCTGGTCGGGACGGCCGTGGATCATCAGCCAGCGCGGACTCTCCGGAATCCACATCCGCATCAAGAGCACGACGAGGCCGATGGCCGCGCCGATGAGATAAGCGAGGCGCCAGCCGAGATCAGGGCCGATCACTGCGGGATCGAGCAGCACAATGGCCGCTACGGCGCCCATCGCGGCACCGATCCAGAAGCTGCCGTTGATGACGAGATCAGTCCAGCCGCGATAGCGCGCCGGCACCAGTTCCTGGATGGTCGAATTGATCGCGGTATATTCGCCGCCGATGCCGGCGCCGGTGAGAAAGCGAAATAGTGCGTAGCTCGCGACATTCCATGACAGAGCCGTCGCGGCCGTCGCCGAGAGATAGAGCGCGAGTGTGATGAAGAACAGCTTCTTGCGACCGATGCGGTCGGTGAGCCAGCCGAAGCCGAGCGCGCCGAGCACCGCGCCTGCGAGATAGGCGGAATTGGCAATGCCGAGATCGAGATTGGAGAAATGCAGCGAGGGACTCTGCTTCAGCGCGCCGGAGAGCGCGCCGGCCAACGTCACCTCGAGGCCATCCAGAATCCAGGTGATGCCGAGCGCGAGCACGACGCGGGTGTGAAACCCGCTCCACGGCAGCGCGTCAAGTCGCGCGGGAATGCTGGTTTCGATGACGCGATCGGCCGCGGCCGCCTTCGCGACCGCCTTGGAGACCACAGGTCCATCGTCCGGCGCTAGGCTTCGCTGCAATTCCATCGCGTTGTTGCATCTGACCAATGGACATGGCCCCGGTTCACATGGCGTGGACAGGGGCGATCCGATCAAGGGGGTGCGGCATTCCGCCTGCCACCTGCGACAACGTCTGCGGCGAGGGCAGGTTCCCGGTGGAACGACCGTTGGCGCCGCTGGTTTTCGGTGGAGCCGCAAGGAGTTGACGCATGGCTCATGCCAGAAAGACGACACATTCTCGCAAAACATCGGCGCGCAAGAGCACCAGACGCGCCGCACCGAAGCGCTGGTCACAGCGCGTGACGAAGGAGAGCGACGCGCTCGACCTCAAACAAGGCGTGTTCAAGCTGACCAGCGCGAAGAAAATCGCGGCTTCGTTGAAGCGCTCGGCCGAGCACAGCGCGCGCCGCAAGACGGGCGCCTACCGCTCGGCGCTGTCGATGCTGACGTTCTACATCAACCGCGCCGGCAAGACGCTGCCGCAGACGCAGCGCACCCGGCTGGAGCGGGCAAAGGTGGAGCTGA
Source organism: Bradyrhizobium sp. JR4.1 (assembly GCF_040548605.1). NCBI lineage: Bacteria > Pseudomonadati > Pseudomonadota > Alphaproteobacteria > Hyphomicrobiales > Nitrobacteraceae > Bradyrhizobium > Bradyrhizobium sp. JR4.1. The sequence goes on from NZ_JBEPRY010000002.1 coordinate 604,809, forward strand.
AGCGGGCGTTCGGGAGGGAGTGAGCGCCAGGTCATCCTGGACAAGCGCAGCGCCGATCCAGGACCTATTACCCCAGGGAGCAGTTTGGCGAAGATTCGGGGTTAGCGGCCCGCGCCGCAACTTCGCGCTGGGGTAATGGGTCCTGGCTTTCGCCAGGACGACGGCGGAGTGCGTGGCGCGCTTCGGGCCTCACGCCGCCCGGATATTCCCCATGAAGCGGTCGAGCTCGGCGCGCAGGCGGGTGCTTTCGGACGACAGCGTCTTGGCCGAATGCAGCACCTCTTCCGAAGCCGAGCCGGTTTCGGCGGCACCGCGGTTGACCTGGCCGATGTCGGTGGCAGCGGTCTGAGTGCCCTGCGCGACGGTCTGGACGCTGCGCGCGATTTCCTGCGTCGCCGCGCCCTGCTGCTCCACTGCGCTCGCTATCGACGTCGAGATCGACGAGATCTGGCCGATGGTGGCGCCGATCTCCTTGATCGCCGCAACCGACTCGGCGGTGGCGCCCTGCATGCCTGTGATGTGCGAAGAGATCTCGTCGGTCGCCTTCGCGGTCTGGCTCGCCAGCGACTTCACTTCGCTGGCCACGACGGCAAAGCCGCGGCCGGCTTCGCCGGCGCGTGCCGCTTCGATGGTCGCGTTCAAAGCGAGAAGATTGGTCTGCTCGGCGATCGCCGTGATCAGCTTGACGACTTCGCCGATCTGCTGGGCGGCGTGCGAGAGCTTGCCGATGCGGTTATCGGTCTCCCTGGCCTGCACCACGGCGTTTTCGGCAATACGGCTGGAATCGCGCACCTGGCGGCCGATCTCCTCGACCGAGGCCGAGAGCTCTTCGGTCGCGGTCGCGACCGACTGCATGTTGCTGGAGGCCTGCTCGGAGACGTCGGCGACCTGGCTCGACAGGCTCTGCGTGGTCTCGGCGGTACGGGTCAGCGTCGAGGCCGCCGATTCCAGCTGCACGGCGGAAGCCGAGACGTTGGAGACGATGGCACCGACCGCGCTCTCGAAATCGTCGGCGAAACGAATCAGCTCGGAACGGCGAGCAGCGCTCGCTTCCTTGTTCTGGGCCTCGTTGGCGGCCGCATCGCGCTCGGCCTTGGCCACGGCCTGCACCTTGAATTCTTCGACCGCGCCGGCCATCTCGCCGATCTCGTCCTTGCGGCCCAGGCCCGGCAGCACGACATCGAAATTGCCCGCGGCAAGCTCGCGCATCGCCTTGCACATCGCGATCATCGGACGCGAAATGCCGTTGCCTAGCATCAGGGCGAGCGCAGCGCCGACGGCAAGGCCGCCCAGCGCCATCATCAGCATCAGCCGCTCGGTCTCGCCGATGGTGGCATTGGCGTTGACCTCGATGCGCTGCTGATCCGCCGTCAGCTCCGACCGCAGCTCACCCGAGAGCTTGAGAATGGACGCGGCCGTCTTGGTCATGTCGCCGTTCAGCTTGACGATGACCTTCACGTTCTCGGTCAGTTTTGAAAAGGAGGTGCGGTACTGCTTGAGGAGATTGCTGATCTCGGTGACGCGGTCGGTGATCTTCTGGTCGTTGGCATAGATCGAGACCAGCAAGGTCTCCAGGAATTTGATACGGGCGATCACGCCGTCGGCGGTCTTCGGCTCCGGCTTGGCGACGAAGGCGCTGACCGAGGTGGAGACCGCAAGGTATTGCGATGTGATGTCCTTGGCCGTGCTCTGAACCGAGTTCAGGCCCGCCAATGCCGCGGTATCGGCAAGATCGTCGAACTTGAAGCGGATCTTGTTGCCGACGCTGTTGAGCTCATCGGTCGCGATCTTGCCATTCTCGCGCGTCAACGTGATGATCTCGCCGAACACCTTGGTAAAGCTCTTGAAGTCGGCCTCGAGCTTGCCGACCTGCTCGCGGCGCGCCGCGCCCGTGGTGGCCGCCGCCGACTTGGTAATGGCGGCCCTCAGATTCTCTTCGGCTGCCTTGGCCGCGGTCTCATCATCGACCGCGCCAGTCAACGTGTAGGCCCGCGCCAGCCCCTGGTAAGCGATCAGCTCGCGATCGACCGTCCGCGCAAGGTCCGCTTCGGCGACGCTGGAGCGGTAGGAGGCCACGGCGGCCTGGATCCGCTCGAAGCCGAAATACGCGAAAGCCATGCTGACGGCGAGGATGGCGAGCACCGCCACGAAGCCGAGGATGATTTTTGCGCGAAAACGCAAGGTGAGCAGCTTCGATGTGGTCGGCTTCGACTTGACGGGCATTCCCCACCCCATTCCATTCGCGGAAAAACAGGCGCAGCCCGGAAGCAGCCCGCTTCCTGACGCGTGAGCACGGTAAATGGCAAAGGATAAGCGGCGGTAAACTTGTGGCGCCGCAACTGGCGGTTAGGTGACGCAGGGTCTCGTCGTCCTGGACAAGCGAAGCGGAGCGCCGATCCAAGACCTATTACCTGGCTTTCGCCGGGACGACGGCGGAGTGCGTGTCCCCCTTCGAGCTTACGCTGCCCGGATATTGCCCATGAAGCGGTCGAGCTCGGCGCGCAGGCGGGTGCTTTCGGACGACAGCGTCTTGGCCGAATGCAGCACCTCTTCCGAAGCCGAGCCGGTTTCGGCGGCACCGCGGTTGACCTGGCCGATGTCGGTGGCAGCGGTCTGAGTGCCCTGTGCAACCGTCTGGACGCTGCGCGCGATTTCCTGCGTCGCCGCGCCCTGCTGCTCCACTGCGCTCGCAATCGACGTCGAGATCGACGAGATCTGGCCGATGGTGGCGCCGATCTCCTTGATCGCCGCAACCGACTCGGTGGTGGCGCCCTGCATGCCTGTGATGTGCGAAGAGATCTCGTCGGTCGCCTTCGCGGTCTGGCTCGCCAGCGACTTCACTTCGCTGGCCACGACGGCAAAGCCGCGGCCGGCTTCACCGGCGCGTGCCGCTTCGATGGTCGCGTTGAGCGCCAGAAGATTGGTCTGCTCGGCGATCGCCGTGATCAGCTTGACCACTTCGCCGATCTGCTGGGCGGCATGCGAGAGCTTGCCGATGCGATTGTCGGTCTCCTTTGCCTGCACCACGGCGTTTTCGGCAATGCGGCTGGAATCGCGTACCTGGCGGCCGATCTCCTCGACCGAGGCCGAGAGCTCTTCCGTCGCGGTCGCGACCGACTGCATGTTGCTGGAGGCCTGCTCGGAGACGTCGGCGACCTGGCTCGACAGGCTCTGCGTGGTCTCGGCGGTGCGGGTCAGCGTCGAGGCCGCCGATTCCAGCTGCACGGCCGAGGCCGAGACGTTGGAGACGATGGCACCGACCGCGCTCTCGAAATCGTCGGCGAAACGAATCAGCTCCGAACGGCGAGCAGCGCTCGCTTCCTTGTTCTGGGCCTCGTTGGCGGCGGCGTCGCGCTCGGCCTTGGCCACGGCCTGCACCTTGAATTCCTCGACCGCGCCAGCCATCTCGCCGATCTCGTCCTTGCGGCCCAGGCCCGGCAGCACGACATCGAAATTGCCCGCGGCAAGCTCGCGCATCGCCTTGCACATCGCGATCATCGGACGCGAAATGCCGGTGCCGAGCAGGAAAGCGAGGACCGCGCCGAGCAGCGTGCCGCCGACGGCCAGCATCAGCACCAGTTGCTCGGTCTTCCCGATGGTCGCTTCCGATTCGGACTCCAGCCGCTGCTGTTCGGCAACGAGGTCCGCCTTCATGGCGGTAGCGCCCTGAAGGATCGCGCCGGCCGAACCGCTCATCTCGGTGACGAGATCGTCGATCATCTTGGCATTGGCGATCAGTTTCTCCAGCGATTCCCGATAGGCACCGAGTAATCCCTTGGCATCCTTCAGGCCGGCGACGATCTTGTCGTCCATGGAATAAACCGCGCCGAGCGAGTTCTCGACGAATTTCAGCCGCGCCAGCGCGCTGGTCGCAATCGCCTGATCGGATGTCAGCACGAAATTGGTCGCCGCCGCGTTCGCGGTCTGGAATTGGGCATTGACCTGCTTGGTCCCGAACTCGATCGCCTGCGCCTCGGAATCGGAGGCATTGTTGCCGATGTCGTCGAGCTTGTATTTCAGGAGGTTGGCGTTGCGCATGAGCTGGTTCTGCACCAGCAGCGCGCTGTCACGCTTGGCCTGGAGGACTTTTGCGAAGGTCGCGGAGAAGTTGGAGAACTCCTTGGCGAGCTTGCCCAGGCTCTCCTGGCGCGCCGGCTTCTTGGCGCTCTTGACCGCCTGGTCGATGGCGCTCTTCAGGCCGGTCTCCGCGTCCAGCGCCGTCTTGGCGTCGTCCTCCTTGCCGGTGACGACGAAATATTTGACGGCCGAGCGATAGGCGAGCAGCTCCCGGTCGATATTGCGGGCGAGATCGGCCTCGGTGACGCTGCTGCGGTAGGACCCGACCCCGGACGAGACCCGCTCGAAGCCAAAATAGGAGAAAGCCATGCTGCCGGCGGAGATCACCAGCACGGCGGCAAAGCCCAGAATGATCTTGGCGCGGAACCTGAGGGTCGGCATTATGGTGCGCTTCGACGAAGACGCGATACGTCCGGACATTCCCACCCCCAACCCTCTGTTCTTGCAACGCTCAGCCGGCCCGGAAGCAGCCCTTCCCGAACTTGTGCGGAAAATTAAGGCAGAAACGTCAAGAGGCGGTAAATCCAGCCGGCCTGCACCCCGGGTGGCGAGACTATCCGTCCTCCCGGCGCTCGTTCAGCCTTGCCGGGCCGAGGGGGCCGTGTTGCGGCCAACCGGAAAGCGCCTTACTCTTGGGGAACTTGTCGGACACTTATCAGGCACTTGGCGTTAGACCGGGCTGGTCCTCGAGGGGAGAAACGAGTGGGGCAAACCGATTTTCGGTTTGGCGGTGCGTCTGGCGTTGCCGTTGCCAAATCGAAGGCTGCGAGCGTCGATGAAGCCGTGGCCGAGCTCGTCGCCCAACTACCGTCCGACGAGCTGGCGCTGATCCTGGTCTTCCTCTCGCCCCGCTACGACCCCCATCGCTTCATCGCCGAGATCACCCGGCAGTTCGATGAGACCCGGATCTGCGGTTGCACGACCGCGGGCGAGCTCGCCCCTGACGGCTGGGACGAGAACAGCGTCGTGGCGCTCGCGTTCAGCCGTGCCGATTTCTCGGCCGCGGTGCGGCCGATTTTCAACCTCGACAGTTTCCGCGTCGAGGACGGCCGCAGAATCGGCGGCGAGCTCCGGCACGAGCTGTTGCGGATCACCCCGCAAGTCGATCGCGGCAATGCCTTCGGCCTGGTGTTGATCGACGGCCTGTGCCGCCGCGAAGAGGCAGTTATGTCCGCGATCTATGCCTCGCTCGACGACATTCCGGTTGTCGGCGGCTCCGCGGGTGACGGGATGCGCTTCGAGAAGACCTGGGTGTTCTGCGACGGCACGGCACACACCAATGCCGCCCTCCTGATCCTGTTGAACACCTCGCTGCCGTTCCGGGTTTTCAAGTGCGACAATTTCGAGCCCAGTCCGCAGAAGATGGTGGTCACCGAAGCCGACATCGAAAATCGAACGGTCAGGGAGCTGAACGCGGAGCCAGCGGCCGAGGAATATTCGCGCATGGTCGGGATCCTGGACGCCAAGCTCGATCCGTTCTCCTTCGCGTCCCACCCGGTGCTGGTGCGGGTCGGCGGCGCCTATTACGCGCGGTCGATCCAGCGCGTCGAACCGGACGGCTCCTTGCATTTCTTCTGCGCCATCGACGAAGGCATGGTGCTGACGGCGGCGACGTCCCGCAGCCTGGTCGGCTCGACCCGCGACACCTTCACCGAAATCCGCGACCAGATCGGAGAGGTCTCGCTCTATATCGGCTTCGAGTGCCTGCTCCGGCGGCTCGACGCCGAGCAGCACCAGCTCACCCGCGACATGTCCGAACTGTACCGGCAGAACCGAGTCGTCGGCTTTCACACCTATGGCGAGCAGTTCGGCTCCATGCATGTGAACCAGACCTTCACCGGCGTCGCGATCGGAAGGCGCCCGTCATGACGGACATGTGGCAGGGCCCTGATGCGACCGACCAGTTGCGGCGCGAGGCGGCGAAGCTGAAGAAGATCAACGCCGCCCTGATGTCGCGCGTCGAGCGCTCGATGGACCAGCAGCTCAACGCCTTCTCGCTGTTCGAGACCGCGATTGCGCTCGACCACAAGGTCCGCGACCGGACTCACCAGTTGCGCGGGGCGCTGCATTCGGTCGAGCGCGCCAATGAAGAGCTCTATCGCGCCAAGCAACAGGCCGAAGCGGCAAGCTCGCTGAAATCATCGGTGCTGATCTCGGTCACCCACGACCTGTTGCAGCCGCTCAACGCGGCGCGCCTGACGCTGTCGGCGCTGACCGAAATGATGGAGTCGCAGGAAGCGGGCCTGCTGATCGACCAGGCCGACCGCTCGCTGCTGATGCTGGAGGACCTGCTGCGGTCGCTGCTGGAGATCGCAAAGCTCGACGCCGGCGCACTCAAGCCCGACGTGCGCGCCATCGCGCTGGCGCCCCTGTTCGAGCAGCTTCGCAACGAATTCGAGCCGGTCGCGGCGCGGCAGGGGCTTGCCCTGCGCATCCGCACCTCACCGCACGCGGTGAGGTCGGATGCGATGATGTTGCGACGGATCCTTCAGAACCTGCTTGCCAATGCAATCCGCTATACCCGCAGCGGCGGCGTCGTCATGGGATGCCGGCTGAGGGGCGACCGCATCTGCATCCAGGTCTCCGACACCGGGCCCGGAATCGCGCCGGCGCAGCAGGAGGCAATCTTCCGCGAATTCCAGCGCGGCGAAGCAACCGCGACCGACCAGGCCGGCTTCGGGCTCGGCCTCTCCATCGTCCGCCGTTTCGCAACCGTGCTCGGTCACGGGGTGCAGTTGTCGTCCCGGATCGGCAAAGGATCGACCTTCACCCTGGAGCTGGAGCCGACCGACCTCGCGGAGGTCGGCGACGAGGTGCACGAGATCAAGCTCGACGAGCGGCACTATAGCGGGCTCGAAGGCGCCAAGATCCTGCTGATCGAGAACGACCCGAACGGCTCGGAGGCGATGGCCGCGCTGCTGGAAGGTTGGGGCTGCGACGTCGCGACCACGCGCTCGGCTGCCGATGCGCTGCTGCGCCTCAGCGAGCTCGGCGGTGCGCCGGATGCCGTGATCGCCGATCTGCACCTCGATCACGGCGAGAGCGGCCTGTCGGCCATCGCCGATGTCCGCCAGCATCTGAAGCTCGACACGCCGGCCATGATCATCACCGCCGACTACTCCGACAAGGCTGCAAAGGAAGCGAGCCGCCACGGCCTCGAGGTGCTGAAGAAGCCGATCAAGCCCGCCGAGATGCGGGCGCTGCTGTCGTTCCTGCTGGGCTAGTCCCGCGCGGGTGGATCGGGCTGTGCCCGCTCGCGATGGGCCGTGGGGCTCTCGGCTGCCAGCGTCGCGAAGTCGATCCTGGACATTTCGACGATCGCCTTGGTGCGGCTGAGCACGTTGAGCTTGCGCAGGATCTCGGAGACGTGGACCTTCACCGTGGTCTCCGAAATCGTCAGCTCGTAGGCGATCTGCTTGTTTTGCAGGCCGCGCTGGAGCATTTCGAGCACGCGCAATTGCTGCGGCGTCAGCTCGTGCAGGCGCTTCAGGAGATCCTGCGCGGGGCCGGACGCCCGTTGCGGCCGGGCCCGTCCGCGATAGGCGGCGGGAACACAGACCGAGCCGCGCAGCACCTCGCCGATCGACTGTGCCAGCTCCTGCTTGGACGACGATTTGGGGATGTAGCCGGACACGCCGAGCGACAACGCGCCGGACACGATCTGCCGATCCTGATGTCCGGATACGATGACGACGGGAATTTTTGGAAACGCCTTGCGGATGCGGATGATGCCCGAAAGACCCGTGGTGCCCGGCATCGACAGATCGAGCAGGATCAGGTCGAGTTCGGTGCTCGCCGCGATCTGCTCCAGCGCGCCGTCGATCGACGTCGCCTGAACAATATCGGCCGCGGGCGCCACCATCCGGAGCGCGCCTTCGAGCGCCTCGCGAAACAGCGGATGGTCCTCGACGATCAGAAATCGCATCACGTAAGAGCCATTGTGAAGACCTTGCTGAAGACCTCGCCCAGGAGGCCGCCAGGGCCGGCGTCGAATTGAACGCGTTGAGAATGGCTCGGCACCGCCAAGCCGGCTTGATCCAGGTCAAGAACGACACTGCGCGTCATTGCGACCTGCCGCGATCGGGCCGCGCATAAGGCCGGCTGCGCGGATCGGGCAGCTCCATCTTGCCGATTTCGATGATCGCCTTGTTGCGGCTGAACAGGCCGAGCTTGCGCAGGATCTCGGTGATATGCGCCTTCACCGTGGATTCCGCGAGCTGAAGCTCCTGGGCGATCTGGCGGTTCGGATAGCCGCGACGCAGGAGGTCGAGCACGCGAAGCTGCTGCGGCGTGAGCTCGTGCAGCTTGACCTCGAGCGCCTTGCTGGCCTCGGCCCGCCGCTGCGGCGTCGCCACGAAATCCTTCGGCACCGACACCGACCCGCTCAGCACGCCCTCGATCGATTGCGCCAGCTCACGCTTCGACGTCGACTTGGGCAGATATCCGGCGGCACCCAGCGCCAGCGCCTCGCGGACGACGCGCTGGTCCTCCTCGCTCGACACGATGGCGACCGGCAGGCGCGGAAAGGCCTCGCGCAAGCGCAGAAAGCCGGAGAAGCCGGTCGCGTCCGGCAGCGAAAGATCGAGCAGCGCAAGGTCGATACCCTGCTCGGCCGACAGGATATGCAGCGCATCCGCGATCGACATCGCTTCGAAGATCCGCGCTTCCGGCAAGGCCAGCCGCACCGCATTGCCGAGCGCCTCGCGAAACAGCGGATGATCGTCGATGATCAGGAAGCTGGTCATGGCGCCTTCCCAACACTGCATCGCACGCGCACCTGCCGCGGCGGCGGAAGCGGCACATCCATGCGATCGCCGTCCGGCGCCGGGATGATGCCGGACGGACGCTACCACATCCTCCCGATCGCGCTCGGTCAAGATCGCTCAGTCGTTCGATTCGGATTGGACCGTCAGCAGGAAGGAAAAGATGTGGTCGAACTGATCGTCGGTGAAGACCTCTTTCCAGGCCGGCATACCCTTGGTCGGCCGCCCCTCATGCACGGTGGTCCAGAATTTCTCGCGCATATCGTCACCGTAGCGATGACGCAGCAGCCGCAGGTCGATCTTCCGCTCGCTCTGGATCGCGTCCGGACCGTGGCAGTGCGCACAGGTTCCGTTGAAGATCTCCTTGCCCGAACCGACGGCCTCGGTGCCGGGCGCGTCGCCCTTGGTCTCGGTGGCGACCACACTGGCGGTCTGCGTCGCGCCGGGCCCGGCCCCGATGGTCGTTCCCGCCGGCATCGCTGGGGCCGCACCGAAGCGAGCCGGCTGGCCGGTCGGCAAGCCATATTTGACCGCGAGCGCGCCGATCGTGGCCTGAAGCTGCGGCAGGACGGCATCGACGCGATCACGCAGCTCGGTGGATGTCTTCGCAAAGCCGATCGCCGCATCCCATGACAGGCCCTCGCCCTCGGAGAGCTGAATCTGATAGCGATCATTGTAGCTGGTCTTGTTCAGCCAGCCGGCGACCGGGCCCCAGATGAAGGCGACGTCGGCCTTGCCCTGATCGAGCGCCTGCATGCCTTCCTCGGGCGACAGCACCGTCACCATCCGGATGTCGGCGCGGCTCGCGAGCAAATTTTGCGGCGTGCTGGCGAACTGCACGGCAACACGCTTGCCGTGGAGGCTGTCGAGGCCGTTGAGCACCTGCCCCTTGGCCGCCACGAGGCCATAGCCCTCCTTCGCGACCGTGCCGGAGAAGATCACGGCCGGTCCCATGAAATCCTCGGACCGCGGCAGCCCGATCATGGCGTCGCATTGCTTGCCGAGCAGCGTGACACGCACGGTACGCTTGCCGAAATAGGATTTGTACCAGTCGTAGGCGACCGGCCGGCCGAGCGCCTGCGCCAGGGCCTGCCCGATCTCGACATAGAAGCCCGGCTGAGACGGATTATCGCTTGAAAATGGAAGATTGGTCGGGTCGGCGCAGAGACGCAGCGGCTGCGCCTCGTCCGCATGCAGCAAGGCGGGAACCACCAGCGCGGCGGCACATGCGAGCAGACCTGCGATGGCGCGATTTCGGCTCGCACCGATGCCAGAACGATTCGGACGCATCCTCGTCTCCCGTAGCTCTTGATTGGGCCGGAGCTCTGTTGAGCCAGGCGCTGCGGCACCAGGCATCGGCCGATGCCGCAGCTCGTGTCAGGAAAGGGCGCGCGCGTATCCCGTCATATCGAGATACGCGCGCGAGTGCTCACTGGACGGAGAACACGAAGAGCGAACCGCCCTCGGGGGCTGCGGCCGTCATCTTCTTTCCTATCTCGCCCAGGAACGCCGGCAGCGCAGCGGTGCGGCCGACGACGATGGCGACATATTGCTTACCGTCGACCTGATAGGTCACCGGACCTGCGCCGATGCCGGAGCCGAGATTCTTGCTCCACAACACCTTGCCGGATTTCGCATCGATGGCGCGGAAATCGCCATGGATGTTGCCGGCAAACACGAGGCCACCGCCGGTGGTCAGCGTGCCGCCGTTGAAGGGCAGGTCTTCCTTGATCGACCAGACCTTCTTCTGCGCCACCGGGTCCCAGGCCACGAGCTCGCCGAGGAAGCCGCCGGGACCTTCCTTGGTCGGGAATTCGGCGCCGAGATAGAACACACCGCGCTTGTAGGCGACGTCCGAGACCGACCAGTCCATGCAGACGTTGTTGGACGGGATGTAGACGAGACCGGTCTGCGGATTGAACGACATCGGCTGCCAGTTCTTGCCGCCGATCAGGTTCGGGCAGATGTCCTTGGCGGGATGATTCGGCCCGGGACGCTTGTCGGGATCCTCGACCGCGCGCATCGTGGCGACGTCCCACTTCTTGGCCCAGTTGGAGAACACGTATTTCTCCGCCGAAAGCACCTTGCCGGTCTCGCGGTTGGCGACGAAGAAGTAGCCGTTGCGATCCGCCTTCATCAGCGCCGGAACGGTGCTGCCGCCGATCTTCAGATCCGCGAGCACGGCTTCGTTGACGCCGTCATAGTCCCAGGCATCGGCCGGCGTGGTCTGGATGTGCCACTTGATCTTGCCGGTGTTGGGATCGAACGCCACCGTCGAGGCGGTGTAGAGATTGGTCAGCTTGCCGAAATTGCCGTCGCCGGTCGAGCGCACCGCCGTATTCCAGGGACCAGGATTGCTGGTGCCCCAATAAACCGTGTCGGTCTTCGGATCGTAGGAGCCGACCAGCCAGGGCGCGCCGCCGCCATGCTGGGCGGAGTCGCCCTTCCAGGTGTCGCCGCCGGGCTCATCCGGCGACGGAACGGTATAGGTCTGCCACAACTGCTTGCCGGTGCCGATGTCGAAGGCCTGGAGCGAGCCGCGTACGCCGTATTCGCCGCCGCCGAACCCGGTGATGACCTTGTCGCGCACGACGAGCGGCGGCGAGGTGATGACCGAACCCTGCTTGTAGTCGACCACCTTCGTCGTCCACAGCGACTTGCCGGTCGCGGCATCGAGCGCCGTCAGCTTGCCGTCGAGGCGACCGACGAAGATCTTGCCGTCGGCATAGGAGACGCCGCGATTGTTCACATCGCAGCAGGCGTATTGCAGCACGTCCTCGGGAATATCGGGCTCGTAGGTCCACTTGCGCGCGCCGGTGGCGGCATCGAGCGCGTAGACATATTTCGGGCCCCAGGAGCTCGAAACAAAGAGCGTGTTGCCGACGACGATCGGCGAGGATTCGTTCGAACGCAGCGACGCCAGCGAGAACGAATAGGCGAGCGTCAGCTTGCCGGCGTTCTCGGTGTTGATCTGCTTCAGCGGGCTGAAGCGCGTGTTGCCGTAGTCGTGGCCGGCAACGGCCCACTGGTTCGAATCGGATTGCGCCTTGAGCAGGGAGTCGTTGGCGCGAACGCCCGGCGTAGCGGCGGCGAGCATCGCAATCATCGAGATGCCAGCCAAGAAGCCCTTCGTTCCAAAGGTCATGTATTCCCTCCGCGATGTTGTTGTGCACGCCATGTTGGGCGCTTGAGCGCGCTGCGCTCGTGATGCGCAGTTTGTCTGCGAGCCATCGTTTGAAATTACAGCATCGCCGTTTCGCGGTTAGTATAGGCGGAAGGTAGTAGTGCGGATGGTTGGCGAGTTGCGCCGCTCATCTCGTTGTTCAGACTTGCGTCTTGTCCCTGCTTGCAGCTCGAAACGAGCCGTCGGATTTGGGCGCACCGCGACACAATCGGGCCGCTCCCATCCGGCTTCGCGTGCATCGGTCACGACGATGGCGCTACCACCACCGCGAAGTTTTCGAAGACGTTCGCGGCAGGTTTTCGCGACGTGGGGTCGATCGGGCGCGAGCGAACTTGCCGCCGGTCTGCGCGTCGGTCTCGCCGTGCAGGATGGTGACGCCAGGCGATCGTTTCCGAGCCGGACCGTGGCCCGCCCTTCGCAAAGCCTACGACGCCGCCCGCGCGTCGCCTTTACCGGGACCGACCTTCAGCCCCACGGCCGCAGTCCTGGGAGGCCCCGGCCGGCACGGCTCGCCGCCGGCATCGGGCCAGCACAGCTGCGCTGCACGGTCACGAACAAAATCAATGACTTAGCTTGCCGCCGTCTACTACCAAGATCGCGATTACAATGGCGCAAGCGCGTGCTCCTATTCATGTCAACGAACAAGACATCAAAGGGAGACATGACGCGCGAGGACCCCACGTCCAGGACCAGCGCCTCGCACCGGCGGTTGAATTAAGCCCGCCGCTGACCGAAGCGTGCATCGTTTTCGAAGGCTCCTTGCAAAGTCGCGCCACGCGCTGGCGGCGGCACGGGGCATCGCGACCGAATCGCCCACCCGCGACAACCGTCACGATGACCTTTCCATGACGCGCCGCCTGTAAAATCCCAGTTGCAAACTTCCGTTCGCGCTGTCTCTAATTGGAATAACTATAAACATTCGGGAGGTACTCACGTGTCTACAGTCAAACTGACGGTGAACGGCAAGGCTGTTGCCGTCGACGTCGAGGACCGCACGCTGCTGGTTCAGCTGCTGCGCGACCACCTCAACCTCACCGGAACCCATGTCGGCTGCGACACCAGCCAGTGCGGCGCCTGTGTCGTCCATATGGACGGCAAGGCGGTCAAATCCTGCACCATGCTGGCGGGACAGGCCGACGGCGCCAGCATCACCACGATCGAAGGCATCGCCAAGGGCGACGAGCTGCACCCGATGCAGGCAGCCTTCCGCGACAATCACGGCCTGCAGTGCGGCTATTGCACGCCGGGCATGATCATGTCGGCGATCGATATCGTGCACCGCCATGGCGGCCAGCTCGACGAGGCCACCGTCCGCCACGAGCTCGAAGGCAATATCTGCCGCTGCACCGGCTACCACAACATCGTCAAAGCCGTACTGGACGCGGCAGGCCGCATGAAGGTCTCGCAGGCGGCCGAGTAATCGGCGCGCCTCGAAACAAAAACCATCGCCGCCGCTTTCGAGGGAAAGCGCGGTCAAGGCAAATTCCGGTCGGGAGGACCAGACATGGGTGTTGAAGGCATTGGCGCGCGCGTCGTGCGCAAGGAAGACAAGCGTTTCATTACCGGCAAGGGCCGCTACGTCGACGACATCAAATTGCAGGGCATGACCCATGCCCATTTCGTCCGCAGCCCGCACGCGCATGCCAAGGTGAAGGGAATCGATTCCTCCGCGGCACTGAAGATGCCGGGCGTGGTCGCGGTGCTGACGGGACAGGAGATCGTCGACGACAAGGTCGGCAACCTGATCTGCGGCTGGGCCATCACCTCCAAGGACGGCAGCCCGATGAAGATGGGCGCATGGCCGGCGATGGCGCCGGAGACGGTGCGCTTCGTCGGTCAGGCCGTCGCAGTCGTGATCGCCGAGACCAAAAATCTCGCACGCGACGCGGCCGAAGCCGTGGTCGTGAACTACGAAGAGCTGCCCGCGGTCGCCGACGTCCACGCCGCGATCAAGTCCGGCGCGCCGCAGCTGCATCCCGAAGCTCCCGGCAACCAGGTCTATGACTGGGTGATCGGCGACGAGGGCGCCACCGATGCCGCCTTCGCCAAGGCCGCCAACGTGGTGAAGCTCGACGTCACCAACAACCGCCTCGCGCCGAACGCGATGGAGCCGCGCGCCGCGATCGCCGACTACGATTCGGCGGAAGAGCACTTCACGCTCTACACGACGTCGCAGAATCCGCACGTCGCCCGCCTGGTGCTGTCGGCGTTCTACAACATCGCACCCGAGCACAAGCTGCGCGTGATCGCGCCCGACGTCGGCGGCGGCTTCGGCTCGAAGATCTTCATCTATCCCGAAGAGATGGTGGCGCTGTGGGCCTCGAAGAAGGTCGGCCGTCCCGTCAAATGGACCGGCGACCGCACCGAAGCCTTCCTCACCGATGCGCATGGCCGCGACCATGTCACCCATGCCGAGATGGCGTTCGACGCCAACAACAAGATCACCGGATTGAAGGTGAAGACCTACGCCAATTTCGGCGCCTACATGTCGCTGTTCTCGTCCTCGGTGCCGACCTATCTCTACGCGACGCTGCTGTCGGGCCAGTACAACATCCCGGCGATCCATGCCGAGGTGGTCGGGGTCTACACCAACACCACGCCGGTCGACGCCTATCGCGGCGCCGGCCGCCCCGAGGCGAGCTATCTGATCGAACGTCTGATGGAGACGGCGGCGCGGCAGTTGAAGGTCGATCCGGCCGCGTTGCGCCGGACCAACTTCATCACCCAGTTCCCGCACCAGACGCCGGTGATCATGGCTTATGACACCGGCGACTTTAACGCCTCGCTCGATGCCGCGATGAAGGCGATCGACTATGCCGGCTTTGCCGGGCGCAAGGCCAAGGCGAAGGCCGACGGCAAGCTGCGTGGCATCGGCGTGTCCTGCTACATCGAGGCCTGCGGCATCGCGCCGTCGAAGGCCGTCGGCAGCCTGGGCGCCGGCGTCGGTCTTTGGGAGTCCGCCGAAGTCCGCGTCAACCCGGTCGGCACCATCGAGGTGCTGACGGGATCGCACAGCCACGGCCAGGGTCACGAGACCACGTTCTGCCAGCTCGTCGCGGAGCGGCTCGGCGTTCCCATCAGCCAGGTCTCGATCGTCCATGGCGACACCGACAAGGTGCAGTTCGGCATGGGCACCTACGGCTCGCGCTCGGCCGCCGTTGGCCTCACCGCGATCCTGAAAGCCATGGAGAAGATGGAATCCAAGGCCAAGAAGATCGCCGCGCATGCGCTGGAAGCTTCGGAAGGCGACATCGTCATCGAGAACGGCGAGTTCAAGGTGGCCGGAACCGACAAGGCGATCGCCTTCCCGATGGTCGCGCTCGCGGCCTACACCGCGCACAATCTGCCTGACGGGATGGAGCCGGGCCTGAAGGAAAGCGCCTTCTACGACCCGACCAATTTCACCTTCCCGGCCGGCACCTATATCTGCGAGCTCGAAGTCGATCCCGGCACTGGCAAGACGTCTTTCGTCAACTTTGTCGCGGCCGACGATTTCGGCCGGCTGATCAACCCGATGATCGTCGAGGGCCAGGTCCATGGCGGTCTCGTGCAAGGCATCGGACAAGCGTTGCTCGAGCACGCGATCTACGACGCCAGCGGGCAGCCGGTCACGGCCTCGTTCATGGACTACGCCATGCCGCGCGCCGACGACGTTCCCTCGTTCAACCTCTCCCACACCACGACGCTGTGCCCGGGCAATCCGCTCGGCATCAAAGGGTGCGGTGAGGCCGGCGCGATCGGCGCGTCAGCGGCCGTGATCAACGCGATCACGGATGCGATCGGCAAGAACAATCTGGAAATGCCCGCAACCCCGGACCGGGTGTGGCGCACGATCCACGCGGCTTAAGGGAGGAACGAAGATGTACCAGACCGTTTATCATCGCGCGTCCTCGGTCGACGAGGCCGTCGCCCTGTTCTCCAAGAGCAGCGAAGCAAAGTTCCTCGCCGGCGGCCAGACGCTGCTGCCGGTGATGAAGCAACGCCTCGCCAGTCCGTCCGACGTGATCGACCTCGGCAAGATCAAGGAGCTGCAAGGCGTCGAACTCTCGGGCGACGTGCTGACCATCAAGGCCGGCACGACCTATTTCGACATCATGCAGAATGCCGATGTGAAGAAGGCGATCCCCGCAATCGCCTATCTCACCTCGGTGCTTGGGGACCCCGCCGTGCGCTATCGCGGCACGATCGGCGGCTCGATCGCCAACAACGATCCTGCCGCGGATTTTCCGGCCGCGCTGCTCGCGCTCGGCGCCACCGTGAAGACCAACAAGCGGTCGATTACGGCGGATGACTTCTTCCAGGGCCTGTTCACGACGGCGCTGGAAGACGGCGAGCTCATCACCGCCGTGTCGTTCCCGGTTCCGGCGAAGGCAGGCTACGAAAAGATGCGCCACCCGGCGTCTCGCTTCGCGCTGACCGGCGTGTTCGTCGCGCAGACGAAGTCGGGCGAGGTTCGGGTGGCCGCCACCGGCGCCTCGCAAAGCGGCGTGATGCGGGTCCCGGCCATCGAAACGGCGCTGAAGGCGAATTGGTCGCCGTCGGCGATCGACAGCGTGAGCATTTCGGCGAGCAATCTGCTGGCCGACATCCACGGAACGGCGGAGTACCGCGCCAACCTCATCAAGGTGATGGCGCAGCGCGCGGTGGCTGCCGCTCGCTGATCATCGCGCCTTAGCGCCTCAACACAAATTTTCCGCGGCGCGCACTTCGGTGCGCGCCGTTTTATTTGGCCGTGCGGGTGAAAAGCGCTTGCCTCACTGGCGTGGAGGCGAGAAAAGTTAATCGGCCAATTAACTCGCCCCGCAGAGCAACGCCTCGGCGCTTGCCGACCATCGCAATATGCGCCTTGGATCCGAGGAAACAAACACGTGCTCGATCAATCAGCCCAAAACTCCTCCGTCCGCACCTCCGGCCCGCTCGCAGGTTTCCGCATCGTTGAATTCGCCGGCATTGGACCAGGCCCGTTCGCCTGCATGATGCTGGCCGACATGGGCGCCGAAATCGTCACGCTCGATCGGGTCGGCGCCAGGAAGAACATGAAGTCGGTCGCAGGCCGCGGCCGCAAGGTGGTCGAGCTCGACCTCAAGGACAAGGCGGCGATCGCGGAGGTGCTCGATCTGCTTGCGAATGCCGACGCACTGGTCGAGGGTTTTCGTCCCGGCGTGATGGAGCGGCTCGGCCTCGGGCCTGACGTGGTGCTCGCGCGCAATCCAAAGCTGGTCTACGGCCGCATGACCGGCTGGGGCCAGCAAGGCCCGCTCGCCAACGCCGCCGGCCACGACATCAACTACATCTCCATCACCGGCGCGCTCGCCGCGATCGGCACGAAGGAAGCGCCGGTGCCGCCGCTCAATTTGGTCGGCGATTTCGGCGGCGGCGCGCTCTACCTCGTGGTCGGCGTGCTCGCGGCGCTGCTGGAGGCCTCGCGGTCAGGCAAGGGCCAGGTCGTCGATGCCGCGATGTGCGACGGCGCGGCATCGCTGATGTCGTTCTTCTTCGACATGACCACGCTCGGCCGCTGGACCGAAGGCCGCAACGAGAACTTCCTCGACGGCGGCGCGCATTTCTACGGCGTCTACGAATGTGCCTGCGGCCATTTCGTCTCGATCGGCTCGATCGAGCCGCAGTTCTACGCGTTGCTGCGCGAACACGCCGGCCTGACCGACGCCGACTTCGACGCGCAGATGGACCGCAAGGCCTGGCCCGCGCTGAAGGAAAAATTGAAGACGGTATTCAAGAGCAAGACGCGCGAGGACTGGTGCAAGATCATGGAAGGCACCGACATCTGCTTTGCGCCGGTGCTGACCATGTCGGAAGCGACCGAGCATCCGCACATGGTCGCCCGCAACGTCTTCGTCGAGCGCCACGGCGTGAAGCAGCCGGCGCCGGCGCCACGCTTTTCGCGGACCCCATCGGCGGTGCGAGAGCCGGAAGTGGCCGAGATCGGCGCGGTGACGAGGGCGTGGGCGGAGCGTTAAGGCCTCCGCTGTCGCATCACACTCCGGGTCGTCCTGGCGAAAGCCAGGACCCATAGCCACCAAACGTGGTTTGACGAAGACTCGGAGTTACCAGTCCGCCCACCGAGCGCTCCATGGGGTAATGGGTCCTGGCTTTCGCCAGGACGACGGCTGTGTTTGACGCTGCGGCGTGCCTATAGGTAGCGCGCCTACGCCGCATCCACCTTCAACACCCCACGCCGGATCTGATCCTCCTCGATCGACTCGAACAGCGCCTTGAAATTACCCTCGCCAAAACCGTCGTCGCCCTTGCGCTGGATGAACTCGAAGAAGATGGGGCCGATCGCATTGGCCGAGAAGATCTGCAGCAGCACCTTGGTCTGGCCGCCGTCGACCACGCCCTCCCCGTCGATCAGGATGCCGTTTTTCTGAAGCCGCGCGACGTCCTCGCCATGCTTCGGCAGCCGCGCGTCGATCCGCTCGAAATAGGTCGCGGGCGGCGCCGGCATGAAGGGCAGGCCCGCTTCGCGCAAGTCCTCGATGGTGCGGTGGATGTCGCGGCAGCCGCAGGCGATGTGCTGGATGCCTTCGCCGCGATAGATATTCAGATATTCCTCGATCTGGCCGGAATCGCCGGCGTCCTCGTTGATCGGAATCCGGATCTTGCCGTCGGGGCTCGTCAGCGCCCGCGAGAACAGGCCCGAGGCGCGACCCTCGATGTCGAAGAAGCGGATCTGGCGGAAGTTGAAGAGCTTCTCGTAGAATCCGGTCCAGACATCCATACGGCCGCGATGGACGTTGTGGGTGAGGTGATCGAGATAGAACAGGCCGGCGCCGGCGGGACGCGGATCGCGCACGCCGAGCCATTCGAACTCGCTGTCATAGGCCGATCCCTTGGCGCCATAGCGATCGACGAAGTAGAGCAGGCTGCCGCCGATGCCCTTGATCGCGGGGACATCGAGCGTCTTCTGCGCGGAGGACACATCGGCAGGTTCGGCGCCGAGCGAAATCGCGCGGCCATAGGCCGCCTTCGCATCGACGACGCGGAACGCCATCGACGGCGCGCACGGGCCGTGCGCGGCGACGAAGTCGAAGCCGTGGGTGCCGGGCTCCTCGTTGACGAGATAGTTGATGTCGCCCTGGCGATAGACCGTGATGGACTTGGTCCTGTGACGCGCGACGGGCGCATAGCCCATCAGCTTGAACAGCGCGTGCAACTCTTTCGGATCGGGATGCGCATATTCGACGAACTCGAACCCGTCGGTGCCCATCGGATTGTCGACGCTGATCGTGGCCGGCGGTGCATCGTGCGGAAACGGACCCATGCTGCTCTCCCAAATGGCTGCTGGAAGGAACTATCCTTCATGGGACGCGCAAGGGGCGTGCAAATGAGACGGCTTTTGACTAACATATGCACAGTCTGTGCATGAAGTGGATGAAACACGCATGATTCCGGTGGACGCCTTCGATCTCAAGATCCTTGCCGCGCTCCAGGACGACGGCCGCCTCACCAACCAGGAGCTCGCCGACCTCGCCGGGCTCTCCGCCTCGCAATGCTCGCGGCGGCGGATGCGGCTGGAGGAGGAGAAGGTGATCGCGGGCTATCATGCCGATCTCTCCAGCGAGGCGCTCGGCTTCGGCGTGATCGCCTTCATCCAGGTCACGCTGGCGACCCACTCGCCGGACAATTCCAAGCGGTTTCGGGCTCTGGTCAACCGCATCGACGAGATCCAGGAGGCGTATTCGCTCACCGGCGACGCCGACTACGTGCTCAAGGCCGTGCTGCGCGATCTGAAGGGTCTCTCCAATCTCGTCAACGACGTGCTGATGCCGCACCAGAGCGTGGCGCATGTGCGCTCCTCGATCGTGCTCGACCGGCTGAAGGAGAGCACGCGGCTGCCGCTGAAGGAATTGAAGGCTGGCTGAAATCGAGGGAACTACGGCATTCGCGCGCCACGCGCCGTCTGCGATGATCGCAGTCAATCTGCGGAGATTCGACTATGGCCCTCCAGCTTCGACCGAACTGCGAGTATTGCGACCGCGACCTGCCCCCGAACGCAACCGATGCGCGGATCTGCTCCTATGAATGCACGTTCTGCGCGGACTGTGTGGAGACGAAACTCTCCAACGTCTGCCCGAACTGCGGCGGCGGTTTTGCGCCGCGCCCGATCAGGCCAACGCAGGAATGGCGACCGGGCGTGTGCACGACCAACCAGGCGCCGTCGGACAAGCGGGTACATCTGAAGTACAGCCTGGAGGACGTCGCGGCGCATTGCGCGCGGGTCAAAGACGTGGCGCCGGAGAGGCGGTGAGCTGCCTCCCCGCCGTCATTGCGAGCGAAGCGAAGCAATCCAGACTGTCTCCGAGGAAGCAGTCCGGATTGCTTCGTCGCAAGGGCTCCTCGCAATGACGGAGAATATGGGGAGAGCTCGGCCCTACTCCGCCGGCAAAATCGTCCCTTCGACATCACCAAAACCGACGCGATAGCCCTTGCCCTGGCACCAGCCGCGCATGACGAGGCTGTCGCCGTCTTCCAGGAACGTCCGTTTGATGCCGCCGGGCAATTCGACCGGCTCGGTGCCGTTCCAGCTGATCTCCAGCAGGCTGCCGCGCTGGTTCTTCTCCGGGCCGGAGATGGTGCCGCTGCCGAGGAGATCACCGACATTCATGGCGCAGCCGGAGGAGGCGTGGTGCATCAGTTGCTGCACCGAGGACCAGTACATGTACTTGAAATTGGTGCGGCTGATGCCGCAAGGCGCGTTGGCGCCGGCGGCGCGCAAGGAGACGTCGAGCTCGAGATCGTAGTTCTGAGGCTTGCCCCGCTTGAGGTAATCAAGCGGCACCGGCTCCTGCTCCGGCCCGCTCAGACGAAACGGCTCCAGCGCCTCGCGCGTCACCACCCACGGGCTGATCGAGGTCGCGAACGCCTTGGCGAGGAACGGGCCAAGCGGCACATACTCCCATTGCTGGATGTCGCGCGCGCTCCAGTCGTTGAGCAGCACGAAGCCGAAGATCATCTCCTCGGCCTGCTGCTCCGTGAGCATCCCGCCCATGGGCGAAGGCTGCCCGACCACGACGCCCATCTCCAGCTCGAAATCGAGCCGCTTGCAGGGCGCAAAGCTCGGCACCTCGACAGAGGGCGGCTTCAGCTGCCCGCGCGGACGCTTCACCTTGGTGCCCGAGACCACGACGGTCGAGGCACGGCCGTTGTAGGCGATCGGCATGTGCAGCCAGTTCGGCTGCAGCGCATTGTCCTTGCCGCGGAACATGACGCCGACGTTGGTGGCGTGCTCCTTGGACGAATAGAAATCGGTGTAGCCGGAGACTGCGAATGGCAGATGCAGTTTCGCATCGCGCATCGGCACCAGAGCCTGCTTGCGCAGCTCCTCGTTGTCGCGCAGCTCGGGATGATCGTGGCGCAACAGCTCGCTGATCCGCGCCCGCGTCTTCGCCCAGACCTTTGGTCCCAGCGTCATGAAAGCATTGAGCGACGGCGTCGAGAACACGCCGAGCGGCCCGACGTCGAGCCGCGAATCCTGCTCGAGTTCCCAGAGATCGAGCACATAGTCGCCGATCGCCACGCCGACGCGCTGAGTCGGATTGGCCGCGGTCGAGAACACGCCGTAAGGCAGGTTCTGGATCGGGAAGTCGGAGGCGGGATCGACGTCGATGAAAGAGCGGAGGCTGGGATCGTTGGGGTGGGTTGTCACTTTTTCACTCGGTCCTTTTTCCTTCTCCCCTTGCAGGAGAAGGTGGCATAGGCGGCCTTTGGCCGCCGTTACTTAAGAGAACGCCGAAGCCAAGCTTCGGCTTTGGCGCCGGATGAGGGGTTGTATCTGCGTGTCCGAATGAGAGAGGCTTGTTCGCGGAGACAGACCCCTCACCCGTCTCGCCGCTACGCGGCGAGCCACCCTCTCCCACAAGGGGAGAGGGGAAGATCGCTACGGCTTGCTCGGATCGAACCGCTTTTCCAGGCCCTTCCAGCAATCCGCGTAGTCGTCCTGCAACGTCGCGGAATTCGCGGCGTGCGCGGTGACGCGCTGCGCGTAGCGGGTCTCGAACATGAAGGCCATGGTGCCAGTTAGCTTGACCGGCTTCAGCTCGCCATTACTGGCGTGCTCGAAAGCGTCGCGATCGGGGCCGTGCGGCAGCATGCAATTGTGCAGGCTCATGCCGCCCGGCACGAAACCTTGCGGCTTGGCGTCGTAGACGCCGTAGATCAGGCCCATGAACTCGCTCATGATGTTCATGTGATACCACGGCGGGCGGAAGGTGTTGTCGGCGACCATCCAGCGCTCGGGGAAGATCACGAAGTCGATATTCGCCGTGCCTGGGGTCTCCGACGGCGAGGTCAGCACGGTGAAGATCGAGGGATCGGGATGATCGAAGCCGATCGCGCCGACCGGCGAGAAGCTGCGCAGATCATATTTATACGGCGCATAATTGCCGTGCCAGGCGACGACGTCGATCGGCGAGTGCGGCAACGTCGTCTTGAACAGTGCGCCGCCCCATTTCACGAATAGCTCGGTCGGTGTGTCCTTGTCCTCGTAGTGCGCGACCGGCGTCAGGAAGTCGCGGGCATTGGCGAGGCAGTTGGCGCCGATCGGCCCGCGCTCCGGCAGGGTGAAGGCGCCGCCGTAGTTTTCGCAGAGATAGCCCCGCGCCGGTCCGCTCGGAATCTCCACCCGGAACTTGACGCCGCGCGGGATCACCACGATCTCGCCGGGCTCGGCATCGATCCGACCGAACTCGGTGACGATGCGAAGATTGCCCTGCTGCAGCACGAACATCAGCTCGCCGTCGGCATTGTAGAAGTGCTGGTCCACCATCGACTTGGTGATCAGATAAACATGGGCGGCCATGCCGGCCTGGGTGTTGACGTCACCGGCGGTGGTCATGGTCTGCACGCCCTGAAGGAAAGTCATGTCCTCCTTCGGGATCGGCGCCGGATTCCAGCGCAACTGCGCGATCGGCAGATCGTTTTCATGGCACGGTGCCGAGCGCCACAGGCCGCCGTCGGCCTTCTCGAAGCGACCCGAATGTTTCACCGACGGGCGAATACGATAAAGCCATGAGCGCTCGTTGCTGCCGCGCGGCGCCGTGAAGGGAGAGCCGGAGAGCTGCTCGGCATAGAGGCCGTAGGCACAGCGCTGCGGCGAGTTGCGCCCGATCGGCAGCGCGCCCGGCAGCGCCTCGGTCTCAAAACTGTTGCCAAAGCCGGACATGTAGCCCGGCGTGACCTGGGCCGTGCTGCGAATGATCTGATCGGGCGAGGTATTGATGTTCATGATGATCCTCCTCCTTGCAGGGCGGCCCACATCTCCTGGTCGCGCTTGTCGGTCCAGATCACGGGGTCGTCGATTCCCGACGCCTCGTCGAAGGCGCGCGACACGTTGAACGGCAGACAGTGCTCGTAGATCGCGAAGCTCGAAAATTTCGGATCCATGACCTCGCGCGTCGCGGCCATCGATTCCTTCAGCGTGCGGCCCTTGGCGACCGAGATTTCGGCGGCGCCATAGAGCGAGGTGACGAAGTCACGCGTCATCGCGATGGCTTCACGCACCGTGGCAACACCTTTGAGCGCATCGCCGCGGCCCGGCGCGATCGCCTTGGGATTGAAGTTGCGGATTTCGTTCAGCGTCAGCGGCCATTCGCGCAAATGCGCGTCGCCGCAATAGCAGGCCGAATGGTATTCGATCAGGTCGCCGGAGAACATCACCTCGGCATCGGGCACCCAGGCGACGATGTCGCCGGAGGTGTGGCCGGCGCCGAGCTGCATCAGGCGCACCTCGCGCTTGCCGAGATAGATCGACATCTCGCCTTCGAAGGTCAGCGTCGGCCAGGTCAGGCCGGGAATGCTCGATGCGTCCTGAAACAGGCGCGGGAAGCGGCCATACTCGGAATCCCAATCCTGCTGGCCGCGCTCCTCGATCAGGCGATAGGTCTCCTGCGAGGCGACGATGCCCTGCGCCTTGTAGGCGGAGGCACCGAGCACGCGCACGGCGTGATAATGCGACAGCACGACATATTTGATCGGCTTATCGGTGACGGTACGGACGCGCTCGATCACCTTGTTCGCCATCGCCGGCGTCGATTGCGCGTCGAACACCAGGCAGCCGTCGTCGCCGACGATGATCGCGGTGTTCGGATCGCCCTCCGCGGTGAAGGCGTAGAGATCGGTGCCGATCTCCGAGAAGGTAATCTTCTTTTCGGAGAGGTCGCCGGTGGATGCGAAGTTCTTCGCCATCAATTCATCCTTCAAGTCTTCGGGGTTATTGTTGTTGCTGTTGTTGTTGCTGTTGCTGCTGGCCGTCGATCATGCGCCGCCTGGCGAGGAGAATCGCCTCCCGCAGCACGTCGATATCGCCGATGTGATTGGCGAGGATCAGCACCAGCGCCGCGTCGAAATCGGCGCTTTGCTCGTCGGTGAAGCCACGATGCGCCTCCACGATGGCGCGAAAGGCGTCGTCGGGCCGCGCGAAGTTGGAACTGGTCGAGAGCGGCATGCGAATCCTCAATTCAAGCCTTGAGACCGCGACAGCGCGGTCGCAATCGCTTCGCGCGTTGGACGCCGGAAGCGCGCCGCAACGTAGCCGTCCGGCCTGAGTAAGTAGGCTGAGCCTGGTTCCGCATCATAGCGCTTTGCGGTGAGCGCTGCCGGATCTGCGAGCCCGTCCTTCCCGCCGATGCGGATATCCTTCACACCAACCGGCGCCTCAATCGCCGCGCCGTTGCTGAACGAAAGCAAGGTGAAGTCTGTCCCACCCTTGCGGAACGCATCCGTCAAATAGGCTTGCTCGCCCTTGGGCGTCGTAACGGGAGCATCGAGCATCGAACAACCCGGGAGCGGACCACCGCGCCACGCATCCGCATCCGGCGATGACAGCGGCGAGTCATAGCTGCACGGCACCGAGAGCCGCCCGCCATTGACCATGCGCTTGCCGAACTCCGTTTCCTTGGCCAGCGACAGCACCGCCTTACGCAGCCGCGCTTCCTGATGCGAGTTCGGTGCCATGAAGTCGGTCGAGCGGGTGGATTCGCGAATGTTCTCGTCGGCAGCCAGGCTGCGCTCGACATGATAGCTCTCGAGCAGGCTCGCGGGTGAAGCGCCGCGCAGCACGCGGTCGAGCTTCCAGGAGAGATTCTCGGCGTCCTCGAGTCCCGAATTGGCGCCGCGCGCGCCGAAAGGCGAGACCTGGTGCGCGGAATCGCCTGCAAAGATCACGCGGCCATGGACGAAGCGATCCATCCGCCGGCACTGGAATTTGTAGAGCGAGATCCACTCGAACTCGAACTTGTCGTGGCCGAGCATGCGCGCAATCCGCGGCCGCACGTTCTCGGGCTTCTTCTCGACGATGGGGTCGGCATAGCGGTTGAGCTGGAGGTCGATGCGCCAGACATCGTCGGGCTGTCGGTGCAACAGCGCCGAACGTCCCGCATGAAAAGGCGGATCGAACCAGAACCAGCGCTCGGTCGGGAATTCCGCGGTCATCTTGACGTCGGCGATCAGGAACTGGTCCTCGAACACCTGTCCCGCGAAGTCGGCGCCCACCATCTGCCGCAGCGAAGAGCGCGCGCCGTCGCAGGCGACGACATATTGCGCGTGCAGGCGGTAGGCACCCTCCGGGGTCTCGATCGTGAGCGCGACGGAATCGTTGCGGCGCTCCAGCGCCGTCACCTTGTTGCGCCAGCGCAGGTTGATCTCGGGCAGATCGCTGATGCGGTCGACCAGATAGGCTTCGGCGTAATATTGCTGGAGATTGATGAAGGCGGGCCGCTTGTGACCGTCGTCCGGCAGCAGATTGAACTGGTAGAGCTGCTGCTCGCCGTGGAAGATGCGGCCAACGCTCCAGACCACGCCCTTGTCGACCATGCGGTCGCCGACGCCGAGCCGGTCCCAATATTCCAGCGAACGTTTCGAGAAGCAGATCGCCCGGGAGCCCTCTCCGATGCGGTCGGCATCATCCAGAAGGACGACGGGCTGGCCGCGCTGGGCAAGGTCGATCGCCAGCGACAGCCCGACCGGGCCCGCGCCGACGATCACCACGGGATGCTCGGCCGCGCTCTGACCGGAACGATCCTGATCGGGGTGGCGGCGATAGCCGAACTGGGTTTTGGCCTGATGCGTATCGGCCTTCGCCATGCGCTAACCTCGGCTCTGGTCAGGAGGGGCCTGATCTGCTAGATAGTCTCACGTGCAACTATTTTGGACCGGAGCCGGCCGGCCGTCAACTGGAATTCGGAGCGCTCTCCTTGGCGAGGACATCCAGCGACATCGCGCTGAAGACAGGCGAGGCCGATGAGGCTTCAGCGCGGCCAAAAACGCGGCTGGACCTGTTCAGGTTCGTGCCGTTCCGCCTCAACCGGCTCGCCGCGGAGGTGAGTTCCGCGCTCGCGGTCGAATATCAGGAACGTCACGGCCTCGACATCCCGGCCTGGCGCGTGATCGCGACGCTCGGCTTCCGCAACGATGCCTGCAGCGCGCAGTACGTCGCGCAATGCACCCGCACGCACAAATCCACCATCAGCCGCGCGGTGACCATGTTGCTGCACCAGGGTTTGATCGAGCGCGTCGAGAACGAAGCCGATCGCCGCGAATTCCGCCTGCGATTGACAAGGAAAGGCCGCACGCTCTACGAGGAGCTGTTTCCGCAATTGCTGCGGCGGGAAGACGAGATCCTCGCCTGCCTCTCGGCGCAGGAGCGCAAACAGCTATCGACGCTGCTCGGCAAGATCGAACAGAGCCTCGACCTGATCCAGACCAGCGAAGAGGCCGACGCCAAGCAGGCGTATTGATCACTTCGCAAACGATCGCGACGGCGGCAAATGCAGCGCCCAAACATCGACCTTGTCGCTGGCGCGCGGATAGATCTCCGTCACGATCGGATCATGCCCGGGAATGAACCGGTCAGGATGGCCGGCGAGACGCTCGATCGTCTCCCAGCCAACCGCCATGTCGCCGACATTGTAGACGATCGGGAATGGGCTTCGGCGCTGGAGATTGGCGTAATAATGCGCCGCATCCGACGCCAGCACCACCGGCCCGCGCGCAGTCTCGACCTTCACCACCTGCAGGCCGTCCGAATGACCGCCGACGCGGTGCACGGTGAGGCCGGGCGCGATCTCGCCGTCGCCGGAATAGAAATTGACGCGCTCGCCATAGACATGGCGGACCATCTGCGTGACGTGCTCGACCGAGAACGGATGTCGCAGCAGTCCGTTGCACATGCAGCGTCCCGTCGCGTAGGCCATCTCGCGCTCCTGGATATGGAAGCGCGCGTGCGGGAAACGGTCCAGATTGCCGGCGTGGTCGTAATGCAGATGCGTCACGATGATATCGCGAATGCTCGACGCCGCGACACCAAAGCGCTCCAGCGCGTCGACCGGATTGAGCGTCAGCTTGCGCGCCCGCGCGGACGCTTCCTCGGCATTGAAGCCGGTATCGACCAGAATGTCGCGGCCGTTGCCGCGGATCAGCCAGACGAAATAGTCGAGGTCCTGCGCCGCGCTGTCGTGCGGGTCGGGCGCGAGGAAGTTCATATTGGGCGTGCGCGGCGACATCGTCGCATAGCGCAGTGCGTAGATTTCGTAGGCGTTTCCCATGATTTTGATCTTGCTCTTTTGTGGATGCACCTTCAGGGGCGATCGACCGCACCAAGCCATCGTCCACCGCAAAGGTCAAACACCGGAGGTTGCGAAGCAGGCCCGTCCGCAATGTGAGACCAATCACATTGTTGTAGCCACGGCTGCCCTAACGTGCAGCCGCAATGACAACCAGAATGCATCGCGTGCAATCGTGACCGCCCGTTTATTCCCCCCGCAACATGCCCATGCGTCGCGGTCAATTGTCGCGATAACGCCGAATCCGCAAGCGGTTGACGCCCCCCTTCCCCGGTTTGATAATGCACATTGCGTAAGTTAAGGTCGCCGCGGCGCAAGCTGGAAACGGCGCCTTTTTGGCTGGATCGCGCTAATTATGAAAATTCGCCTGCTTTTCGTTCTGTCCTTGCTCGTGTCGCTCGTCCCGACCGCTCCGTCACTTGCGGCCGGCGATCGCTTTGCGCTGGTCATCGGCAATGCCAAATATCCGGACGCGGACGCTCCCCTGAAGGAACCGCTCAACGACGCGCGCGACGTCGCAGACGAGCTCAAGCGCGACGGCTTTTCCGTCGAGATCGGTGAGAACCTGACCGGCGACGGCATGCGCCGCGCCTTCGACAAGCTCTACGGCAAGATCAAGCCGGGGTCTGTGGCACTGGTGTTCTTCAGCGGCTTCGGCATCCAGTCCGCGCGGCAGAGCTATTTGCTGCCGATCGATGCGCAGATCTGGACCGAATCCGATGTGCGCCGCGACGGCATCAGCCTCGAAACCGTGCTCGGCGAGCTCAACACCCGCGGCGCCGGCGTCAAGATCGCGCTGGTCGACGCCTCCAGGCGCAACCCGTTCGAGCGCCGGTTCCGCAGCTTCTCGGCCGGCCTCACCCCCGTCATCGCGCCGAACGGCACGCTGGTGATGTATTCGGCGGCGCTGGCCTCGGTGGTCTCGGACGCCGGCGGCGAGCACAGCCTGTTCGTCCAGGAACTCCTCAAGGAAATCCGCGTCCCCGACCTGATGGCCGAGGAGACGCTGAACCGCACCAAGATGGGCGTCACCCGCGCCTCCCGGGGCGAGCAGGTGCCGTGGATATCCTCTTCGCTGGCCGAGGATTTCTCGTTCATTCCAGGGGCCGGCGGGTCGCGCCCGACAATGACCCCGCCACCCCCGCCTCCCGCGCCGCCGCCGGTCGTGGCCAACAACCCGCAGCCGGCCCCGCCCGCACCTTCACCGCCTCCGCCGCCGAAACCGGCCGATACAGTGGCAGCACCGGCTCCGTCACCGAAGCCGCAGGTCGAGGCCGCCTTGCCGCCGGCACCGCCGCCGCCTCCGCCCGTGATTCCGGCCGATCCCGTCACCGCTCCGAGCATGGAGAGCGGGCCGAGTGCGGCAGTCCTGGCCGAGGACCCCACCATCAAGGGGCTGACCGCCAAGATCGCGGCCAATCCGGATGACGTGAACGCGCTTTACCGGCGCGGTCAGGTCTATGCCAGCAAGGGCGCCTACAGCCTGGCCATCAAGGATTTTGACGAGACGCTCCGGATCAACCCGAAGGACGTCGAGGCTCTGAACAACCGCTGCTGGACCCGCACCGTGGTTGGCGACCTCCAGGGCGCGCTGAAGGATTGCAACGAGGCCCTGCGGCTGCGACCGAACTTCGTCGACGCGCTGGACAGCCGGGGGCTCGTCAATCTGAAATCGGGGGCGGTCAAGAACGCCATCGCCGATTTCGAGGCAGCCCTGAGGATCAATCCGCGCCTGACCTCCTCGCTGTTCGGACGCGGGATCGCCAAGCAGCGCAACGGCTCGGCTCAAGAGGGTGCACTCGACATCGCCAATGCCAAGGCGATGGACCCGAACATTGTTCAGGAATTCGCAAGCTACGGAGTGCGTTGATATTTTTTTGAATCGGGGCCGATGTGCCTCGAACCCGCGGCGGCCCGGCGAAGACTAATCGAACGGATGCCGCAGGCCGTCCTTTCGGGGGGCTTATTGCAGGGATTTTGGAACACGCGATCTGGCTGCGCAGGAGGGACTGGCTATGAGATTGGCTGCAAAGGGACTTACCGCAATCCTCTCCATCATCACCGTCGGCGCCGCACTGTCGCTGACGATCCCGCTGGCATTCGCGGGCGACGACGGCAACAGCAAGAACGTCACCGAGGACGAGATCGTCCGCGCGCTGGCGCCACCGCCGAAGAAGCCGCTGACCCGCGGTCTCTCGATCGCTCCGCAGGCCGATCCCGCACCGAGTGCGACGGAGACCAAGCTGATCCAGTCCGTGCGCGGCCGCTCGACTCGCTCGCTGTCGTCGACCGAGCGCGAAGAAATCGCGTCGGCGGCCAAGGACAAGCCGAACATCGATCTGGAAATCACGTTCGACTACAACTCGGCCAATATCAGCGCAAAATCACTTGCCTCGGTCCAGGCGCTCGGCCGCGCGCTGACCAGCCCCGATCTGAAAGGCTCGACCTTCGTGGTCGCCGGCCACACTGACGCCGCCGGCGGCGAGAGCTATAATCAGGATCTGTCGGAGCGCCGCGCGGATTCGATCAAGCGCTATTTGGTCGAGAAATACAGCATCTCCGCGACCGACCTCGTGACCGTCGGCTACGGCAAGAGCAAGCTGAAGGACCCGGCCCAGCCGATGGCGGAGGTCAACCGTCGCGTGCAGGTCGTCAACATGGAAAACAAGACCACCGCATCGAAGTGAGCACGACGTAATCCTTTGAAGTGACAAGTCGTGATGTGGTGTAAAGTCTCGCTTCCAGCACGCGTCCCGCAGGCTCGCGGGACGCTGCTTTATTTCAGGGAAACGCTCACCAAGGGCCGCGCGCGGACGGCCATGAGCCAGGCCAGGACGATCCGGCAATGAACCTCTCCGAATATCTCAAGCCGGCCGGAACGGTGGTCTTCGTCGTCGTGCTCGGCGTCGGCTATTATCTGTTCGAGCATCGGCACCGCGCCGAGCCCAAGGAAACGCCGAGCGAGGCGCTGGTCATCGTGACCAAGTCGACCAATGCCTGCTTCTCCGACCTGGTCCGGGTGACCGGCTTCTTCGTGCCGCGCCGCGAAGCCGTGGTCGTCGCCGACCAGGAGGGATCCAGGGTCACCGACCTCTTCGTCACCGAGGGCACCCTCGTCACCGACAATCAGGAGCTGGCGCGCCTGACCGCACCGCCCCAGATCCCAGGCCAGCCGCAGCGGCCCGGCCCGCAAGGACCGGTCTCGCTGAAAGCCCCTGCGCCGGGCCTCGTCACCGAGGTCCGCACCATCGTCGGCGCACCGGCCTCGCCACAGGCCGGCCCGATGTTCCGTATCGCCGTCAACAACGAGATCGAGCTGGACGCGCAGGTCCCGGCGGTGCACATGGCCAAGCTCAGCTCCGGCGCGACCGTGCGCATCAGCCGCGACGACGCGCCCGATTTGATCGGGCGGGTCAGGCTGGTCGCGCCCGAAATCGATCGCGCCACCCAGCTCGGCCGCGTGCGCATCAGCGTCACCAACAATCCCTCGCTGAAAGTCGGCGTGTTCGCCCGCGCCTCGATCGACGCCAAGCGAAGCTGCGGCGTCGCGGTTCCCAAGACCGCGATCGACCATCTCACCGTGCAGGTCGTCAAGAGCAACATTGTCGAGACGCGCAAGGTACGGGTCGGGCTGTCATCGGACAGCGCGACGGAAATCCTGGAAGGCCTCAACGTCGGCGAGATCGTCGTCGCCGACGCCGGCTCTTCGCTGCATGACGGCGACCAGATCAAGACCATGTTCGCCGATGAACTCGATCGCACGCGGGTACGCTGATGGCTCTCAATATCTCGGCATGGTCGATCCGCAATCCGCTGCCGTCGGTGGTTTTTTCCATCATCCTCCTGATCCTCGGCTGGGTGTCCTTCACCAAGCTCGCAGTGACGCGGCTACCCTCGGCCGACATTCCCGTGATTTCGGTCGCGGTATCGCAATTCGGCGCGGCACCCGCCGAGCTCGAATCCCAGGTCACCAAGACGGTTGAAGACGCCGTCTCCGGTGTCGAAGGCGTCAGGCACATCACCTCGCAGATCACCGACGGCCTGTCGGTGACGACGATCCAGTTCGCGCTGGAGACCAACACCGACCGCGCGCTCAACGACGTCAAGGACGCGGTGACGCGCGTGCGCTCCAACCTGCCGCAGAACGTCACCGAGCCGCTGATCCAGCGCGTCGACGTCATCGGCCTGCCGATCGTCACCTACGCCGCGATCTCGCCCGGCAAGACGCCGGAGCAGCTCTCCTATTTCGTCGACGACGTGGTCAAGCGCGCGCTGCAGGGCGTGCGCGGCGTCGCCCAGGTCGAGCGCATCGGCGGTGTCGAGCGCGAGATCCTGGTCTCGCTCGATCCCGACCGCCTGCAGTCGATGGGGTTGACGGCCGTCAATGTCAGCCAGAGCCTGCGCGGTACCAATGTCGACGTCGCCGGCGGTCGCGCCGAGATCGGCAAGAACGACCAGGCGATCCGCACCCTCGCCGGCGCCAAGACGCTGAGCGACCTCGCCGGCACCATGATTCCGCTGTTCGGCGGCGGCGAGGTCCGGCTCGACGATCTCGGCACCGTCACCGACACCATCGCCGACCGCCGTACCTTCGCCCGCTTCAACGGCGAGCCCATCGTCGCGCTCGGCATCAAACGCTCCAAGGGTGCCAGCGACGTGAAGGTCGCCGAGGCCGTGCAGAAGCGCATCGACACGCTCAAGGCCACCTATCCCGACGTCGACCTGAAGGTGATCGACACCTCGGTCGAATATACCAACGGCAATTACCACGCGGCGATCTCGACCCTGTTCGAGGGCGCCATCCTCGCCGTCGTCATCGTGCTGTTGTTCCTGCGCGACCTGCGCGCCACCATCATCGCCGCGATCTCGCTGCCGTTGTCGATCTTCCCGGCATTCTGGGCGATGGACCTGCTCGGCTTCTCGCTCAACCTCGTCAGCTTCCTCGCCATCACGTTGTCGACGGGTATTCTGGTCGACGACGCCATTGTCGAGATCGAGAACATCGTCAGGCACATGAACATGGGCAAGTCGCCCTATCGTGCCGCCCTGGAAGCCGCCGACGAGATCGGCCTCGCGGTGATCGCGATCTCGCTGACGATCATCGCGATCTTCGCACCCGCGAGCTTCATGTCGGGCATCGCCGGACAGTTCTTCAAGCAGTTCGGCATCACCGTCTCGGTGCAGGTGTTTTTCTCGCTGCTCGCGGCGCGCTTCGTCACGCCGGTGCTCGCCGCCTACTTCCTCAAACATGGCAATCACGAAGAGCCGCCGCCCGGCCGCGTGCTGCGCTCCTATCACAGGATCGTGGGCTGGTCGGTGAAGCACTATTTCATCACGGTGCTGGCCGGCTTCGGCGTCTTCGCCGCCTCGATCTGGAGCATCACGCTGCTGCCGCAGGGTTTCCTGCCGGCGCAGGACAGCTCGCGCTCGCTGGTTGCCCTCGAGCTGCCGCCGGGCACGCAGCTCGCTTACACCGAAAAAGTCACCGAAGACATCGTGGCGCGCCTGCGCAAGCGCCCTGAGGTGAAGAGCATCTTCGTCGATGGCGGCCGCGTTCCACCAGGGACCCAGGAAGTCCGGCGCGCCGCCTTGATCATCAACTACACGCCCAAGGACAGCCGCGATATCACGCAGCGCGAGCTCGAATTCTCGATCAGCCAGGAACTGGAGAACATTCCGGACATCCGCTTCTGGTTCCTCGACGAGAACGGCCTGCGCGCCATCTCGCTGGTCGTGACCGGCGCAGACGCCAACATCGTCAACAACGTCGCCAGCGAACTCGCGACGCAGATGAAGCGGATTCCCACCATCTCCAACGTGATCTCGGAAACCACGCTGGAGCGGCCCGAGCTGCGCGTCGAACCGCGCGCCGATCTCGCCGCACGGCTCGGCGTGTCGACCGAAAGCCTGTCGCAGACCATCCGCGTCGCCACCATCGGCGACGTCGGCCCCGCACTCGCCAAGTTCGACGTTGGCGACCGTCTGGTGCCGATCCGCGTGCAGCTCGAGGATGCCGCGCGCGGCAATCTGAAGACGCTCGAACAGTTGCGCGTCCCGCTCGGCGAGCACGGCGAGAAGGGCGGCGTGCCGCTCTCCGTCATTGCTGACGTCAAGCTCGACCAGGGCCCGACCAGCATCAACCGTTACGATCGCGAGCGACAGGCGACCGTCGCGGCCGATCTCGTCGGCTCCGCGGCGCTCGGCGACGCCACCAAGAAGATCTATGACCTTCCGGTCATGAAGAGCCGGCCGAAGGGCGTGAAGGTCTCCCCCTCAGGCGACGCCGAAAGCCTGAACGAACTGTCCGAAGGCTTTGCCACCGCGATCACGGCGGGCCTGATGATGGTCTACGCCGTGCTGGTGCTGCTGTTCGGCACCTTCCTGCAGCCGATCACCATTCTGTTCTCGCTGCCGCTCTCGATCGGCGGCGCGATCGCGGCCCTGCTGATCACCGGCAAGCAGC
Organism: Bradyrhizobium sp. JR4.1; assembly: GCF_040548605.1. NCBI lineage: Bacteria > Pseudomonadati > Pseudomonadota > Alphaproteobacteria > Hyphomicrobiales > Nitrobacteraceae > Bradyrhizobium > Bradyrhizobium sp. JR4.1. The sequence continues at coordinate 638,874 of NZ_JBEPRY010000002.1, forward strand.
TCACGACGCCGGTGTGGATCGGCATTCTGATGCTGATGGGCATCGTCACCAAGAACGCGATCATGCTGGTGGAATTCGCCATCGAGTCCATTCACGCCGGCACACCGCGCGAAGAAGCCATGATCGACGCAGGCATGAAACGCGCACGCCCGATCGTGATGACCACGATCGCGATGGCCGCGGGCATGATGCCAAGCGCGCTCGCGGTCGGCGCGGGCGGCGAATTCCGCTCGCCGATGGCGCTCGCGGTGATCGGCGGCCTGATCTTCTCGACCATCCTGTCACTGGTGTTCGTGCCCGCGATGTTCATGGTGATGGACGATCTCGGCGCCCTGATCTGGCGCTTCGCCAAGCGGCTGGTCGTGCACAGCGAAGATGCGGAGGGCGCCGGTCATCACGGAGCGGCGCCGGCCGACGCCATGCCGGGGCCGAAGAACATCGTGCACCCTGCGGCGGAGTAGCTATTGGCCCCAGATCTCGGGCTCGACATCGGTAAGTGAAGTGCTATCTTTCGGGAATGAACCTCATAAGCCGAACGCTTGAGATCGACGCCGACACTGATGCCCGTCTCCGGGAGATCGCGTCCGAGCGGGGAAAGGACATCGCAACGGTTCTCGCAGAGGCCGTCGCATTGCTCGATTCAGTGATCGACGTTTCTAGTCCAGATCTCGCAGAGGACCGCAGTCGTTACGACGACTTCAAGCGCACCGGCCTGGCTGTCCCACTCGACGACGTTAAAGCGTGGGTGGCAAGCTGGGATTCGGCAGACGAGCTGCCCAGTCCCCAGCCGCGCAAGGTGAAATGATCCACCTTTCGCCAGCCGCGGTCGAAGACATCGAGCGGCTGCGAACTTTCCTCGATACTGTTAATCCTGGCGCCGCGAAACGCGCCTTGGCCTCGATCTGGAAGGCAATCGATCGGCTGCCGGAATTGCCGCCGCTGGGCAAACCGACTGAGGATGCCGTCATCCGCCAAATCATCGTCCGCTTCGGCTCGTCAGCTTACATCGTGCGATATGTCATTGCTCCCGAGACAGGCGATATTCTCATTACGAGAATCTGGCATGGCCGTGAGGCACGGACCTGACGCCCCTACTCGTTCCGCGCGATCGCCGTCAGCTTGGTCATGTTCCGCAGCAGGATGCGGCCGCGCTGGAGATCGAGGATCGCTTCCTTGCGCCATGCCTGAAGCTGGCGGTTGACGCTCTCGCGGGCGGCGCCGACGAAGACGCCGAGTTGCTCCTGCGAGATGTGCACCTCCGAGCCGAAATCGGCGGCGAGCGCGCAGAGGCGCCGCGCGAGGCGAACCGGCAGCGGCTGGAGCATGGACTCTTCCATGCGCTCGCTCTGCCAGCGGATGCGCTGGCACAGCAGCGCGATGATCTTGATCCCGACTTTCGGCTCGCGTTCGAGGAAAGCCAGAAAGTCTTCGCGCCGCAGCACGAACAACTCGCTGGCTTCGCCCGCGGTGGCGTCCGCAGTGCGGCTCTGGCCGTCCAGCACCGCAACCTCTCCGAACAGGTCGCCCGGCCCCATGAAGTTCAGCGTCAGGCGGCTGCCGTCGGAGGCGCCGGTCTCGATACGGACCTGGCCTCGGCGCACGCCGAACAGCGCATCGCCCGCGTCGCCCTTCTGGAACAGCACCTCGCCGTTCCCCAGATGCTGGGTGTGGCAGAGATTCGCCAGCCGCTGGAGCTCGTCTGCGCCGAGATCGGCGAACATCGCATTCATCTTGAGGATGACCGCAAATTCGGCCTGCTTGCTCATTTCAATGTCCTTGTGAATTTCGTTGGCAAATCGCTTGGAACCATCAACATCAGGATCGCGTAAAACCGCGCCGGGGAAGTGTGCCATAAGTCACATAACTTTGCAGCACCCCCAGACTATTTTTCCGTGCTTGGAGCCGCTTCCCGTCCCGGGATAAACTCAGGCGCAAAGGACGGCTGCAAATGACGGTCATCTGCCGGATTCGACTCCGATCGTCCGCCGCTGGAAAGTCGACATGAGAGCAGTGAAATTCGCCGGTGCGGCGGTGGCCGCAATCGTCATCGTGATCGCACTCCTGCTGGTGGTCGGGATCCCCTCGGGCTTCCTGACGTCGACGATTGCCGCGCGGGTCGAGAGCGCGACCGGCTATCGCCTGTCGATCGACGGCACGACCAGAATCAGCCTGTGGCCGACGCTGAACGTGACGCTGAACGACCTCACGCTTGCCGACCCCAAGGACCGCAGCGGCATCACGCGCCTGACCATCGACAGCGTGCAGGCCGACATGTCGCTCTCGAGCGTCTGGTCGGGCCGCCCGAAGATCAACGAGCTCGTCGTCACGCATCCCGTGCTCTACCAGCCGCTGCTGCGTGAGCGCCTGCCGAATGCCGGCGGCACGTCGAAGCCGGTCGCGCTCGATACCGACGGCGCCGCCATCGACCGCATCAAGGTCACCGATGGCGAGATCGCATTCGCGCGCGTGCGCGATCGCGTCGAGAGCCGCATCAGCGCAATCAATGCCGATGCGATCGTCGGCCGCGACCGCAAGATCAACATCACCGGCACCGCGCGGGTCGGCGAGCATCCGGCCAAGTTCGACATCAAGGCGACCACGCCGGCGCCGCCGGCCGACCGGCCGACCATTCCGGTGGATTTCGCCATCGACATGCCGGACGTGCTGAAGTCCCGGCTCGCGGGTCATGCCGAGATGCGGCTGAGCGGCGATGTCGTGATGATCAACGGGGTGAGCGGCACGCTCGGCGATGGCGCGTTCAACGGCTGGGCCTCGGTCGATATCGCGAGCAAGCCTCTGGTCAAGGTCGATCTCGACTTCCAGCGGCTCGCGATCCCGCTGGCGAAATCGCCGGAAGGCGCGTCCGGGCAGCCCTGGAGCGATGCGCCGATCGACGTGTCCGGGCTCAGCTATGTCGATGCGCAAATCAGGATCTCCGCGCATGAAGCGGTGATCGGCGATGCGCGCCTCGCGCCGCTGGCGGTCGATGCAAAACTCGCCGGCGGCGTGCTGAAGGCCGGCACCGCCAATCTCGGCGCCTATGGCGGCCAGGTTTCGGGCGAATTGATCCTGGATGCGACCAGCGGCGCGCCGAGCTTTGCCATGCATTCCGACCTCGCCGGCGTGCAGGCGCTCCCGCTGCTGCAGGGCCTCGCCGAATTCGACCGGATCGACGGCAAGCTGCAGGCCAAGCTCGCGCTGCGCAGCGCCGGCACCAGCCAGCGCGCACTGATGGCGAACATGCAGGGCACGGCCTTCGTCAATTTCCAGGACGGCGCCATTCGCGGCATCAACGTCGCACAGATGATCCGCTCGCTGACATCGGGCACGTTGTCGGGCTGGCAGGACAGCCGAGACAACAGTCGGGACCAGAGCACGGATCTGTCGCAGCTGTCGGCGTCGTTCCGCATCGACAAGGGCCAGGCCGTGACGACCGACCTTAATCTGACCGGACCGCTGGTCCGCGTGACCGGCGCCGGCACGATCGCACTCGACACCAAGATGATGGGCTTCCGCGTCGAGCCGAAGCTGGTGATGACGACCGAAGGCCAGGGTCGCGCCGCCGAGCCGGTCGGCTTCGGCATTCCCGTGATGATCCAGGGCACCTGGTCGCAGCCACGGATCTATCCTGACATGGCCGGCATGCTGGACAATCCGGATGCCGCCTATGCCAAGCTGCGCGAGATGGGCAAGGGGCTGTTCGGCGCTGATGGGGCCGGACTCGGCAATATTTTGGGCAGCCTTGGCCTCGGGGGAGCCACCGCGCCGGGTGGCGGCAATTTGACCGGCAATGCCAATCCGCAAACCCAGCAGCCCGGACAGAACAACCCGCTCGGCGGCCCCTTGGGCGAGGCGATCGGCAATCTGATCCAGCAGGGGCTTTCCGGTGGCGCGGGAAACGGCACGGCGACTGGGACTGGCACCGGCACTGCCACCGGCCGCAGCCGCAGCCTGCCTGCGGCGCCATCCCCATTGACGCCGCAAGCCTCGCCGGCGTCCCCCGCCCTGGAGGACCCGCCGGCGGTGCAGCAGGACAGCCAGCCGATGAACGACGTGCTGCGACAGCTCTTTAATCGATGATTGCAGGACCAAAGCGCTGGACTCCCAGCCCTCCCTTGCCAAGCCCATCCCCTTACATCGGCTTGCCCGGCGGCGGCTTCCTCCAAACGGACGAGACTGCGACAATTCACCATGCTTGCGCCTGCCCAGCGTCCAAGGCGGATAACCAAGACGGGTAACCACGCCGGCTGCTCGGCCGGCCCTTGACCAGTCCCTTCACAGTCCCCTGGACCAAATTGTGCTAGAAGGCTCGCAGGGTCCGTGCGGCCCGTAGCGCCGGCGCCGATGGCGGCGCGAGAGGATCGGGATGGCAGGAGCGAACGACAAGACACGGTTTCTGCGCGAGGGTCTGTTCGCCAAATACGTCGTCTCTCTTGTCGGCCTCGTCGTGTTCGTGCTCGCCGTCAACGGCGCGATGGAGAGCTGGATCTCCTACCGCGCCACCAAGACACAGCTGACCGACGGTCTCGAGGACAAGGCGCAGGCAGCCGCCCGGCGGATCGAGCAGTCGATCTCCGAGCTCGAGCGCCAGATCAGCTGGGTGACCCGGGCGAGCCAGGACACGCTCGAGAAGCGCCGCGCCGACTATGCCCAGCTGCTGCACCAGGTCTCGGTCGTCACTCAGCTGTTCCAGCTCAACGGCGACGGCCGCGAGGTGCTCCGCGTCTCGCGCCAGTCGACCACGACCGGCAGCAATGCCGACCTCTCCCGCGACATGCGCTTCACCGACACCGTCGCCCGCGGCGTCAGCTACGCACCGGCCTGGTTCTCCGACCGGACACCGTTCATGTCGATCTCGGTGGCGCATTCCGGTTTCAACGCCGGCGTCACCGTGGCCGAGCTCGATCTCAGCTTTCTCTCCGAGTACCTCTCCGACGCTCAGGTCGGCAAGGCGGCGTTCGCCTATGTGGTCGATCCGCGCGGCCGCGTGCTGGCGACGTCCTCGAAAGGGCCCGAAATCGGCAAGGACCTCTCGAAGCTGCCGCAAGTTGCGGCCGCGGTTGCGCCCGGCCACGCGCCCGACAATTCGGGCACCGACTTCAACGGCCATGCGGTGATGAGCGCCGCGAGCACCGTGCCGAAGCTCGGCTGGAGCGTGATGTTCGAGCAGCCGACCACGCAAGCCTTGATGCCGATCCGCGACCAGCTGGTGCGCATTGCGCTGCTGATCGGCATGGGCCTGCTGGTCGCGATCCTCGCCGGCACGCTTCTGGCGCGCCGCATGATCATTCCGATCACGGCGCTGCGTGACGGCGCGCACAAGCTCGGCGAGGGTGATTTCAGCCATCGCATCGAGGTGCACACCGCGGACGAGCTGGAAGATCTCGCTGGCCAGTTCAACCGCATGGCCAGCCAGATCCAGGAAACCTATTCGGATCTGGAGACCAAGGTCGAGGAGCGCACCCGCGATCTCGCGCAGTCGATCAACGAGCTCAAGGTGCTGGAAGAGGTCGGCCGCGCGGTCGCCGCCTCGCTCGATCTCAACGCCGTGCTGCCGACGATCGCCGCGCGCGCCATCGAGATCACCCATGCCGACGCCGTGCTGATCTACGGCTATGACGCGCAGGTGCGCCGCTTCAATCTGGTCGAGGCCAACGGCATCGACAAATCCGCCGACGGCGCCCATGTCACGATTGATGAGGGCCAGGATATCCTGAGCGATGCGGCCGGCAGCGGCGAACCGATCGCGATTGCCGATCTCGACCAGGCCTCCGAGCAACCGCTGCGCGACGTCGCGATCGAAGCCGGCTTCCATTCGGTGCTGGTGGTGCCGCTAGTCGACCAGCAGGGCACGCTCGGCTCGCTGGTGGTGCTGCGCCGAGCCAGCGGCGAGTTCGCCCCAAGCATCATCGGCCTGATGCGCACCTTCGCCAACCAGGCCGTGCTGGCGATGCGCAATGCGCGGCTGTTCACCGAGGTCGACCACAAGGGCCGCGAGCTCGCGGCTGCGCACGAAACCGTGCAGCAGCAGGCCGCCAAGCTCCAGGAGCAGACCGAGCAGCTGCGCAACTGGAATCGCTCGCTGGAAGAGCGGGTCGAGAAACAACTCGGCGAGATCGGCCGCATCAAGCGGCTCGAACGTTTCCTCGCGCCGCAAGTGGCGCAGCTGATCGCCTCGTCGGACGGCCACGACGCGCTCCTCGACAGCCACCGCCGCGAGGTCACCGTCGTGTTCTGCGATCTGCGCGGCTTCACCTCGTTCACGGAGGCGACCGAGCCCGAAGAGGCGATGAACGTGCTGCGCGAATATCACGCCGCGCTTGGCGAGCTGATCCACCGCTATGAAGGCACGCTCGACCGCTTTGCCGGCGACGGCGTGATGATCCTGTTCAATGCGCCCATCCAGTTCGCCGACCACACCAAGCGCGCGGTGAAGATGGCGGTCGAGATGCGCGATACGATCGGCGCCCTGACCGAGAAATGGAAGAACCGCGGCCACTCGCTCGGCTTCGGTGTCGGCGTCGCCATGGGCTATGCCACGCTCGGCCAGATCGGCTTCGAGCAGCGGCTCGAATATGCCGCGATCGGGAGCGTCACCAATCTCTCCTCCCGCCTCTGCGACGAAGCCAAGGCCGGCCAGGTCGTCGTCAGCCGCCGCGTCTACGGCATGGTCGAGCCCTGGGTCGAAGCCCGCGCCCTCGACGATCTCGTGCTCAAGGGTTTCAACCACCCCGTGCTCGCGATGGAGATCCTGTCGTGGCGCGAGGAGGTGGAGAACGTAATTGACGCCGCCGCGGCAAGGCGGCGCGGGTAGCCAAAACAAAAAACTGCGAAAACAACCCCATGCACAGTAGCCGGGGCCTGCAAGATCAATGGCTTACGCGGGCACGGAATTGGCTGGAAGCGGTGCGGGTGATCACGCCCCGCGCTTCGGCCCCATCGCCTCGAACCCGGCTTTCTGCTCGTCGCTCAGGTCCGCCTCGAAATCATCGAGCGCGTCACTGACGCCGTTCACGGCCTGCAGCATCGTCTCCAGCCGCGCCTTCGCGGCGGTGAGGCGGGCCTGTGGTGTCGGTCCGGCCTGTGACGGACAGGCGCTGAGCGTTTCCATGGTGCGCAGCGTGGTGTCCTGGAGCACGTCGAGGCGGGCGCGGGCGGTGTCGTCGAGCTTGAGCGTGGAGGCGATCTCGGCCGCGGGCCATTGCTGCTGCATGAGCTGCTCGTATTGGCGCTGCAGCTTCTCGTCGTAGCGGGGATCGCTGTCCGCCTGGCAGGCCGATGCCGCCTGCGGATTCTTTTGCTGGATCGCTGCCAGCGCGGCGCGACGTTCGTTGGCTAGGCTGTCGAGCTTGGCCTTTTGGTCGTCGTCGAGGAGATCGACGAACTTGGCGAGGGATGGCGCGACGGCATCCGTTGCCTTGATCATGGCCTCGATTCGCTCGCGCATCAGGCCGAGGCGCTCCATGGCCGTCGCAGGCACTTGCGTCGGACAGGCGGCGCGGATGGTGTCGCGCGCGGATGCCCAGGCGGTGGCGAGCTCGTCGAGCGCTGTGCGCTGCAATTCATTCGGCTGCACGGCAGCGGCGATGCGATCGACCGGCCGGCCGCCGGTGTCGCTGGCATCGCAGACCGTCTCCGCGGTCGGGACTCGCCGTCCGCGGCGGCCGTGCGGCGCGGTGTAGGCGGCAAGCTCCGTGGCCGCATAGGGCGCGAAGATCGCAGCATAGATGTCGCCATAGCCATAGAGCGAGAGGCTGGTCGCATCGCCGAGGATGATTGCGGTGGTGAGGTCGTCATGCGCGAACGGCCAGAACACCGGGCCGACCCAGCCGTAGCTGCCGTCGGGATGGCGCCACCAGCCCTGCGGACGGCGGCCGCCGCGCCAGCCCGCCAGCGCAGCTTGCGCCGTCATTGCGGCACGGAGGACGTAAGGATTCGCAGGCTGGCCGCGCTCTGAGCCGCGCGGATCTTGCGACCGCAACGCTGCGGACCGGTATCGGCTGCCCCGCACCGCCATGCGGGCATGGCGCAAGCGCGACATGCCGATCATGTGGCCGACGGCAAAGCGCGCGACACCGAGCGGGCCGCCGCGGAAGCCGAACTGCGCCTCGGCGCGGCTTGGCAGCAGGAGCGCCAGAATCGCCAGCGTTGCGCCCGTTAGCGCCAGCCCCAGCTTGGGTCCCAAGCGTGATCTCGACATGATCACTGACCTGTCCACCTTGGCCCTCCTCCGGCGCCAAGCGCGCATCGCGTCGCATCACAATGACGCGCGAGGGAACCAAATGTTCCGGAAGCGTACAGAGCAAAGCGTCGCGGTATTTGCTTAGGACGTCTCGGCGGCGCCTGAGCGAGCGCCTCGTCCTTCGAGACGACCGCTTGGCGGCCTCCTCAGGATGAGGCTTGGCAGCGCATCCTTCTGCGTTGAATGCCGCCGCAGACTCATTCCTCATCCTGAGGGCCCGCCGCAGGCGGGCGTCTCGAAGGATGGCCGCAGGAGCCGCGGCGAAGCGCCGCCTTCACTCCGCCTTCTGCGGCAGCACGAAGGTCTGGCCAGGATAGATCAAATTGGGATTGTGGATCTTGGCGCGGTTTGCGTTGTAGATCACGGCAAAGCGGGCGCCGTCGCCATAAGCGAGCCGGCTGAGCGCCCATAGGCTGTCGCCGCGGGAGATCACCCGGCTGCCGCCTGTTTCCGCCGGTGCACCGCCGACGACATCCGCCGGCGAGGCCGATGCAACCGCCGTGGCCGCGGGCGCCCGCGCCATCACCCCTGACCCGCCCTTCGGTTTCGGTGCGCCCATCAGTCGGGGGCGGGCCGCAGGCCTGTCCGATACCGATGCCACGACATCCGACTTGTCGTCGGGCTTCTCGGCCTTCGCTTCCTGCTTCGTCTCTTGCCTCGCGGCGGGTGCAGGGCGTGCGGGCGGTGGCGCGGCTTCGGCGATCGTCACCGGCATGCTGCGGCCGGATTGCGTGACGGTGCCGTCAAGCGATTTTGCCCGCAGGGTCAGCTCATAGGAACCGGCGGGAAGCTGCGGCGGCGTCATGACGAATTGGCCCGAGGCATCCGCCACCACCGTGTCGATCGGCTTGCCGTCGCGCAACAGCTCGACCTTGGCGCCCGGCGTCGCCTGGCCCGCGATCACCGCCGCCTCGCCGTGATCGTCGACGCGTGCGACGTCGAAGCGGGGGCCGCTATCGGCAACCGCCGGCGGCGGCTTGACCGGTGCAAGATCGGCAAGCGCGGCCGTGACCTGCTTTTGCGTCTCGGCCAGCGCACCCGCCTTCGGCTCGGGGGCCGGTGCCGGAGACGCAGCTGGCGCCGGCGGCGCGACCGCGGCGAGCTTGGGCTCTTCCGGCTTGGGCTCGACCTTGGGTTCCGGCTTGGCGGCGATGTCGGTCTTCGCCCCCATCGGCAACAGGCGACGCAGCTCGGTGGGGCCGATCACCAGCACGGTGCCGCCCACCGCGAGCAGACAGAATGCAATGAAGGCCTTGGATGCGGTCAACATCGGAAACGAACCCTGATCAGGAAGAATTTTGCAAATCAATCGGCCCAGCAAGGTGCGCCGTTTTGGTCACGGCAGCAAGACGGTCGATAGGATGATGAGCCGGCACGGAGATGAACCGACGCACCCCCGCCGGTGTCAAATGCTCAAGGCCGCATCGCGGCATTTTTCTCGAGGAATTGTCCCGTGAACGCATTTTGCCGTCCCGCACAATGGCCTGTTGGGCTGGTGCTTGCCCTGACAATGGCCGCAACTCCAGGGCTCGCCGCGTCCGGCCCGCCGCCGGATTACATCCTCACCGACAATGCCGATCTCGCCTTCACCTCACCCGACGGCGCCACGGGGATCGAGCAGTACGTGAAGGACGGCGGCGATTTCGACGTCAAATGGCAGGCCTGGACGAGGCGTGGCGAACAGATGACGGAGCTCAAGCCCGAGCAGGGCTACGGGGCCGGCTTCCGCTTCACCCCCGACTCGCAATGGCTGGTGCGGATGCAGAAGACCGGTTCCGGCGAGCAGGACCTCTATCTCTACCATGCCGAGAAGGGTGCCTTCGTCAGCGCGACGAAGACCTCGTTCAGCGACTTGGCCTGGGCCTATTTCCACAGCCGGCCCGACACCGGGAAGATGAAGCTCGACTACCATATCTCGGCCAATCTCGTGAAAGGCACCGAAGAGGCCTATCGCGGCCTTGGCGTGCACTGGCCGGACAACCGTTACCTCGTGATCTCCTTGTCGGGCGAAATGGACAAGCATCCGAAGAACGTCGCCGTGAAGGGATTGGCCGACTGGCGCTGCCGCTATGACCTCAAGACCGGGGCCTTCGACGTGCCATCGATGTTCGCCAAGACCAATACGGAAGCGTTGAGATGGGAAATCCGACGCTGAGGGAACCATGGTCCACCGCGCCTTCAGACAAGCGATGGAACCAACCCTCTGATTCCATTCCGATTCATGTTTTCCTAACCCTCACTGGTAACGCGCTCTTGTCGGTTTTGCCGCATCTTGCATCCCACGGGAGGGCTGCATGGGCACATCGATCCGATGGAGCGCGCGCATGCGCGCGTTGCTGCGCCGTTGGCGCGGAGCGCCGCTGACATGGCTGATCGCAGGCGGCTTCGTGCTGATGGCCGCAATGGCGATCGGCACCGCGCTCACCGTCGACCGCTTCCGGCAGAATGCAATTGAAAGCGGCCGTGACAGCGTGGAGAGCGCGGTCCGGTTGCTCGCCCGCCATTTCGACCGCGAGTTCGAGGATTTTGCGGTGCTGCAGAAGAGCATCATCGCGGAACTCGAAAGCCATGGCATCGAATCCGCAGACGTCTTCCGCAGCGAGATGGGCACGCTCGCCATGCACGAGGTGCTGCGCGCCAAAGCCAGCGGCTGGTCCGACGTCGCCGGTGCCAACGTGTTCGACGCCAAGGGCGTGCTGATCAACTCGTCGCGGCGCTGGCCGGTCGCCGATGTTTCGGTCGCCGACCGCGGCTATTTCGATCGCCTCAAGAACGATCCGGCTTCGCAGGAGGCGGTCGAGGTCGTACCCGGACGGTTGGGCAGCGGACCGGTCATCGTATTCGCGCGCCGCGTCTCCGGCCCCCACGGCGAATTCCTCGGGCTGGTCTCGCGCGCGATCGCGCCGGAGCAACTCGAATCCTTCTTCGCCTCGAGCGGGCTCGGCGAGGATTCCTCGATCGCGATGCATCACCAGAACGGCCAGTTGCTCGCGCGCGTTCCGCATGTGGAGGCGATGATCGGGCAGAATTTCCGCAACGGCACGCGCGAGCAGATGGCGGTGTTCGAGCGAACCTTCGTCACGATGCAGCTCGCAAGCCCGATCGACGGCAAGGATCGCATCGTCGCCGCACGCCTGCTGACCGGCGAGCCGCTGGTCGTGGTCGCGACCAAGTCGCTGGATGCGGCGCTGGCGACATGGCACACGCAAACGAAATTCTTCGTGGCCGTGGCCGTGCTGTCGATCGGCCTGCTCGTACTCACGCTCTATTTCATCTTCCGCCAGATGACCCGCCGGCTCGCCGTGGAGAAGCAGCAGCTCGACACCGCGATGAACACGATGACGCAGGGTCTCCTGATGTTCGACCAGGACGAGCGGCTGATCGTCTGCAACCGGCGCTACATCGAGATGTATGGGCTATCGGCCGATGTGGTGAAGCCCGGCGCATATTTCCGCCAGGTGATCCGGCATCGCCACGACACCGGCTCGTTCCACGGCGACGTCGATTCCTATTGCGACCGCATTTTGGGCGATGCCGGGCAGACGCAGAGCACGATCGTCGAGACCTCCGATGGCCGCCTGATCGAGATCAAGAACCAGCCCGGCGCCGCCGGCGGCTGGCTCGCGACCCATGACGACGTCACCGAGCGCATCCGCGCCGACGAGCGCATCGCGCATATGGCGCATTACGACGCGCTGACCGACCTGCCCAACCGCGTGCTGATGCGCGGCCATCTGGAGCGGCGCGTCGCCGAGCTTGCCCAAGGCAAGCCGTTCGCGATCCTCTATATCGACGTCGACGAGTTCAAGGGCGTCAACGATTCGCTGGGACACGAGGTCGGCGACGAGTTGCTGCGCCAGGTCGCGAACCGCCTGCGCGCCTGCGTCAGCGGCAACGACATGGTCGCGCGGCTGGGCGGTGACGAATTCGCCATCGTCAAGGCCGGCACCCGCGACGACGCCGAGCTGACGGCCCTCGCCGAGCAGATCCTGAAGGCGCTGCGCGCGCCCGTGGACTGCAACGGCCAGGACATCCCGACCGATGCCAGCATCGGCATCGCGATCGCACCCGACCACGGCGACAATCCCGACGATCTGCTCAAGCGCGCCGATCTCGCGATGTATGCGGCAAAATCCGAGGGCCGCCGTACCTTCCGTGTCTTCGCGCCCGAATACGACGCCAAGGCGCGGCTGCGCCGCCAGCTCGAGTTCGATCTGCGGCAGGCGCTGGCCCGCGGCGAGTTCGAGGTGCACTACCAGCCGCTGGTCGATCTCGCGGCCAACGTTGTCACCGGCTGCGAAGCGCTGCTGCGCTGGCATCATCCGGAGCGCGGCATGGTCTCGCCCGCCGATTTCATCCCGGTTGCAGAAGAGACCGGATTGATCAGCGAGATCGGCGAATGGGTGCTGAGGCAGGCCTGCCTCGAGGCCGCCAGCTGGCCCGGCGACATCGACATCGCGGTCAACGTCTCGCCGGTGCAGTTCCGCTCGCGGACATTGGCGCTGAAGGTGGCAGCCGCGCTCGCCGAGTCGGGGCTCGCGCCCGGACGGCTCGAGCTCGAGATCACCGAGACCGTCCTGATCCGCGATGACCAGGAGGCGCTGACGATCCTGCAGCAGTTGCGCGAACTCGGGGTGCGCATCGCGCTCGACGATTTCGGCACCGGCTATTCGTCGCTGAGCTATTTGCATCGTTTTCCGTTCGACAAGATCAAGATCGACCGCAGCTTCATCAGCGACATCGGCGAACCCGAGGATTCCTCGCCGATCGTGCAGGCGGTGGTGCACATGGCCGCCGCCCGCCACATGGCGACGACCGCCGAAGGCGTCGAGACCGAAGCGCAGCGCGCGGTGCTGCTCCAGCTCGGATGCAGCCAGATGCAAGGCTGGCTGTTCAGCCCTGCCGTGCCGGCGGCGAAACTGAAGCAGCTGTTGTCGGCACAGGCGGCCGCGGCGTAGCGGCGCCCCGTCATCCGGTCCCGCCGCTTGGAGGATGTGACGGCCGTGTGGCGGCCTGCCCCCCTTTTCTTACAAGCACTTCCCCTCCCCGCCCGCCCGCCGTGCGTTCGCGAAAGCGCGGGCCGGCTTGGAGCAGGATCGGACAAAGCATGCCGGGTTCAGGAAATACGCACCGCAATCGCGGCGCATAGAACACGCGCCGTTCCGTACAAATGCGGACGACTGATCGAGAGCCCGAGCTGATCAGGAGGAGCCACACCATGACCGGGAACATTGCACTCATGCGCAATCCCTCGCACAAGGGCTTGCCGCCCGCACCCGACGCACAGCCTGACGACCGCTCGACGTCCGAACGGCGTGCCGCCGACGCGGAGATGGCGCGTGTGCTCAGGACCGAGCCGTTTCGCGTGGCGCTGGACTCCTCGGGTGCCGGTATCGCGCACTGGAAGCATGATCCGCTGCACGACGTGGTCGAGCCCATGCGCCACCACGTGGTCATGGCGCATAAAGGCGTGATGCAGCGCATGGAGCGGCGCTCGGGAAAATCGATCTCGATCGGCACGTTTCGTCCGGGGGTCGTGAACATCGTTCCGGAAGGGTCGAGCTCCCGATGGGACATTCCGAAGCCCGTCGACGTCGTGCAGCTTTACCTTCCCGACGCAACGCTGCAGCGCATCGCCGGCGAGGCCGGAACCGCCGGGCCCGCCGAATTGATTGAGCGAACGGCGCATCCCGACACGATCACGTCCCGACTGCTCCTGAGCGCGGCGGATTCGCTGGAGAGCCATGGCGTGCTTGATACGCTGTTCCGGCATCAGCTCACGGATCTTCTGGCCACGCGCCTTTTGGCTGCGCATGCAGGCTCGCCAACCACGTTCCAGCCGACCATGGGCGGACTGGCGCCGAAGGTCCTGCTCCGTGCAATCGAACGATTGCGCTCCGATAGCGAAACGGACGTCTCGCTCGATGCGCTGGCGTCCGATGCCGGGCTATCGCGCTTCCATTTCTGCCGGTCCTTCAAGGAGAGCACCGGGCTGTCGCCGCATGCCTGGCTGCGCCAGCACCGGCTCGAGCAGGCCATGAACATGCTGCGGGAGAGCGACGAATCGATCGTCTCGGTCGCCGCGGCGCTTGGTTACTCCTCGCAGACCGCCTTCGCCGCGGCATTCAAGAAGCTGACGGGCGAGACGCCGAGCGATTGGCGCAGGCGCATGCGTTAGCAGCAATCTCTCGACAACGACGGCAATCGCGCTGGGGCACCGGCAAATCGGGTCAGCTACATCATCTCCATGTCCAGACCAATCGAGGGAGACCAAAGATGACCTGGAAAAACTTCGTCAACCGACGGCTGATTGCCTCACGCCGCCGAAGCCTTGCGACCGCGACCTTGTACGGACTCTCGCTGGCCGTTCGCTTCACCTCGGCGACGGGCGAGGAAGTGGAAATTCCAGCTTACACCATGCACCCGGCACAGCCGCCCGTTTCCATCATGATCCGAAATGGCCCCGGCCTTCCCTATCAGGACTGGAGTCGAAGTGAGCTTCAGCCCGTTGTCCTAGGCTACGGCCGGCCACCGAATTCGCTGCAGGCACGCTGCATCGCGCCCTAAGGCCAGCGACCCAACCCACCTCCACGCGCCGACGCCGGACGCTGCCCCCAACGCAGCAGCGCGGTCGCGCGCGGTCTTTCGAACAGCAACCAAGGAGAGAATCCATGCGACTCATCATCATCGGCGCCGGCTTCGCCGGCATGTACGCCGCCCTTTCCGCAGCCCGGCTGCGCGACATCCGAGGCGTCTCGCCGCAAGATCTGCAGATCGCGCTCGTCTCACCGGAGCCGACGCTGGTGGTCCGTCCGCGGCTCTACGAGCCGAAGCCGGAAACCCTGACGGCCCCGCTGCTCGACGTCCTCGAGGCGATCGACGTCGACTACATCCAGGGCAGCGCCGAGACGATCAACACCGAGGCCCGAACGGTGCAGATCACGCCCGCGAAGGGCGCGCGAAAGACGCTGTCCTACGACCGCCTCGTCGTGACCACCGGCAGCCGGCTGTTCCGTCCGAACATTCCGGGCCTCGCCGAGCATGGTTTCAGCGTCGATTCGCTCGACGATGCCGTTGCGCTCGACAAGCATCTGCATGGTCTCGCGAAGCGGCCTGCCGTGAACGGACGCGACACGGTCGTCGTCGCCGGCGGCGGCTTCACCGGGATCGAGGCGGCCACCGAAATACCGGCGCGGCTGCGCGAAATCCTGGGCCCCAATGCCAGGACGCGCGTCGTCATCGTCGATCGCAACACTGCGATCGCACCCGACATGGGTGCAGGCGCCCGCCCCGTCATCGAGGAAGCCCTGTGCAAGGTTGGCGTAGAGACACGGCTCGGCGCCAGCGTCGCCGCGCTCGACGAGAGCGGCGTCACCTTGTCCAGCGGTGAGCACATCGAAACCGAGACGGTGATCTGGGCGGCGGGCATGCGTGCAGCGCCGCTGACCGGGCAGATTCCCGCCGAGCGCGACAATTTCGGACGGTTGCTGGTCGATCGCTGCTTGCAGGTGCCAGGCGTTCAGGGTGTCTTCGCGGCCGGCGACGCGGCACGCGCCGCCTGCGACGACGAGGGCAATTACGCACTGATGTCGTGCCAGCACGCCACACGGATGGGCGCCTTTGCCGGCAACAATGCCGCGGCCGAATTGCTCGGCGTTCCGACCAGGCCTTACCACCAGAAGGCCTACGTCACCTGCCTGGACCTCGGCGAAGCCGGCGCGCTGTTCACACGCGGCTGGGAGCGCAAGGTCGAGCTGGTCGGCGACGTCGCCAAGAAGACCAAGCGTGAGATCAACACCGTCTGGATCTATCCGCCGAAGGCGGAGCGCGCCCTGGCGCTCGCGTCGGCCGATCCGGAACGGGTGACCGAAGTCTAGACGCCCACGTGATGATGGCCGCGCTCCCGCGGGGCTCGCGGCCGCCACTGCAGACCGATCATTCAGGAGCCCACAGCATGAACCAGCAGATCCGCAACCTCGCGTTCGCGATGCCGCTGACGAACCCGGCTTTCCCGCCCGGCCCGTATCGCTTCATCAATCGCGAATATTTCATCATCCAGTACCGGACCGACCCGGAGGCATTGCGCCGGATCGTGCCGGAGCCGCTGGAGCTGACCGAGCCTGTGGTGAATTACGAATTCATTCGCATGCCCGATTCCACCGGCTTCGGCGACTACACGGAAAGCGGCCAGATCATCCCGGTGTCCTTCCGCGGCCAGACCGGCAGCTTCGTCCACCAGATGTTCCTCAACGACCATCCGCCGATCGCCGGTGGCCGCGAGCTGTGGGGCTTTCCCAAGAAGCTGGCCCAGCCGAAGCTGGCCGTCGAGACCGATACCCTGGTCGGTACGCTGGACTACGGTTCGGTGCGCATCGCCACCGGCACCATGGGCTACAAGCATCGCGCCCTCGATCTTTCCGCCGAAGCACGGAAGCTCATCGCGCCCAATTTCCTGCTGAAGATCATTCCGCATGTCGACGGCACCGCACGCATTTGCGAGCTGGTCCGCTTCCATCTCGAAGACGTGACGGTGAAGGGCGCATGGACGGGGCCCGCCGCGCTCGATCTCTTCTCCCACGCGCTCGCGCCGGTCGCCGAGCTGCCGGTTCTTCAGGTGCTCTCGGCCAAGCATATCGTTGCCGACCTGACGCTCGGATTAGGAACCGTGGTGCACGACTATCTGGAGCGGTCCGCGGTGGCGCGATCGCGTGGAGCCGAAGCTGAAATCCTGACCGAAACACAGGCCGGCTGACCGAACGGGTCGCATTGCAAGGAGTAGTCGCCATGTTCAACGTGACGCGCGAACAAATCGATTCCGCACGACCGGTCAATCCGCTGCCCTACGACGTCGTTGCGCTGGTGCTGCAGGGTGGCGGCGCGCTCGGCGCCTACCAGGCGGGCGTCTACGAAGGCTTGCACGAGGCCGGGATCCGGCCGAACTGGCTGGCGGGCATCTCGATCGGCGCGCTCAACGCCGCCATCATCGCGGGCTCCCCGGAAGACGAGCGCGTGGCGCGGCTGCGCGAGTTCTGGGAGACGATCTGCGCAACCCCGGTGGAATGGCCTGCCGGCGAGGGACTGGCCGGCGCGCTACCCTTCGCGTTCGACTTCAACTCCCTGCACAACACGCTTGCCGCGATGCGCGCGCTGTTCCAGGGCCAGCCCGGCTTCTTCAGGCCGCGCTTCCCCTCGCCCTTGTGGTCGCCCTTCTCGGGCGACGCGTCGACCAGCTTCTATGACACGGCGCCGTTGCAGCGGACGCTGGAACAGCTGGTCGATTTCGACCGGCTGAACTCGGGCGAAGTGCGCGTCAGCGTCGGCGCGGTCAACGTCCGCACCGGCAATCTCACCTATTTCGACACAGCCGAGCGGCGGCTCGGTCCGAAACACTTCATGGCCTCGGGCGCGCTGCCGCCCGGATTTCCCGCCGTCGAAATCGACTCCGAGCACTACTGGGATGGTGGCGTGGTCTCCAACACGCCTCTCTCCCGCGTGCTGTCGGGCGATGCGAAAGACACGCTGACGTTCCAGATCGATCTCTGGTCGGCGCGGGGCCGCGTGCCGCACGACATGATGGAGGTTTCGAGCCGACAGAAGGACATTCAGTATTCCAGTCGCACCCGCGCCGTCACCGACCAGGCGCTGCGGATGCAGGAGATGCGTCAGGCGCTGCAGCGGACGATCGACAGATTGCCGGAGGCCGCAAGAAACGATCCGGAGATGCACGCCATCGCCGAGCTCGCCCGTCACCGCTCCCACAACATCATCCACCTGATCTACCAGTCCAAGCTCCATGAGGGTCACTCCAAGGACTACGAGTTCGGACCCAAGGCGATGCGCGCGCACTGGCAAAGCGGGCGGGACGACATCCGCCGCACGCTTGCCGACGGACGGCGCCTCGAGCCGCCGCCTTCCGAACTCGGCATCGTCACCCACGACATTCACCGCCGCGATTGACGTCGCCGGCAACCATCATCGAAAGGAGTTTTTCATGTTGAAAGGCAAAGTAGCGATCGTCACCGGATCGACCAGCGGCATTGGCCTCGGGATCGCAAGAGAGCTGGCCAGCCTCGGCGCCGATATCGTCCTGAACGGCTTTGGCGAACCGGGAGCGATCGAGAACATCAGGGCCGGCATCGAACGCGAGGACGGCGTGCGCGTCGCGTATGACGGCACCGACATGTCGGATGGCGACGCCGTGCGCGGAATGATCGAGGCGACCATCGAAAAATTCGGACGGCTCGACATCCTCGTCAATAATGCCGGCATCCAGTTCACCGCACCAGTCGAGGAGTTTCCGCCCGCCAAGTGGAAGACCATTCTCGACATCAATCTGTCGGCGGCATTTCACGGCATCGCTGCGGCCGTGCCCCAGATGAAAAAGCAGCGATGGGGCCGCATCGTCAACATCGCCTCCACGCATGGCCTCGTCGCATCCACCCACAAGGCAGCCTATGTCGCGGCCAAGCATGGCCTCGTCGGCCTTACCAAGGTGGTAGGCCTTGAAACCGCCGGCAGTGGCGTCACTTGCAACGCGGTCTGTCCCGGCTGGGTGCGCACGCCGCTCGTGGAGAAACAGATTAGCGACATCGCGGCGGAGAAAGGCATCAGCCAGAAGCAAGCAGCCGAAGAGCTTCTCGCCGAAAAACAGCCGTCGCTGGACTTCGCCTCCCCGAAGCAGATCGGTGGCACCGTCGCCTTCTTGTGCTCGGCCGCGGCCGACCAGATCACCGGGACGACGATCTCCGTCGATGGCGGCTGGACCGCGCGATGAACGCGTGACGAGCCTCTAATCCACCAAGCGATGACGGCCGCGCTCTCCCTGGCGGCGCGGCCTGCTCAACCATGACCAGCCAGAGTCAACACCAACCGAGCGCCCAACCCTTCAAAACAGGAGACCAACATGAATCTGCACAACACCTCATATCCCGTGTCATCGGGACCCGAAGAGCTCGTTCCGTCGCGCTACGCGCTGAAGATCGGCGAGATCGACGTGCTGGTGGTCAGCGACGGCGTGCTGCCGTTGCCGACCAAGATGCTCGCGCACAACGCTGACCCGGCGGTGCGGGCGACCTGGCTGCACGACATGTTCCTGCCGCAGGACGCTTTCGACTGGGCGCTGAACGCCGTCATGGTCCGCAGCGGCGGCAAGACCATCCTCATCGACGCCGGACTGGGCTCGGACCCGAACCTGAACTTGCCGCGCGCCGGACAGTTGATCAGGCGACTGGCGGCCGCCGGCATCGATCTTTCGGCGGTGACCGATCTGGTGTTGACCCATCTGCACATGGACCACATTGGCGGCCTGCTGGTCGACGGCGTGAAGGAGCAGCTGCGCAAGGACCTGCGTATCCATGTCGCGGCCGCCGAGGTCAAATTCTGGGAAAAGCCTGATTTCTCCCGCACTGCCATGCCGGAAGGGTTTCCGGACGCGCTTCGATCGACCGCCAAGCAGTTCCTGAAGGAGTACGGCCCTCAGCTGCGGCTGTTCGATGACGAGCACGAGATTGCGCCCGGCGTCATCGCCCGTCGCACCGGCGGTCACACCCCCGGACACAGCGTGGTTCGCATGGCGTCCGGCGATGACGCGCTGACATTCGCCGGCGATGCCGTGTTTGCCGTCGGGTTCGAGCAACCCGACTGGTTTAACGGCTTCGAGCACGACCCCGAGGAGGCCGCGCGCGTTCGCATCCGTCTGTTGCGACAGCTTGCCGAGACCGGCGAAATGCTGGTGGCGACGCACCTGCCGTTCCCGTCCGTGGGTCGGGTTGCAGCCGACGGCGAGGCCTTCCGTTGGGTGCCGGTGTTCTGGGACTACTGACCGCTTGCCGGGTTAGAGCTGAAGCAGGGCGCGGACTCGATAAGTCCGCGCCCTTGAAAATAGGATCAAACATCGATCCTCGCGGTTGCCCTGCTGAGACGGCTGGAACCCGATCAGCGGGCGCCAGCCGGCATTGCGTCACGTGCAGCGCAGGCGGCTCCTCGTCTGCGCTCTTGCGCGCGCGAGATCGAGCGAGGAGATATGGCGATCGCGGCATTCAGGATGATCACTCTCGTAGCGGTTGCTGCCATGATCGGCCCATCCGTGCAGGCCCGCGACGACGGTCGCTACGCGAACTCTCCCCTCAAGGGCTGGTTCGAGAGCCTGCACAGCAAAGGCGGAGGTCCCTGCTGTGCCGACGCCGACAGCACGGCGCTGGACGATGTCGACTGGGACACGAGCAACGGACATTATCGCGTGAGACTCCTGGGCGACTGGATCGAGGTGCCCGACGACACCGTGATCACCGAGCCGAACCGCGCCGGCCGCACCATGGTCTGGCCGTATTACGTCAACGGCCGCGCCAAGATCCGCTGCTTCATGCCCGGCAGCATGATTTGAGATTTTGAATTCTAATGTCCCGGGCGCGGCGCAGCATGCAACGATGCGCCTTGAACCGGACGCGCGGGCTCACTTGATTTGCTTGGCCGCGTGGATCTCGACGAACTCGGCGTCGGGATGGGCGACGATGGTGGCGAACATGATGCCACTGATGATGAGCGACCAGGCGGTGTCCCAATAAATCCAAAACACGTGCCAGCCTCCGTTTCGATCTGCTCCGCCCGCGGGATCAGGGTAACGGCAAGGCGAGGCTGCCGTTCCCAGTCCGCGAGCGGCGCGGGCGAGGTGCTATTTTGGTTTGGTCGGCGCGGCGTTGGTATCGGTTTGGCCGGTGTGGCGCTTTGCCACGACGTCCTCATCGTGCTCGGCCTGACGCGGGCGCGGCGGCGACTTGGGCTGGCCGGCCTGACCGCCATGCTTGCCGCCCATGTCGGGCTTACCTTCGAGATCGTTTTCACGGGACATGCCGGTTCAATGCGCTCGCGCGGCATTGGTTCGGTTCGCCTGTGAACGAGTTCATAGGATCGCCGCGATTTGCAGCGCACGATCGCCAGGCCCACCCCCGGGAGCATTCTCATTCATATGACTGACGGATTCGGCCTGATGCGGAAACGACTTGTCGCCTGGACGATCCTGACCTGCGCGCTGCTCGCGGTCACCGTGTGGACCGTGCTCGGGCCGCCCCACACCCCGCCCGGGCCCCATCTGCCCTCCCGCACAGCGGCGATACGGTAAGCCTCCCACCGATACCATTTCGGCATCAATCGATCCCAATTGGAATTTGGTGCGGCGGGGCGGCTGCCGCTATCCTCCCGGCAAAACGACAAATGCCGCACCGGCATCCAGGAGGGACCCCATGCTGAGACCGACCCGACGCATCAGATCCGGCGTACCCCGCGCCGCGATCGCCACCACGCTTGCTTTCCTCACTCTCATTTCTGGAGTCCGCGCCGGCATGGCCGAGACCTTCGCCTATGTCGGCAATGCCGACAGTAACGACATCAGCGTGTTCAAAATGGCCGAGAGCGGCGAGATGACGCCCGTGCAGAAGGCCGCCTTCACCGGCGTCGAAAAGCCCGGCTCCTCGACGCCGCTCGCGATCACGCCCGATCATCGCGTGCTGATCGCCGGTGTCCGCTCGCAGCCGTTCGTTGCGGTGAGCTTTGCGATCGATCCCAAGACGGGCCAGCTCAGCCATATCGGCAACGGCCCGCTCGCCGACAGCATGGCCAATATCGCCATCGACCGCGGCGGCAAATTCCTGTTCAGCGCCTCCTATGGCGGCAACAAGGTCGCACTGAATCCGCTGCTCGCCAACCGCGTCGCGGGCGAGCCGAAGCAGGTGATCCCGACCGGACTGAACGCGCACGCCTTCCTGCCCTCGCCCGACAACCGCTTCGCGTTCGCGACCAATCTCGGCTCCGACCAGATTCTTGCCTTCGCGTTCGACGCCACGACCGGCACGCTCACGCCGAGCGATCCGCCGGCTCACAAGGTGCCAGAGAAATCGGGGCCGCGGCATTTCGTGTTCCACCCCAACGGCAAGTTCGTCTATCTCCTCCACGAGCTGAACGGCGACGTCGCGGCGTTCGCCTATGAGGCCAAGGGCGGCGCATGGGACGAGATCCAGCGCACCAGCGCGCTGCCGGAAGGATTTACCGGAAAGCCCTGGGCCGCCGACATCCACATCACCCCCGACGGCCGTTTCCTGTACGCCTCCGAGCGTACCACCAGCACGCTCACCGCCTACAAGGTCGATGCAACCACCGGCAAGCTGACCACCATCGGCAGCGTGCCGACCGAGAAGCAGCCGCGCGGCTTTCACATCGATCCCAGCGGGCGCTACCTCGCCGCAGTCGGCGAGCTCTCCGACAGCATGACGGTCTATGCCATCGACCAGAGCAGCGGCGCGCTCGCCAAGCTGAAGTCCTATGCCACCGGCAAGAAGCCGAACTGGGTGGAGTTCTTGAGCCTGCCGTGAGATTGCTCCGCTGCGGGATGAGTTCGGCCTGCATGGTGCGAGACGCCCGCTTTGGCGGGCTCCTCACCATGAGGGTCTGACATCCCGCCGCGAAGCATGACCTCATCCTGAGGGCCCGCCGCAGGCGGGCGTCTCGAAGGATGGCCGCAGGGACAGTGGAAGACAGCGAACCTTGGCGCCGGTCCCGAAGACTAAATCACGGGCGGCATCGCGCCGCCCGTGCTGCTGCGGCATTCTCATTCGGCCGGCCCTGATGTGCCCTTGGCTCGCAGCGATCGCTTCTGCTAACGATAAGGCCGTCAAGGCCCCAACCGGAATGACCCATGCGTTCATTGCCTGCGCGTTCTGTTTCCAGACATCTCGTTGCGCTCACCGGACTGCTGTTGCTGTCGGCCCAGCCCGCTGCCGCCGCCGATGACGACGCGCCCAAGGGGCCGGCGGTCACGGTGCTGAAGGTCGCAAAATCCTGTTTCTCCGACATCGTCGAGGGCACCGGCACCATCCTCGCGCGCGAGGCAAGCTCGGTGCGGCCGGAGCGGCCCGGCCTGAAGGTGACGGAGGTGCTGGCGGAAGCCGGCGACACCATCACCGCAGGCCAGGTGCTGGCGCGGCTGGCGCTGCCCGAGGGCGGCACACTTCAGGTCACCGCCCCCGTGGCAGGCGTGATCGCGACGTCGACCGCGCAGATCGGCAACCTCGCCTCCGCCAAGGGCGAGGCGCTGTTCACGATCGTGGCGCGCAGCGAGTACGATCTCGTCGCCCTCGTCGCGACCAGCGATATGCGCAAGCTCGCGGTCAACCAGGTGGCGACCGTGCGCATCGCCGGCGCGGGCGATATCGACGGCAAGGTGCGCCGCATCGGCCCGACGGTCGAGCCGAACATCCAGCAAGGCATGGTCTATATCGGCATTTCCTCGCAGAAGCGGCTGTTGCTGAATGCGAGCGGCCGCGCGCTGATCAAGTCGGGCCAGAGCTGCAACGTCGCGGTGCCGCTGACATCGGTGCAGTATTCCTCCGCCGGCACCGTCGTGCAGGTGATCCGCCGCAACCGCGTCGAGACCAAGCGCGTCGAGGTCGGACTGATGTCGGGCGGCAATATCGAGATCCGCGACGGCCTCAACGAAGGCGATATCGTCGTGGCCCGCGCCGGCGCGCTGCTGCGCGAAGGCGATCCGGTGCGCACGGTGATGGCTGCGGAAGCGGCGAAGTAATCGCCACAATCGTCATTGCGAGAAGCAAAGCGACGAAGCAATCCAGAATCTTTCCGCGGGAAGATTCTGGATTGCTTCGCTCCGCTCGCAATGACGATGGAGAGGCAGATGTGCGTTAAACACGCACATCGTAGGGTGTGCAAAGCGAAGCGTGCCCACGTCTTCTATAGAGCGCGTCTTCTATCGAAATGTTGGAGAGATGGTGGGCACGGCGCGTTGCGCCTTTGCCCACCCTACAAGACCTAAGAAAAACTAGCCGCCGGCTTCGCCGAAATGGACGTCCTCAAGCAGCGAGGAGGAGACGGACGGGACCTGGTCGCCTTCGCTGGCGCGGGAGATGGCGAGGCGGGTCTTGTTGAAGACGCTCTCGGCGCTGCCCTGCGCATTGAGGTTGTTGAGGAACTCGCTGACAAGCACGCTGTGCTCGCCCTTGCCGTCGTCGACGACCTTGCCGGGCGAAGCCGAGGAGAGGATCAGCGCATTGTCCGTCGCGCTGATCGGCGCGAGGCCGTGGCTGTAGGAGCGGAAGCGGCGCTCATAGGGATTGCGGCGGGAGGCGTCGACCACGACGAGCTTGGCCTTGGCGCCCTGCTCCTTCATCATGTCGAGCACGCCTTCGATGGAGACGCCCTGACGACGGACATCGTTTTCCTTCCAGATCACGGCATCGACCGGCAGCATGTAGCTCTCGCGGCCGGCCTGCACGCCGTAGCCGCCGAAGAACAGCATGACGACGGTGTCGCGCTTGATCCGGGACTTCAGGCGATTGACGGCGCGGACCATGTCGTCCTTGGTCGCGTCTTCCACCATGTCGACGTCAAACCCGTTCTTGCGCAGCGACGAAGACAGCGCGCGGGCGTCGTTGATCGACTGCGTCAGCGGCGCATTGGCGTCGGGGTAGTGCCCATTGCCGATGACGAGGGCGAGACGCGAGGCCTGGCCGATCGAGCCGGTGACCTGGTCGGTCGAGACGGCCTTGGCGGCATCGAGCGCCCGCATGTTCAGGGCAGCATGGGCGCCGATCACGAGCGAGACCGTGCCGATGAGGGCTGCGGCCAGCGCGATCGTGCGTCGGGAAATGTCGAGCTGCGTTACATTCATCTCGCGTCATTCCTGTCACTGCCAAAGACCAGCCAAGCACGCGCACACTGTTTGAGTAGCGCGATAGCGTCTTTGGGTTTGAGGGATTGGCCGGGGGTGTGCCCCCGAATTGCGCGCAATTTGCGGCGCCGCACCAAACAAAGCCTTAACCGGATATCGCCTCCCCCGCAATAGATCGCCGAAAATTTGAGCTAAGTCACTGGAAGTACGCGCTAATTTGCACCGCCAAAAGTGTGATTTTTTTGCGTCCCCGTAGCCTTCCGGAGCCTGATTATGCAGGCTTCGTGCCGGCTTTTTCTGTGACTGTCATCACATTTGTATTTCCTGCGAATCCGGGTAGCTTTTTCAACGACTTGCAGGGGGTGGCACGCGGCTGGGAGCGTGCCGGCCGGCGCCCTCGGCCAAATTCCCGCGACCAGGTATTTCATGAGCTTTCAATATTTTGCCGGCGCCACCTGCCGGGCGCTGACGGCGCGGAAGGACGGCCCCTCGCTTTACGACGTCTGCGATCCCGTATTGTCCGTTGCGGCCAGCGGCGATCCGCATCTGGCCAAGTTCTACAAGACCGCCCTCGGCAATCCCGCATTGCGGGTGCTGCTCCGCCGGGCCGGTCTGCCCGAACTGCGCGATGAAGGCAAACTGGCCCGGCTGCGCCACGCGCTGGTGCGCGCCCGCGACGAGGCCGAGCCCGATTGGGCGGCGGTCGGCCAGCCCGTTGCCGACCTCGTCGACAGCATCGCGCTGGATCATCCCAAGCCGCCGCCGGCCATGTTCACCGGCGCCATGCCGCAACAATCGCAGATCGACGGCGTGATCCGCGACTGCGCGCAGCATCTGCTGGGCTCGTACCGCAAGAATGGCTTTCTGCCGACCTACGCTGCGTTCAACCTGATCGGCGACCCCGATTTCCGCGGCCGCGAGCTGACCATCGCGCTCTCGGGTCTCAACGCGCGCGGCTACAAGAACTCCTCGCTGCTGTTCAACCTCGCCCGTGTCTTCATCGCGCGATCGCCGGCGCGCGCTGTCGTCAATCCGCCCTGGCGAGGGGTTGCCGAACCGATGTGGGAGCCGGTGCAGATCCGCCACCGCTCGGCCTATTACGACGCGTTCTTCATCGAGGCGCTGCTCGGCTATGTCGAGAGCGGTCTCGCCTCGCCTACCGAGATGACGGCGGCGAAGCGCGCGGTTGCCGACATGGTCGATTTCTGCGTCAACATCAGCCGCGAAGAGGTCGAGGGCATCGACGGGGCGCGGTTCAACGTCATCACCGCGCTCGCGCCGGCGCCGCATCCGCGCTTCTCACGCTATTTCGCCCAGATCAAGCAGGACCTCGGTTTCGGCGTCTACGTGCCGGATTGCGACACCACGGCGTGCTCGATCTCCGCGGCGACGCAGGCCGGCTGCACCGATCCGATCCTCGACCAGCCGCTGCTGGATTTCTATGCCGGCTATCAGGTGCGCGCCGGCGTCAACGAGCCGCGCGTGACCGTGCCGATCAACGACAATATCGACTATGAGGGCGGGGTTGCGACCTGGATCGACAACCTCAAGGGCGAGCGGCCCTATGGCAATGATCTCGATCCGACGCTCAATCTCGACATTCTCGAGGTCAGCTTCCGCAACCTCGTGCGCTGGCAAGTATTGGAGACGCCGGCGCGGCTTGCCACCGTCCATCGCATCCTCGGCTTCCAGAAGCGGCTGGCGGCGAGCGGCGCCTTCGCCAATCCGCGCTCGCACATCTATTATCTGCCGGAGCTCTACAGCGCCTATTTCGGCCGCTGTTATGCCGCCTTCCTGGCGCTGCCGCTGGCGGCGCAGGCGATCATCGATCCCGACGGCGATTTCGATTTCATCCGCCACCGCGTGCTGTCTTACGTCAAGGGCGAGCTGATGGCCGCCGAGATGAACGTGTTCGACGCAGCGCTCGCGCTGATCGCGCTCGGCCATCTCGGTGCGGACCCGCGCGCCTTTGCGCCGGCGCTGAACGTGATCGTCGCGAGCCTCGGCGAAGGCGGCCGCCGCGGCCCGTTCCGTGCCTATGAATGGAACAAGATGAAGACGCCGACGCGGATTTTGGTCGGCGGTCCGGAGGTGACGTCGGCGTTCGTGCTGATGGCGCTGGCGGTGGCCAAGCGGGCGATGACGCGGGGATAGGTTTCGTAGGGTGGATTAGCGAAGCGTAACCCACCACTTCTGCCGCCGTGGAGACGAAAGAGGTGGGTTACGCCTTCGGCTAACCCACCCTACAAAACTTCGCTCGATGACGGGAAGTTGAAAGCCCAAGTGCCAGGCATATGCTGGCCGCGCGGACAAAAGCCGACCACAATTGCGAGGTCTATCGCAATTTTCATCACACGCGGACCGGCATGTTGCGAAAATTCCTGATTGCGCTGTCATTGCTCGCCTTGTCCTTGCCCGGCCTGGCGTCGCCGGCTGAGGCCGCCGACCTCACCGGCACCGCAAAGGTTCGCGCCGGCGACGCAGTGATGATCGGCAACACACGGATCAGGCTCGGCGGCATCGACGCGCCCGCGGTCGACCAGCTCTGCCTCAACAACAAGGGCGAGCGCTGGACCTGCGGCATCGCGGCCCGCGACGAGCTCGCCAAATATGTCGACGGCAAGAATTGGGTCTGCCATGCGAGGTCGATCGACCGGCGCGGCCGCACCGTGGCGCGTTGCGATGTCGGCGGCGAGGATATCCAGAAATGGCTGGTGCGCGCAGGCTGGGCGCTGGCCTACACCCGCATGTCGCACGACTATGAGGCGGACGAGAAGGCCGCGCGGGAGGCCAAGGCCGGCATGTGGCAGGGCGCCTTCATCGCGCCCTGGGACTGGCGCGTGCGCAACAAGAAGACCACCATCCTCGGCGCCACCAAGCCGCCCGACGGCGCGCATGCGATCCTGCTCGCTTCGGCCTCGGGGCCCGTCGCGCCCTCGCCGGACTGCACCATCAAGGGCAACGTCAACACCGCCGGCGAGTGCATCTATCACCGGCCGACCAGCCGCTGGTATGCGCAGATCAAGATGAAGATCAGCAAGGGCACGCGCTGGTTCTGCTCGGTGGAGGAAGCCGAAGATGCGGGCTGCCGCGAGACTAAGAGATAACCCACGTCAGACCTGCGTTTTCCGGCCTTTTCTTGCACCGCAGCGCCGCGTAAAAGTGTGAATCAGCGACCCACCATCCTGTTCTCAGGCAACAAGGACCAACAGCAATGACCGTTCGCGCGGGCCGGGAATTTCTGGCCATCCCCGGGCCCACCAATATGCCCGACGAGGTGCTGCGGGCGATGCATCGTCCGGCGATCGACATCTACTCCAAGCAGATGACCGATCTGACCGAGAGCCTGCTCAGCGACATCTCGAAACTGTTTGCCACCGAGGGCAAGTCCTACATCTACATCGCCAACGGTCACGGCGCCTGGGAAGCAGCATTGAGCAACGTGCTGTCGCGCGGCGACAAGGTGCTGGTGCTCGAAAGCGGGCGGTTCGCGATCGGCTGGGGCCATGCCGCGGCGCTGATGGGTGCCGAGGTGGAGGTGCTCAAGGGTGACTGGCGCCGCGCGGTGCGGCCGCACGAAGTCGAGGAGCGCCTGCGCCGCGACAAGGAGCACACCATCAAGGCCGTCGTCGTCGTCCAGGTCGACACCGCCTCAGGCGTGCAGAACGACATCGAGGCGATCGGCAAGGCGATCAAGGCGAGCGGTCATCCGGCGCTGTACATGGTCGACACTGTCGCCTCACTCGGCTGCATGCCGTTCGAGATGGACAAATGGGGCATCGACGTTGCGATGTCGGGCTCGCAGAAGGGCCTGATGACGCCGCCCGGCCTCGGCTTCGTCACGGCCAATGCGCGTGCGCTCGAGGTCCACAAGAAGGCCAATATGGCGACACCCTATTGGAGCTGGAGCGAGCGCGAAGGCAGCGAGCATTATCGCAAATATGCCGGCACCGCGCCGGTGCATCTGCTGTTCGCGCTGCGCCAGGCGATCGACCTCTTGCACGAGGAAGGGCTGGAGAACGCCTTCCGCCGCCACAGCCTGCTCGGCGAAGCCGCGCGCCGCGCGGTCGGCGCATGGTCGGAAGGCCAGGTGCTCGGCTTCAACATCGCGGAAGCCAGCGAACGCTCCAACACCGTGACCACAGTGACCATGAGCAACGGCCATGATCCCGCAATCCTGCAACGCTATTGCAAGGAGAAGTGCGGCGTCGTGCTCGGCACCGGCATCGGCGATCTCTCGGGACAAGCCTTCCGCATCGCCCATATGGGCCACGTCAACGCCCCGATGCTGCTCGGCACGTTGGGGGTGATCGAGGTCGGGCTGAACGCGCTGAAGATCCCGCACGGCAAGGGCGGGCTCGAAGCGGCGGTTGCGTATCTCGGCGAAGAGGTGGCGGCGTAAGCGTCTTTTTTCCTTCTCCCCTTGGGGGAGCAATCTTGTAGCCCGGGTGAGCGGAGCGACACCCGGGATTCTTGCGTGAGTCCCCGCATGTCGCTTCGCTCATGCGGGCTACGGCAGCGGCGGGATCCGATACGCCTCGACCTGCGCCTTCAGTTCCTCCAGCGAGGCAAGCGGCGCCTTCGGATCCACCCGATATTCCCCACGCGCCAGCCACGACAGCACCTTCGCATCGACGATCGGCGAATGGTGGATGACGTCGCCGTAATTGTCGAGGTTATGCGTCACGTCCTTGATCGCCCGGAAATCGTACAGGCGCACATTGGGAAGCTGCGTCAGGCGCTGCGCGATGACGGCGGTGAGGTCGGTAACGATCTTCAGCGTCGCAGGCGAAGCGTCGCGCATCGCGACGAATTGCAGGATCGAATAGGGCGGGAAGTAGATGTCGAAGGTCACGTCCGGATGGCGCGCGATCAGGCCGACGGCGTCATGCTCGAAATGCCGCACCATGGCGTCGTAGCGATAGCCTTCGCCGAGAAAGTGGCTGCGCACGGGATCGGTGATATAGGCGAAGGCCGCGAGCGTCCTTTTCGCATTATAGGCGCGCGCGACGTCGATATCGCGCGGCAGCGCATAGATATCGTCGACGTCTTCAAGCGCAAACTTGACGGGCAGAAAAGGCGCCGCCCGGGTCAGCGGCTCCCGCAGCGGCGGAACCGACCGCAGCAATGCGAACAGGGATTCCTTCGCCATCGCCGCGCTGAACAGGTAGGACGCGATGCCTTTTGCCGTCCCGCGATAGAGATCGGCGGAGAGATAAGGATCGGTCTCGATGTCGGCCGCATCAACAAAGATGAAATCGTCCATCGCCCAGATCACGCGTTTTGCGCCGCGGTCGATGGCCTGCTCGAGCACAAAACCCTGCTGGCGCGAATTGGACCCGGTCATCGCCAGCTTGAGCGAGTGCACGCCGAGCGCATGGTCGATGTCGCTCTGGCGGAAATGGATCGCGAGCGAGGTGCCCATGAAGGCGGCGTCGAACAACTGGCTGCGGATCAGCCCGGCATTCTGCACGCGCGTGTCATCTGAATAGAACGGCGCGACGAGGCGCGAGGGGCGAAACAGCTGCAAGGGATCGATGACATAGGTGAGCGCAGCCGCGCCCAGCACGCACGCGATGCTCGCGAGGAGAAGACGCCCTGGATGTGTGAACGCGCCTTGCATCAGAACCGGAAATAGATGAATTCGCTGTGGCTCTGGATACCCAAAATCCCGAACGCAAGCACCAGCGACGCACCATAGAGGACCAGCGGCCGCATCCGTCCGGCCATCAGGCCGTCGCCGAGCCTGCGATTGGCGTGGTCGTACCCCATGATTCCTTGCGTGTTCGGCGCCAGCCACACCAGCGCGGCATAAATTGCGACCATCACCGACGCCGCAATCTCCTCGCGGCCGAACACGATATTCGCCGGATCGGCCATCGCATTCAGAATCCGCATGGCCCAATCGACCCGCTCGGCCCGGAAGAAGACCCAGGCGACAACGACGGCGAGAAAGGTCAGCACGGCCCCGGCGACGCGAGCTGGGCGCGCGAGCAATTTCGGAACATTCGGCACCAGCGCGTTGAAGGCGTGATTGATACAGAGATAGGCGCCGTGCAGCGCGCCCCAAATGACAAACGTCCAGGCCGCGCCATGCCAGAGCCCGCCGAGCAGCATCGTGAGCATCAAATTGACGTAGCGCAGCACGCGGCCGCGACGGTTGCCCCCGAGCGGAATGTAGAGATAGTCGCGCAGGAAGTGCGACAGCGTCATGTGCCAGCGTCGCCAGAACTCGACGATGCTGGTGGCCTTGTAGGGCGAGTTGAAATTGACCGGCAGGAAGATGCCGAACATCAGCGATATCCCGATCGCCATGTCCGAATAGCCCGAGAAGTCGAAATAGAGCTGGAAGGTGTAGGCGAGCGAGCCAAGCCAGGCCTGATCAAAACTCGGCGCGCGCGCATCGAAGGCGAGCGCGACCAGCGGCTGGATTCCGTCGGCGAGGCACGTCTTCTTGAACAGGCCGATCGCGAAGATGATGAGGCCGCACAGGATCAGATGCGCATGCGGATGCTTGGTTTCCTCCCGCTCGAATTGCGGGATCATGTCCTTGTGGTGAAGGATCGGTCCGGCGATCAGATGCGGGAAGTATGTCACGAACAGCGCGTAGTGCGGCAGCGCGTAGGCCGCGACCTGCCCGCGCCAGGCATCGACCAGGAACGCGATCTGGGTAAAGGTGTAGAAGGAGATGCCGACCGGCAGCAGGATATGGACCGCGAAGTGCGTGCCGGCCAGCGCATTGATGTTCTCGGTGACAAAGCCGGCGTATTTAAAGATGCCAAGCACCAGGAGGTCGCCGGCGACGCCGAGGGCAAGGGCCGCCTTGCGTTGCGACGAAGTGAGCTTCGCCACGATGAGAAGATGGCCTATGCCATAGTTGAAGGCGATCGATATCAGCAACAGGGCCACGAACTGCCAATTGCCGATGGCATAAAAAGTGAGCGAGGCCGCCGCCAACCAGATCACCGGGGCCAGATTGCTGCGCCGCCCCAGCCAGAAATAGCCAGCCAGCGCGGCCGGCAGGAACAGCAGGATGAACGGGTAGGAATTGAACAGCATCAGGCTGGACCGGCGGCGGGGATTAGGAAGCCTAAAGCATAGAAGGGACCGATCAACAACCCGGCGACTTGACGCTATTCTGGCGCAGTCCTTGGCGCAGTGGCGCTGGCAATTCGTGGAATCGGGACGATATAAGGCAGGACGCATCTTCTCCCTCTCCCCGCCTGCGGGGAGAGGGTTGGGGTGAGGGGGAGTCTCCACGAGGACGGTGACAGCGAGACTCGCGGAGAGCCCCCCTCACTCGGATTGCATCTTCGATGCAATCCGACCTCTCCCCGCAAGCGGGGCGAGGTGAAGAAGAAGCCGCGCGCGAACGTGACATGATGAGGATCGAGTGACACAAGCCAAACCACCTTCCCAGCCCCCCGTCGCCCCGCGCCGGCCGCATTCCTTCACGCGGCATGGGATCACCGTGACCGACGACTATGCCTGGCTGAAGGACGAGAAATGGCAGGAGGTGCTGCGCGACCCCGCGGTGCTCGATCCCGACATCCGCAAATATCTGGACGAAGAGAATGTCTACACCGAGAGCCTGCTCGGCCACACCTCATCGCTTCAAAAGACGCTGGTGCGCGAGATGCGGGGGCGGATCAAGGAGGACGATTCCAGCGTGCCGTCGCCGGATGGTCCCTTCGCCTATTTCCGCAAATTCCGCGAAGGCGGCCAGCACGAGCTGTTCGGCCGCATGCCACGCGATGGCGGCGAGGGCCACATCGTGCTCGACGGCGATGCGCTCGCCAAGGACCACACATATTTCAAATTCGGCGGCAGCCGGCACTCGAACGACCACAGGCGGCAGGCCTGGAGCGCCGACACCAAAGGCTCGGAATATTTCTCCATCCGCGTGCGCGACTGGGCGACCGGAAAGGACCTCGACCGTCGTCGAGGAGACCGACGGCGGCGTGGTCTGGAGCAAGGACGCAACGTCGTTCTTCTACGTGAAGCTCGACGACAATCACCGCCCGATGCAGGTGTGGCGGCACAAGCTCGGCACTGGGCAGGCAGACGACACGCTGGTTTACGAAGAGCAGGATTCCGGCTGGTTCACCCATCTGCACGAGAGCACCAGCGGGCGCTTCTGCGTCATCGCGGGCGGCGACCACGAGACCTCCGAGCAGCGGCTGATCGACCTCGACCATCCCGACGCACCGCCGCGCCTGGTCGCGGCACGCGAGGAAGGCGTGCAATATTCGCTGGCCGACCGTGGCGACGAACTGTTCATCCTCACCAACGCCGACGACGCCATCGATTTCAAGATCGTCATCGCACCGCTCGCCTCACCCGAGCGCAAGAACTGGCGTGATCTGATCCCGTATCGCCCGGGCATCTACATCATCGATCTCGATCTCTATGCCGGCCACATGGTGCGGCTGGAGCGCGCCAATGCGTTGCCGTCGATCGTGATCCGCGACCTCGCGACCAAGGAAGAGCACGCCATCGCGTTCGACGAGGCGGCCTATTCGCTGGATACGATGGGCTCCTACGAATTCGAGACAACGAATTTGCGTTTCGCCTATTCGTCGATGACGACGCCGTCGGAAGTCTATGACTACGACATGGTCAAGCGGACGCGTACCCTGCGCAAGCGCCAGGAGATTCCGTCCGGCCACAATGCGAGCGACTACGTTACGACGCGCATCATGGCGAAGGCGCATGACGGCGCCGAGGTGCCGGTCTCGATCCTCCATCGCCGCGGGCTCACGCTCGATGGCGCGGCGCCGCTTCTGCTCTACGGCTACGGCTCCTACGGCATGGCCATGCCGGCTTCGTTCAGCGCCAACCGCCTGTCGCTGGTCGATCGCGGCTTCGTCTACGCCATCGCCCATATCCGCGGCGGCGCCGACAAGGGCTGGGGCTGGTATCTCGACGGCAAGCGCGAGAAGAAGACCAATTCGTTCGACGATTTCTCGGCCAGCGCCCGCGCACTGATTGATGCGAAGTACACCAGCGCAAAGCGCATCGTCGGCCACGGCGGTTCGGCCGGTGGCATGCTGATGGGCGCGGTGGCGAACCGCGCCGGCGAGTTGTTCGCCGGCATCGTCGCCGAAGTGCCGTTCGTCGACGTGCTCAACACCATGCTTGACGACACGCTGCCGCTGACGCCGCCGGAATGGCCGGAATGGGGCAACCCGATCGAGAGCGAAAAGGATTTCCGCACCATCCTGTCGTATTCGCCCTACGACAATGTCGCGGCGAAAGATTATCCCGCGATCCTGGCAATGGGCGGATTGACCGATCCGCGCGTCACGTACTGGGAGCCCGCCAAATGGATCGCGCGCCTGCGCGCGACGATGAGCGGTGGCGGCCCGGTGTTGCTGCGCACCAACATGGGCGCCGGCCACGGCGGCGCCTCGGGACGCTTCAACCGGCTCGATGAAGTCGCGATCGTCTATGCGTTCGCGCTGTGGGCGGCTGGGATGGCGGAGGCCGGGGTGTAGGCGTTCATATGCCTCCCCATCGTCGTCCTGGCGAAAGCCAGGACCCATACCGCGTGATCTATCCGAAGAAGGTCGGTGTCAGTACCGCGCGAAAACACGACAAGTCCGAGTCTTCGCCAAATTACTCCCTGGGGTAATGGGTCCTGGCTTTCGCCAGGACGACGACGGAGATTGTGGGACGAGTTGTCGGCCTTTACCTTCCGTTCGCCTTCCGCCATGCGGCGAAGTCGGTCAGCGTCTGCGGGTCCGTCGCCGGATAGAGACCGAAAATGCCGCGGCCCTTGTTGACTTCTTCGGTGACGAAGTCCTCGAACGCGGTCATCTCGAAGGTCTCGTTGGCGATCTCGTCAGCAAGATGCGCGGGAATCACGATCACGCCGTCGCTGTCGCCAAGAATGACGTCGCCGGGAAACACCGGCGCGTCACCGCAGCCGATCGGAACATTAATCTCGATGGCGTGATGCAGCGTCAGATTGGTCGGTGCGCTCGGGCGGTGGTGGTAGGCGGGGATCCCCAGTTTGGCGATCTCGGCTGAGTCGCGAAAACCGCCATCGGTGACGACACCGGCGACACCGCGCTTCATCAGGCGCGTGACCAGGATCGCACCGGCCGAAGCGGCGCGCGCGTCCTTGCGGCTGTCCATCACCAGCACGCTGCCTGGCGGGCAATCCTCGACCGCCTTGCGCTGCGGATGGGAGCGGTCCTTGAAAACGTCGATGGTGTTGAGATCCTCGCGCGCCGGCATATAGCGCAGCGTGAAGGCTTCACCGACCATGGTCGGCTGGTTGGCGCCGAGCGGGTGCACATCCTGGATCATCTGGATGCGCAGGCCGCGCTTGAACAGCGCTGTGGCGACGGTGGCGGTGGAGACGGATTTGAGCTTGTTGCGGGTGGCTTCGGTAAGTTTCGTCATTTTCACGCTCTCTAGTAAATCGAGGGCTCGCCGATCGGCGCGCCGAAATCGGTCTCGAGGAAGTCGAAATCGCAGCCGTCATTGGCCTGCTTGATGTGCTTGGTGAACATCCAGCCATAGCCGCGCTCGAAGCGGCGCTCGGGCTGCTTCCAGGCGGCGCGGCGCTTGTCGAGCTCGGCTTCCGACACATCGAGATTGATGGTGCGGGCGGCGACATCGAGCGTGATGCGGTCGCCGTTCCGCACCAGCGCCAGCGGTCCGCCGACATAGGATTCGGGGGCTACGTGCAGAATGCAGGCGCCGTAGCTGGTGCCGCTCATCCGCGCATCCGAGATGCGCACCATGTCGCGCACGCCCTGCTTCACGAGCTTGGTCGGGATCGGCAGCATGCCCCATTCCGGCATGCCCGGTCCGCCCTGCGGCCCCGCATTGCGCAAGATGAGAATGTGGTCTTCGGTGACGTCGAGATCGGGATCGTCGATCGCCTTCTTCATCGACGGATAATCGTCGAACACCAGCGCAGGCCCAGTGTGCTTGAGGAAGCGCGGCGCGCAGGCGCTCGGCTTGATGACGCAGCCGTCGGGCGCGAGATTGCCCTTGAGCACGGCGAGCGCGCCTTCCTTGTAGATGGGATTGTCGATCGAGCGGATCACGTCGTCATTGTGGACCTCGGCCTGCGCGATGTTCTCGCCGAGAGTCTTGCCGGTGACGGTGATGCAATCGAGATGCAGATGCGGCTTGATCTGTCCCATCAGCGCCGGCAGGCCGCCGGCATAGAAGAAGTCTTCCATCAGATAGGTATCACCGCTCGGCCGCACATTGGCGATGACAGGCACCTTGCGGCTCGCAATCTCGAAATCGTCGAGACCGATGTCGAGACCGGCGCGGCGAGCCTGCGCGATCAGATGGATGATCGCATTGGTCGAACAGCCCATCGCCATCGCCACTGCGATCGCGTTCTCGAACGCCTTGCGGGTCTGGATCGCCTTCGGCGTCAGATCTTCCCAGACCATCTCGACGATGCGGCGGCCGCATTCGGAGGCCATCCGGATATGGTTGGCATCAGCGGCGGGAATCGAGGAGGCGCCCGGCAGCGTCATGCCGATCGCCTCGGCAATCGCGGTCATGGTCGAGGCGGTGCCCATCGTCATGCAGGTGCCGTAGCTGCGGGCGATGCCGGCTTCGATATCGAGCCAGTCCTTGTCGGAGATTTTTCCGGCGCGGCGCTCGTCCCAGTATTTCCAGCCGTCCGAGCCCGAGCCGAGCGTCTTGCCCTTCCAATTGCCGCGCAGCATCGGGCCGGCCGGCAGATAGATCGCCGGGATGTTCATCGAGGTCGCGCCCAGCAGCAGCGCCGGAGTGGTCTTGTCGCAGCCGCCCATCAGCACCACGCCGTCGACGGGATGGCTGCGCAGCAGCTCCTCGGCGTCCATCGCCAGCAGATTGCGATAGAGCATCGTGGTCGGCTTGAGCAGCGATTCCGACAGCGACAGCGCCGGCAGCTCCAGCGGCAGACCGCCGGCCATCAGGATGCCGCGCTTGACGTCATCGACGCGCGACTTGAAATGCATGTGGCAAGGTTGCGCGTCCGACCAGGTGTTGAGGATCGCGATGATCGGGCGGTCCTTCCACTCCTCCGGCGCGTAGCCCATCTGCATGGTGCGGGAGCGATGGCCGAACGAGCGGAGATCGTCGGGTGCGAACCAGCGCGCGCTGCGGAGCTGGTCGGGCGTTAGTTTCTTCTTGGTCATGATTGGGTGCCCCATTTCTGCACGGTGTTCCGCTCGATGGCGCGGAAGATCAGGTTCTCGACAAAAAGCCCGATGATGATCACCGTCAAGAGGCCGGCGAAGACCGCAGGTATGTCGAGCAGGTTGCGGTTTTCGAAGATGAACCAGCCGAGCCCGCCCTGCCCCGACGACACGCCGAACACCAGCTCGGCCGCGATCAGCGTGCGCCAGGCGAAGGCCCAGCCGATCTTGAGGCCGGTGAGGATCGAGCCGAAGGCCGCGGGAATCAGTATCTTCGCCACATAGGGCAGCCCGCGCAGGCCGTAATTGCGGCCGACCATGCGCAACGTGTTGGACACGCTCTTGAAGCCGGAATGGGTGTTGAGCGCGACCGGCCACAGCACCGAATGGATCAGCACAAACACCAGACTGCCGTTGCCGAGACCGAACCAGATCAAAGCGAGCGGCAACAGCGCGATCGCCGGCAACGGATTGAACATCGCCGTGACCGTCTCGAGGAAATCGGTGCCGATACGGGTCGAGATCGCGAGCACGGTGAAGATCGCGGCCAGCACAATGCCGGCCGAATAGCCCATGAACAGCACTTTGAGCGAAGCCCAGGCGCGCATCGGGATGGTGCCGTCCTTCACACGCTCGAACATCGTGATGACGGTGTCGTGCAGCGTCGGAAACAACAGGGGATTGTCGAGGGCGAGGCCGTAGGCCTCCCAGATTGCCGCGAGGAACAGGATGATGACGGTCTTGCGGACAAAACCATCGTTCCACAACAGCTCGAGCACGCTCAGCTTGCGCTCGACTTCGGCTGCGCTGGCGACGACCGGCGCCTCACGTAGCAGGATCCTGGCTTCGCCCATGTAAGGCTCCCTCAATGCGCCGTTGCTTCGGAGGCGAACAGGAGATCGTGAATCTCCTTCTCGAGCCGGCCGGCACTGCCGTCGCCGTTGGAGACCTTGTCGACGTCGACCACCTCGGCCTTGACGCGGCCAGGATGCGGCGACAGCAGCAGGATGCGGTTGCCGATGCGGATCGCCTCCGCGATCGAATGGGTTACGAACAGCACGGTGAATTTGGTCTCGCTCCAGAGCTGGAGCAGCTCGTCCTGGCAGGTTCGCCGCGTCAGCGCGTCGAGCGCGGCGAACGGCTCGTCCATGAGCAGGATGTCCGGCTCCATCGCCATGCCGCGCGCGATCGCGACGCGCTGCTTCATGCCGCCGGACAGCGTGTGCGGATAAGCATCGACCACGCGTGTCAGGCCGACCTTCTCGATATAGGCCCGCGCCCGCGCTTCGGCGTCCTTCCGCGACAATTTTCGCGCGGTCAGCAGTGGAAACATCACGTTGGCCAGCACGCTCTTCCAGGGCAGCAGCTGGTCGAACTCCTGGAAGATCATCATGCGGTCGGCGCCGGGACCATGGATCTCGCGGTCGTTGATGGTCATGCGGCCTTTGCTCGGCGCCATGTAACCGCCGACGGCCTTGAGCAGGGTCGACTTGCCGCAGCCGGACGGCCCGAGCAGCACGAAGCGATCGGACCTGTCGACGGTGAAGCTCACCCTTTCGGTCGCGGTGACGACGGCGCTGGAGGTCTTGTAGCGCAGCGTCACGGAACTGACGTCGAGCAGCGCCATCAATTGCCCTTCAGATCGTGCGCGACGGGGAGATAGTAGTCGGTCCAGGCCTTGGGCTGAGTCTTCAGCGTACCGGTCTTGAACAGATGGGCGGCGAATTTCATCGTGCCCTGCGGCTCGAGATTCCACTCCATCATGCCGGGTTCCTTCAAGAGATCGAGCAGCTCGTCCACCGAGGTCTTGTCGCCGGTGATCTCCTTGTAGATCTCGACCGCCTGCCTGGTGTCGCTGCGGATCAGATCCTGCGCTTCCTTGGTCGCGTCGCGCACGGCCTGGATGATTTTCGGGTTGGCATCGGCGAATTTCGTGGTGGTGAAGAACTGCGCCTGGCTGAGCGGGCCGCCCATCACGTCAGGCGACGACAGCACGACATGCGCGCCCGGCACGTTCTTCAGCTCGAGGAAGGTGAACGGCGGAATTGAGAAATGGGTATGCACCTCGTGCTTGGCGTTGGACAGCGCCGCATAGGCGTCGGGATGACCGAGCTGCACCGTGTTGACGTCCAGCTTCGACCATTGGTCGGCACCAAAGGCCTCGGCCGCGGCGATCTGAAGCACGATCGCCTGGGTCGAGACTTTGACGGTCGGCACCGCGATCTTGTCGCCGGGGCCGAAATCCCTAATCGACTTGATGTTGGCGTCACGGCTGATCAGCGTCATCGGCTGTGCCGAGGTCGCGACGATGCCCTTGACGCCGCCACGGGTGCGGTCCCACAGCAGCAGCAGATTGCCGGTGCCGGTGTTGAGGATGTCGACGCCGCCCGCAAGCAGCGCATCGGTCTGCGCACCGCCGCCGGAGAAGGTGACCCATTTGGTGGTGACACCCGCGACCCCGAGCTGAGCTGCGTGCTTCTCGATCAGCTTCTGCTTTTCCATGATGTGGCTCGGCATGTAGAAAATGCCGGGCTGGCGCGACAGCGAGATCTCGGATTTTTGCTGCGCGTTCGCGGGCGAAACCGTCAGCGCCGATGCGGCGATCAGGGCGACGGCCGTGAGGCCACACTGCAATTGCTTGATCATTGTTGTTCGTTTCCTCTGGCCGCCATTGACGAGCGATCTTACTGATGCACTAATGCATTAGTGTATCAAAGGCAAGGCCGGCCGGAGCCCTTCGCATGGAAACAGCCCACCCCGCGCCCCGCGCGGCCGCCCGCCCCGGCGCGCGGCTCGACCGGGCCCGGCAGGCCGCACCGCAAGTGTTCGAGCGGCTGCGCAACGCCATTCTCGCGCTCGAACTGCCGCCGGGCTCGCCGCTGTCGCGCACGGATCTCGCCGCACAATTCGGCGTCAGCTCGACGCCGATCCGCGACGCCTTGATGCGGCTGGAGGAAGAAGGGCTGGTCGACGTGTTTCCGCAGCACGCCACCGTCGTCAGCCGGGTCGACGTCGGTCGGGCCGAGCAGGCCCATTTCCTGCGCCAGGCGCTGGAGCTCGAAATCGTCCGCCTGCTCGCGCAGCAGCACGGCGAAGCCCTGGTCATACGCCTCGACCACACGATCGCGCTGCAGCAGCAATTCGCCAAGGCCGGAGACTTCCAGAGCTTCATTGCGGGCGACAATGATTTTCATGCGCTGCTTTATGCCGCGGCCGGCAAGCAGGAGCTCTGGACGCTGGTGCGCAGCCGCAGCGGACATATCGACCGGCTGCGCCGGCTGCATCTGCCCTCACCCGGCAAGGCCCAGAACATCGTCCGCCACCACAAGCTGATCACGCGCGCGATCGAGGCCGGCGACGCCGATGCTGCGCAACAGCATCTGCGCAAGCACCTGTCGGGCACGTTGAGCGAGCTCGACACGATCCGAAGCCACTATCCGGAATATTTGACCGACTAGACCCTGTGGCGTGCGGTTGTCGCGAGCGCTTGTGCACGTCACCGTGCATAAGTTTGGCGCAACCGAGTTCGCCTTTTGCGAGCAATCGTCGGATCGATGGCGAAGTGCTTGCAGGTCGGATGCAATCCGCGCAACAATTTCAGAATTGATGGTTTGATTTGCGGTCGCTGGGAAAACCCATCCAGCCCGGAGGATACCAGACGTGGCCAACATCCTGATCGTGGATGACGACCCGGCCGTGCAGATGACAATCCGGCTGCTCCTGGAGAGGGCCGGTCATCATGTCACCGTCGCCGGAGACGGCCGCAAGGGACTTGCGCTGTTCGAAGCCGGCCAGTTCGACCTTCTGTTTCTCGACATCTTCATGCCCGGCATGGACGGCCTGGAGACGATGCGCCACGTCCGGGCGCTGCAGCCGGCGATTCCGATTGTCGTCATTTCCGGCCGTTCGTCCGCGCCGGATGCCCATGCGGAGCCGGACTTTCTCAAGATGGCGACCAAGCTCGGCGCGGTGGCGAGCTTGCAGAAGCCGTTCCGGGCCGACGCGCTGCTCGCCGCCGTCGCCGGCTGCCTGGACGCGGCGCGGACGGCGTCGGCGAGGAATCCGGATGTCAGCACCGGCCGCCGATGACAAGAACCTTCATTCTGTTCCAACCGAGCACGGGCGCGGCCATTCAGGAAGCGGTGCAAATTTCGCCATGACCCTCGCTACGCGGCTCGCGATCGCGATGATCCTGCTGGTGGCGGTCACCGTGGCCGCGGTCGGCTGGCTCGGCTATCGCAACATCACCCAGGCCGTGATTCCGCGGGTCCTGGAACGGATCGAAGCCCAGTCGAGCCTGCTGGCCACCCATCTTGAATCTTATGTGGCCGGCGCTCGTGGCGATCTGCTCGGTTATCGCTCCGCCGCTGCCATCAATGGCATGATCCGCGCTCATATCGGTGGAGGCATCGACGCTGTCGACGGCGTTTCGGAGCAAACCTGGCGCGAGCGCATCGCCACGCGGTTCGCAGCCGAGATCGACGCGAAGCCGAGCTACGGGCAATTTCGAATCATCGGCCTTGACGACGACCAGCGCGAACTGGTCCGCGTCGATCGCGCCGGCCCGAACGGAGCAGCACGGATTGTCCCCAACGGCGAACTGGAACGCAAGAGCGACCGAACCTACTTCCAGGAGACGATTCGATTGGCGCCGGGCGACATCTATGTTTCGCCCGTCGATCTCGCCACCCGGCAGGGAGGAACCACGGACCCTCACATTCTCACGATGCGCGTCGCGACGCCGCTGTTCACGCCTGACAGCAAGCCGTTCGGTATCGTCATCGCCAATATCGACATGCGTCCCGCGCTCGACCGCATCCGCTCGACCGCGAGCGCAGGGGGAGAGATCTATGTCGTGAACTCGCGTGGCGACTATCTCGTCCATCCCGATCGCACGCGGGAATTCGGTGCATTGCATGGCAACGGCAACGATTGGCGTCGTGACTTTCCTTTCTTTGCAGCCCGGGCCGGCCTGCCGCAAGGTTCCACGCAGCTTACGAGCGACCAAGCGGGCCGGCCGAGTGGAGCGGCGATCGCACCGGCGTTGCTGGCCGGCAAGGAGTGGTTGGCTATCATCGAGACGGCCCCACCATCGGTGTTCAGCCGCGTTCCGGCGGCCATTCAAAAAACCTCCTCGCTGGTCGGTCTGCTTGCTGTCCTTGCCGCAGCTTTGCTTGCGGTGCTGCTGGCGCGCTCATTGACGCGGCCGATCGGGCGCCTCACCGCGGCGGTGGAAGCGATCGGCAGCGGACGGCGCGCCGACATTCCCGTCGATGCGAGCGGAGAGACAGGCGTGCTGGCGCGGGCCTTCGCCCAAATGGTCGAGGAAACGAGAGCGAAGACGGCCGCTCTTGAACGCGAGATCGAGGAGCATCGCCGCACCGAGGCCGCGCGAAGCCATCATGAAGCGCGCGAGCGCTTGTTCAGCGCCGCCGTCGAATCCTCCGACGACGCGATCGTGATGCAATCGCTCGACGCCATCATCACCGGCTGGAATGCCGCCGCCGAGCGCCTCTACGGCTACTCGGCGAATGAGGCGATTGGGAAATCCACCGCGATCATCGTCCCACCCGACCGACGCGAGCAAGGCAAGGACTATTTACGGCGGATCGCCGGAGGTGAACCGATCGAACGCTTCGAGACGGTGCGCCTGCGCAAGGATGGCACGCCGGTCGAGATCTCACTCAGCCTGTCGCCGATCAGGGGCCCATCGGGCGAGATCATCGGCGCCTCCGGCACCGCGCGCAGCCTGACCGAGGCGCGGCGGGCAGAGCGGGCGTTGCAGCAGCAGCTGGAGGAACGGCGACAGCTCTTCGACACCTCGCAGGATCTGATCATGGTGATGGACGCGCGCGGCCACATCGCGCAGATCAGTCCGAGCAGCGAGGCCATTCTCGGCTACCGGCCGGAGCAGATGATCGGCCGCAGCGGCGCCGATTTCATTCATCCGAGCCATCTCGACCGGTCCCGCGACGAGATGCGCGCGCTGCGGCGCGGCGAACGTCCGAGGCTCGCCGACACCCGCTGCTTCCACAAGAATGGCCACGAGGTCTGGCTGTCCTGGCTCGGCAGCTGGTCCGCCCAGGCCAAGCGCTTCTTCTTCGTCGGGCGCGACATGACGGAGGCGAGGCTTGCACAGGAGTCCTTGCGGGAGAGCGAGCAGCTTGCACGCAACATCATCGAGACCTCGCTCGACGCTTTCACCCAGACAGACCACACCGGTGCCATCCTGAGCTGGAACTCGCAGGCCGAGAAGCTCTTCGGATGGACGCGTGAGGAAGCGATCGGCAAGAATGCGATTGAACTTTTTGTCGCCCCCACTGAGCGCGAAAGCGTCACGGCCAGACTGAAGCTCTTTCTCGAATCCGACCCATCGCTGGCTAATCCACGGCGCGAAGTTTTGGTGCGGCGGCGTGACGGCAAGGAATTCAAGGCCGAGCTCAGCGTCACGGCGCTCCGGCGACGCGAAGGTATCCTCTTCAATTCGTTCTACCGCGACCTGACCGACAAGATCACGGCCGACGAGCGCATCCGCCATGCCGAGAAGATGGAGGCGGTCGGCCAGCTCACCGGCGGCGTGGCGCACGACTTCAACAACATCCTCACCGTCATCACCGGAACGATCGAGATCCTGGCCGACGCGGTGGCCGGGGAGCCGGAGCTCGCGGCGATCACAAAGATGATCGACGAGGCCGCCGGGCGTGGCGCCGAGCTGACTCAGCACCTGCTGGCGTTTGCGCGCAAGCAGCCGCTCCAGCCGCGCGAAATCGACGTCAACGCGCTGATCATCGACACCGCGAAACTGTTGCGGCCGACGCTGGGCGAGCAGATCCATATCGAATCGGTGTTCGAGGACGAGAACTGCGTCGCGACCGTCGATCCAAGCCAGCTCACCACCGCGATCCTCAACCTCGCGCTCAATGCCCGCGACGCCATGCCCGGCGGCGGCAAGCTGATTGTGGAGACGGGCGCGGCCTATCTCGACGAGGCCTATGCCAGCGTCAACGACGTCCCGCCAGGACACTACGTGCTGATCGCCGTGAGCGACACCGGCAGCGGAATTCCCGCCAACATGCTGGCCAGGGTGTTCGACCCCTTCTTCACCTCGAAGGGACCGGGCAAGGGCACCGGACTGGGGCTTTCGATGGTCTACGGCTTCATCAAGCAGTCCGCGGGCCATATCAAGATCTACAGCGAGGAAGGCCACGGCACCACGATCAAGATGTACCTGCCGCCCGGCAAGACGCCGACGGTGGTCGGCGAGGGCGTGACGCCGGCGAC
Source organism: Bradyrhizobium sp. JR4.1 (assembly GCF_040548605.1). Taxonomy (NCBI): domain Bacteria; kingdom Pseudomonadati; phylum Pseudomonadota; class Alphaproteobacteria; order Hyphomicrobiales; family Nitrobacteraceae; genus Bradyrhizobium; species Bradyrhizobium sp. JR4.1. The sequence continues at coordinate 683,233 of NZ_JBEPRY010000002.1, forward strand.
CATCGAGGGCGGACACGAGACGATCCTGGTGGTCGAGGACGACCGGCCGGTGCGCGACTACGTGCTGGCGCAGCTGCATTCGCTCGGTTACGTCACCTTGCAGGCTGCGAACGCCGCGGAGGCGCTCGCCATCGTCGCCGCCGGAAAACCGTTCGACCTCCTGTTCACCGACGTCATCATGCCCGGAAAGATGAACGGACGGCAGCTCGCCGACGAACTGCAGAGAACGCGTCCGGATCTCAAGGTGCTCTACACGTCCGGCTATACCGAGAACGCGATCATCCATCACGGCCGGCTGGATTCGGGCGTTCTGCTGCTGGCGAAGCCCTATCGCAAATCGGATCTGGCACGGACCATCCGCAAGGCGCTGAGCAGTTGATGGTGCGTCGGGCTGGGTGAGAAGCCGTCGCCCGGGTGAGCGAAGCGATGCCCGGGAACACTACGAGCCAAGTCCCGGATGTCGCTTCGCTCATCCGGGCTACGAAATGTCACCCCACGGAATTTACGACGCGCGCTGCGCCGCGGTCATTACGATCCGGATCAGATCGGCGGCATTGCGCGCACCGAGCTTCTTCATGATGTTGGCGCGGTGGTCCTCGATGGTGCGCGGGCTGATGCCGAGCGTGCGGCCGGCCTCCTTGTTGGAGGCGCCGGCGGCAAACTGCTCGAGCACCTCGCGCTCCCTGCGCGTCAACGGCTCGCGCCCGGGGAAATGCAGCGAGCCGAACTTCGGCGCCGCGTTCTCCGACTGCCTGCGTGCATAAGCACCGATCGCCTCGTCCAGCCGGCCGACGATCTCGCTGCCGCGGAACGGCTTCTCGATGAAGTCGAGCGCGCCGCTCTTGATGGCCCCTACCGCCATCGCGATATCGCCCTGTCCGGAGATCATGAAGATCGGTGCCGGATAGTCCTCGCCGTGCAGCTCATTGAGAATATCGAGGCCCGACTTGCCGGGAATGTGCACGTCGAGCAGGACCGCTGCAGGTGTGCGGTTTCGCGCGACGGAGAGCAATGCTGCGCCGTCCGCAAAACAGATCACCTCATAGCCCGCCGCCTTCAACACCATCGACAAGGTGTCGCGAACGGCAGCGTCGTCGTCGACCACGAAGATTTCACCGCGAGAGCTTTGTTCGGCCATGTGCCACACATCCGGTTGGCATGAAGGATTCGCGTCCGCCCCAACCGTTATGGCGTTCGGCGCGGATTCGGCCCACCGTATTTGTACGGGACATGGACTTAACGCACAAGTAGCGGCAGGGCGCCTAATTGCGGAGGACGGAGAATATCCATGCTAAATTTGGCCGCTACGCCGCCTCTCGTCGCAATGCCCGAAGTCGATAGCCGTGAGCTGATTGCGGCTGACCTTCGCAAGCTGATCTCGCAGATCGAGACCAGCATGGGCTGGACGGCCACAGCCATGGATCAAGAACACGGGAGCGATCCGGAAGGTTCCGCCGACGTCTTCGTACTCGACGATGTCACACTCCGGTATGCCACGGCGATCGCCGCTCTCGACGCCTGCCGGGCCGGCCTTGGTCACGCCCTGGGAATGCCCGTCGGGAGCCGGCCGCACGGTGTAAATCGCGATCGCCGCGACGCGGCGACCGCATTGTTTCATCGCATGACGGGCCGAGGCTCAGGCGCGGTGCCGCTCCACGATCGCGTCGGTGGCGACGCCACCCCAGGTGTGGATCGCCGGCAGGCCCATCGCGGTCTTGCCGAGATTGGCGAGGCTGATGCGCAAAGCGGCCAGATCCAGCGGCTTGGGCAGGCTCTGGAGCTCGATCCCGACGGAACGGGCGAAGCTGCGGGCGGCGCTGCGGCGCTTGCCGTCCATGCCGCTGACGACGATCACGGCACCGCCAAATTTCGCCTTGGCCATTTCGCCCAGCACGTCGATGCCGTCGCCATCCTCCAGCACGAGATCAAGTGTCACGCAATCGAAGCGCGCAGTGCGGAGTTTTTCGATCGCTTCGGCCACGGACGGCGCCACGGTGACTTCGTGGCCGGCCTGCTTGGCCGCGACCGTGATCAGGCTGCGCTGCGTGGCGTCGTCGTCGACCACCAGAAGCTGAAGCGCGCGTCGCTCGGCGCTGTGGGGCAGGTTTGACGGGAGAGGTGAGAAAGAGCTTCTGGGCATTACGGTATCCTGAGATTGAGACCGGCAATGGATACACGGTTCGCGCTTAGGCGACGTAAAGCCGCGACGGCAAATTCAGTCGGATGTTTCAGCAAATGTGAACCAACATCGCGGAAAACGGCGACGAGACGCACGTGAAGATCACGCCGCCTCGTCGCGGCCCCCGGCCGCGCCGCGCTTCTTCCGGTTCTTGCCACGCAGGAATTGGATGTCCATTTCGACGCCGTTGACGCGCACCAGTTCGCAGCGGCGGTAGGCGAGGCCGGTGGACGACAGCAGCAGGAAGAACTCTTTGAGGTTCAGGCCCTGAATCGAGCCTTCCACCGTCAGGATGGCGTCGGTGTCGGAGATCGCGTTGAGCTTGCAGTCGCGGCGCCAGGTGCCGTCGATGGCCATGATGCAGACATCATAGCCGCGACTGAACGTCACGCGTTCCGCGCCCTTGCCATCCTCGGCCATGCCTATCGTCCTGCCATGACCGCTACGCGCGGCGCTGCGCCGGCAAGAGCCGGCTTGGCGGCCGCGGCACGCGCGTCGTTCGGCTTGTAGAGACCGCGCCGCTCCGGAATCGGCCTGAACGTGTCGGTCAGTCCGACCACCGTTTCGGCCGCGCCCAGCACCAGGAAACCGTCTCCCTCGATCTGGCGAGCCAGGCGGTTGAAGATGTTGATCTTGGTGTCCTGGTCGAAATAGATCAGCACGTTGCGGCAGAAGATGACGTCGAAGGTGCCGAGCTGAGCGAAATCGTGCAGCAGATTGAGCTGCCGGTGCTGGATCATCGCCCGCAGCTCGGGATTGATCTGCCAGGTCTCGCCGGTCTGCTTGAAATATTTCATCAGCATCTGGATCGGCAGGCCGCGCTGCACTTCGAACTGGCTGTAGATGCCGGCCTTGGCCTTCTCGAGCACCTCCTGCGACAGGTCGGTGGCGATGATCTCGACGCGCCAGCCGGTCAGGGCCGCACCCATCTCCTTCAGGCTCATCGCCAGCGAATAGGGCTCCTGCCCGGTCGAGCCGGCGGCGCACCAGATGCGCACGCTGCGGCGGCCGGCGCGGGCCTTGATGATCTCCGGCATGATGGTGTCGCGGAAATGATCGAACGGGACCTTGTCGCGAAAGAAGAAGGTCTCGTTGGTGGTCATCGCCTCGACCACGCTGGTGACGAGCGCGCCCGAGCCAGCGCCTTGCAGCTTCTGCACGAGCTCGCCGATGCCGGAGATCCCGGCCTTGCGCGCCAGCGGCAACAGCCGGCTTTCAATCAGATATTGCTTGTCTGCGGACAGATCGAGCCCGGAATGATCCCTCAGGAACTTACGCAGATACTCATATTCGGTCGGGGTCACGGATGGGCCTCTCGGAAGCTGTACTGGGAACACTCTGGCCGGAACACTCCGCCAGACACTCAGACGATGGCTTGTCCGACCGGGATCAAGCCGACTTCAGCAAATTTGTCGGCGATGATGTCCTTGTCGAAGGGCTTCATGATGTACTCGTTGGCGCCGCCGCTGAGCGCCTGAGCGATATGAGCCACGTTGTTTTCAGTGGTGCAGAACACGACCTTGGGCTGGTCGCCGCCCGGCAGGCGGCGCATGTGGCCCATGAACTCGAAGCCGTCCATCACCGGCATATTCCAGTCCAGCAGCACCGCGTCGGGCAGCTTGTGCTGACAGACCTCGAGCGCCTTGGAGCCGTCCTCGGCCTCCGTGACTTCGAATTCCAGGCCTTCCAGGATCCGGCGTGCGATCTTGCGCACGACGCTGGAATCATCGACCACCAAACACGTCTTCATCTTGGTTCTCCGGCTTCGATGTTTTCGGGGCTCACGCAGCCATTTGCACTTCGGTTTTGAGCTCGAGGACGCGATCGACGTCGAGGACGACCATGAGCTGGCCGTCGAGACGGTGGACACCGCCGGCGAGCTTGGCCATGCGGGGGTCGAGATTGACGGGGTTTTCTTCCATGCCGTCCTCGGCGAGCCGCAGCACTTCGCCGATCTGGTCGATCAGGAGGCCGTAGGATTCACCGCGCAGGTCGACGCCGACCGCCATCGGGATCTTGCCGTCCTCGGGCTTGGGCAGGCCGAGCCGGGCGCGCATGTCGACCACGGTGACGATGCGGCCGCGCAGGTTCAGCACGCCCGCGATCTCGCGCGAGGACAGCGGCACGCGGGTGACGCGCTCGGGCATGAACACGTCCTGGACGCGGGAGATCGGCAGGCCGAACAGCTGGCCACCGATCATCGCGGTGACGTATTCGACCATGGCGCCTTCGCCGGACTGGGTCTTCTTGGTCATGTTGCGTATCTCCTGATCCCGCTGGTTACGCTGCTGCGCGGCTCAGCTCGGAGGCGCCGGCGGCGCCCGCGGTCTGTTCCTTCAGCGCCGCGATCAGACCGGGACGGTCGAACTTGGCGACATAGTCGTGGAAGCCGGCCTGACGGCCGCGCTCGATCGCCGCCGGCGACACCAGCGCGGAGAGCCCGATGATCGGCATCGCGCCCAGATTGCTGTCGGAGCGGATGGTCTCGGCAAACTCGAACCCGTTCATGTCGGGCATCTCGATGTCGGTCAGGACCACGTCGAAGGTCTGCGCGCGCAGCGCGGCCAAGCCCTCCTGCGCGGTCGGCGCGGTGCGGACGCGGTAGCCGGCGGCCTTGAGCACCGGGGCCAGCATGTTGCGGAAGAACGCCGAGTCGTCGACCAGCAGCACCGATTGCGAGTGCAGCGACGGCTTCATCTCCTTGCGGGTGAACCAGTCGGAGAACGCCATCGGCAGGAAGTGGCCGACGTCGATCACCTCGGTGGCTTGGCCCTTGATCACGGCCGAGCCGAGAATGCCGGAGGAGGATCCGCCGACCTCGATGTTGAGCCGTTCCTCGACGATGTCGATGATCTCGTCGACGACGAGGCCCATGGAGCGGCCGTCATCGGAGAACACCAGGATCGGCTGGGCGCCCTGGCTCGCGATGGTGACGCTCTCCATGGCAACGAGCGGCATCAGCTGCTCGCGGTACTGCACCATGTAGCGGCCGTTGCTGAACTCGATCTTGTCGGCCGGGAGTTCTTCCAGGCGCGTGACGAGCCCGAGCGGGACCGCCTTGGGCTGGGACGAGCCGGCGCGGAACACCAGCAGCGAGGTGGTCTGCTCGCCACTTCCGATGCTGTGAGCCCCGTTCTCGCTGTTCATGTCATGGGCCGAGGAGCCGGCGGCGCCGAGCGCCTTGGCAATGCCGTTGGGGTCGATGATCATGATGACCGCGCCGTCGCCCAGGATGGTATTGCCCGAGAACATGTCGATGTGACGCAGCTTCGTCGACATCGGCTTGACCACGATTTCTTCGGTGTGGAACACGCCGTCGACGACGATGCCGAAGGTCTGGCTGCCGACCTGCGTCACCACGATGAAGCCGTTCTCGGGATCGGAGACGGCGCCGTCGTCGATCTTGAGCAGCTTCTTGAGATGGATCAGCGGCAACAGCTTGTTGCGCAGCCGGAGAACCGCGGTGTCCTTGATGCGCTCGATGCGGTGCTCCGAGTTGGCGCGGGCCCGCACCAGCTCGACCACGGAGAGCTGCGGGATCGCAAAGCGGTCGCCGGCGGCTTCCACGATCAGCGCGGAGACGATGGCGAGCGTCAGCGGGATCTTGATGGTGACGGAGGAGCCTTCGCCGGCGACCGACTTGATGTCGATGGTGCCGCCGATCTGGTCGATATTGGTGCGCACCACGTCCATGCCGACGCCGCGCCCCGACACCGAGGTGATGGCGGCAGCAGTGGAGAAGCCCGGCGCGAAGATGAACTTGTGGATCTGGGCTTCGCTCATCTTCTCGAGCTCGGCCTCGGTGACCAACCCTGAGGAGATCGCCTTGGCCTTGATCCTGTCGGTGTTCAGGCCACGGCCGTTGTCGGCGATGCAGATGATGATGTGGCCGCCCTCGTGATAGGCGGACAGGCGAATGGTGCCCTGCTCGCCCTTGCCGCCGGCGA